>DATAZE010000035.1:0-194311 GCA_036272195.1 Verrucomicrobiia bacterium | reverse complement strand
AATTTCAACCGATGCCCAACCGAGCTGACCGGCTGCCGACGCTCCACGGCGTCCTGCAGTGTGCGATTCAAAATCGCCGTCGGAATTTTCTGCTGCAACTGCGCCGCCACATACCGCACTGCCTCCAGCAACCGTTCCAATTGAAAACCCGATTTCGCGGAAGTGAAAATCACGGGCGCGTAATCCAGGAAAAACAATTTCTCCTGCACCCACTCGCCGAATTCCGCCAGCGTAGTCATCACGTTCGGGGCGTGCTTGGCGGAACCTTCATTTCGCCGTTCAATTTCCTCCTCGCGCGCCGTGCGCACGGATTGTTCCATCAGGTCCCATTTATTGATGACCACGATGCACGCCCGGCGCTCTTCCACGATCTTGTCCGCAATTTTTTTGTCTTGCTCGGTGATCCCCTCCTCCGCGTCAATCACCAGCACCGCAATATCGCAGCGCGCGATGGAATCCTCCGAGCGCTTCACGCTGAAAAACTCGATGGAATCATTCACGCTGCGCGCTTTGCGCATTCCGGCGGTATCAATCAAAATGTATTTCTGCCGCACGCCATCCGTCTCGACTTCAAAGGGCACGTCCACCGCATCGCGCGTCGTGCCGGGAATCGGGCTCACAATCACCCGCTCGGATTTGGTCAAATTGTTGATGATGGAAGACTTCCCGACATTCGGCCGCCCCACGATGGCCAGTTTTAACGCTGGATCCACAGTCTTCAGTCCCGAGTCCTCAGTCGGTTCGCCTTCGAGGCTTTGGACTTCGGGCTTTGGACTTTGGACAGGCAGCAAAGCTACGGCTGCATCCATCAAAGTTTCAATGCCTTCGCCATGAATGGCCGTCACCGGCAGGATTTTATCAAAGCCAAGCCCGGTGAATTCCGGCACGCCCGACTCCGCGCGCGCGGTGTCCACCTTGTTGACCGCGAGCAGGACGGGCTTCCCGCTTGTTCGCAAGCGTTGCGCAACCTCGCGATCCAACGGGACAATTCCCTCCTGCACGTTCACGACGAGAATAATCACGCTTGCGGCATCCAGCGCGAGATTGACCTGCTCGATGGCCGCCTTGGTGATGACGTCCGTGGCCTTTTCCCGTCGCAACAAACCGATGCCGCCCGTGTCCACCAGCGTGAATGGCCGCCCGCGCCATTCTGCCTCCGCCATCACGCGGTCGCGCGTGACGCCCGGCTGGTCATGCACGATGGCAATGCGCCGCCCGACGATGCGGTTGAACAGCGCGGACTTGCCGACATTAGGCCGGCCGACGATGGCAATTAAATCAGACACGCTACCAGCATGGGGCAGTTTGCGTCGAAGCGGAAGAGTAAAACTACAATCCCCAACCCGTAGCAGCCGACGTGAGGAGGCTCTAAATTTTTCGGGGAACAAGCAGGAGCCTCCTCACGTCGGCTGTTACGAGATAACGAGACTATAACCAAATTTGTAAAAATGTCTCGAATAAGCCACACTCAGAGTATGCCAATTTCGATTGATCAAATCGTCGAAGAGACGCGCGAAATGCCGCCGGAAACCGTGGCTGAATTGATTGATCGCATCATGATCACTCGGCACGGCGGCATTGAACCGTCAGTCGGTCAATCATGGAAAAAGGAAATTGACCGACGCATCCAGGAAATGGAAACGGGGAAGGTTAAAGGTGTTCCACTCGAAGAATCGCTGGCCCGCGCCCGCAAAGCTGCCGGATTTTGAAAGTCCAGCTTCATCCTGAAGCGGACGAGGAATTCTTATCGAATGCCGTTCTAACGCTTCGGCCACTTCTTAATAATTCGTTCACTATAGCCCTCCTACAGTTTTACACGGATTTCGGCGCCTGTTGTCTGAAGAATTTGCGTCACGCCAAGAACTGCTTCTTCGCGAACATTGTGTAAAGACACCAGCTCACGAGCATGGATTTTCCTAGCCAAACGTTTTATGTCGTGGATGGACGCGACCACTCCGCTACGAAGCCGTCGTCTAAGTTCGGATTTGGCATGCGGATCCCAGCCTGTCCCACCGACGAAATCTCTCCAACCGACAATCTCAATCGTCACCATTTTAGTTCTATCCACTTACCCGCAAAACCGCTCGAACGCCCCACCAAACAAATCCTTCACGTCCCGTTGCACTTCCTCGCGGCTCACTTGCCAGCCGGTTTGCGCCAGGTCCGCGTATTTCTCGACCAACACCTGCGCGATGATGCGCCGCGAGTGCGTCCACTTGTAAATGATCTGGTCCAGCACGCGCGCGTCCGAATGCTGCGGCGTGATGCTGAGCCCAACCAACTCAAGGCGCATCCGCGTCATTTCATTGATGATGAGCGGCACATTCGTAAACCACCAGCAGCCGAAGATGTGCAGGTTGCGGAATTTCCGCGCCAGCACGCACAACTCATGCTGGTTCTCGCGCGCGAGCACCGTCGTGAGAAATTTATTGTCCGGGAATTGCGCGCAAAGATTTTGAATCGTCTCGAGGTTGCTCAGGCCGACACCATCACCGGCCAGCCGCAATTGCGGATTGATCTGGCGTCGCACGCCCGGCATGAGCGCCAGTGGCAACCCATGCTCGCGACAAAACGGCAAAATCGCTTTCTCCACGATTTGCGCGCTGATGTTTTTATCCGGGAACTTGTAATCGGGCGGAATGGACGCCATCACGTAACGCGCGTTCATTTTCTTCGCCCAATCGGCGAGAAACCGGCGGATTTCGTCAAAGAACTTCGCCCCGGGCGTGCCCATGTCCACATTGTAGCCCCATTTTCCCAGTTTCGGCCCGGCTTCTGGCCACCACAAAAACAGCGGGTCAATGCGCAGGCACGCTGTGAAACGGCTGTCACGCGTAAAACCTTTTTCCCACGTGGGCCGTTCCAAATCGTCGAACGGCGAATTGGTCATGTGGATTTTGCTCAACCCCGCCAGTTCCATGCAACGCGTGATGTAGCCGTCCACTTCCTGGCCCGCGAACCATTTTCGCAGCGCCGGCAGGTCGCGTTTTTTCACATCGAGACCGAGCGCCTGGAGCGTCGTGAGCACGCCGCGACACGCTTCGGAAACCGGCGAGTGTTGGAGGAAAAGCTGGTCCCAGATCAAGTCCGCCTGCTGCGTCTTGGACATCGCCCAGAACTTATCGTACGGCATGTCGAGATAGCGGAAAACCTCAGCGACGAGGTAATGATACGTGAGCAATTCATCGATGCCGCACAGCAGGAGGTCCTTGAAAACCGGTTCGTAAAGATGGGTATGAATGTCGATGACCGGCGTGGACATCACGATCTCCTCAATCTGCTTCGCGAAGGGGATCTGGCCGGCTTCCGCTTGAATCGTTTTCATCGGCTGCAAGAGTAAAAGGAAACGTTAAGCCGCGCTACCCCATTTTCTGCACGGGTTAATTGGTTTTGTGCATTGGGCAACGCGTTGCAATTCAAATCGCGGATGAAACCGGATGATTCAAGGAACGGCCGAATAAGCCACCGCTCAAAAGGAGCGTAAGGAAAAGGATGGGTTTCGTTTTTATGTATCGTGCAAATGCGGTTCAGGATGTGCGGCGCAATTCTGACGAACAATATCTTCGGCTTCCTTCCAGCCATTCACAGAGTCATCTGCATGGTAACGGCTATGGATGCCAAAAACATATTTGTCATCATGCCAAAGTTCATAAATGATACCACCAGCGCCCACGGCGTCATAGTTACCAAGGTGAATGTCCTCCCATTGTTGCCGCGTAAAAATATAAATCGGAATGTCCTGATACAAATCGTTCGTTTTCCATTGTGGATTGCGTAATACAATTATTGGTCCATGCGCCGACGCCATATCCGCGTTCTTTTCCGACAAATGCGCGTCATCCTTCCATTGCTGCGTGATAACCGAATACCCTTTCCACGCGGCCGGCAGGAAAAATCTGAAATCATATTGCGAGTTGTGGTAACCGAGTGGCAGGCCGGCAGGCTGGTTCGGGATGTTTGTCGAGCAACCGAACAAACCACCGTTTAAAACAAGCGCGAAAAAGGCGAGGGTTTTAAAGTCCATATTCATTCAACACTCGTTTTGGTAGTCTCTTGCAAACGGCGTCCACAGTCGGCCCGGCGGACAAATTCACGATGGAAGCATTACTTCAACTTTCCCCATCAAACTCTTCGCCCGCCGTATCCACATACGCCATCGCGGCGGCGTTGGACGAGCGTTACAAACCCAGGCTGATCAACAATTCCTCGAGCGTCATCCGATGATGGTTGGCAATGTTTTTGAGAATTCCGCTGAGTGTGCCCGGTTTGATAGGATTATGATTCGGAATGACTTCATGATGTTCGCCGTTTTGCCGAGTTGTTACCCGAATATGCGAACCTTTTTGACGGGTTACTTCGTAGCCCAATTTCCGCAATGCTTTAACCAATTCCGGGCCGGAAAGGTCTCGTGGAAGCTTCATCGGGCCAGCACTTCGTCGCGGACAAAATGCAGCCGAATGATTCCGGGGGCGGTCATGTTTTCGTCGAAGTAACAGTCCACCGCCTCCTTGACGTTGGTGCGCAACGCTTCAAGCGTGTCCGCCTCGGTATGGATGCCGACGCCCAAAGCGGAGGCGATGTAACCCCCGCCCACTTCATCTTCACGGACTTCAAAGATGATTTCAGTCATGTTATTGAGGATACTCTATCGCATTGGTAACGCAAGCCTGCGGGTCCGCCGGTAATGGTACGTTTTGAAAACTCCAAATGGGTGTCTCAAAGGAAGCACAATTACGATGTTGCATTCTCTCTAGCAATTTCATATTCATTCCCTGCCTTTTCACAATCCACCACTTACACAGGGAAAATATGTACGCAGAGCGGAAGGCAAAATA
Source organism: Verrucomicrobiia bacterium (assembly GCA_036272195.1). Classification (GTDB taxonomy): domain Bacteria; phylum Verrucomicrobiota; class Verrucomicrobiia; order Limisphaerales; family DASXHY01; genus DASXHY01. The sequence continues at coordinate 189,476 of DATAZE010000035.1, read as the reverse complement.
TGCCGAGTTGGAAAAAGACAGAGGGTCAAGCGTCATCGCCTACATCACCAGTGATCGACCCGGACTGGAAACCGAGATTCACCCAGAGGTTTACGATCTGTTCACAAATCACTTAGACATCATTGGTGTCCAAAAGAAAATTTCTCTTTATCTTTACACTTGCGGCGGATCGACTTTGACCGCGTGGAGTTTGGTTAATCTCATTCGTCAATTTTGTGATGAATTTGAGGTGATAGTTCCTTCTAAAGCGCGGAGTGCAGGGACATTGATGTGCTTGGGTGCGAACAAAATTATAATGACCAAACAGGCCACAATTGGGCCTATTGACCCGAGTTTTACAACGGCTTTAAACCCCGCTATTCCCGGTGCCTCCAACAACGCCAGATTCCCCGTCCATGTTGAATCCGTAAATGGCTTTATTGAACTGTGCCGAGAAGGTGCGGGAATAAAGACGCCGGAGGGGTTGACTGCTATAGCAATGAAACTGGCCGATAATGTGCATCCGTTAGTTTTAGGGCAAGTGCATCGCGCAAAGGGCCAAATACAAATGTTGGCCCGCAAGCTGCTATCAAACCAGATAACAGATAAGCCAAAGGTCGATGCAATTATTAAATTTCTGTGCAGCGAGTCCGGAAGTCATGATTACACATTGCATCGGCGCGAATCGATAGCAATGGGGCTGCCAGCAGAAAAACCAAGCGATGCACTATACAAGTTGATAAAATCGATTTACGATGACATCGGGAGCGAGTTGGAATTTAGAACAAAATTTGACCCAAATACTTTTTTAGGAGTCAGACCTACAGTGACCTATAATTTAAAGCGGGCGCTAATTGAGAGCGTGACTGGCGGGAGCGATTATTTTGCTACCGAAGGAACATTAGGCCGAATTGCCATAGCTGGAACAGCGAATACTCAAATTCAAGATCAACGTTCATTCGATGGATGGAGGCACCAAAATGCATAAAAAAAATTCAGCCGATAAAGTATCGTTTGTTGACCACACTGACTCATCAAAATCTGCTGGGTGGAGCAGCGATTCTTCCCGCTCAGACAGTTTGATAAAACAAATTGAGAATACCTCGTTTGAGCCAACCTCCGAAACATTTCCTAAATCAAACTTGTTTGAAGTCCAAAAGGCTGACGATTTCCGCCAAGGTCCAAACGTGATTTGAAACGCCCGCTTCCATTGCAGGCGTCACGCGCAAACTCTGGTGAACCCGTGCAAAGTTGTAATGCATGAAGTGAAGCGCAACCGCTGCTTCATGGTTCTCAACCTTCTTTGAAAAGCCGTTGGTCAACCGGGTGAAACGGCGCATGGACATTCTCATCGTAAGATTTTGCCGTTCGGTATGGCTGGTGGAGATATGTTCAACATCCGGCATGCCGCTGATTACTGCGCGGCGTGCCCCCATGCATTGAGCCGGGCTATAGCGGACTTCCCCGCCTTGAGGCGCATTCCCATAAATCTTTTGCAGCATCGCATAATCAACTTCGGTGCCAAAAGCATCTTCAATCGCGTGCAAATACGCCTTATGGCCATCCGTGGTTAATTGGACGCGATTTGCCAAGCGGCCTTTGAGATCGTGAATGAAATGATAAGCCGCGCCGCCGTCACGGGTTCCGACATACCAGCAGGGGACAAGTTTCGTTTTTGAATCCAAAGCCGTCCACGTCCAAACGTCGCCCCACTGCTTGCGCATGTGTTCGGTTGTCTCGACGTTCTTTTGTTTGCAGCCGACGAAAGCCCAAATTTCATCGCACTGGATATGTGTGAGCTTGAGATTGCGAAAAACTTTATCCTGATAGGCGGAACAAGCCGCGCCAAGTTCAACCAAGAGCTTTTGAATCGCAGTCCGGTGCGTGCCAGTCATGCGCGTTGTAGCGCGGAGGCTGTTGCCCTCAACCAAACAGGCAACCACCCGGACTTTTTCTTCAATGCTCAGTTTGTTCATGCGCTCAATATGCTTGAGCGGTCAGGCTTTGCAAGCACTTTTTATCGTTTTACGGTAAAATGGTAGTTGACTGGAAAATGATTGTATGAGAACACTATCACAGATGGAAGAAACACGACAAGTACCGGGCGAAGTAATACGGGCTGAACTGGAGAAGCGAGGGTGGACGCAAGCCGACCTAGCGGCCATTTTGGGCAAGCATCTGCCCGCAGTTAGCGAAATTATTCAGGGCAAACGCTCCATCACTCCCGATATGGCGCTGGCGTTAGGCGCGGCGTTCGGAAATTCGCCTGAAATTTGGCTAAATCTGGACGCTGGATACCGCCTCTCATTGTTGGAGCCTAATACTGATGTAGAACGACGAGCCAAACTGTTCAATTTTGCTCCTGTAAAAGATATGGCCAAGCGGGGGTGGATTAGTTCAACAGATTCAATTGAGGATTTAGAGAAGGAGATACTTAGATTCTTCAACATTGCATCTTTGGACGAAAAGCCAAAATTGCATGTTAATGCGCGGAAGCCGCTTGAGACAGAAGCCCTCGACCCTTCTCAGGTAGCATGGTGCATCCGTGGTGCTAGGTTGGCGGCGGCATTAAATGCAAAATCGTTCAAACCTGATATTTTTGAAGATGCGTTACACGAACTGCGCAAAATGGCCTATTACGCGGAGAAAACAAAACATCTAGCCAAGTTTCTCGCCGATATAGGCATTCGGCTTGTGATCATTGAACCCTTGGCGCAAAGCCCAATTGACGGTGCGGCGTTCTGGTTGGCGGATGATGCGCCAGTGATTTTGCTGTCTCTAAGATTTGATCGCATTGATGCCTTGTGGTTTACACTCGCCCATGAGCTTTCGCATATTCGTCATCACGACGCGCAATCGGTAGATTCGGATTTGGTTGGCGAATCCACCGCCTCCGACCTTGCAGCAATAGAAGCACGCGCCAATAAAGAGGCATCCGATTTTTTAATCCCTCACGACAAGATGAAATCATTCATCATCCGCGTGAAACCGTTTTATTCAAAAGAGCGCATCATTCAGTTCGCTCACCGCATGAAAGTTCATCCTGGTATCGTTACCGGACAACTTCAGTTTCACAGGCAGATCGGCTGGTATGCAAATCGGGAGATGCTGGCCAAAATTAGGAATAACATCACGCAAACAGCAATGACAGACGGTTACGGTTTATCAATGCCAGCCATCTAACGCAAAGAAATCATGAGCGCAACAAAAACAACATATAACGAAGCATTACAAGAGATAGTCGAAAAATATCGAGAAGCCGGAATGCCGTGGCCCACCGACAAACGAACCATTGCAGGATGGGCATATCGCGAGGGCCTTTGGAAACCGACCCGTAAATCAGCGGTTGACGAACTTGCGAAGGATATTGGCCGGGCAATGGCCCATGAGTACATGGTCGATCCGCAAGGCAGAGAAGTGCGGCGCAAGTATGCCCGTCGAGTTCAGGTCGAATTACCTGACGGCACGACGAAGCAAATGACGTGGTGGGATGACATCACGACAGCGACGCCGGAACACATGCAGATTAGTTTTCAGCAAATGCTGAATATGGCCCGGGCGGATTGCTTTCACCACAAGCAATCGGTCGACTCGTATAACCAAAACTGGAATACGGGGTCGCAGCTTGAGTTCAGTTACGATTTCACGGAAGACATTGCAGAAATGGAGATGCCCACCGAATTTCCACCGGAAGACGAAGATTAAAGACGGACTACTTTGTCTCTTGGCTCCAGCGTTTCCGTGCTGCTTTTTGCGCAATCTCTTTGCGCCTCTTGGCCGATAGACTTTCAGATCGCGCTTTGCCGCCCTTAAGGCCGCCAAGACGCCCAAGCGCGACCGCTGCCGGATTCTTTTCCGGTGCGCTGGGCTGTTGTGTCACTTGCTGAACAATGCTGAAAGCCATCTCGTTCATGTCTTTGCTTGAGCGTTTAGGCATGCTGCAACCTTGCGCGGAATCGGGACAGATTCAAGACCAAAGTTTAATTCAGAGATTCAAAACGTACCATTACCGGTCCGCCGGCGATCCGCAGCGGGTTATCGTGTCTCTCAAAAATCCGCAAAATGGGTCATTACCAAATCGTCGGCAACTACGTTATCAACGGAATATGGGGCGGCGCGGCAACGCCTGCCCTACCAGTCTAGATTTACTTCAACTTCCCCATCAAACTCTTCGCCCGCCCAATCCATACCCGGTCGCGGCGGCGTTGAAAAGTCGGCGCGTGGGCGTCATCGGAGATCACTTCGCGCAATTCGGGAAGCGCAAGTTCGGGCTGGTTCCTCGCGATGTAAATTTCCGCTAGTTGCACTTTGGCGCGCGGGTAGGAGTGATATTCGGTCACCTGTTTCCAGACCGTGAAGGCCTTGTCGTTTTCGCCCAAGGCCGTGTAGGTTTCCGCCAGCGCCATTTGCGAATAGCCGTAGTCGTGCTTGGGATTTTCCGCGACCACGCCTTCGAGCAGCGGCCGCGCCTCGGCGGGACGTTTCGCGCGCAGCAGGCATTGGCCGAAATGCGCCCGCGTGTCGATGTCCTGCGGGTCGCGCTCCATCGCGGCGCGATAGTTTTGCTCGGCTGCGTCCAGTTTTCCCTGTTGAAAATAAATATCGCCGAGTTGGGAATAATGGTGCGCCTTGTCGAGATGATGAATCTTCGCCTGAAGATCCTTGATCCGCCGCCGGTCGACCGCGCCCGGGAGTTCGAAACCGCGCGTGGCCGACGGCGTCTCGCGATAAACAAAAATATAATACAAAAACGCTCCCATTACCGGGGCGAAGAAAATAAACGTCACCCAAATCCATTCACGCCGCTGCACCGCGTCTATGAACATCCAAAGCCAAAAAATGCCGATGATCAAAAACAGCGGCGACGAAAACACCCAATAGCCCATATTTAGAAAATTCAACAGGGAAGCGAGCATCGCAGGCCCAAGGCTAGCCAGCGGCAAATCCCCTGGCAACGAAAAGGTGAAGTGGCACGGGCGTCCTCGCCCGTGAGTTTCAAGAGTTCCGGAAGGAGAGAGACGCACGGGCGAGGACGCCTGTGCCACTACATCCCATTGAACGCTTTATTCCGTCATCGTCCGCTGCGGCGAACCTTGTCGGTTGTGTACACCTTCGCCGATTTCTTCAATTAATTTGCGATTGAACGCGGGGATATCCGCCGGCTTGCGGCTCGTCACAATGCCGTTGTCCACCACCACTTCCTCATCCACCCAATTCGCGCCCGCGTTCATCAGATCGGTCTTGATGGACGGATAAGAAGTCATGCGTCGCCCTCTCACCGCTCCAGCGTCGATGAGCGTCCACGGTCCGTGACAAATCGCGCCAATCGGTTTGCCCGAATTCACAAATTGCCGAACGAACTCGATCGCCTCCGGATATTGGCGCAAATGATCGGGATTCATTACGCCACCGGGGAGGAGCAAGGCGTCATAATTGCGCGCACTCGCTTCCGCGAGCGGCACGTCCACTTTGTATTTGCTGCCCCAATCGTCCTCGTCCCAGGCCTTCACTTTTTTCTCCGCCGGCGAGACGATTTCCGTTTTCGCACCCGCGGCTTCCAAAGCTTCCTTTGGTCCGGTCAATTCCACCTGTTCAAAGCCATCGGCGACGAGAATCGCCACTCTTTTTCCATTTAATTGATTTTCCATAAGTCAGTTTCCTTTTTTGTCGTGAGCCTCCTTTTGTCGGCTGCTACACAAGTTCTTTTACTTTGTCTTCCAAAATTGTGGTCGCAATTTTCATCCGTTTCGGCGTCCCGCGCGCGAGCGCTTCCGCAAAGTGCAACGCCTGTTTCGCCTCAATCATCGGTGGCATCGGCGGTTCATACGGGTCCACCACGGCTTCTATGAGCACCGGTCCCGGCGCCGCCAGAGCCTCTTGAATAATGGACCCGCACGCAGACGGCTCAGTCACCGTGACACCAATCCCGCCGCAGGCGCGCGCGAACGCGGCAAAATCGATGGGATGCAAATCGCACGCGAATTCAGGATTTCCCAGAAACACCATCTGCTCCCATTTTATCTGACCGAGCGAATTATTCTTGATGACGATCACCTTGATCGGCAGTTGATATTTCACCGCCGTCGCGAAATCGGCCATCAACATCGAGAAGCCGCCGTCGCCTACGAAAGCCACGCATTGCCGCTCCGGAAACGCGATTTGCGCGGCGATGCTGTAAGGCAATCCGTTCGCCATGGTCGCAAGTGTGCCGGAGAGCGAAAACTTCTGCCCGCGCCGCGCCTGTATCTGCCGCGCGAACCACGTCGCGATCGTGCCGCTGTCGCAGGACACAATGGCGTCATCGCGCAGATATTTGCTGAGTTCCCACGCCACGACCTGGGGTTTCATCGGTTTATCAGTGCGCGTGCCGCGTTGTTCCATCAACTCCCGCCATTTTTTCATTCCGCGCTGCGCCTTGTTCAGAAACGACCGTTCCGGATTGCGGCGCAGCAACGGCAGGAGCCGCTTCAAGCTGCGCCGGCTGTCTCCCACCAGGCCGACTTCCACGGGATAACGCAAACCGATGCGCGTGGGATCCAAATCGATTTGCACACCGCGCGCCTGGCTGGGTTTGGGGAAAAATTCCAGGTAAGGGAACGAAGTGCCCACCATGAGCAGCGTATCGCATCCCTCCATCGCCTCTTGCGAAGGCCGCGTCCCCAACAGGCCAATGCCACCGGTCGTGAATTCGCTATCGTCCGGCACGCACGCCTTGCCGAGCAGCGCTTTAATGATGGGCGCGCCAAGCTTGTCAGCCACGGCGATGAGTTCGTCCGCGGTGCCCAATGCTCCGCGACCGGCCAGGATGGCAACTTTTTTGCCTTCGTTAAGAATTTTGGCGGCGCGTTTTAAATCGTCCTCGCCAGGCAGACCGGCGCGGCGGGCAAACGCCTCCGTGTTGTGGCCCGGAATATTTCTCGGGGACCGTGCGCCTTTCTTCAACGGCATGGACTGCGTATCCGTGGGGAAATTAATATGCGCCACCCCTCGACGGCTCAACGCAGTGCGGCAGGCGAGATGCGTGACGTTACTGACATGCTCCGGCCCCATCACCCGCGTGTTGTAAACCGCCACATCCATGAAAAGACGGTCCAGGTTTACATCCTGCTGCGAATGAGTATCGATCAGGTCGTGAAAATGATGGCCCGTGATGGCGAGCACCGGCGCGCCGTCCAGCTTCGCGTCGTAAAGGCCGTTGAGCAGATGAATTCCGCCCGGGCCGGAGGTGGCGAGACACACGCCCAGTTTGCCGGTGTATTTCGCGTAGCCGCAGGCCATGAAAGCCGCCGATTCCTCGTGCCGCACCTGGACGAAGCGGATTTCCTTTTGCCGTTTGCGCAGTGCCTCCATGATTCCGTTGATGCCATCACCGGGCAGCCCGAATATCACTTCCACTCCCCATTCCAACAGGACCTCGATTAAAACATCGCCTGCGGTTGTAGCCATATAATCTCAGTTTTTGTGTGTTGCTTGCCAGGTTTGGCCGCCGGATCGTGCGGCTAATAACCCGTCCATCCTTTTGTTCCCGGAATCCATTGGGGATTTAGCCCCATGAACATGAAACGTAAAACGTGACGCGTGACGACGCTCGCTCCCAATCACGTTTCATTGAGACAGGACAAAAGTTTGATTGCCCGTACCGGTGCATTGTACCATTCTGTCGACGAACTTTAGTGCGGTCGTATCGAGTATTTGCGGACTGAAGTGACGCATGATTGGCAATTTGCTGCAACCTGAGCTGGTGGATTTGATCGCGAAACGGGATTTCGCGCAGCTTCGCGCCATCCTTTGTGATTTTTCTCCGCCGGACATCGCGGAGATTTTTTTCGACCTGGGCCCGGAGGAGGAAGCGGTGTTGCTGCGAATCCTGCCGCACGATGTCGCCGCCGAAGTCTTCGAATACCTGCCCATCAGCGACCAGGAACAAACCCTCCACGCGCTCGGCACGGAGCAAGTGGCGCAGATCCTCAACGACATCTCGCCCGATGACCGCACGGCGCTGCTCGAAGAGTTGCCGTCCGCCGCCACCCAAAAACTTCTCGCTCTGCTCAAGCCGGAAGAGCGCAAGATCGCCACGGACCTGCTCGGCTATCCGAAAGGCTCGATCGGCCGGCGCATGACGCCTCACTACGTTGCGATCCAGCAGAATTGGACCGTCGCGGAAGTCCTGTCGCATTTGCGCGAGGAAGCCGATAAGCGCGAATCCATGAGCCAGCTTTACGTCGTGGACGGCAAGGGGCACCTTGTCGATTACGTGCGCTTGCGAAACCTGGTGGTCGCGCCGTTGCAAATGTCTGTGCTCGAACTTCTCGAAAACCAGCAAATCTTTTTGCGCGCCACGGACGACCAGGAAACCGCCGTCGCAGCTTTCAAGAAATACGACTCCACCATCCTGCCGGTAGTCGACTCCAAGGAAGTGCTGGTCGGAGTCGTCACCGTCGACGACGTGCTGGACGTTGCCGAACGCGAGGCCACCGAAGACATCCAGAAACTCGGTGGTGTCGAAGCCCTCGATTTGCCCTACCTCAGGACTGATTTGGCGGGAATGGTGCGCAAGCGCGCGCCGTGGCTGGTGATTCTGTTCCTGAGCGAAATGCTGACCTCGACAGCAATGACTTTTTTCCAGGACGAAATCGCCAAGGCTGTCGTGCTCGTCCTGTTTTTGCCGCTGATCATGTCGAGCGGCGGCAATTCCGGTTCGCAGGCAACCACCCTCATCATCCGGGCCATGGCCCTCGGCGAAATAACCCTGCGCGATTGGTGGCGTGTGATGCGGCGCGAAATCCTGTCCGGCCTGGCGCTCGGCATCATTCTGGGAACGATCGGCTTCGTCCGCATCAGCGCCTGGCATTTTATTTTTCAACGCGCCTCGGGCGGCATGTATGGGCCTTATTGGTGGCTCGTGGGGCTGACCATTTTGTTTTCACTCATCGGCGTCGTTCTCTGGGGAAGCCTCTCAGGTTCGATGCTGCCGTTTGTGCTGAAGCGCGTCGGACTCGATCCCGCCGCATCCTCCGCTCCTTTCGTCGCGACGCTCGTGGATGTGACCGGCGTGGTGATTTATTTCACGGTGGCCTACGCGGTTTACCTCAAGCACGTCCCCCTGCCGGTTGCATCTTCCCCCTGACGCATTAGATTGGCTTCATCATGACGACTCGCGTGGAATCGACAGATCGCGGACCGATGGACTTTTTCCATTTCGGCATAACTTGTTTGGGCGTGCTTATCCACGTCGCGGGCGTGGTAACGGTGACCGAATGCGCGGCGATTATTGGGCTGCTGCTGGCCGCTTTCGGCCTGGCTTATTTTCTACTGCACGAATCTTAAACGCTCAAGTTGAGATTCTCTCAATTGCCTTTTCGGAGCACGGATTTCACGAAGGCAACCAAATCGTCGGCCACAGCTTTCAACGCTTGATTCGCCGAGCCTTGTTCGGCGCGGGCGATTGTTTCCGATAGGTCGAGATCTGAAGTTTGCTTTAGCTTCGGTCTCCCGAGTTGCAAATAACTTGTATAGTTGTTCGACCTCGTTCCCGGAATGAAACTTCGTCTGTGTATGGGCTGAAGCCCGCAACATGACAGCCCAGGGCAACGCCCTGAGTAACGTTGAAGCAATTTCCCAAGCCCTGAACGGGCGGAACATTTCTGTGAGAAATCAATGACTCGCCAGGCTGGATGAATCCGTTTTTCCTTGCGAGAACTGTTGTAAAACGCCGCTATCACTTCAAGCCAACGACAAAGTAATGAACGCCAGGGAATTAATTTTCGGACACTTCGTCTTTTGAATGTCATAAGTACGCTCCCAAACGTCGCCTATTATATAGGCAACCACCATCATAGACCACGGCTTGACCGAGCCCCAGCAATAAACTGACACCATGTGGCCAATAACCTTCCGTAACCGCCGGGCACGCTCAATCGTCAGTAACTGAACGAAAACAATCTCTTCATGAAAACAAAGCTCCTGCAAGTCCTGCTCGCCGCTTCGCTACCCGCAGCCTGTTCCGCCGCCGGGCCGTTGACCATCAAAGCCGTCAATAAATTGCAAATCCCGCGCCCCAGCCAGACCATCGAGATTTCCGGCAAAGACCTCGCTCCGCTCGGGGCCAAAAACCTCGAAATGATTCACGTCAAAGACAGTTCCGGCAAGGAGGTCCTCTGCCAGGCCGTGGACACCGATTACGACGATTATCACAAGCCCGATATGGTGATCTTCCAGGCGGATTTCGCGCCGGGTGAAACCAAGACCTTCACCGTGAGCACCAGCAAAAAGCAGGCCTACCAGAAAGCCGATTTCAAGGCCTACGGCCGCTTCGTTCGCGAACGGTTCGATGACTTCGCGTGGGAAAATAATTTGATCGCGCACCGCACGTACGGCAACGCGCTCATCGCGTGGAAAGGCGAACCGTTGACGAGCAGCGCGATTGATATCTGGTCGAAGGACACTTCGCGGCTAGTCCTCGACGACTGGTATATGGTCGATAATTATCACAGCGATCAGGGCGAAGGTTGCGATGATTATTCCGCGGGTTCCACGCGCGGCGATGGCGGCATCGGCCTTTGGGCCGGCGACAAGCTAGCCGCCCCAGTTAACTTCACCGGCTCACGCGTACTGGCCAACGGCCCGATTCGCGTGCTGTTTGAACTCGACTACCCGGCATTCGAGGCGGACGGCACGAAGGTCACCGAGACCCTGCGCGTGTCACTCGATGCCGGCAGCCAGATGGATCATTACGTCGCGACGTTCAAGGGCGGCAACGGCCTGCTCACCGCGGCGATCGGCTTGAAAAAAGTTTCCGGCGAACAAAAGGATTTCAACGCCGAACAAGGAACGCTCGCCAGTTGGCAGTCGATGGAAAAAAATCTGGGCATGCAAGGCGTCGCGGCCATTGTGAATCCGAAATCCGTCGCGAAAGAAACGGAAGACAAACAGAACAATTTAATGCTGGCCAAAACCGATGCGAACGGCTCGATCTCCTACTGGGCCGGTTTTGCATGGGATCGCCCGGGGAAAATCACGAGCCAGGACGCGTGGAAAAAATATGTGAGCAACTTCGCGCAAAGCGCCAGTTCACCAATCGAAGTCAGTGTCTCCGGGCAATAACAATTCAGTCAACACCCTACACCCGTGCCCACCCGATGAAAAAAATCCCTGCACCCCTGCTATCACGAGCCGCGCTCGGCTTGTTGTTAATGGCGACCGCGCCCCTGCTTCGCGCGCAGGACGCCTCCAAAGCGCCCGCGGAATCCACCATCACTGACGCCCAAATTCGCGACGTCATTTCACGCGTCGCCAAGCACCAGATTCACGCGCTGGCTGACGGCGAATATCCCACCGTCACAAACCTCGACCAGGCCAAAGCCGCGAAAGCGCCGGAAGGAATTGTGTGGAACTATCCCTGGGGCGTGGCGCTTTACGGCGTGATTCGTTCCACCGATGTCACCGGCGATAAAGAGGCGGAAAAATTCGTGCTCGAGCACGATAAAATCTGCGCGCGCTATTATCAATGGCTCGCCGGCCTGGAAAAACAATTCGGCAACGATGGAAAAACGTTTGCCCGCACTACCAAACTCAAACCCCTCATCAACCTTGGCAATCTCGATAGTTGCGGCTCCATGGGCAACCAGATTGTGGAAACAATGTTGCGCCACCCGGAACTGGTCACGCCGGCGGACAAGGAAATCGCCGCGCGCGTGGTGGATTGGGTCGCCAACAAGCAGGAGCGGCTCCCGGACGGCACCCTTTCGCGCGGCAAGCAATCGACCGTGTGGCCGGACGACCTTTACATGGGCTGCCCCGTGATCATTCGCTGGTCGGAATTTTCCGGTGATAAAAAATATCTGGATGACGCGGCGAACCAAATCACTCATCAGGCGGAATTGGAGCAGGACGCCGACGGCCTTTTCTTCCACGGCTACGATGCGAAGGCGAAAAAACATTCGCCGTTCAAATGGGGCCGTGGAAATGGCTGGGTGACCGTGGCCGCGGTGGAATTGCTCTCTGCGCTGCCTGAAGATCATCCCGCCCGCGCAAAGGTCATCGCCATTTTGAAAAAGCAAATTGATGGCTTGCAAAAAGTGCAGGCGCCGGACGGCATGTGGCGTCAGGTGCTGGACCATCCGGAGTTGTGGGAGGAAACCAGTTGCACGGCGATGTTCGCCTACGGCATCGCGCGCGCGGTGAATCGCGGATGGATCAATGCGTCTTATCTGCCCATGGCGCGCAAGGCCTTCGCGGGCATTTCCAAAAATGTCACCACGGACGGCGTGGTCAACGAAACCTGCATCGGCACCAACATCGGCCAGGACCTCGATTACTATGTGAACCGGCAACGCCCTTCCGACGACCCGCATGGCCGCGGCCCCGTGCTGCTGGCCGGCACGGAAATTTTGGTGGCGAAACAAAAGTAACCATTTACCGGTGGGGCTGAGCCACCGCTCAGCCCCATATCCCGTCACACGCGCATAGCGCGGGACGAAATCTCACTTCCGTCCGCGCACCGGCATCAGGCCAAAGTGCAGCACCAGCCACACCGGCACCGCGAACAGCGCAATGGCCACCACATAATCCCATCGCCATTCCAACACCCGCGCCTGGATGGGAAATATTGTAATCATGAAATAATTCGCGAATCTCGTATGGCCGAGAAACGCTCCATATTTCGGGTATGTGCGCCTCAACCCGCTGATGAACGCGATGACTCCAAGCCCGAGCACCGTAAATGTCACGAACAGGTTCACCGGCAGCATGGCGCCGAGTTCCAACCGCGCTGTCCCCGTCGCGTGCGGTCGAAAATAGGGATACAACCATTGCAGGCCCGCCCAGACAAAGCTGAAACCCGTTTGAATCGCCGTGCGAAAGTTCGCCTTCGACGAAGTCATTTCATTGAGCAACAGCGCGAAGTAAAGCGGCACGATGCCCCAAATCAGCGCCGTGTGCGCGAACGGCGTGCGGATCAATTCAACAAAAGCGGCCCAGTATGTATGCATGGCTCTACGATTGCAGGTCCGGGTTGAAACGGGATCTCGTTCGCTTTAGTGGCCTACCTTCTCCTTGATTTCATCGACGATATTTGTCGCCACGCTCTCGACTTTTTGGGCGCCTTGCTTTGCTTTGGCCGCCACGTTCGTGCCCAGCGAAGTCGCCTTGGCAGCGACATTCGTCGCAACATTCGTGGCCCAAACGCCCGTTTTCTGCGCTCCCTCCTTGCCGGCGTCGATAGCTTTTTGAGTAGTGTCTTTGATGGCCTCGCTCGTTTTATTCGCGGTATTCTTTACCGCGTCTTTGACTTTTTCAGTATTCGTTTCATCGCCGCTGGCCGACATCGCCACGATTACGATCGACAGCAATGCCGCGAAAAATTTTAGTGACCTCGATTTCATACTATCTTCATACCACGTTCCGACAACTGCGCAAAGCCGGCACATCGCCCACACGCGCTCCAACAAAGTCCGTTAGGACGAAAGAAAATTGCCCACCACTTCAGTGGTGGGTATGACGTAATTTTTCCAAGTCCCGCAGGGACGACAGAAATTGCGGCCAATTCTTTCACCTTTAAAGAGCGCATCCACGAGACTTGAACGAGGCAACCAGCAAGGAACTTTGTTCCCTTCGTTTCCTGCTGTGAAAATTCTTCATCTGTGTTTCATCTGTGTCCATCTGTGGCTAAAGGCATTTTTATTTCTCCGTCCTTTTCCCCTCCAAAAGTTCCCGCACAAGTTCCTTCGCGTGATAAATTTTATCAAGCCCCTCGACGATCGCCGCGGAATCCACCGCCGTCGCGCGGCCCTGTTTATCATCGAACGCATAATCCCACGGCAGACCCTGGAGATTGCCGTCGAAAATAATCCCCACGAATTCCCCGGCGCGATTCACCACCGGGCTGCCCGAATTCCCTCCAATGATATCGCACGTGCTGACGAAATTGTACTGCGTTTTCAAATTCAGCCGCGAGCGGCCCTTCTCCCAGGTCGCCGGCAGATCGAATGGCGGACGCTCTTTCATGTCCTTCGCCCGTTCGTAAAGTCCCGCGAAAGTCGTGAATGCCGAAACCGGCTGCCCATCTTCCTCGTAGCCCTTCACCGTGCCATAGGAAAGCCGCAACGTCCCGGTCGCATCCGGATAACGCGAGCCGCCGGTGCCCAGCAGCGCATTCGCCGCACGCGCGATCGCTGCGTGCGCCTGCTGCTTCACTTCGCTCTGCTCTTCTGCAACCTTTCGCAACGCGCGCGCGTCCGGGTCGATCAATCGCGCCAGTTCAATCATCGGATCGTTCGCCGCCGTCACCGCGCTCGTGCCGCCTTCATAAAGTTTTTTACGGAAAGCCACGTCGCGCACTTTTGTGCTATTGATCAATTCCACCGCGCGCTCGTGCGGCGATTTGCCCGCCAGCACTTTTTTCACCAACGGATCGTCCGCGCCGAATTGCGTTGCGAAATACGTCAGCGACTCCGACATCGTTAGAATCTCCATGTCGGTGTAAATCGGCCGGGTGGAAAAAAGGCTGAGTTCCAGCGATACTTTGCCGGAGTCGGAGAATTCCCGCAGCCGCTCGCCATTCGGCTTAGGCCGTTCCTCGCTTGCGCGCAAAAGCGTGCGCGCGATATGAAAACTCTCCGAAATAAAGCCGTCCCCGCGTTCAAGCAACGCGTAGCGCTCCGACTGCGCCGCCAGCGTCTTGGTTGCTTCCGCGATTTTATCGTAAGCGGCGAGCGCGTCGGCAAATTCTGGCTTGGCTGCGAGTTGCGCCTTGAAATCCGCCTCCGCACTGAGCTTTTTTCCCATCAAATCCGGATCGAGCAACCCGGCCAGGCGGCCGTCTAGCGCCTTGCGCGAATTCTGCACGCCGAACAAAGATTCCCGGGCGCGTCGCGCATTCTCCTCCTCGCGCGCGCTCCAATTGCCCAGCAACACCTCCTCGCGCTTGAGGTTCGCCAACCGGAACGGCAGCCCCTGGTCGCGTAAATTATCCAGTTCCGCCATCGTCAACTGCCGGCTCGTTCCACCCGGATGACCCGAAACAAAAACCAATTCACCATCGCGCGGACCGGTCGCGGAAAATTTCAGGAAATCCTTCGTCTTGGCCGGCTCGCCGTTTTCGTAGGCGCGAAAAAGGCAGATATCGAAATCGAAGCGCGGAAATTCAAAATTGTCCGGGTCGCCGCCAAAGAATGCCGCCTGTAATTCCGGAGCGAAAACGATCCGCACATCCGTGTAGCGTTTGTAGCGGTAAAGTTGATACGTGCCGCCCTGCCAAAGCGTCACGACGTCCGAGCGCAATCCGGTTTTGTCGAGCGACTCTTTTTCAATCTCCGCAATCACCTTGCGGCGCGCGGCAAACGCAGCCTGCGGATCAGCGTCTTTCGGAATCGCGGCATTGACGCGCACGGAAACGTCCTCGATGGATTGCAGGACGTTGATTTCGAGGTCCAGGCACTTCATTTCCTCCGCCAGCGCGTGGGCGTAAAAGCCGTCGCGCAGATAATTTTTTTCCTTCGTGCTGAGTTTCTGCAGCGAACCGGCGCCGACGTGATGGTTGGAAATCAGCAAACCATCCTCGCTCACAAAACTGCCCGATGCGCCAATGCGCACGGAGGATTTTTGCAGATGTTCGATCCAGGCATCACTCGGTTCGAATTGATGGCGCTCGCGCAAAATCTCGCGCGGCGGCTGGTTGAAGAGCCACATGCCTTCGTCAGCGCGGCTGGTCGAGAGAACACCGAGAATGAACGCCACGAACAAGGAGGATTTCATAGCCGCGCAAACTAATCGAAGAGCGGGAAATCCGCGACTGAAAATTATGTGAGCGCTTTAACCGTTTGTAGTTCCGCCTTTAGGCGGTTCGGGAAGAGTTACGCAGGACCGCCTAAAGGCGGAACTACCAACTCAGCTTTGCGGCGGGTCGCCAATATGCGTCTTCCACGAAGCATAAGCGGTGGCATCCGAAAGCATCCCCTCAATCGTCGCAATCAACGGCTCCGCGCGCCAACAACCCGAAAACACCGCGCGATCGCCAATATTGCTCTCTAAAACAAACGTCGGACGCTGCGTGACTTTCAATGCATGAAACTCTGCCGTGCTCGCTCGCACACGCTGCTCGATTTCCGCCGAACGCGCCTTCGCCAGCAACGAACTTTCATTCAGGCCCGCGGCTTTTGCGGCAATACCGGCCGACACATTCCAATCTGCGACTTTCTTCCCTTCGCGCATCGCCGCCTCCATCAGCGCCAAACGCACGCGGTCATCCGCGACGCCCAAATCCTTCGCCGCTTCGGCAACGCAATTCGGCGCGAGAAATTCCGGCAACACCGGGTCCAGCCAGCCGGAATGCAGCATGAACGGCGAGCGCGTGATGGTTCCACTGCGGCGATAAAACCAATCGCACTGCGCGCGCGACTTCGACATGCTGTTTTCATCGAGCAGCGCAATTTTCCAACTGAACTCGACCGGCGCATTCGCGTAACGGCGCTTTAATTCCGCCCACGCCGGCTCCGCCCAGTAACACCAGGACGAAGCGGTATCGAGATAGTAGACGATTTTGATGTTCATGCCCGCCGCTCTTTAATCGCCGCCAAAATATCCGCCACGACTTCGCCCTTCGGCTTTGCACCCACGTTGCCTTTGCCGTGCAGGCGCACGCTCACATTACCGGCCTCCATGTCACGGCCACCGATGACGAGCATGGTGTGGACTTTCGCCTGCTCGGCTTCCTGAATTTTGCCGTTGACCTTATTCGAAGAATAATCGGCGTCCACGCGGACCATGTTGGCGCGCAATTCACTCACAATCGCTTTGGCATAATTGATCAACGGTTCCTCCTCGCCAATCGTCAGCACGCGCACCTGTTCGGGCGCGAGCCACAACGGGAAATTGCCGGCGTAATGCTCTATCAAAAAGCCGATGAACCGCTCGTGCGTGCCCAGCGGCGCGCGATGAATGCACAACGGGGTTTTGTTCGTATTATCGCGGTCGCGATAAGTGAGACCGAACTTGGCCGGTACGGCGAAATCCACCTGGTTGGTCGCAATGGAGAATTCGCGGCCGATGGCGCTCCACACCTGCACATCAATTTTCGGCCCGTAAAACGCGGCTTCGTTGGACACTTCCACGTAATTGATGCCGCTCTCCTGCAACACGCGCCGCACCATGTCCTCGGTCTTGAGCCATAGCTCGGGCTCGTTGACATATTTTTTTCCGAGACCTTCCTTCGAGTGCGTGCTGAAACGCATCTGGTATTTTTCCAATCCGAAGATTTTGAAATATTTCAGATACATATCATTCACGGCCTTGAATTCCTCCGCGAACTGTTCCTCGGTGCAATAAATATGCGCATCGTTCATGTTGAGCGAGCGCACGCGCATCAGCCCAAACAATTCACCACTTTGCTCGTAACGATAACAAGTGCCGTACTCCGCCAACCGCAACGGCAAATCACGATAACTCTTCGGTTCCGCCGCATAAACGCGATGGTGATGCGGGCAATTCATGGCTTTGAGGTAGTAATAAGCATTGGACGAAATCGCCGATAATTCGGCTCTTATCTTTTGGCTTCGCTCCTGAAGCTCATTAACCAATGCCAACGCCTCCTTTTGGCCCTCTTTTTGAATTTTCGTTTTTAAATCTTCTTGAGCTATTTTTAATTTCGCTTCAACGGATCCTTGCTCCACGCGCAAGTTTTCTTTCTTTTCGAGCAAATTCCCTTCGAGCGGAAGCTCCATCGGTGGAAACATACTTTCCGCGTAATACGGCAAATGCCCCGAAGTCTTATACATTTTCTCGCGCGCAATATGCGGAGTTTTCACCCGCACGTAACCCGCCGCAAACTCAGTTTCCTTGGCCAGCTTTTCCAATTCCTCGACCAGCGCGGTGCCTTTCGGCAGCCACAACGGCAAGCCAGGCCCGACATATTCCGTATCAATCGCGAACAACCCCATCTCCGCGCCGATCTTGCGATGGTCGCGGCGCTTGGCCTCGTCGAGCATCTTGAAATACTCCTCCATCGCGGTCTTGTTCTTGAACGCGGTGCCGTAGATGCGCTGGAGTTGCGGGTTCTTTTCGTCGCCCTTGTAATACGCGCTCGCCAGGGTGGTCAGCTTGTACGCGCCAATATTTCCCGTGCGCATCACGTGCGGCCCGGCGCACAAGTCGATGAAATCGCCGTTCTTGTAATAAGTAATCTGTTCGCCATCAGGAATCGCCTCGAGATTGCCGAGTTTAAACTTGCTGGGATTCTCCGGCCGCTCGGTCAACCCGCCCAGCCGCCCGCTTTCGGAATCCTTGATGGCCTGCTCGCGCGTGACCACAATTTTCTCGAAGACATTGTTCGCCTTGATCTCCTTCTTCATCTCCTCCTCGATTTTCGGAAAATCCTCGGGCGAAATGCGGTGCTTCAAGTCCACGTCGTAATAAAAACCGTTCTCGACCGGCGGTCCGGCGGCGAATTGCGCGTCCGGCCACAGGCGCAGGATGGCCGTCGCCATGACATGCGCGGCTGAATGCCGGATGCGTTCCAGTTCGGTCATTTTGGCGCGGTCGTCGAGACCTTTGCGTTCCTTCGATTGTTCGTTTTCGTCTGCCATAAATTTCATTTTGCCACCGAGGCACAGAGCACTCAGAGTTTATTCGAAAATCTCTCGGTGCGCTCTGTGTCTCTGTGGCGAATTTTATAAACAAAAACGCCTCGAACGTTCAGTGCGAGGCGTCGGCGTCCATTCCCTGTTCGAGAAGGACGCTAAATCGTTGTCGTTGAATTGAGACCAACCAACATGCGGGAAAGCTAGCCAAAATCGATGCCCTTGGCAAATCGCAAATGAGATTGCCACGGAGCCACAGAGATTGCCCGGGAATCTCATTCCGAATTTGTCTCGGTGCGCTCTGTGGCTCTGTGGCAAACAGCAGTTTTTTTCAAACGTACATTGCATTAAGTAAACAAATCGTTACTGTTGCCCCGGAGTAGTGAAACCCATGACCTCCCCGGCCAAAAATAACGAAGCCAGGCGCCTCAAAGTGCTCTGGCAATACGATGTCCTCGATACTGTCCCGGAGGAAGTTTTTGACGACCTGACCGAGCTGGCCGCGCGCATTTGCGAAGCGCCCATCGCGCTGATTTCGCTCGTGGACGAGGATCGCCAATGGTTCAAGTCCAAGGTCGGTGTGACCATTAACGAAACCTCACGCGATATTTCGTTTTGCGCGCATGCGGTCAAGCAACAGGAACTGTTCATCATTCCCGACGCGACGAAAGATTTGCGGTTCGCGAACAACCCGCTGGTGACGTCCGATCCCAAGATTCGCTTTTACGCCGGCGCGCCGCTCATCACGCCGGATGGCCACGCCCTCGGCACGTTGTGCGTGATTGATAAAGTGCCGCGCCAGTTGCGGCCGGACCAACAGCAGGCCCTGCGCGTGCTCGCGCGCCACGTGATGACGCAATTGGAACTCCGCCGCCACGCCAAGGAACTCGCCGCCGCTCACGAAGCCCGCGAAGATACCAACGAAGAGCTGGAGAAAGCCCAGGCCGAGAACGCGAAGCTCAAGCGCGAACTGGAAAAGTTAAAAAAAGCGAAGCCGGTCAAGAAGCGTTAAACCGGTGGGGCGAGACTCCGTCGAACCCTATCTCTTTAATGCAAAAAAGTCAGGGCTCGACAGAGTCTCGCCCCACCGGTCACACCAACTCCACCTTCGCCGCGGTCGAAACCTGTTTCTCCCCCACCAACTCCGCGCGTTTCTCGATGAATTGCGCCATGATGCTCACCGCGATTTCCGGCACGCTTTGCGAGCGGATTTTAATGCCCACCGGACACGCGACGCGCGCCAATTCCTCCGCCGTGGCAATTTTTTCCTCCGCAAAATGATCGAAAATCGTCCGCGCCTTGCGTGCGCTGCCGATCATGCCCAAAAACAAAAACGGCTTGTGAATCCAATCCCTCAGCACGAGCGCATCGTGCCGATGGCCCCGCGTCACAATCAGCGCGAAACTCGGCCCGTCCGGCAGCGGCAACGCGCTCAGTTTCTCCCACTCGCCGACCTTGAGCGACACTTCATCGGGAAAAAAATCGTAATTCGCCAGCGCCGGACGATCGTCAAAAACCGTGACGTTGAAATCCAATTGCCACGCCAGCGGCGCCACCGCCTGCGCGATGTGGCCCGCGCCGGCAATCCAAAGCGCGCAGGGCGGCGTGACCGTTTCGCGATAGAGAAAATCCGGGGCTGCATCGGAGAGTGCGATCGCAAAATCCTGTTTTACGCCCCACGATAAGGTGCTCTGCCGTTCGGCAAGCTCATTCCAAAATTTTTCGCCCATCTTTTGGGCGTTCGGCAAAATGACGCCGAAAACTTTTCCGCCGCAAATCAAGCCGTCGTCCCAGCCAAAGTCGTGGTCGAGCAACAAATCAAACACTGCCGGCTCGGCGGAACGAAGGGATTGAATCGCACGCTGCTGGATTTCCGCCTCGAGACAACCGCCCCCGAGCGTGCCTTTGATGCGCCCATCGCGATAAAAAAGCGCCTTGGCGCCGACCTTTTGCGGGCTGGAACCTTTCACGCCTGTGATTATCCCCAGCGCCACCGCCTCGCCGCTGCGAGCCGAATCGGCCAGGGCCTGGAAGACGATGTTTTTCATAGGCGAGAAATCTCTTGCGACCGCTGGAGGAAGTTTAATCGGATTCGGCGGAACGGCAAGGGTGCAGGCGCTACTTGATCGGGTTGCTGATCAAATACAGCACGCCGGCAAAAAGAGCGGACGCAACCAATCCGAACAGGATGGCCCACGCGAGAATGCGCCTGTGCTTGCGCCGCGAAGCACGCCCGCCCTGCCCCGGCAGCAGATAATACCGTTCCCGCTCTTTATCTTTTTGAATACCCCACATGAGTTCTTCCGGCCATCAGACGGGCCGGTTACAAAATAAGTTCCAACAAAAACAGTGAAAGCGCTCACTTTCAGCATAAGGGGTATTGGAATCGCTGTTCCCACCGATGCTACAAACTGCCTTGCCCTTTGACCATTGCACGAAACTCTTTCTGATTGCAAATTTTTTTCTTGGAGAATGTTACATAGAAACATCACGATTCGGCACATTGACCCTAAATACGCCCGTATAAACCTATGGCTACCAGCGGCGGAGATTTCCTGAGAACGTTTACTCAATTCCGGGTTCTTGTATTAACGGCCTGATCTCCGCGCATCGCATGAGAGAAAAGAATGGATTGCTCTGGCTCTCGATCATCCTGGCGTTTTCCGTTTGCAGCCTCAAAGCCGCCGCTTCCAACAGCAATCTCCTGGCTTGGGATTCGGTTCATAAGGAGATTGTGTGCAAGCCCGGCGAAAAATTCGCGCACTTCGCCTTTAGCGTGACCAATGTTTCCGCCAGCGATGTTGTCATCCTGGGCACTGCGACCAGTTGCGGATGCACGGTGGCCAGGCTGCCCGCTCAACCGTGGATTTTGAAGCCGCAAGCGAGCGGACAAATCGAAGTAACGGTGGATCTGACCAACAAGGTCGGCACCGTTAAAAAAGCCGTATTCGTCACCATCAGCAATGCGCCGATGGAAACACTTTCCGTCACAGCCACCATCAGCCTGCTTTTTCCACCGCCGCCCATGATGTCTAATGCCGACCGTATCCGAAACGTGCAGATGGCCAAAGCCAACGCCCAGGCGATCTTCAAAGGCAATTGCGCCTCTTGCCATATGGTTCCGGCGAAAGGGAAAACCGGCGCGGCTCTTTATTCAGCGATGTGCGGCATATGCCACGACGCCGGACTGCGCCAGGCAAGCATGGTGCCGCATCTGCGCAATTTAAAAAAACCGACCGGCTTTGCTTTCTGGAAAAATACTGTCGCCAATGGTGTAACGAACAGCCTCATGCCGTCCTTCGCCGAAGCGAATGGAGGGCCATTGACCGAGGCGCAGATCAATTCACTCGCCGATTATCTCGATAAGAGCATCTCGCAAAATTCATCCGTCTTGCAGTCTGCTTCACCGGCTAAACCTTAGCACCCTTCGACTAATCAAGTAGCCGCCGACGTTAGTCGGCGCCATCTTAATTCGCCAGCAGCCGCGCTTTTTGCTGATCCGTCAACGGCGAACCGGCAATCCACTTGGCGGCGGCGTCATGGTCTTCCGCCAGCCAGCGGCCCGCCATGTTTTCCAGTGCCGCACTGCGTGTGCCTGAATCGTTCATGGTCTCGACCCATTGCAACGCCGCAGAAGGCGAATTGTCCGACAGCGCGCTCGCGAAAATTCCAATCGCGGTATCCCGGGCAGAGCCCGCGGATAATGTGCCGAGCCAGTTTTCGACTGCTTGCGGGCTGGCGTTCGCCCACGCGGGAATCACGTTTTGAAGCGCGCTGGTCAGCAAAGGTCCTTCCGGAAAAACTGCCGCCCACGCCGCGGCGGCTTGAGGGTCCGCCGAAGCCCATTGCGAAACGACGGAAACCGCCGCGCTGCACTGCAAATCGCCCGCCGGCAGCGAAGTAATGAATTTAGCCGCGTCCTGCGGCGAATTCTCAGTCCAGCCACGCGTCACATTCAGCACGGCGCTGTCGCGGAGTGGGCCGTCCGGCAATTGCAACGCCCAGTCAGAAGCCTCCTGGGGATTTCCCGCCGCCCATTGCTTCGCGACATTATTTAGAAAATCATTTTTTTGGGGTCCATCAGGTAATTGTTTCATCCAGGCAAGTGCCCCGCCGAAATCGCTGGCCGCCCACTGGGAAGCGACACCGGAAACAATTTCGCTGCCCGCTTCGCCTTTAACGGAAAGGGCAAGCTGGGCGGCAGCTTGCGGATCGGAAGTGGCCAGGCGGCCAATGGCATTCTGAAGCGCCTGTTTTTGCGCTGAACTGGAAGGCAACGCCATTGCCCAGCGAGCGGCCGCCTGAGAATCCGCTTGGGACCATTGCCCCGCGAGTGCGCTTATTAAACCATCGCGCACCGCTCCCGCCGGCAGCGCTTGCACACTGGCGGCGGCCGCTTTGGGATCATTCAGCGCCCACGAATTGATCACGCTTTGCATGGCCGCCGAGCGGCCCGGGCCATCCGGTAATTCCCCTGCCCAGGCAAAAGCCGCCGCCGGATCACTCTGCGCCCAATGAGTCGCAATCAGGTTGAAGAAACTGTCCCGCAGATTTCCCGGTTGGAGAGTTTGCGCGAAGACCGCCGCTGCCTGCGGGTCTTGCTGCGCCCATGCGGAACCGAGATTGCCCAGCACCGAGTCGCGATCTTTTCCCTCCGGTAAAGTTTTTGCCCAATTGATGGCCGCATTCAAATCTGCTTGCGCCCATTGCGCCGCGATGGTGCCCAGTAGTTCATTTTGAAATGGCCCGGGCACCAGCTGATTG
This sequence comes from Verrucomicrobiia bacterium, assembly GCA_036272195.1. Taxonomy (GTDB): domain Bacteria; phylum Verrucomicrobiota; class Verrucomicrobiia; order Limisphaerales; family DASXHY01; genus DASXHY01. The sequence continues at coordinate 166,161 of DATAZE010000035.1, read as the reverse complement.
GCCGCATCCAGCGCATGTTGCGGATCATTTTGCGCCAACTCGGAAATCACGCAACGCAAGGAGTTTTGTTTCAGGGAACCGTCCGGTAAAGTGGCGCAGCACGCCAGCGCGTCATCGGCAGACTTGTCCGCCCATTGAATTAATATTTGGCTGAGCGCGGAATCGCGTTGGAGATTCGGAGGCAATTGAAGCAATTTTTTGGCGGCGGACGCCGGATCATCGACTGCCCATTGCTGGAAAATATCCGGGAGGAATTGCGCGCGCGTCTGCGCATTGCCGTGCGCCTCAAGCCATGCCAATGCTCCGCTGGGATCGTCCTTGGCCAAAGCCGAAATCATCAAAGGCATGGCCTCGGCGCGTAAGTCGCCATTCGGCTGTTTTTCAAACCACGCCACAGCGCCGTGCAGATCATTTCCCAGCCAGCTTTTAAAAACCGTCAGGCTCGCCGCCGTGCGTTCCTCGTGCCGGGAAAGATTTTGCGCGGCAACCATCGCGCCAGCCGGATCCACCGCCGCCCACCGCGCCATCAGTGTCTGAACAAAAGGCAAACGCAAATTAACCGGCAATTCGTCAGCCCGCGCCACCGCCTGAGGAATGTCCCCCACCGCAAGCGCTCGGGCAATTCTATCGAGTTCCTGCGCGCGCTGCGCAAAAACCTTTGCGCTCAATGCCTGGCGAATGCGCGCTTCGAGTTGCCCTATATGCAAGGTCTCCAGCGGGGCTTCAGCGCCACTGGTCCTAACGACATTTGGAAAGTTTGCACTCCGCGAAGTGTCATTTTCAGCACCGGAGCGGCCCCCCACTGCGATTTCGGACCGAACCCGCCGATGCTCAACAAACATGCCGGTCACGATGCCGCAGCCGAGGATGGCGATAGCGGGAAGAAGCAAGGAACGTTTCATAGCAAATCCAAACATTGATTTTGCAGTTTTATTTCCACACCTGCGAAAATTCCTCCCGCCTCCCCGAGGGGAGGCGAGAGGATTTGATTCCCAAGTGCGGTTATGCGGGAGTGGTCCGCAGTCTAGATATCGGAATTTTTAAACACGGCTCACGGCAATTTCTCGTCTTGCCAGCCGATGTCCCAGTCCGCCATGTAGAGATTCTTCTGCGTGCCGGCAGTCGTTGTGTCATCCGTATTATCATCCATCTGCATTGCCGCGGAAATTTTGGCTCCCGTGCCGCTGCCCGTCGCTGGATAGCTATGCGGCCAGTTGTAGGTCGTCATGCTGCCGGCCGGTCCTGCTTGAAAGGAAGTGTAGTAGACGGTATTATCATGCAATCCTACTGTATAGTTGACTTTATACCATTGGCCCGGGGTAAATGACTGATTCTGTCCGGTGGATACCCAACCATTTGTGCCAGCCCAGACCTTCCAAACGCCGGTGGTGGTTCCATTGCGCAAAGGATACCAGGCAACCGCCCCCTGAACCCGGAAGCTACCTGTATACTTATTGATAGGAAACTCCAATCCTTGCGTTATTTTTTCAGGATAAGCATACTTGAAATACATGGTATAAGTCCAACTATCCGCGTCAACATAGGCCAGATCCTGATAACGATAGCCATTGTCATACCAATTATTTGAAATCTGGTCGGTGCTTACGATTTCGAAGTGATAACCCGAGTCATTGGCGCGCGGCGTCGGAATGGTCGTATCGGTGAAATGCTGTGTGCTATCCACATCGTTGATGGTGATGTGCCCATCGCAACTGGTTCCTCCCGGACTTTGGCACATATAGTTGCCATTCAGGAAAGCCTCGCGATAGAGAGACCAACCGCCACTCCCGCTGGTGGTTTTGTCTTCAATGCTCAAATACCCGGCGCCGGTGGCCTTGTAATTAAGGCAATCCACCACGGTGACGGTCTGTACCGGTGGAGTGGAATAACTCTTGTGCTGCACGCTGAAGGTCATGCTGGATGTGGATACGGGATCAGCCAGGCTGCCCACGGTAGTCCAATTTTTCCCGTCGGTGGAAGTTTGCCAATAGGTGATCCCGGCTGATTCGTAATATGCCATGTAAAGGCCATCACTGCCCAGGCTATAGGCGGTGGTGGCAACCCAGGTATAAGTGCTGCCAATCCAATAGCCGGCCACCACATAAGCCGGGGAAACCGAATCATCAATCTTCAATTCGAGCTTATTGGCGCCGGAAGCAGCGTACAGGAAAAATACACTATGATTCAGCGACCCAGTGTGACTTCTGACTAAAATGGATTGGCGCGTGCCGGTCAAGGTTTGTGCGGAGTTTAGCGTGGCTGTAGGAGTGGAATTGAGACCCGAAGGCGCGGTTAAAGTCAGTTCGCTGGAACCAATCACCGCCGTGCCGCCGCCCTGCGCCAGCGTCCAATTCACCCCGCTATCAAACCTATCATATAGACGAGCGCCGGCCGTTTGCGCCATCAGCGCCAGGCCAAGAGACACTGCGGCGAGGACACCACCGCAGTTGGACATTGATGTTTTCCCGAGCAGTTTTAACTTAGGCGAAGGATTTACAACACCGACCCTATTCATGTGTGTTTTCATTCAATCACTTTCTTTACAAGGACCCTTGGTAGTTTAGTTGGCTCGTTGGTGGAACGGTGCTTTTCTACCCGAACAGCCCTAGAACTGTATACTCATAGGTTTATACGGTACGCCCTGAAACGGATTCCGAAAGGGGTGAGATTTCTAGATATTCAGACACGACGCTCCCGGGAAAAGCTTCGGTAGAAGACTCAAACCAAAAAATAATTAAGGGATCGAACTCTCAATTCAATTTCGGACGCATTCCGAACGAACTCTTTGCCGACTTCATTTTTGATTACGAACCATTTTTTCCAAGGCATCCAATCGCGTTTTTAGTTCCGAAATCTCACCGGCCTGTTGCTGGATGACGGCATCCTTGCCCTCCAGCTTTTGGTTCAACCCTTGAATGGCCGCCAACGCCACGCCGCCTTCATCCACCACGGAGATATGTTTGTCATCCGCGCCATCCAGTTTGAACGCAGCCTGAAAATCCTGCGCGACCGGGCCGATATGTCTCGTATCCACGCCATCATTTTTATAATTCCACTCGGTCACGGGCATCGCGGCGACTTTGGCCAAAATCGCCTGCGTATCGAGCGGCGTGAAATTTTCCTTGGCGTTCCGGTCGCTCGTTAATTGCACGCCCTTGGCATAGACGTTATTGCTGGCAAAAAGACTGCCGGACTCATCCACTACCACCAGCGAGGCATAGGCGCCGTTGGTGCTATATTTCGCGATTTGAAAATAGCGCGGCACGGTATCGCCGATGCCGTTGGTGTCCGGAATGCCGATGGTCAAGTACGTCGGCTCCATGAACAATCCCCAGCGGCCAATGCCCGCCTTGTTCGCGGGCGCGTTGGTGGAAAAGGGATTCCAGTCCCGGACGATGATGGGTTCATCCGCCGCGTCCAGGTGGATGCCTTTATTGGCTTGAATGCGCACGCCATTTTGCGCGCGAACACTGAATTCATTATTCGCGGTGGAAGTAAAATCGCCGACTTGCGAGTCGGCCCAGACAAATGCGCCATCGTTAATGGCCTTGGCGCGTTGTCCAGCGGCGAAACTGTACGAGCCACCCGCAAGGTTGTTCGCCCCGCCAGGAATGGTGGAATAAGAATTGGTTGCCTGATTAAAATCGCCTCCGCCCACGGTTGCATAATAGTAATTGGCATGGTTGTTAAAGCCGCCGGCTACCGTTGCATTCTGGCCGCTGGCGCCATTGCCACCGCCTCCACCCACTGTCGCTTCGTCGCCATTAGCATGGTTGTTGACTCCGCCGCCAACCACCGATTCGCCACCGCTGGTACCATTATCAAGACCGCCGCCAATCGTCTCGTAAAGATCACTGATCTGAAAGTTGGGCAACGCGCTTGGCGAAATCACGCCTTCAGAAAAAATCGGCACACCATCCACCGTCACACCCGCGCCGCCCGTCACAAACTGCACGCCGCCCTGCGCGCGGACGTTGAAGGAATCGTTGTTCGTGGAAGTAAATGCCGCGTTTTGCGAATCGGCCCAGACGAATGCGCCGTTATTCGTTGCCCGGGCATTGAAACCCGCGGCAAAACTGTATTGGCCGCCGGCAATATTGTTTCGCCCCCCCGGCACGGTCGCAGCAATGTTCGTGGCTTGATTGTTCATTCCCCCGCCAACTGCCGCTTCATTGGCAGTTGCGGTATTACCCAATCCACCGGCAATCACAGAAGCTCCTCCGCTCGCGAAATTGCCGCTGGCCGTTAGGAAGGTTCCATCGAAACCGCCACCGCCAATAAACGCGCCCGCTCCACTGGCGGTGTTGAGTTCTCCGCCCACCACCACCGAACCATTCCCGTTGGCGTGATTGCCGCCGACGTTGCTCCCGCCACCGCCGACGAAAGCACCGTCACCGCTCGTGCCGTTGCCATAGCCGCCGCCGATAAAAGATTCGAAGCCGCCCGCGGTGTTTGCCGAGCCGCCAACCACAACCGAATTTCCGCCCTGGGCCGCGTTTCCCGACGGTTCATCCGTGCCGCCGCCTCCCACAAAATCGCCGGAGTTGACGGCCTCATTATTAAATCCACCCGCCACCGTCGAATACTGTGAAGTGGCATTATTGCCCTGGCCACCGCCAACTGTGTCATAATTTGGCGATTGAAAACCCGGCAATACCGCAGTCGGAATGGCTCCGCCGGCGAGTTGCGTGGAATTGAGATTGGTCAAACCGATGCCATTGCCGGAAAATGAACCCGCTTTGATTGTTCCCGAAAAAATCGGATTCACGGGCAAGGACGAATTCAAAAGCGTTCCGCTCAAATTGCTCGCCGTGCCCGCAAAAACCGAATATGGCGCGGGCGTCAACGCCTGCCTCGGCGTCATGGAAACAAACGCCGCCGGACTATTGTTGGTGTGCGCGGCCAAATCGAGCCAGCGCCCATTGCCGGTGAAGACATTGATTCCAAAATCCAGTGTCACCATGAACAGCCCGTTCGTCACGCCCACGGCATTGGTGATAATCGTGCTGCCGATTTGCGTGCCGCCGCCGATCGCATCGAAAACGGCAAATTGAAAATCGTAAACGCCGCTCACCGGGCCGCCCGCGCCGGAGAGCTGCCCTTGATACGTGAACGCCGTGCCTTGTGCGCGAGCATCAGGAATCGCATTTGGGAGGAAAAATAAGCACGACAGAATGACCAAGCGTTGCAATAGCTTTTTCATAAGAGAGCGGATTGGGTTGGGCAATTCTTCTAGCAGAACCAGCCAAAAAATCCAGTGAAAACAGGTTTCCACGAGAGCTGCTCCAATATCTCAAGCGAAGCGTGTAATCGGAGAATTGCTTGGTTAGGCGGCTGAATAATGCGTGGGTTGAGACCTTATTTGGCGGTTACACTTTGCTATCCGGCTTACCGGAGGCGTGAAAGTGAATATAATCGTTTTTGATACGGGCGTTTTCGAGGGTGAACATGAGGGGCAGAGGTTTCGATTACCGTCGTTGTGCATTCATCGGGATGGTTGGCGACGAACTCCGCTAACAATTATGGCCAGAGATTTTGTTAAGGCGCTCTAATTCCTGAACCTCACCTCTTCCTCGGGAAGGATGCGATGTGGGACGATGTGCTCGGGCCGGAAACCGATGCCCACCATTCGCGCAGGAAGACGCCGCAAGCGTGGATATTTTTCGAGCATCCGCATCGCAAGTGGCGGTGAAATCATTTCGTTCGAATCAAAAATCGCTTCAAGCACATGTTCATGGAGAAAAATCTGCACGCGTTGGGTCAGATGCGCCGGACGCGCGCGCCGTTTTTGCACTGTTTTCAAATCCGCATCCTCGATCCGCCCGGATTCTAATTTCGCCGCCAAAAGATTCGCCGTGGCGACGGCATCTTGTATCGCCAGGTTGATTCCCACCCCGCCGACGGGCGAAATCGCGTGTGCCGAATCGCCGATGCACAATAATCCTTCGCGATGCCATTTTTTAAGTAGTCGACTTTGACGTTCAAAAGCTTCACGTCATCCCACTGCTTCACCTCGCCCGTGCGGTTGCTCAAAAACGGCGCGCAACGTCCGACCTCGTGGCGGAACGCTTCCAGGCCGCGCTCGCGTATCCCTGCGAACGAGCCTTTGCGGATCACATAAGCGCATTGCCAATAATCATCGCGGTCAATCAAAACCATGAACTGACCGGCGCCCACGAAACCGAACGATTGCGGCGGATCGCTGGCTTGCTTTGAAAGCCGGAACCAAAGGACGTCAATTGGCGCGCCAAGATCAATCACTTCCAACCCGGCACGCTCGCGCACGATGGAACTTCTGCCATCAGCGCCGATCACCAGGTCCGCGCGCACTTCGAGCGGGCCGTCCTGTGTTTTCGCACGCACCCCGATCACACGGTCATTTTCAAAAAGCAGGTCCGTGACCTCGGTTTCCATCCGCAGCCGGAAGGTGGGATATTTTTTTGCGTGTGAAGACAGAAAATTCAGAAAATCCCATTGCGGCATGAGTGCGATGAATTTGCATTTCGTGGGCAGATGTTTGAAATCCGCGATGTGAACAACTTCCGGACCGAAATGCGCGGTGATCTCGCGCACCTCAGAATGTTTTTGACGAAGGAATTCTTCGAGCAACCCCAATTCGCTCATCAATTCGAGCGTCGAAGGATGAATTGTGTCGCCGCGAAAATCGCGGAAAAAATCCCCATGCTTTTCCAGCACGAGCACGTCCACACGCTGGCGCGCCAGGAGAAATCCCGCCATGACGCCCGCCGGCCCGCCGCCCACGATGCAACATTTGGCCCGGTCCGGCCCCCTTGCTCCCGCGTGGTCTTTCGTATCCATAACACTTTAGAGACAAAAGGCCTCCGCTAGTAAACGAAAGCTTTCGATTTTGTCAGATAGCTTATGGGTTATCATGGTGAGCATGACTTCATCGGCATCGTAATTTTTAGCGCGCTCCAGGATTTGTTTCTTTGCCTCACTCGGAAGCCCCACCACTTCGCGATTGGCAATTCGATCCAAGTGGCCCTTTTCGTGGGCGCCAAAATGAACACTCTTCATCGCCTCTGGTGTAGGAACGGAAGCGGGGAATTTTCCTGAATCACGCATCAGGCGAAGGAAGTCCGATATTTTTTTTTGCTCTTGAAGCCTTTCGGGAGTTGCCGCAATAACGGCATTGACGGCGATCATCACCCTTGGCTCTGGAAACTCCCTGGAGGGCCTAAAGTTCTGCTTATATTGCCGAACCGCTTCGGCGCTCGCGTCCGGATTAATGAAGAGTGCCACGGCAAGCCCCATTCCCTTTTCAGCCGCAAGCTTTCCACTGGCAGCGCTGCTACCGGCGGAAAGTAACCAAATGGGCGGAGCGCTTGCGATCAAAGGCATTGCAAAAGCACGCTTGCAAGTGTCGTGAAAAAAGCCTGCCAGCTGATCGGCCTGATCGACAAAGTCTCCCCAGGCATCCGGGGTGGGCATCAGTAATGACCGGGAGTAGCTATCGCCACCGCTAGCGCGGCCGATTCCGCAGTCCACGCGCCCTGGATAGAGAGCTTCGAGCGTGCGGAAGTTCTCCGCAATGTGATAGGCGCTATGATTAGGAAGCATGACGCCGCCTGACCCCAAACGAATACGGGTGGTTTGAGCACCAATAGCTGCCAGCAGGACTTCGGGAGTTGATCCCTGAAGGATGTTCAGGTTGTGGTGTTCAGAAAGCCAAATTCGGCTGTAACCCAATCGATCAAGCTCTTTAGATAAAGAGACCGTATTGGAAATGGCCTCCGCGGCGGAGCTTCCCTCTGAAAGAGTTGATTGTTCCAGGACTGAAAGTTTCATTAAATCCTCACTTTGAACGGCAATATCAAACCAGAGTTTCTTTAGCTGGTGCCAGGAACGCTGTCAAGGGGTTCATGGATTTTGATCGCCGCCCGCCGAGCGTTTGCCCACAAGCTGTATTGTCGCGGCCGGTGGTATCCGTCAGCCAGATTTGAATATGCGGTCAGCAAAATATCATGCCTCAGGCCTGTTTTGACCGCAGCCAGCCAGCAGGGCAATATCCAATCGCAAAGAAAACAAGATTAGCCACGGCGGCCATCAGGAGCATTGATTGACTGAAAATACGGTATTGCTGAAGTCCGTTCAGTTGCGGCCCAAACCACGCCAGGCTCACGACGATGTTGCCGAGCATGCTGACGGTGAGAATTCCGCGAGCGCTGCTTTTGAAAAATCGGTGGGCCAGCAGATAAAAAAACAGCCAGACGATGACACAGAGCCCGCCGGTTTCTTTGGCGTCCCAGGACCAATATCGGCCCCACGTGATTTTCGACCAGGCCATGCCGAGGATGACGCCTATCGTCGTGCATAGCAATGCGACTCCACCCAGCACGAAACTCACGCGACTAATCGACTGTAGCCGCGATGTTAAAAAATCATCAAATGATCGTTGGCTGACGAAACAAATTCCCAATCCGCCGACGAGTAGCGTAATGGTGTAACCGAGAATGATCACAAAAACGTGCGTGGCCAGTAATAGGCTGGCGGCGCTGGAACCCCGGCGGCCGAGGACGGCAATCGCAATGACCAATGCCGCTAACGCCGTCGGAGCGGTTGCCCCGATTGCCAGCTTGACTGGAAGCCATATCGGTTGATCGAGTTTTCGAAACTCTGAAGAAATCCTCGGCATCTCACCAAGCTCGGTAACGGCGCGTTGAAAAGCGTTTGAGACGGGCATCCCGGAACGAACAAACTGTGCTGTGGTTTCGCGCAGATGCGTTTCAAGTTCATCGAGCGTTTCAGCACTGACATTGGGCATCGCCGCCGTTTTACGCCATTCCAGGATTAGCTTGTCGAGATCATGCATGTTGAGGTTTCCAGATTTGGTTGAGGGTTGAAGTGACAACGGTCCATTGTTCCTTTTGTTCGCGTAGCTCTTGTCGGCCCTCCTGTTGGAGCGAATAATACTTTCGCTTGCGGCCTGACTCAGCCTTTTCCCAGCGGCTGCGCACCATGCGTCGGTCCTCAAGCCAGTGCAGCACAGGATAGAGCATGCCGTCGGTCCACTCGATCTTGCCGCCGGAAAGTTCCTTGACGCGTTGAATGATCGCGTAACCGTAACTATCGCCTTCGGAAAGAATAGAAAGTACGAGCGGCACCGAAGAAGCAGCCACGAGTTCTTTTTCAAGTTTCATGAAACGGTGAATACATTGCGGTGCAATGTATGTCAACAGGTATTTTCAGGAGGCTCTGGATTGTGGGTTCTCGTGAACCCGGCAATACCGGTGCAAATCCGGTCCGTCCACTGATACAAAACGCCGGCCATGTTGCCACGGCCGGCGCAGGTGTGGAGATGGTCAAAATCCCGGCGCGACAATGGGGGATTTTGTTTGAGGCAATTTGGACGTGGAAAGTGATGAACGCAATCAGTGGCGGAAAATCTATCGTATTGTCAAAGCCCGAGTTGTAAATAGTGTAATAACAATCATGAAAATCCTAACAACAACCACATTCGTTATTTTGTCTGTTTCCGCGTCCGCCGCGCCCGTCGTGCTCGATTTTGAGGAATTTCCCAACCTCTCTTACGGCCTCGGAACGTTCATCTCGGAGAACAACCGCCTTTCAACCCAGTATCTTACAACCTATGGCATCAAATTTTCATCTGAACTAGCTCCCTACGTCGGAGTCGTGACTTTGGGAAGTGGCCACGCCACCAGCGGAGTCAATGGATTATCCGGGGCGACGGCGTCAGACACAGTCACCTATTCAGGCACTATTCTCATCGCCGAATTCTTTGATCCGTCCAATCCCACGGTGAAGGCCGTTACTGATTCGTTCTCGGTGCGTGGAGACGAAATTCCCGACGGTTCCGGCGGCACTCTCAGCGCCTACGATGTGAACGGCCAACTTATCGCCCAACAAACCATTTCCGATGTCGCCGGCGATACGTTCTTAATTACAGCGCCCGGCATCCATCAAGTGACCTTCCTTGGCAGCGGCACCATTGCACTTGATGACGTGAGTTTTGATCCGGTCACCGTCACCGCCGCCCAACCTTCCCTGACCATCCTAAGCGTGTCACCTGGTTCGGTGTCTCTGCTCTGGCCAACTAACGCATCTGATTTCAGCCTTCAGTCCAATACGAACCTGGCTTCAATCAATTGGGTGACTGTCTCACCACTCCCCGTAATTCTAGGCACCAACAGTGTCGTCACCAATGCGGTAAGCGGCGAATCGAAATTTTACCGTTTATTCAAGCCGTGAATAATACCCGGTTTCTTCGCGATTCGGGTTCATGGGTTCAACCCCAACTTCGCCAGGATTTGATCGACGGTGTCGAGGTTCCATATTCCGATGCTGCCGTCGTCGCGGGCTACAGCCAACCGGTGGTTATCCGGGCTCCAAGCCAGCCAATAGATTGTGCCGGCCTCATCGGGCAGGGAGTAGAGCAACCGACCGGTCTTGGGGTCGCGGATCTCCACGCCTTGCAGGGACGACGTGCCGCACGCGATTTTGGAATCGTCCGGGCTAACGCAAAAATTACCAGCTTGCGATGGTTTTAACTCGTCGGTTGGAAAGGATGAAATGATCTTTTCAGTCGCCAGGTCCAGCGACACAATTTCTCCAAAATAGTTCATCATGGACAGGCGATGGCCATCGGAGGAAAAGCTCTGGGACTGGACACCGAACATACTGTGTTCGAGCACTGAGTGAGGTTCATCGGAGGTATCGAACTCCCACAAGAAAACGCTGTCTATCCCGGCGTTGAACGCGAAATGCTGATTGTCGGTGAGAGCACCACGCCTTGAGTCCGCCCCGGATGCGATTGCGCCAGTTTAGCCACCAGCCCTCGATGTTGAAAGTGGAAGACCTACGATGCCTGCAAATGTTCAGTGAGAAACAACCACAAAATTTGCCGCCAAATTTCGCACGCGCTAACACCGCGAATAACGGCGAGATTCGAAGGCGACATTCTTACTTTTATTCTTACTTTGGAAGCTAAAACGGTAAGTAGGCCTCAAAAACGTGCATATTTATTAGCGAAAAATGAATGGAGCGGGTGAAGGGAATCGAACCCTCGTCTCAGCCTTGGGAAGGCCATATTCTACCATTGAACCACACCCGCTTCCGGCTGCTTAACCTCTATCAAAACCAAAACTCCCGTGCAACTGCTTTCGCTTGCCGGGAACGCTACAATTGAACAGGAGGAAACGGAGGAAACGGAGAAGCGGCATCCCTAAGTGGACGGGCATTTGCGCTTGGGCCGGTCTTATCTCCGTTTCCTCCTGTTCTCTGCCGGATAAGCATGGCCTAACGCGCGTATTTCCGAATCGCCGCCTGCCACCAGGTCGCGAGCGCTTTTGAGGGTCGTATCCACGCCTGCCGGTGCAGCCACGGCACCACTTCCGCGTCGGACAGGACCAGCATCTTCTCGTCCGTCGTCAACGCCTCGGGTCCCTGCCCCAACAGCTTTTCCGCGAGCTCGCGCACTTCGGGACGGCCCACGCCCAATTTCGCCAGCGCATCGCGATATTCGGGGTTCAATTGTTTCTCGCGCAGCAACGAAACGTGAATGGCGTTCACGTAAGGATCCAAAACCGCCTCCGCAATGATCGCGTTGGCCGGTTGCGGCGCCTGCGTTTTTTCCAGCAACGCCATGCGCACGCGCAGCGTGTCCAGTTCTGAGGGCGGGTGTATTTCTTCCGGCGTGAGAAATAATCCCAAGCTCCGCGCGCGCGCGCCCAGGCTCATGCGACTCGTGAAAACGCTAAGCGGAATCGCCAGCAACATCCCCGCTAGCACCGGCAGGAACCACCAAAAAGTCGCCTCGTCCAGCCTCCAGACCGCCGCGCCCCACGCAATGCCCAGCGCCGTCTGCCCCCAATGCCGCCGGATCGCCTCCGACCAGGCAATGCCGTTGGCGGTGCGCTTTTGCGGCCCCCAATTCACTCCAATGCCGAGCAAAATCGTGGCCACGAACTTGGAGTGCCACAGCATTTGCAGCGGCGCGTGCAACGACGAGAAAACCGTTTCGATCACGGCGCTCAGTGTGGCCCGTTGCAAGCCGCCAAACGCCCGACGGCGTTCGCGGTCAAACGCGAGGTCAATTAACGCCAGGATTTTCGGCACGAACAACACGCTCATGCAAATCACGAAAATTAAAAATGCATGTTGCTTCCCGCTCAACTTGAGGAACGGCGTCGTGAGCCCGCGCGTCACAATCACGGATAGTTCGCTGCTTTTAAAATTCCACAACGCCCAGTTGAAAGTGACTAAAAACAAAAGCCACAACGGGCTCGCGAGATAGCCGAAAATGCCCATCAGAAAATGGATGCGGCTGATGCCGCGCAGGCCGCGCCCGAACAATACCAGGCTGTGTTGCAGGTTGCCCTGGCACCAGCGCCGGTCGCGCTGCGCGTTGCTGATCATGTCCTGCGGGATTTCCTCGTAGCTTCCCTCGAGGTCATACGCGAACCACACCTGCCAGTTTTCCTTCAACAACAGCGCCGCCTCCACAAAGTCGTGGCTCAGGATGTGGCCGCCGAACGGTTTGCGCCCGGGCAAACGCGGCAGGTCGCAATACTGCATGAACGGATCGGTGCGAATGATTGCATTGTGCCCCCAATAATTTCCCAGGTCCTGCGCCCAGTAATTCAGCCCGGCGATGAATATCGGCCCGTAAAGGCGGTTGGCGAATTGCTGGATGCGACCGAATAGTGATTCGGCATTCACCAATGCCGGTATTGATTGGATCAGGCCCACCTGCGGATGCACCTCCATCAATTTCACCAGGTCAACAATCGTTTCACCGCGCATCACGCTGTCCGCATCGAACACGATGAAATACCGGTAACGCCGGCCCCAGGTGCTCAGGAAATCGCGCACATTGCCACTCTTCTTGCCCTCGTTGGAAATACGGCGGCGATAATAAATGCGTCCCAGCGCATCGAGTTCGCGCACCAGTTCGCACCAGCGCTGTTCCTCCTCCACCCATTTCGCCGGGTCCGTCGAATCGCTCAGCACGAAAAAATCGAAGTGCTGTATTTGCCCGGTCTGCTCCACGGAAACGTAAGTCGTGCGCAAACCCTCCATCACGCGCGCGACGCCTTCATTGTAAGTCGGAAACACAATCGCGACACTCACGCCGTCGATGCCTTGGCTTTTGTAATCGCCCAACCGCGTGATGCGATCAGGATCGCCAAAGGTCCGCAGAAAAAAACCGAATATCCCGTGCATGCAGCCGATGGAGATCAATCCGAAAAGAATCACGAACAAAATCAATAGGATGGTGCTTGTGCCCGTCCAACCGCTGCGCCAGAGCAAGTCCGCAAAGAGCACCGAAACCGCCCCCGTCAACAACATCACCAGGGAATAAAAAAGAAACAGCCGCAGCCAGCGCCGCACCGGCCGATTGGTATAAACAGCAGTCGATTTCTGCCCGGCGGCCCGGGAGGATTCAGGTGCGGAGGCAGGCATAATCAATGGAAAAGATTACGCACCCAGGTCAGAAACTCGTTCAGCAGATGCTCGTTTTGCTGGGAATTGTGGGTCACAATAAACAACGCGACAAACAGCAACATGAGCCCGCACCAGACTATAATCATCTTGCGAAACGGCAGCATGCTGAGATTCGAAAGCGTGGCGATCGGACCCAGGTCCAGCGGGCGCGGCGCCATTTTGGCGAGTTGAAAATCCGGCCCGGCGCGCAGGTAAGCCTCACGCATGGCCTTGATAAATTCCTCCGGCCAGGGCGGCGGATGCAAAAATTGTTCCTGCCATTTGCCCGGCATATCCACCAGCAGCAACGCCAGGCGGCCGCGCGTCGACAGCATGTGATTGGCGCTGACCGGTGCTTCCTGCAAGACCTGCCCGAACCATTCGGTCACGACTGCGTCCATCTCTTCCCCCGCGAGTTCCGTGGCGGAAAGCTGCGGCTCCTGCGGCGCACGGCGCATGGCCCGTTTCAGCACGTGAATGACCAGCCGTCCGAGCAGCACCTTGTTTTGAATGCGCAACGCGTGAAAGTAGCTTTCCACCTTCGCATAAGCGGCGTTCCATTCGTCCAGGGCGCGGCCCGCAATATTTCCCGAAGGCTCCGCGGGAGTCCCGGGAGCATTTAAGGCGGACTCCAGTGATAAGTCCATGTCTCGGTAAGAACCTCCTCTCCTTTTTGCAATGTGCACCGGATGTCAACCGGGTCCTTGTTTTCAGGTTTAGGTTCCAACTTGAGCACCACCCGCCAACTCGAGGCGAAAGGATTGTAATAAACTTCGCTGAAAGAAATCCCTGCGTTTGGGCTGCAACTCGTGATGGCCTGCGGCCGGTTCGCCTCCGTGAACGGCTTCAGCTTTGGTCCGGCAAAATCAACCGTGAATTCCCGCACCTTCGGATCGCGCGGATCCAGGCCAATCCGCGTCGCCGTCACCCGATCTTTATCAAAATTCAGTTTCATGTCCGACTCATTCGAGCCCCACAATAAGGTGTAGGAAAACTTGTAAGGTTGCAAAGGCTGCGGCTGCTCTTTTGGGTTCCAAAATGCCACCACGTTATCCAGCCCTTCATACGCCGTCGGCAATTCCACCAAATGGATTTCGCCCTCTTTCCAATCGCCGTTGGGCCGCACCCAGACGCTGGGCGTGTGATAATAAAGATTGAACAGGTCCTGGTAGGCCGAAAAATCCCGCTCGCGCTGAATCAACCCGAAGCCGCCGGGGCTTTTCGTGGTAAAAACCTGGTGGCTCATCTGCTTCGGGTTCACCAATGGCCGCCAAAGCACCTCGCCCTTGTCGAGTTGCATCAATAAACCGTCCGTGTCGTGCACCTCGGGACGATAATCATCAAACCGCTTCTCCGATGCCTTGCCGAACCAGAACATGCTCGTCAGCGGCGCCATGCCGATCGTCTTGATCGGTTTGCGGTCGGCATTGACCGCGCGCACTTTGTCACCTTCCCGGAAATACAAAACGGCTTCGACTTCCATGACGGTCGTATCGCCCGGGATAATCACAAACCGATACGCGCCCACGCAACTCACGCTGTCGAGAATCGCATACATCTTCAACCGATCCTCGCCCTGCGATGGTTTGCCCAGCCACCAATCCGTGAAAATGGGAAATTCCTCGGGCCGATCCGTCTCCCCGGAATCCAGCGCCAGGCCGCGCGCGGATTGACCGTAACTCTGCCCCTTCCCCAGCAGCCGGAAATAACTCGCCCCGATGAATGCGCCAAGTTCATCCCACTTGTCCGGTTTGTTCAGCGGATAAAGCACCCGGAATCCGGCGTAACCCGTGTCCGCCGGAATCTGCTTCGGAAACTTTAACGACCGGTAATTAAACCAATCCTGCACGAAGCGGATCGGCTGGACGTGCGTCAGCGTGAACTCATTGACGTGAATCGGCTCCTGGTAAAGGTAGCCCGGATGAAAAAACTCCACGCGAAACGGCAACGGCTCCGTGGCCCACAGCGCGTTCTCATGGCGGAATTCGATTTCGCGGTATTTGTCGTAATCCAATTTGTCCGCGCGCAGGAAATCCGGCAGCTCCGCCTTGGGGGAATGAAACGGTTTTTGCGCCCGCTGTTGCGCCTTGGCGGCGACGTAATCCAGCGTCACTTCGGCATATTCGTAAGCGGCGAGCCTGCCGACCGGCCCCAGCACCGCAATCAGAGCACAATAAACCAGAGCGTTCGAAGAAATACCGCAGCCCTTTCGGAGCGAGGACTTTTGGGTTTTGGCGAGGCTTTGGCGAAGGAGCAGGTTGAACAAACCCTGTGACAGAGCCGAAACGACGCCAAAAAACAAAAGGACCGCGGCACCCACGGCCGAAGGGCTGCGGTATTTCTGACAATGCTCGAATCGCTTCATGTATTGGGACACAGGAGAACCGAATTGCCGTCATTTTGCAAGAACAGCACGAACCCATACCGCCCGGGGGACGTATCCCATTCTGGAAAGGTAAAAGCGGGAAAGCGAAAAAGCGGAAACATCCGGCGGCGATAGCGGGCCAGCGCCCCCCCAGGAATCGCCTGGAATGGGTCGGAATGCACCGGAAGTCAGGCCCTTAGGCTGGCATAATTCGGGGGCTGACGGTCGTGACAAGTTAAGGGGTCTGAAGGGGTCAGAGCTGACTAATGTAACATTTTGCATTTAATTCCCTTTTCGTTTTGCTGCAACTTTTGCGGCGGCGTTACGCGCTGTCCGCCAATGCCCCATCTTCAGCCTCTCTGCTATCCAGGGCCACGTCACGGTCGTTTCCGTGCGCAATCGGTTCGCCAACCGCGCCTTCATTGCGTCTCCCTTTCGCAGGGTTTTCAAGTCCCCGGAGGTAAGCTTATTCAGCTCGCCACGAACCAATCGCTCGGCCTTTTGTTCCTCCGATTCCCTCAATTCCTCCCCGTAATGTTGTTCACCCCGCTCATTGGCAATCCGTTCCAGCATCTCCTCGCGAAAGTCCTTCGGCCCAAAACACCATCCTCGCCGCAACCGCTTCCAGTCTCCGTTTTCCCGGCTGCGTTCCAATTCCCGCCGCTGTTCCATCCCCGCTTCCAGTTCCCGGCGGCTGGCGGCGGTTTCTCTTTTAATGGCCCATTCTCCGTTCAACCGATCCACTCGCAGCCACGGCCACCGCTTTCCCCGTTTTTTGAGATACTCAGGCCAACTGCTCCAGTGATACTCCTTCAACCTCTGTCCGGGCTGGAGCAGTTTGGCACGCACTGGATTCAAGTGCACATAATCGCACACCGTTTTCAAATATCCCGTGCCGCTGCCATCCACAATCAACGATTTATAGCGCCCACTGAACAAGTGCCCGAAATAACCATGCCGCCGGTTAAATCGCGCCGTGTAGGTACCCAGGAACCATCTCATGCCCGCCACCAGGTTGGCTCGGGGCGTTTCCACCACCAAATGAAAATGATTTCCCATCAGGCAATAGGCGTGAACCTGCCAGCCCGTTTTTCCACAAACCTCACCCAATGTTTCCAGAAACTTCTCCCGATCCTTGTCCTCCAGAAAAATCGGCTCCTGCCGATCACCGCGACTCATCACATGGTAGATCGCCCCTTCATATTCCACTCGCAGCTTCCGTGGCATATTGCAACCTTACCAACCCCGTAAAACACGTCAATAGTCATCTCTGACCCCTTTTCGAGATACTGCAACGGTCAAACCAGAACGCTCTCGGTAATGCGGTAACAACTCTCTTTCCACAATCACCCGTGTTTGGGCCGCCAGCCGCCGAACGCGCGGGCTAAGATGCTCGTGGATGAATTGATTCGTGGCTCGTGTCAAAGCTCCCTCTGTTTTTGAATCATTCTCTTCCTTGACGGCAACTCGACGCGGCAACAATTCAGCGAAAAGTTACCAGCCATGAACTCCGTTATCATCGCTCCATTATTTAGATCGCCAGCTGCTTCCAATACCGCCTGGTGTGCGGATTTATCGTCTAACAATTTGCACAACCCGGCCAGTTCAGCTTGCGACTTGCGCCCTGTGGCAAGGCCACATTGGAGAGGTTGACTCGAAAAAGTTTTGACACTGTCATTTTTAGTTTTTTCTCATTCCATGAGACTAGCGGCGCCCCTTGGACAACCCCGGTCCACTGAATTCCTTGCACTACCGCCCCATCCTGCAAAACACGAAACCGTTTCGTATTTCTCCAAATAGTTCCGCTAAAGCCACTTCCACCGCATCCAGCGTCTCACGCGCCGCCACGAAAAACCTTACCGTAAGTTTTTACGCCCATATAAAATGGAAGTAAAAAAATGAAATCCAGAAATCTCATTCCACACGTCGTTCCAAAAAATCGTGCAAATTCGCGCAATCTGTGGGCCTCCTCATACTCGATCAAAGTGAATCCTACTGAATCACACCGATCGAGGGGGGGGTGGGCCAAATCACCCATTTATGCAAATCCGAGAGCCAGCACGAAACGCGAGAAAAACGAACACCTTTCGCCAAAGTCGACAAGCAGAGTGAGAATTGCTGCTTGGGGCTTCTCTGGAGTTTGGATGTTTTTCCGCTCATGCTATGCTCGCCGCCATGAAAACGCTTTGCGCATTCCTGCTTCTAGCCAGCGCACTGACGACCTTCGGCCAAACCAATACCGTCACCGTCGATGACCTCATGCAGTCCGCGCAACAATGGGCGAACGACAACCTAGATGAAAACGTCCTCCAGGCCCTGCAAAACACCGACCAGGATAAAGTTCGGCAGTTTTTCGATTCACTCCAAAAAGATCTCCAGGGCGAATACGTCATCGACCTCGCCAAAGTGCGCGACTCCGCCAAAACTATTCTGCCAATTCTGGAAGGCTACGAGGAAACCGCTCCTTACGCGGCCTGGCTGAAAACGCGGATGGATTATTTGGACACCGCGGAAGAACTGCGCTTGCGCATTCCCCCGCCCAAAATCGCGCCCGGCCTGCCGCCCGCGCCACCGTTCCAGCCCGTGCCGGAACTGGTTCGCGAAATCTGGATAAAGAAAATTTCCACGCGCCCGCTCCCCAGCGAGGCAAAACCTTACGTGAGCACGCTGAAACCGATTTTCTCCCAGCAAAAAGTCCCCAGCCAGCTCGTGTGGGTGGCGGAAGTGGAATCTTCATTCAATCCCGAGGCGCGCAGCCCGGTGGGAGCGGCGGGTTTGTTCCAGTTAATGCCGGACACAGCAAAACGCTTCGGCCTGCGCACCTGGCCGCTGGACCAACGTCTTGATCCCGAACCCAGCGCCCGCGCCGCCGCCACTTATCTCGGACTGCTCCACGAAAAATTCAAGGATTGGCGGCTCGCACTGGCCGCCTACAACGCCGGTGAAGGCACTATCCAAAACCTGTTGAAACGCCATAAGGCCAACAGCTACGACGCCATCGCCAATGATTTGCCGGCGGAAACGCAAATGTTCGTGCCCAAGGTCGAGGCCACTTTGAAAAAACGGGAGGGCATCAACTTGAGCGACTTGCCTCAAACATGAAAAGGGCCTTTGACGGAGCGCGGCTGTGTCTGAAAGACCAGCCGCAGCACACCTGATTGCAACGGGCACCTCGCCGCCCGCTGCGGCTGGCGCTTCGCGCATAGCCGCGCTCCGATATTTGGTCAATTTCCGCCGCTGAAACTAGGCGTCGACCAAAGCTTGATATTATACGGTGGATGGGGGACTTTAAGCCTAAATAAGGATAGCCATGAAAACCAAACTATTGACTGCACTCTGCGCCCTGACCCTCCTGAGCGCCGCAACTCCCGCCGGAGCCGAAGAAGACAAAACGCTGAACGCATTGGTGGATGTCAGCCTGGTGCGTCCCGGATGCATGGTAGCCACCATCGGTGGCTCCGCGCTGTTTCTTGTGTGCCTGCCTTTCGCGGCCATGTCCCGGAGCATCAAGAAAACCGCACACACGCTGGTGGCGGTTCCGGCCAAGGCCGCGTTCACGCGACCAGTCGGGGAATTCTCCAGCCTGGAGAATTAAACAATTCCGACGTCGCGACGCACCAGTCGCCGCTGAATTTTCGACGCGCTTACCAAAAAAACGCGCCGGGTGCCTTTACGACACCGGCGCGTTTGTTGTTAAAAAACCTGGAGGATGGCTTAGGCGATCGTCACTTCTTTGCTTAGATAAACATCCTGGATGGCATTGAGCAAACCGACGCCTTCTTTCATCGGCCGTTGAAACGCCTTACGGCCGGAGATCAATCCCGTCCCACCGGCGCGTTTGTTGACGACTGCGGTCGCAACGGCTTGTTCCAAATCGCCTTTGCCCTTGGATTCGCCACCGCTGTTGATGAGTCCGGCGCGGCCCATGTAACAATTCGCGATCTGGTAGCGGCACAAGTCAATCGGATGGTCACTGGTCAGTTCGGTATAAATTTTCTCATCCAATTTCCCGTAGCTCGAACTGCCGGTGTTCAACGCTTTGAAACCGCCGTTATTCTCCGGCAGTTTCTGTTTGATGATGTCCGCCTGAATGGTTACGCCCAGATGATTTGCCTGGCCGGTAAGGTCGGTGGACACATGATAATCCGTCGACTTGCCATCCGGGCCTTTGATCTTGAAAGCATTATTGCGCAGATAGCACCACAACACGGTGGCCATGCCGAGTTCATGCGCCAGCGCAAACGCCTGCGCCACTTCCACAATCTGCCGCCCACTTTCCGGCGAGCCGAAATAGATCGTGGCGCCCACCGCTGCTGCGCCCATGTCCGCCGCTTCCTTGATTGTGCCGAACATAATCTGGTCGGACTTGTTCGGGTAGGTGAGCAGCTCGTTGTGATTGATTTTCACGAGCAGCGGTATCTTGTGCGCATACTTGCGCGACACCACGCCGAGCACGCCGAAGGTGGAGGCGACCGCGTTGCAACCGCCCTCAATGGCGAGCTTCACGATGTTTTCCGGATCAAAATAAGCCGGGTTCCTGGCAAAACTCGCGCCGGCGGAATGCTCAATGCCCTGGTCCACCGGCAGAATGGAAAGATATCCCGTGCCGCCCAGCCGGCCCGCGCCGAACAGCCGCTGCAAATTCACCAGCACGCGGTTATTGCGGTTCGAGATGGAATAAATCCGGTCGATAAAATCCGGGCCCGGAACATGCAACTCTTCCTTCGAGATTTTGGGTTGCTTGAAATTCAGAAGATAATCGGCCTTGTCGCCGAGCAATTGTGCGATTTGTGTCATAAATCCAGTTTCGTTTTCAGGTTAAAGGCGTCGGGAAATCAGGCTCGTGGAACTCGCCCCGAACGGCCGTGCCGCAGAAAATACGCATCCTTCCGCGGTCGCGCTACATCTAATTCTGCCATTTATTCACCCTGGATTGTCCCTCTAATCCATGCCGACCCCGCGGCGGAATTGTTTCTTCTCGGCTTGATGAGCCTTGCCGGCGAGCATCTTATTTTTCGCCCGCTGGGAACGCTTTCGCTTCTGCCGCCGAATTTTTTCGATCTCGGAACGTTTCGCCGCCACAAAACCGTTTTTCTTTTCCTCGATTTTATCCAGCAACAGCCGGCGCGCGATGAATCGATTCAGGCCCTGCTGCCGCGTTTCCTGGCATTTGACCTGCACGCCGCTCGGGCGATGCACCAACATCACGCAAGTGGAAGTCTTATTGACGTTCTGCCCGCCATGACCGCCCGAGCGCACAAACGACTCGTCAATATCACTCTCGCGCACCCCCAAAGACGCCATGCGCTGCGCCAATTGATTTTCCTTTTCGGTGCTGACGGGGAACGAACTCATGCGTTTCATTGTAGCGGCGGTCTGCGACCGTCGCACTTAAATTTAAGCAAACACAGCAGCGCCTGCCCTGCCCTCGCGTTCGGAAATTCCCTTGAGAAATGGTTCCATTCGAGCTTTCCTTAACCAGCGACATGAATTCGGAAATGACCGGCGAAGATTTTTTGGATTTCAAGTGCCCTTACTGCGGCGCGCTGAATTCCTTTCCCGCTTCAGCCGCCCGCCTCGCGCGGGAATGCATGAATTGCCTGGAAACGTTTCTCGTGCCCGTGCCCGAGTCATCGGAAAGCGCCGCACGCCGGCTTCCCCTGCCCGTCGAGGGCACTCGGCTTCGCTTGCGCCGCTTCGAACCCGGTGACTGGAAGGACTTGCTGGAATTTCAATTTGATGAGGAAGACGAAGCCACCGGCTGGCTCCATAGTATCTCCCAGGCGCGATTGACAGAAGTGCGTCAGCCCTTTTATCTCGCCGTGGAAGTGCGAGAAACCAGGAAGGTCATCGGCTCCTTCAGCTTGATGTTCTCGGACCCGTCCTTAAATCAGATGGAGATTTCAGTGACGCCCGGCAAAGCCGGATCTCTTCCGGGCTGGGAACTCGAAACCTTTGACGCCGCACTCGACTTTTGTTTCCAGGAATTGCACCTGCACCGCGTTTACGCGCAATGCAATCGTGATGATTCTGAAGGCCGCCGTCTTTATGAGGGATCGGGCATGAGACAGGAAGCTGAATTTATTAAAAACCATTTCCTCGACGGCCAATGGCGCTCGACTCTTTGGTACGCAATACTTGCGGAGGAATATTTCAGCGGGCCTTCGCCGGAAGAGAAAAAGACTTCATAACGTTTTCATCACCTTCGCCGCCGCGCGTACTGTTTTCTCAATATCCTCAGTCGTGTGAGCCGTGGAAATAAATCCGGCCTCGAATTGCGAGGGCGCGAAATAAATTCCTTCGTCCAGCATTCCGTGGAAATATTTTTTGAAACGCTCACGGTCGCTCTTCATCGCTTCGGCGAGGTTATGCACCGGTCCGCTGGTGAAATATCCGCAGAACATCGAACCGCACGAAATAAACTGCACGGGCACCTTTGCGGATTTCGCAGCGTCTCGCATGCCCGCCTCGAGTTGCTCGCCCAACTCTTCGAGGTGGCAGTAATCGCCGCCGGATTCCAATTCCTCCAGCGCGGCAATTCCGGCCGCCATCGCAATTGGATTTCCACTGAGCGTGCCCGCCTGGTACACCGGGCCGAGCGGTGCGAGAAAATCCATGATGTCCGCGCGCCCGCCAAACGCTCCCACCGGCAATCCGCCACCAATCACTTTTCCAAAGCACGAAAGGTCTGGCGTGATTCCAAACCGCCCCTGCGCGCCGCCTTTGGCGAGGCGGAAACCGGTCATCACTTCGTCGAAAATAAGCAATGCGCCGTTCGCTTTGGTGATTTCCCGCAGGAATTCCAGGTAACCGGGCTTCGGCAAATACAAACCGGCATTGCCTGGCACCGGCTCGACAATTATTCCCGCGACTTGATTTTGGTTGGCAGCAAACGCAGCCTTGACCGCGTCGATGTCATTGTAAGGCACAACAATCGTGTGCTGCGTGAACGCGGCGGGCACGCCCGCGCTGTCTGGATTTCCGAAGGTGAGCGCGCCCGAACCAGCTTTCACGAGCAACGAATCCGCATGGCCATGATAGCAGCCGTCGAACTTGATGATTTTGTCGCGCTTGGTGAAGCCGCGCGCCAACCGGATTGCAGACATGCACGCTTCAGTGCCGGAATTGGTCATACGCACCTTCTTGACGCTGGGCACGAGCGAGCAAATCAATTTCGCCATCGTGACTTCGGAGGGATTGGGAATCCCAAAACTCGTGCCATGCTCCGCGGCGGCTTTTACGGCGGAAATAATTTTTGGATGCGCGTGCCCAAGTATCGCCGGGCCCCACGTGCAGACGTAATCAAGGTAGTCGTTGCCATCCACATCCCACACGTGCGCGCCCTTGGCTTTGTTCACGAAAAATGGCTGGCCGCCCACGGCGCGAAACGCCCGCACGGGTGAATTTACGCCGCCGGGGATGTAGTTCAGCGCTTCGGCGAAGAGTTTTTCGGATTGCGTATGCGTCATCAAAAGAAACTTATCTATCTGCCATATCTGCCGCGAGCAGTTTTCGCCAGGAATTCGTTGAATTAAAGCTCTTCACAAGTTACGATCCCTTTTTGCTTTAAGGATGAAAACGAGTCTTTTTCATAGTTTTGATGGGAACCGAATACTTGGCCGCGTCATTCTTGCCACCGTTCTCCTGTTTCTATTTTTCACGCAACAAACAAAAGCCTTTTCCCTGCTTGGACCGTTCGAAAACTGGATGACGGTCACAAATGGTTTTATGGTATCGCCGTCGGACCTTGGTGGCCCAATGGACATCACACAGGGATACCGTTGGAACGTGCCTGTCATCACCTATGCGTTCGATCAATCGTTCATCGATTGCTTCGGGACGAACGGGGTAGCCGCGGTAGAAGGGGCCATACAAATCCTGAATGATTTGCCGCCCGCTTCTCAAATTGACCTGAACAGCTATCCACCAAATACCACCGCAAACAACCTTGCGGCAGCAAGTGCGTCTCTGGTCGATCTAAAATCCGCTGCACTCTTTCTTGTCCTTCAACAACTCGGACTCGCTCAGCCAACTCGATACGCCTTCTGTCTCCATGATTTTGACTATTCTGCAACAAGTAATATAGTGACTGCCGCGACAATATTGGACCGAAATTTTGACCCCGTTTCTTTCCTGCCGACAAATTTTGTCAACCGCTTCGAATATACTAACTTTACAGTTGGGGATTATTTTGAGGGTCAATTTTTCGCAATGGAGGACGTGTTTGCGCTAGATCCTTTAACGCCGATTTACACAGCAGTGGCAGATAGTGGCGGATATTTTAATGACGGATTGTTGCCGGGAACATTTTACACCAGGTTGACGTTCGACGACGTTGGCGGCCTTCATTTTTTGCTTCGAACCAATAACTTTCAATTTGAGCCTCTGTTGTCGGATGTCCACGGGACGGGAACGAACGCTGGTTCTTACGTCAATGTGGCCTTACGGGCCGGCATAGACAAAATCACATTTATACGACAGGACTATGATCCCTTGTTAGAAAGGGCTTACGTCCCTGTAACCAACCAGTTTGCCGATACTTATTTGACGAACAACACAATCATGCATCAACAATTGGAACGCATCGTTTCAACACCGGATATCATTTTCACCGTTTCCAATGTTTGGAACAACTGGGGATACCAGTCCACCTGCACCAGCAACTGGCTGAATAATGCCAACCTTGCCGGAAATCCAGGTGCGCCCGGGCCTGGCATAATTCGCCCCCCCATAAACATTGCCTTTGAGCCGAATGTAGCGGCGACCATTTTCACTGGCGACTTCCAGCCGGAAAACACTTCGTCCATAAGCCAAGTTCGGTGGGGCTCATTCGACAACTCTACAAATTCCCCCGTCGTCTATCCCGTGGAAAAATTTCAGCAGAGTGTTAGTTCTGCGGAAATCGACTTGCAAATAAATGGAAACGATTCGATTCTCGCATTTTTTAGCTGGGACTCGCCAATGCTTTTCGGTAAAGCCATGGCTTTCCAAACTTCCACGAATCTTCTGGATTGGACAACAGCAGGAATCGTTACAAATTGGGGGCTGCCGATTACATGGGCGCACAACAGCATACTTCCGCAAAGGTTTTTCCGCGTCGTACCGAGTAATTAACCTTTTATTTCTCCCAATACCTCTGCGCGATGGGCATTCGCCGTCCCACGCCAAAGGCCTTGGTGGTTACCTTCAAGCCCGGCGCGGCCTGACGCCGCTTATACTCGCTGAGATCTATTAAACGAACCACTTTGCGAACGGTTGCTTCATCGAATCCCGCGGCTACGATGTCTGAGGCGGATTTGCTTTGCACCACGTATAGGTCCAAAATCGCATCCAGGATTTCATACGGCGGCAGGGAATCCTGGTCGCATTGATTCGGGCGCAACTCGGCGGACGGTGGTTTGGTAATGGAGGAGTTGGGAATGATTTCCCGCTCGCGATTGATCCATTTCGCGATTCGATAGATCATCGTTTTCGGCACGTCGCTGATGACCGCGAGGCCGCCGGCCATGTCGCCGTAAAGCGTGCAATAGCCGACCGCGATTTCACTTTTGTTGCCCGTGGTAAGGAGCAGCGAGCCGAATTTGTTAGATAGCGCCATCAAAATCACGCCGCGCAACCGCGCCTGCAGATTTTCCTCCGTCGTGTCCTCGGGCTTCCCGGCGAACACGGGTTGGAGCTGGCCTTTCATGGTCTCGAACGCCCTTTGAATCGGCACCACGTCGTACGGAATGCCCAATCGCTCCGCCAGCATGCGCGCGTCGTCCAGGCTGTGCTGCGATGAAAATTGCGATGGCAACGAAACTCCGCGCACATTTTCTTTGCCCAGCGCCGCAACCGCGATGCACGCGGTAATCGCCGAATCAATCCCGCCGCTCAATCCGAGGACTGCCGATTTGAAACCGCACTTGTAGAAATAATCCCTCAAGCCGAGGGTTAACGCCTTGTAAACCGCCTCTTCGGTGGATAATTCAACGAGTTGAACGACCGCTTTCGATTCGGTATCGATGACGACAAAATCCTCTTCGAACCATTTTCCCTGCGCGATCAAATCGCCATTGGCGTTGAATACGAGGCTGCTGCCGTCAAAAATCAATTCATCGTTCCCGCCCACCTGGTTGCAAAAGACCACCGGACGCCGCGTCTTTTGCGCGATGCTGCGCAGCATTTCAAAGCGCGTTTTATTTTTTCCAAGATTCCAGGGCGATGCGGATATATTGAAAATGATTCCAGCGCCGGCAGCCGCCAATTCCACCGGCGGATTATGCTGATAGCGCCGCTCGCTCCAGAAATCTTCGTCGTTCCAAATGTCCTCGCAGATCGTCAGGGCAATTTTTCCGCTACCAAATTCCGCCGGCTGATTTTCGATGGCCGGTTCGAAATAACGGTCTTCGTCGAAAACGTCATAGGTGGGCAGCAGGGTTTTATCTCGCGTGGTCACAATTTTTCCGTGCTGCAACAGTGCCACGGAATTGGTCACTTCGCGTCCGGGCCGGATTTCGTTCTTTCCCACGCATCCAACCATCAACGCCACCTTGCCCGTGAACGCTGCGAGCCGGTCCAACAACTCGAGATTTTGTGTGATGAACCTTTTCTTGAGCAACAGGTCGCGCGGCGGATAACCGGTCGTGCTCAGCTCGGGGCACAGCACTATTTCCGCGCTGGCTTCAACACCGCGTCGGTACGCGGCGAGAATTTTTGCCTCGTTGCCGACGAGGTCGCCGACCGTGGGATTGATTTGGGCGAGAGCGACCTTCAATTGCGCCTCATTGCTTTTCTCCGAATGTTTGCACGAGCGACCCCTTCTCGGTGCGGATGACCATGCCGGTGGTCACATGATGGCGATCGAACCATCCTTGCGGGGTTTCCAGCGCGAAACGGATATTATTGGTGACCGAAACCACGGGGGTTGTGTTTTGCGGCTCCAAAGGATGAATTTCCTGAATGACTCCATCGGGATTGATGTAAGCGACCGAGAGCGGCACGAAACAATTTTTCATCCAAAAGGACGCCTGTTGATCGTAGCCAAGAGAAAAAATCATTCCGTCATTCTCGCCCATGCTTTTGCGGAACATCATCCCCGTGCGCGTTTCTTCTGCGTTCACGCACATCTCGGCATCCATTTGCTCCGGCCCGAGCCAGAGCTTGATGGTCGGCAATTTTGGTTGGGCGGCCTGCGGCTCGGAAAAATCAATTGCGCCTGCCGTGGCCGGAGGGGACGCCTGTTTTTGGCAGCCGGCGAAAATCAGCAGACCGGCCAGAACCGCCCCTGCCGCGGACAGCCTCAAAACTCGCAATCGTCTCATGCCTCCAAGATTGGCATGGGCTTCCCTAAATTCAACCCCGAAGACAAAGCGATGAATATTAAACATCGGGCATTGAACGCCGATTTTGAAGCTTTCACCTTGGCTTGCCTTGCTCTCCGCCAATGCTACGCTTCGCCCATGAGAGCTTCCTTCGCGGTCCTGTTCGCGAGCTTTGCGTTGCTTTTTTCCACTCGCGCGGCCGACAGCATCGTCTCCCTGCCGCTCGGCGCTTCCGCTCCGGATTTCAATCTGCCCGGCGTT
This sequence comes from Verrucomicrobiia bacterium, assembly GCA_036272195.1. Taxonomy (GTDB): domain Bacteria; phylum Verrucomicrobiota; class Verrucomicrobiia; order Limisphaerales; family DASXHY01; genus DASXHY01. Next base: position 138,768 of record DATAZE010000035.1, on the reverse strand, counting down.
GACGGGCGGAATTGGACGCTCAAGGATTTTGCGGACGCGAAAATTCTCGTCGTGGTCTTCATTTGCAATCATTGCCCGACCGCCCAGGACTACGAAGAGCGCATCAAGGCTATCGCAACCGACTACAAGTCGAAGAGTGTCTCCGTGGTCGCCATCAATCCCAATGATCCTAAAGCATTGCGACTCGACGAATTGGCCTGGACCGACTTGAGCGATTCATTTCCTGAAATGAAGCTCCGTGCCGCAGATCATCACTTCAACTTTCCCTATCTGTACGATGGCGACACCGAAACCGTGGCGAAAGCCTACGGACCAATGGCCACGCCGCACGCCTTCGTGTTCGATGCCGAACGCAAGCTGCGTTATGCCGGCGCAGTTGATGATTCCCAGCGAGTCGATCATGTGACAAAACATTATTTGCGTGACGCATTGGATGCCTTGGTAACGGACAATGCTCCCGCCATCACACAAACCAAGTTGATTGGGTGCTCGACAAAATGGGCCAGCAAGGAATCCCAGGCCCAAGCTTTCCTCGCAAAAATCGCCGCGGAACCAGTGTCGATCACGCCGGCGGACACCAATACCCTCGCAGCATTACGCGCCAATAAGTCCGGCAAAGTCCGGCTGGTGAATTTCTGGGCGACCTGGTGCGCGCCGTGCGTGGCGGAATTCAGCGACCTGGTCACGATTAACGACATCTATCGCATTCGCGATTTCGAAATGACAACTGTGTCGGTCAATGATTCGGACGAACAAGGCAAAGTGCTGGCATTTTTGAAAAAGCAACAAGCATCGAACAACAACCTCATCTTCGGCTCCGATCGTGATAAACTAATCAACGCCTTCGATCCCCAATGGCAGGGAGCCGTGCCGTTCACCGTGTTGATTGACGACAAAGGCAACGTCGTTTATCGAGAAGATGGAAGCATCGACCTGTTGGCCATTAAGCGCGCGATTGTGAAAGCCCTGGATGCGCACGAGCGGCAATAGCCGGGCGCGTCCTCCAATCGCATTTCCAACAAATTGCCTCAGACGTCAGAACATGTTAGAAATTCTCCGTGGCCGACAACGAAGATAAACCATACAACTCGACCATCGGAAGGACCTTGGGCGTTTTACGGCATCGGCCGTATTTAATTTTTTGGATTGGCGCCTTCATTTCCAACACCGGGAACTGGACCGAGAACGCCGCCCAAAGCTGGGCTGTCACCACTCAAACAGTCGGCAGTCCGCACCAGGGCCTCATGGTGGAAATCCTTCAATTCGCCGATTTCTGCCCAGTTCTAATGCTGGCATTGATCGCGGGCGTTATCTCCGATCGGGTGAATCGAAAAGTGTGGGTGATCGTTTTGCAAAGCCTGGCATGCGCGCTGGGAGCGGGACTGGCGGTGGCGGCGTTTTTGGGACGAGCCACGCCGTGGTTGGTGATCACGTTTACTTTTCTGGAAGGCATTGTGTGGGCGCTCAATGGACCGGCAATCATGGCAATGGTTCCTTCACTAATCCCGCGCGCGGAACTGGACCGGGCGATAGCGCTGAATTCCGTGCAATTCAACATGGCGCGGCTCTGCGGACCGATGCTGGCTGCGGCAGTCATCGGAATCGCGGGCGTCGCGGGTGCTTTCACATTGAACGCACTGACGTTCATTCCGCTATTGATCGCGTTGGCGGTGGCCATTCCGCACAGTTCCGCTCCGCCCAAAACGAAAACAACTTCCATCTCGTACGACATCCGCGAAGGGCTGAAGTTTGTCTGGACGCATCCCGGCACCCGGCGGCTCACCATCATGAGCCTCATCTTTATGTTCCTCACCGCGCCGGTGCAGGGACTGCTGCCCGTGATGGCGCAAAGCGTGTTGAAAGGAGGCCCGGGATTATTTGGCCTCATGCTCGCGGCGATTGGGCTTGGCTCCATCGTGGGGGCATTCTTGTTGTCTTCGATTCCCTCCTACTATCCGCGCCATCATTTGATTCCGCTGGCGATGTGCACGTTCGCCGTGGTGGGATTGGTGTTCAGTTTTTCCAAAGTTCCCTCATTGAGCATTGGGATTCTCGTGGTCTGCGGCATGTTCTGGCTGCTGAGCTTGAATCCGAGCAACACGGCCAATCAACTCCTCGCCACCGACGCCAATCGCGGGCGTGTGCTGTCGGTCATGCTGCTGGCGCAACAAGGCGGTATGCCGCTGGGACATTTGTGCGCCGGATTTCTTACGCATTATATGTCTCCGCCATGGGTGCTGCGCGTGATGCTCAGCGTGTTGCTGGTGATCATGACGGTGTTCGTTTTTATTCGTGAACCTGCCATCGACAATATGACCCGCAGGCCCGCGAGAAAATTATCCCTGCGCGCCACAATTTGGGAAGCGATCACCGCCCATTCTCATCATCCGGATTATCCCGCGGAAATTTCCGTCGAATCGAAAAAAGAAGGTAACCGCGCGGCGTAGCAATTATAAGACCGCGAACGAAGGATGCCGCCAGAAAATTCATGGCAGAACACCGTCGATGATTCTTTTTGCGGAAAATTATTCTGCACTCGCAATTGACTTGCCTTGCATTTTCCAACCGGCAAACTAGGCAATATGCTGCGGTTTCTGGTTATAGGGTTTCTAAGTTTGGTCGGGGTAAATTTACTGGCGGCTGGTGATTGGCGGTTAAACACCAATTCTTACCTGACACACTGGGCGCTCGACGTCTCACCCGAACAGGCCCATGCGGAATATCCGCGTCCCACCATGACCCGTCCCGATTGGTTAAATTTGAACGGTATATGGGAGGTGGGTTTTTCAAGGACCACAAATTGTCCCGGGTTTACGAATCATATCCTGGTGCCATTTCCAGTGGAATCGGTGCTTTCCGGTGTCCGACACATGGTGAACGAGCTGGAGCAAGTGTGGTATCGACGCACTTTCATGGTCCCCGCGGCGTGGCAGGGAAGGCAAGTCTTGCTTCACTTTGAAGCTTCGGACTGGGAGACAGAGGTTTGGTTAAACGGAAAAGATTTGGGAACACACCGCGGCGGATACGATCGGTTCAGTTTTGATATCACCAGCGCATTGAAACCGGGGAGTGAACAAGAACTGATTGTGCGGGTGAACAACCCGATTGATGCCGGCGGTCAGCCTCGCGGCAAACAAATGTTGCACCCCCGATTGCCTTATCTGCATGCCGCTTCCGGCATTTGGCAAACGGTTTGGCTGGAACCAGTGGCCCTCACCTCTGTAGAATCGTTCCGACTCGTGCCCGATTTGGATGCGGGAGCTTTGCATGTTGAAATCAACGGACGTGGAGATACGAATGATGTCATAGCCGAAGCCGTGGCCTATGCCGATGGCAAAGAAATCAGCAGAGCTCAGGGACAAATCGGAAAATCATTTTCATTGCCCGTCCCGCACGCTCACACCTGGTCACCTGACGATCCATTTCTTTATGACCTGAAAATAGCGCTATTGCAAAAGGGCAAAAAGGTGGATGAGGTAAGTGGTTACTTTGGGATGCGCAAAATTTCGGTGAGTAAAGGCGCCGATGGTTACCCTCGCTTATACTTGAATAACCGGCCCGGATTTGAAATGGGCGTGCTGGATCAAGGCTACTGGCCGGATGGCATCTATACCGCTCCGAACGATGAGGCTTTGCGTTCAGATATTGAGTTGATCAAACGCTTGGGCTTTAACATGTGCCGCAAGCACGTCAAAATTGAATCGGAACGCTGGTATTACTGGTGCGACAAGCTGGGGTTACTGGTCTGGCAGGACATGCCCAGCGGTGGAACATCGGCGTTGCCCAAAGATCGGGAAATCACGCGCACTCCCGAATCGGCGCAACAATTCGAGGCGGAATTGCAGCGGATGATCGTGGACCGCGGCAACCAGCCGTCCATCGTCATGTGGATACTATTCAATCAAGGCTGGGGACAGTATGACACCGTGCGCCTCACTAAAACGGTCAAGGAATTGGATCCCTCGCGACTAGTGATGGATGTGAGCGGTTGGAACGATTTTGGAGTTGGCGATGTGCGTTCATCACATAAATATCCCGGGCCGGCAAGTCCGGAACACGATGGCCGACGCGCCTGGGTAATGGGCGAATGCGGCGGCCTGGGCCTCGACATTCCGGGCCACACCTGGGGCATCATGACGTCCTGGAACACCACGCTCTTTGACTCGCCAAAAGAATTGACTGCCGGCTATGAATCGCTCCTGGAACGAATTGCGGAGCAGAAACAAAAAACGGGCTTGGCCGCGGCAGTCATCACTGAACTAACCGACGCAGAAACCGAAGATGACGGCTTGACCACGTACGACCGTGATGTCGTCAAAATTCCGACGGAACAGGTGAAGGCGGCGAATGAGAAGGTTTTGACAAAATCAACTCGGTTAGAATAAGATTCGCTCAGCAAAGGAATTCCTGAAGCCAGGCAATGAGGCGGCGAATTTCCATGACGTTCGTAGCTAAGAAGCGTTCAACTTTCATGCCTCAGAAGACAATATCCATTCTGACACACGGCTCCTTGTCGCTCGCGCTTGAGAGTCCGCTTTCACTCGAACAACCGCGAAATCATCGACCGCGTCATCAAGAATTACCCTAGCATCCCTTCCCAACGCCAATCCGATCCCCTCACATACTCTCTTGGCACCGAACATTACGGGGTGCAGCGCATCGAATTTCTGCCCTAGTTCAGGATACGCAGCGGGCAACAGTTTCGACATAACTCTAATATTCTCTGTCATGAGCACATTAGATTCCAATTTTACAAAGAATTCCCGGCCTCCTACATCGATACAACCGAAAAGAGCCAGGGAGCCAAAATGTTTTGGAACAAATTCGGCCAGCCATTCCGTAGAAGCATCGAGAACTTTGTCTTGCGGTTCTGATGTGTCAATTTCAATGGCCACTTCGTAGATCGTGGGCTTCCGATTGACACCATAGTGGGCCAGTGCCGCCTCGGCGGCCTTTGCATTCATTTTGCGCGTTCGCATCGCCTTTTCGCCGCCCACAGGCCAATCCTTTGCTTTGAACCAAAAATCGCAAGTTGGAGATACAGTGAATAATCCAACCATCGAGCGAGCATATCCCGGCATCCGGAATATACTATCTTTGGCAATTGAATGTGCAATTTCGATTTGGTTGAATTTGCTGTGTCGAATGTTGGAAACCGCTTCGTCAAGCGTAGAAAAATTTCGGGTTTGAAGTTTTCCACCCGCAGACATCTTTAGCTGGCATCCTCCGAAACGCGAGCAAAGAGCCCCAGGCACTAAAATCATACGGAAAAGATCCGCTGTTTGAACTTGGCTCAAAATTTGCAAATACAAATTCATAAACCGAGAATTGCAGTGCTATAGCCCAAATGCAATATGAACTTAAATCATTAGTTATAAGGCAACACCCCCCATCAGAGCGTTCTCATCGGCAAGTAATTCATAGTCCTCTAATTCAGCCTCCTCGGCAAGCCCAACCCGGCTCGCCATTTTATTTATTGCCGCTAGTGCCGGTTTTAACGTAAGGCCTTGAGCCCTCAGGAATGGTAGCAAGTCTTTTGCAGCGACGATGGCTCCAGCTGTGATAAGTTTCCATTCGAGTAAGTCAACATCCTGGTAAAACACTACCCCGCCGACATTGATGACAAAGATTGTCTCTCCAGAAGGTGTTTCAAGCACTGATGATAATGGTTGCCAAGCTGTATCCGGCTTGTAACCTGCAGGACCAAAGGCAACCGCGTTCACAATCATTTTAGCAACCCCTGCAACGACACCGCTGTCAGAGATAGGCTTTATTTCTAGATACCGTTTGTTTCCCGGCGTAGAAACGAAGATGTCTGGCTTTAAATAGTTTATAGGATTGTAATACTGCCTTGTTCCGAAAGAGATGAACGGAGCTTCGGCAGGATGCATATCGAGGTATTCTTCCTGAATCGCCTCTTCCGCATCGTAGCCAAGGAACTGCTCCCACGTCATCATGCCTGTCGGGTCAATGTTATTCACTGGATCTGCGTGGCAATACAGATACTTATGAATGGATAGCGGATCTTCAGCGTGTCCTTGGTAGATATCCATTGTCCAAAACCTTCCCGTATCCGGTTTGAAATATCTCGCGCGCAGGTAATACATGCCGAGATCGCTATCCCATTGCTCCCCGCAGTATAGACGATTATTTGGCGTACTGCCGCTGCTGCCAGCCACCAACCCGTAAGCATCATATGTGCAAGTGTCTGTTATTGTGCCGCTGGCGCCGGCCAAGAAACGCGTGCTGCCGTGACCGTCAGCGCCATAATAGCTGACAGTCCCGCTGGGAGCCTGGCGTTGGGAAATCAATGTCAGTCCGTAATCGTAAACGCGGCTCAACGCGGGTGTGCCAGTGGAAGTCCATTCCTCCAGAACCTGTGCATAACCAGTGGGATTGACATTGTCTACCAGATAATAGGTTGTGGTGGTTCCGACCTTCTTGCTCACGCGGTTGCCATCACCGTCGTAAACGACCAGCACCGTCCCGTTGTTGACGTTCGTCAGGTGATTCAGGACATCGTATTGATAGGCACTACCAGACGAGTTCGTAGTATTGCCATTTTTGTCATATATATCGCTCGTCACCCAATCGTTCGCATTGTAAGTCGGCGACTGATTCGCAATCCCGGTAACGCTTGACGTCCGGTTGGTGCGGTTACCGACTGCATCAAATCCGTAATTTAGCGTTCCCAGGTTTCCGATGGCTTCGCTCGTCATCCGATACAAAGAATCGTAGCCCCAAGTGTATGTCCGCGACGTGCCGTTCAGGCTTTCACTCGATCCGGTCCGATTACCCGTCGCGCCTAAGACATAACCGAAGTTTGCCAGAAGATTGACATTCAACTTCCACACGAGATTCGTCAAGCGGTTCCGTGAATCATATTGATAAAGATTCGTGATACCGTTGCCGTAACGCATCGTCTGGAGATTACCGACGACATCAAAGCCGTAACCCGAAACTGAAGCACCGTTGGCCAGAACATTGGTAATTCGTCCCAGTAGGTCATAATTGTAGGCCAAATTCACGCCACCGGCCGTGGACGATTGGATGTTCGTTATGCTGCCCAAGGTGTCATAACCGTATTGCAAGGCAACGGTCGGGCCACCGTTCCAAATCACGGTTTTATTTGTTAATTCGTTGAGATCGTTATAATAAAAAGCGGTTGCCCCGCTCGCATCAATCATGTTCGTGCGTAAGCCCGTCGCGTTGAAGGCAAACGTCGTTTTGTAACCGACCGAACTGGAATTTGTCAGGTGACCCGAAGCCCAATCATAGCGATTGGTAATGATGACGCCGTTGAAATTCGTCGCATAAATCTGATTGCCGGCCAGATCATAAGCGAAACCTTCGGATTGATTGCCCGGCAATGTCCTGCCGGTTCGCCGACCCAGTGCGTCGTAGCGGAAAGTAGTGGTGTGACCCGCCGCGTCGATTTGCTGAATTTCATTACCGAGTTCATCGTATTGGTAAACGGTGGTGACGGCATTAGTCGATCCGAAGGCAAGGGTGACCGATGTCAGTAATCCGCGGAAGTCGTAGGTGTAGGCTGTGGCAATACCGGCTTCGTCGGTTTCCTGGATTTTTCGGCCAAGTCCGTCGTAATATGTATATCGGCTGGCGGTACCGTTGCTCGAGGGATAATCTATTTCCTTCACCCGATTCGCATCGTCATAAACCGACGTCGTCGTATGTCCCGCCGCATCGGTAACTGTTAATTGATTGCCATTCGCGTCGTAGGTATAGGTGGTGCTCTGAACCGTGTCCAAAAGAGCCGGTGGCGCATCATTTGTGGGATTGTAGTAGGAGGCATGTACCAGCATGTTCGTCCTGCGGCTCGCTGCGTCATAGCGGTATTCTGTCACCGCCCCGCGCGCATTCACCGAATATTGTTTCTGACCCACTACATTGTAAAATGTACGCGACGTGGTCAGCGTTGTGCCCGCATTATTCACGGCCATCTTGAACTGCACCTCATTAGTTGTGCCCACAAAATCGGTTCCCGGGGTGGCGACGTTACGCGCCAATTGCACTGCATCGCAACGCTCCGTCTTTACCACCCGACCCGACGCATCGTACGTGTTCCGTATCGCCGGGGCAGTGGTCACGCCACCACTCGACACCGCTCGATCCTGAATGTATTGCTGCCGGCCAAAGCCGTCATAAGCGGTGCGGCTCACCGTACCATCGGGATAATCCGTCTCAATGAGATTGCCGTTGAAATCGTAGATGTTGGTTGTGACCCGCCCAGCCGCATCCGTGCTGGTGAATTGTTTGCCCAACGAATTATAAGCGACGGAATTGCTCTGCGCCGGCAATGCTTCGGCTCCATCCGCCGAAATCACCGTGTTCGTCGCTCGATTTTGAGCATCGTAGTAATACGTAGTGTGAATCGTTTGTATTCCGGTAGGAACCGTCCGGGTCTTGGTCTCGGTCAGGCGATTGCCATTGGCGTCATAAGTATAGCTGGTAGTAACCGGAGTGTTCATGACTGCTCCCTTTGTGTCCACCCATTCCAGAGTCGTGCTCAACAAGTCGCCTAATACGCCTGCCGCCCCATTTGTCTGGTAGGTCGAAAGCGTAACAATCTGGCATGGCACTCCCGGCACAGTCTGTGTTTCGCTGGCGGGGAGTTCTCCGACCAGGATATTCCGGTTCGCATCCTTCAACGGTTTGTCATATCCATAATCCGTGGAAATCTGCGCCGGGTCCCGTTCATTCACAACGTTTCCCACAGCGTCGTAAGTATATAGAGTCTGCTGGCCGTTAGCATCGATGGAAATATTTGGTTGGCCAAAATCATTTAATGTTACTGTTTTTGTGTTTCCGTCTGCATCAGATTGCCCGACCAACCGATTTTTATCGTCATATTGGTATGTTGTTGTATTCCCATTGGCATCTGATTGGCTCACCAGATTGCCGTGACTGTCGTAAACAGATTGTGAGGCATTGGTTGATGGATCGGCACCCGCTACCGGCACGGTGACGCCCGAGATGGCTCCCGACGAATCACTGTTCACCCGAGCCGTATTAGTTGCGGTTGCAGTAGTCGCTCTAACGGTGAGATTAAGATCGGTATCAACGAAATACAGATTCGTGCGTCCCGGAACAATCTGCACGCAGAAGTCGCCTTCGTCGTCGCCGTTCACGGAATTAGTATAGACATTATGCAGCGTTCGCACCCCGCGCGCGTCATAAACATCTGTCAGACGGTTCTGATCATGTCCCGTGCTACCGTAGTTATAAGTATTGGTTTCGTACCGACCCGCTCCCGAGCGATTCACCAGTCTTAACACCTGACTCAGCTTCCCATTCGCGAGCAGATATTTTACGGACGCATTTGTCCCGATCATATCCAGCACGTCCACTTCATTGGTTGATGGATAGGCGAATGTGGCCTGTCTTCCGCCTGAATTCCGGATGGACATCAAGCGACCAGCAGTAAGAGGACTATAGGCCGGATCATTGGTATCGGATGTGGCGTAAGTGTAATTCAGCATATTGCCAGTCCGATCCTTAACCGAGGTCGGCAACCACGTTACAGCGTCACGTTGCTGCCCGTAGTAATATTTCGTCCCATCAGGAGCCATATAAGTGAAAATAGTGGGCGAAAGATCGTCGAAGGCCAGATAGGCTGACGGCCACGCCGTGTCGGTATCGGAAACATTCCCGATGGTTATTGCGCCAACCCCATCTGATTGCAGTGTGCCCTGGCCCACATCAAACGGTTCATAACTCATCGATATTTCCGTGCCACCGCCGGAGGAAGCATAGTTGTAAGGCTCCTCGCTTGGATAATAATTCATTTGCGGTGCAAAGCCGGCGCTGCCACCGCCCGGCAATGTGACGGTCACAAAATGCCCCACTGCATCGCTGATATAATAATAAGGAGTTCCCAGATTGGCCTGCACTATCCCACCCCAGCCGTAGCCCAGATTAGTGGACAGAGTTAGTGTTGGCAGGTTCCAGTCCGCGACCCAGCCCATTCCCAGCGAAACATCGGAATTCGTGTTGCGACTGCTGTAAGAGCGGCCAACAGAGATTGGCAGGCCGACAGCAGGCAATTGCAGGTCCGTGACCGAAGTCTGATAGGCCGACAATTCCGGCATCACATTCACTTGAACCGGAACCGGGTCGGAAACAAATGTCACCCCTCCGCCATTCAACAAAGAGCTGGAGTTCCCGCCCTTGGCCTGCACAGACGCCGAGAGAGAATGCGATCCACCCGGCACATGATTCCAATTATATTGATAGGGGGGATCACTCACTGTGCCTAGCAATGTACCGCTGTCATAAAAACTGACTTCCTGCACAAAGGGCACGCTCACCACTGCATTCAAGGCCAGATTCGTCGGTCCCGTCACCGTCAACGAAACATTGGTTCCGTGCGGCATCCACCCCGCCACTTGCAACATTATTGGCTGCACCACGGGCACTCCGCTCAAGTCGTCCGGGGCTTGATTACTAACTGTGGTGAAAGAGAAATCACTGGCCAGGCCCGTGTTATTTACGGCCCGGACCGCGAAGGTGAACACGTCGTTCGTTGTCGCCGTATTCGGCACCGTGTAACCGGCCGAAACGGCGGGTCCTTCATAGAGAAGTGTAAGCTGACTTTGATCCTGGAGATAGAGCTGAAAACTGTTCACCGCAGTTTCGGGCAGCCAGCTCAGCACCACGACGTTCGTGTCTCCTGGATGCAGCGTCCCTTGGAACTGCTGAGGCGGCAAAGGAGTAAGAGTGGCCAGCGGCATGGCGCCCAGGATGGGGGAATCAATCTCGAATCCCGTAGGTGTGAGAGCCACAATTTGATAATAATGCATCACGCCGTTTTGCAACCCTATATGCCGGTAAGTATTCTGAGCATTGCCAAAGGCGTTCTCTGCGTCCAGGGTCGCCACTACTTCAAACGGCCCGTTAGTGCTCAGGGAATGTTCCACCGTAAACCGGGTGGCTCGAATGGGACTCCAGGTGAGGTCAATAAAGCCATTACCGGGTTTGGGCGGCAACAAAGTCAGACTGTTGGTTGCCGTCGGCGTTATCGACGTATTGGTGCCGCCGTTCAACCCGGCCAGCGCTTGCAGCCGGTTAAAGGAGGTGTCGAAGGCGGTAACCCGATAGGTGTAGCTATTTCCATCTGTTACATCGGTATCCAGGTAGGCCAGTCCGAAACCACTCCCAGTCGCCAGTGTATAGCCTGAATCATCGGAAGCACTTGGTTTTCGTTCCACAAAAAACTGCCAGTTGGTCTGGTTAATGATATCGGGATCCGTCAGGTTGGTTTTTGGAACTTTCCATTCCACCAGCACCATGGCGTCATAAGCTGAAGCTTTGGCGGTGAAATTTGTCAACGTTGGAGCGGACGCGGCGAGCACCTTGGCGGTGACAACCGGAGAATAAACTGTAGAGCCATCCACCATGTTGGCAGCGACCTCGTAAGAGTAATTGGAATTGACCAGCAGCCCGGTGTGCCAGCAGCGATTGATTTGCAATGCGGTTCCACCCGGCACCCGATCCCAATTACCCACGCCGTGAACGGTCGAATTTGTCGAAAAATAAACATCCCAGCTATACATGGAGTCGCTATCCTGCCAATCTAGATAAACTTGTTTATAACCAGGGACTGCGCGGATGCTTCCGCTCCAAGCATTAGTGGCACCGTCAGGAATAGTCGGATAGATCGGGCCGGCCTGGCTTGAAATATCCCCTTCCACCCCATCTATAACCGCTGCCACGCTTGCCCAGCTCTCGCACCCTTGAGGAATTTTCCAGTGGTATTGATACAAATCACCATACAGTGATCCGTAATTGGTATAGTATTGAAAATCTTTCAATCCCAGACTGATTTGCCGCTGCTTATCCAGGGTGCGGCCATTGAAATCAATCACGGTCCGGTAATGCACGGTGAATCCAGTCAGGTGACTCCCCCAATTCGGTGCCTGAACATAATAACTCGAGTTGCCGATGGTCTGCTGAGCATAATAATTGTAATAATCATCCAGCAGCATGCGATTTAACCGCACTCGGGCGGCTCCGGTTGGCGGAGGCGGGGTGTGCAATAAATTGCTCGTCGCCGGTCGCAAGGTAACCCCGCTGAAAGCGGTGGCAGTATAGATTGACCCATTGACTCCGCTGGAATTGCTTACCGCCAGCCACGGGTTCACGACGTTGGTCAATGTGACAAGACGAGTCGTCAGGGGCACGGCCAGATTCGTCAGGCTGGTTTTTTGTCCAGTGTTAAATAGTGCCCAGATCTTTACCGATATGGCATCGCCTCCACTCGCCAACTGATTGATGAAAGCATCGTCCGGAAACTCATAGGTTTGGAAATTCCAGCAATCCGCGTTGGTGGGGGTGTTGATTGGGCCAGCCCATTGCAAAACCAACATATCATCCGCCGGATCCACATTGGAATCTTCCAGCCACGAACCGTCCGCCACCAGAGGAGCCGGCGGGCAAGGAATGGAATTGGACGCACTGACGCAGACCTGGTTGGTCGGCTGTCCGGCGGTATTGCAGGCTGCGACCGAGTAGCATTGTCCCAGCAGGCCATAGGGATCATAATAGTTGGAGCTATTGGCATATAACGTTGCCAGGATTATATCGCCTGATTTCACCAAATAGGTTTGCACCGGGCTGGCTACAACATTGGAAGGAGCCTGCCACTGCAAGATGACTCCATGACACGTGAGAGCCGCGGAGAGATTTTGCACCGGCGTCGGAGTTGGAAACGGCGTCGCAGCGACGTCCCAGGAAGGCGAAGATTCAACGCCGTTCACAACGCTGGTAATTCGATAATAATAGGTCTGCCCATTCTGCAACGGTCCCTGGTCTGAAAATGTATTTCCCGCCGAATTTCCAACCGCCACGTATCCGGCATCTTCATTCAAAGAACGGTAGACGATATAATACGTGGTGCCGGAATAGATACTCCACGAAAGTTTCACCTGACTATCCATCGGTATGGCTTTGAGTCCATCGGGCATTCCAGTGGCAGCGGTGCCCAGAGCATAGGCCGTGGTATGGTTGTAAGCGGACGCGTTTACATAGATATCTTTAACATTTGCCAATCCCGGGATGCGCTCGGGATCCGGCTGGAATATGAAACCAGTCGGACTCGAGGAAGCCGAGTCGCCTATTATTGGATCGGTCGTGGAATTGTAGCCCCATCCCCAGACACTTCCGGATTGGTCCAAGGCCAGAAGTGCGCCGTAGCCGGCTGCTCTAACTTTGACAATTTTCTTAAGCCCGGTTATTTGCCGCGGTGCCGTATTGGTACTAATGTGGTCTTGGGTATATTTCCAAATATCGAAGTAATCATTTCCGTAATAATCAAAGTCCACGAGATCCATTGCCAACCCCCAGATCCAAACATTGCCATCCGTGGTCAGCGCAATCCCGAAAGTCCCCGACGCTGCCACCTGGCATACATTGGTGGGCAATCCGGCAACGGCCACCGGTTCGTTCGTCGCAAAAGCGGCATCCAGGGCCGCAAGGTCTGGTGCGATTTGAAGGCCGTACCAATAAAAGTCAGCCGGAACCAGGCTGGCCAGGCTGCCCATTTCCGAAACCGCCCCACTGGCGCGCAAAAAGACAAAGTGTTGATTGGCCGCACTCATCTGGACAATCGGGTCTGTGCTTCCCTCCAATGAAGTTACCTCGTGCGGATGGGTGTTATCTGAACCATCGGTTAAGTAATAGTTCTTACTGGCCGACTCTGGAAGATTAGTGTCGGGGTCAATCGCACCGGTGAAATATTCACCCGTAAGTAGTCCCCACCACCAGATAGAGCCATCCAGTTTGCGGCAGAGAATTCCCGACTGTTGATCGCCGCAGATTTCAACCACCGGCACGCCATCGGAAAACACTGGTTCGGGATAAACGCCAACGTCCATGCCAATGTAATCATCATGAAACTTATCCTGGTAGGCGACAGGATCTCGTCCCAGCCATGACCAGTCACTCAACCCCCACGACAGCAGGTTTCCACCATCAGTGACGGCAAAGAAAGCGTCGCCAATGTTCAAGGTTAATTTTACTGCGTTAGAAATCGGTCCGAGATACTTCACCGGTGTGGCAAAGTCCAAGGGCAAAAATCCGAAATAGTTGGTCCCCGTCCCAAGTGCGGCTTGCACGTAGGGATCCCGCCACGAATAAATGCTAAAATCGGAATTAGTGTCGGCAAAATGCGGCTCCGATGTTTCCATCTCTTTCAATTCCCGGACCATCGGCCTGCCGAACAGGTAATCGCCTCCAAAACCCTCCCCATCCACATAACTTCTTCCCCAAACCCGAAGATTTCCGTCCTTATCAATTCCAATAGTATTGGCATCCGAACCGGAAATGGAGGTGATTCCGTCTCCGTCCAGAACCTGTTGCGGGCTGGGATAGCTTAGGTAGCCGGGATCGGGTCCATAATAACCCCCGGGAGAATACTTCCAGCGGGGATCCACATTCCATAGGCCGGTAACCTCCATCATATTTAGCTCATCAGGCAAGAGCCGGGCCCAGTTGGTTTCAATATCGGTATCATAGAAAACGCAGGTCATTGTCGGGATATATCCATTCCCCACCTTCCCCGAGTAATTGTCTCCCCAGCTATACAAGTGCAGCGGAGCCGGCTGCTGGAACTGCACGGGCACTGAGTTCGATGAACGATTGATGCCATCAAAAACATGCACATAAAAAGCGGGCACATTGGTGACCAAGAGCCCGACGGGAGGCGTCCAAACCACGGAGTCGGCGGTGGCAAAGGCGGAATTGGCCGCACTGTAGGGCGAACCATTGATCAATAGGGATCCACTCGTCACACGTTCCACCACGAATTGTAGGGGCAACCCCTGGGGATCGTAGGCATCGGAATTGGTGAATAATGTCTGGCCATTAAACCCATACGCGCCTGCCGTGTTGGCCACTTTTAAAGTTGTGACATAATCGAGGCGCGGAGGCAAAGGTGGCGCACAGCTAAACGGAACAATCTTGAGCGGCGTCGATGCCGGGTCTACTGTGCCATTGGTCTCCACTCCAGCGACCTTATAAAAGTAGTTGGTTCCCGCTGTCAGCCCGTTGTCCTGATAATTGAATTGATTGGTGATGCTGCTCAGCAACGTCCATGTGTTATTGGTTGCACCTATGGCGCGATAGACATTGTAAACAGTATCGTTTCCAGCCGCGCCCCAAAGGAGATACGCGGCGTCGTTCAATGGCCTGCCCTGTACGACCGGTGCCGAGGTCGTCCCATTCGTTGTTACAATATAACTCTGTCCCACGATTTGGATGCCTAACAGCTTCACGTCATTTCCCGGGGTCGTATCGAATGGGTTTGCATTTTTTCCGGACGTAATCACGAGGGAGTTGCCGCCGTTGTTCTCCGCCCAGGGAGGTGTAGGCGCCATTATACAGCTGATAAAATCAGTTGCTGCCGGGATATTTTCCGTGTTGACGACTGTGTGCCAATACGTGGTCGTCCGCTGTCCCTGCTTGGCGCTGAGGGCCGTTGACGGCATACCATTGACCGTCGCGGGTGTCGTCGGAACCGGAGAATCATAGTAGACATTTACGGCATATTGACCACTCGGCAGTCCCGAGATAAGCAAGGTCCTTTGGGCGTCCGGATAGAGCGCATTGGCGAAGCCGGCGAAATTGTACTGAGGCAACTGATTCAGCAGTTGTAACTGTTGCGGCGACCAGCTCCAGACCGCTCCGTCCGTTCCGTCGAGCGAATTGGTGTCGTGCTGAACTTTGCTGAATGGCGGCAAATAACATCTGACACATCCGAAAGGCGCATAACCGCCACTGTGCCCGCCCAATCCGGCACCTTCGATATACATGGCCAAATCACGAGCGTAAGCGCTGGAGCCATTAACCGCACCAACCAGTTGATACTGCTCATACCACGGCAGATAATAAAAATAACCATTCGGACGCGACCACGGATCAAGGTATAAGCTGTTAATAAAATAATAGTTCCATGGACTATAAGTGCAGCTTAGCGCATAGGCTCTGCTCCAGTAGTAGTTATAGAAACGCCAAAAGTCATCGTAGCAAACATAACTCCAGGGAGAACCCGGGCATCGGAAACAGTATACGGCGCCATAAAAATCCCACCAATCGCCGTACAAATTCCACCCCCATTCGCCATACCAGCCAAAAGGACTTGCATAGGCGTTATACCCAAAGAGAAAATCCGTCTGATTTGCGGCGGAATATTGATAAAGGTCCCAGCCCATATCATACGGCGGCAGCGCTGTAAAAAAGTTATTGCACGGCCCGAGGTACCCGTAGAATTGGGCGTTTAGAGAGTTGCCAGCCGAGTCCAACAGCGGGACGCCGTGGACATAATCCGAATGACTATCGCAGAAATTCCAGGTGTCATGTCCAGGCAATCCCGCCACGACCCCGCCGTTCACACTCTGCCCCGCCATGCTGCCGGCATCGGTGACGAAACTGATGTTAACCAGGTTGGTCTGTGAGACCGTAGATACCTGGTTGATTACGGGCACATTAACGACGGAACTCCCTCCGGCATAACCCAGGTACATCTCCATGCTGGCATCCGAGGCATCATTAGGATTCAAGCCATGAGCAATCTCCCAGGCGTCCGGCAAACCGTCGCAATCACTGTCCGCCGTGTCATAACGCGCTCCGAATGCATCCTTAGTCACATCGGGAACGCCGTCACCATTACTGTCCGCGCTCATTATGGCCAGGTAATTGGTGGTAATACTGTTGGACGAGAGGCAATAATTGAAAGTCTCCAATTCCTCAAAACGGCCATTGGCTTGATGCACTCCATCCCAGCTGCTTCCTAGATGGAATCCGGCTTGCAAGACTCCCAGACTCGGAAGATTCGTCAATCCGGTGCCAGTCGCTATGGCCGTGTAGCCATTTGTGAAACGGCCCGAGTTGGTCAGGCCGGCCCAGCTAATGACATATTGCCCGTTGACATAGAGATAACTGTTTGTGGTGTTGTAAGTGACTGTAATTTGATACCAATCCTGGGAATTGAAGTTTACCAGGCAAACCGCATTGTCCGTATGTATGCCATTGGCTTCCGTGCTCAAGGTCAGCGTTGATCCCAGGGGGTCAACGGTCAGCCCAAGCCAACCATAGTTTGCATTAGTGGTTTGCCGTCCCATTTCAAACAACCGCAAAGTGTCTCCCGGCCCCTGGCTTTGATTTCCATCATTGCTGTCCCAGTCCGGTTTAAACCAGAACCGTATGCTGCCCGCCGGCAAGCCCACAACCACCGAGCCGTTGGTCCGCTGATAAGGATAGGCCAACACACTGTTTTGTGATGTGCCCAACCAAGCGGCGTTACCGCTCCAGGACGGTTCGGAAAAAATTCCGGTTGCCGTTGAAGGCAACAGCCCCGATACATCAGACCAGATCGGCGCATTATCAAAATGCCACCATCCCAATTTCGCAGGATCAAATTGATTGGGATTGGTGCCATTCTGGTATTCTTGCAGATTGCTGATGTCGTCTCCATCCGGGTCTCCAAATGGATCCACTCCCACGTGGCCAAAATTGTTCATTTCCCACATATCCGGCAGGCCGTTGCCGTTTTTATCCTGTTGCAGCATCGCCTGATAATTGCTGGCGATCATTGCGGCGCTCAACGGATAGTTAAACGTCTGCAGATCCTCAAACAATCCCTTCGCCTCGTTCGTTCCCGCGGCGTCGCTACCGATTCGAAACCCGTTGGTCCGTTCCGTCAAACTGGGAAAATAGGTCGAAGCAAGTCCGTTGGTCACCACTTGGCCATTTAGATAGAGACTGCTGTTGGTAGGCGTATAGGTCAGCACCAACTGACTCCATTGATTCGAGAACGCAGCGGTCGCCACCAAATTGGTGCGGCCAGATCCATTTGTGGAAGAACCAAAAATGACCTGGTTGCCGTCTGCCTTCAAATACAACGCCCACCAGCCATTGGTGAACGCGGGATTGTAAGTCCCCATTTCAATCAAGCGGCCAGCCGAACCCGGGCCGCTGCCACCCAGGCTCGCGCTAGTCCAGTCGGGCTTGAACCAGACCGCAAGCGTGCCGCTCCGCAGATTGATGTTGGCGTTTCCATTCGTTTCGGCGTCCCGATATTTCAAGGTCGCATTCGCAAAATTGATATGAACTGCATTTGAATCCCAACTCGAGACCCCAAATACGTTATTTGCCACCAACGGAATTTGATTGCTTGACCCTACCCACGTGTTGGTGTTGTCAAACGGCCATCCGCCCAGTTGAATTTGTGTGATGCTGGCGGAATTCGTCGGGTCCGTGCCGGCTTGAAACTCATGCAAGTTACTATTGCCATCGTAATCATAATCCGCATTGGCATCCACCCCGGTGTGTCCGAAATACCTCAATTCCCAACCGTCGCTCATTCCGCTGCCGTCCGTGGAGGCATTGGTCCAGTTGGCCGTATCGCCTCCGTCATAAACGCCATTGCCGTTGACATCTTCGTAATAGTCCGGCAGCCCGTCGCCATCCGTGTCAATTGGAGCGCCACTGTTAGTCACCGCGACATAATGGTAACCAATGTCTACCACGGAATTAGTCTCCTTGATTTCCAATCCGCTCACTAGATTGGTCGTAATCGTATAATGATACAATCCGGCCTTATCTGCCGTCCGGCTGCCCCGGTTTACAAGTGGCGAAGTAGAAGCTTGGTAATACCCTCCCAACGGGCCGGAAATCCAGGTCAGGTTCGTGGTTATGTCACTGCCTTGCTTGGTCGACTTCACCACCGCTTGATTCAAGTAAGCGCTATTGCTATAAACACCGGTAAGGTTCACGGACACACGATCAAACGCGTTGTCAAAATTGGTCCACGTGGCAGCGCCATTGTTGGTAAACGATATTTGGTAGAGCGCATTACTGTAAACCGACGTGAAAAGGTTGTTCCAGGTTGACAGGGCGCCGGTACCCACCACCTGCATGTTGCAATACTTGAACAAATTATTTTTCAGAGCAGCGCTGCCGCCGGAAGGAATTGAAATATTCAGTTGGCCGCCGGAGCCGTAAATTTCGCTGTCCTGCAAGGACCAAACGCCCGCGCTATAGCTGCCGCCCGGCTGATAAATCACGTTGGTCGCACCGTTCGGAGCCACGATCGTGCTCAGTCGCAAGCTCACAGTTGGGGCGGTGTTGCCATCCGGATGATAGGGACTGATCGCTTGGGCGTCCGCAACGCCATAACTTCCCCAATTCACGCTTTGTTCCTGCACCGAATTGTAATGAACAAAATAATTTCGCTGGTCCGGAGCGCCCTGGGAAATCAGTTGCGAACCTCCCAGTGGAATAATGCCGACGTCATTACCAAAGCCAACCACCGTTCCATTGCTGATCACGACTGAAGAATTGGTCAGATAAAGGTCACAAAACAGGTAGTCGATTGGGTCATAATGATAGCCGACATCCAGAGTATTCGTGTCACGCGAGACCGTTGGTTGCAGCAGGTAATTGACCCCTGACCAGATATTGGAAGCATACGAGGCATTGGGTGCATCCGTCGTTTTCTTTTGCAAATCCGACAGCAGGTTTGTGCGCACCGAGTTGCTCCCGATGTTCTTGTATCCACTGGCTGCCGACAAATAGTAATTACCCGCCACCGTGGACTGATAGGGGCTGGTGGAAATCTGGTAGTCCGCGCCGAATCCACAACCGTAATTCGGACTGGCGTATGGATAAATGACGGAATTATTGTAACCGCGCACGCCGGACCCGGCGCCTATGGTGTTAATCAGCGAAGTTTGGACGCTTTGAGTGACTGTGGTGAACATGCAGTTGGTTAAATAAGCATGCGAGTGAGATGAAATAAAAACAGGGTAATAGATACTTCCTCCACAACAACCGAAACTAAAACAACTATACCCCCCAAAGCAGCCGCCGCAGCCGCCGCAACCGCCACAACAGCCGCCACTGGAAGTGGGCGGCGCGAGGCTCAAGAAATTGGTCGTTTGATCCGAGGTGACATTCTGAGCGGTGAAATACAAGTCCACTCCCTGAGGCGGGTAAGCCGTCAAATAATTCGCCGTGGCGCCGTCATCAAGGTTTACCGCCGTGCCACAACCGGAAAACAAGTCATTAAAGAGCGCCACGCCCCAGTAGGGTGTCAAATAGCCACCGGACGAAGTACCATTAATGTCGAAATAGGCCATGGGACGCAGGGCTTGGGAACATTTGATGAATTGACTGTGCCAGAGCGCGAGCCACGTATAAGATTGAATGCCGATCCCTGCATATTTGAATCGGACATATTTCATCTCCATGCCGACGCTATAGTTTTGATTATAGAGATAGGTATTGGCCAGGGTCACTGGAGTGCCGGTGCTGCCGGTAATCTTCTGTCCGACAGTATCATCATGCATTGAGGTAAACACAATCGGATGATAGGCGTCCCCCTGCCAGATTAGACTGCCGCCGTTATAGATGGTCGCGAAGTTGGTATATTTTATCACCGTGCCGCCTTCGAAGATCGAGGTGCCATTCAGGTATACTGAACCGGAAATGAGATAGGTGGTGTCGCCGTGAAACACGTAACTAACCTGTGCGGAGTTGAGCATCAAATAATCCATTACAAATTCAGGGTTTTTACGCGGCGTCTCGACGGCAATCTGCATCACGTTGGTCTCAGCCACTACCGGCCGGCGCGGGGGCAACCATGCCAGTTCGCCGTTTCCATGAGTTTGGCGATGACCGGGATTGACCGCGCTAGAGGGCGACGGCGGCGGCAAATTCTCCAAAGCGTCCTGCACGAGGGCGTATGGCACTTCCTCCAGCAGAAAACGGCGATCACCCGATCGTACCCACGTTTTCTTGACTCTGAACCCCGGAAGATCATCCGACAAAGTCATATTGGTTTGCAACAACATGAACGCCCGTCCGTGAACCATGCGCATGCCGCCAAATTCCAGATAGGGGTCACTCAAGTTCGTTACAGCTCCCGGGTCATAAGATACTTGGGGACTATTGCTCGAATAAAATTCTGTCCAGATTTGCAACCAGGCGTTGGTCGGATCCAATCCGAATTCCGCGGGAGAAGGAGGCCGTTGATGAAAGACAACATCCGATTCATAGCTATCCTTGTGATAAATACAAAGCAAGTCCGCACCTATACCCGTAAAAGCTTGAGGATAAAGGACCTTGTTGCCGGACGGCAGAATTTGTCCGGTGGAATTAGCAATCCCCGCAATCAAGACAGTATTTGTTTTATCACTGTAACTAATTCCCAGGGGGCGACTATCCATCCTTTGATTAGATGGTGTGTAGAGTGAAATGGCACCATTACCGATATCATACGGAAAATAAACCTGATGCTGGCCCTCGACGGCAGCTGCCCCCCCGGTCTGCATCGGAACTATAGTCTCCTTCGATTCGAGCCACTGGCCGTTATGCTGGTAATTCATACCGGGCGCCAGTTCCGTGTAACCCTTTCGGCCAGAGGACTGCCAAACCCGGTAATTAGGCCCTTTTTCAGCCACCGCATACGGGGCAATTCCCGCACTTTGCATCGCTGTCCCAGCAGTCTGAGCGCTGGTCGTAACGGCTGCAGACAAAGCTAGCAACCCCAGGAAGAGAGCCGATGTTTTCATAAATTTGTAGGAGAAAGATGTGCCCCGAAGATAAACCCTAAGTCTCGCAAAAATCCGTGAACCAATTGAAGAACGCTAATCGCCCAGGTATTAAAACCCATGCCCATTGCCACGATTCCATTCCACAGCCCGTACCTAATGTCATGTTGCCACATAACTGTTACCCGAAGTCTATCCCCACGATAGACATCTCGCGATGCGTGTGCAGAGCATGGAGAACAAATGTCACTCCGTCAAGACAAAAAGCTTGTCTCGCAAATTTTCGGTTGTAAAACTTACTCAGGTGCGGGGATATGAACCAGGCATTCTGAATATCTATGGGGCGGTCATGACATCTTGGAACACCACGGTCTTTAATTCGGCGAACGGGTTGGCCACAGGGTATCTATTCCTAGTCAATCAATTAATACATCAACAGAAGCCTGCTTTAACGTGCACGATCATTACAGAACCAACTGAGACGCAATCGCATCGTAGTCGTCTAGCCACGTACAGTCATGGGGTTTCTGAACTAACACCCGCGACGACCGACCAGAAGTTACCGGTTGAGAGGGAACGCATTTCGTGAAATTAATTTTTAAAAAAATAATCATTGGCGTTTCTCTATTGGCAGGATGCTATTTTATCGTTCCTCAAAGATCCCTGGCCGCGACTGAATCCAATCTTGTCCAGGAATCAACCCTCGGGTCCGAAGCGGATTCCGTGGCAGAACACGAATCTGACGGGTCGGAAGGAACACGCGGCGTGCCCATGCAAAGGCCGTCACCGATACAAATTAGCCTCGTGCTATTGGTTTTGGTTGCGGGCGGCGGTTTGGCCTGGAAGGGTCATCGGGCTTCGGGGTGGAAAAATGAATAAGCGCACGGTAATTGTCGTGGGAGCTGGACCGGCGGGATTGGCGGCCGCCCTGGAACTGGCCACCGCAGGTCACTCGGTGACCGTTTTGGAAAGTGATTCACAATATGTGGGAGGTTTGTCCCGCACTTTGAATTACAAGGGGTTCCGGTTTGATATTGGCGGGCATCGTTTTTTCAGCAAGAACCCGGAGATCACTCAATGGTGGAATCGACGGCTACCCGGAGATTTTGTTCCCGTCAAACGTCTTAGCCGCATCCTCTACCGTCAGCGGTTCTTTCATTATCCCTTGCTGGCCAAGGACGCCTTGTTCGGCTTGGGATTGTTCACGAGCACTGCCTGCGTGCTGAGCTATCTGTGGCGGCAAATGTTCCCCAGACGGCTCGAACTTTCATTTGAGGATTGGGTCATCAATCGGTTCGGCGAACGGCTCTACCGCATCTTCTTCAAAACTTACACCGAAAAAGTCTGGGGGATGCCTTGCAACGAAATCAGCGCTGACTGGGCCAGCCAGCGCATCAAGGGGCTTTCCCTGAAAAAAGCAATCCTCGCCGCGCTGGGATTTCATTCTTCCAACCAGGAAACAATCAAGACACTGATCGACGAGTTTCAATACCCCCGCCACGGAGCCGGCATGCTTTGGGAAAAAACCCGCGACGAAATTTTGAAGTTAGGCGGGCGCGTGCTCCTGGATAAAACCGTCGTGCGGTTGGAGCGTGACGGGAATCGCATCACGGCGGTGCACACGCTGCAAACCGATGGGCTCAAGGAGCGCTGGACGGCTGATTCCGTCATCGTTTCCATGCCGCTGCGCGATTGCGTGTTGAATGTGGAACCGCCGCTCCCCACGGAAGCACGCGAAGCAGCCCGCCAATTACAATATCGCGACTTCATCCTCGTGGCCATAATCGTGGACCGGCCCGATCTGTTTCCCGACACATGGATTTATGTTCACGACTCCTCGGTTAAAGTTGGGCGCATTCAGAATTACAACAATTGGGGCGGCGAAATGACTGCTCGCCCTGGGGCGAGTTGCCTGGAATTGGAATACTTTTGCAACAAACACGATGGCTTATGGGACACAGACGATGCCGGAATTCTACAACTGGCGAAACGCGAGTTGGAACAATTGGGCCTGGCCAAAGCTGCCGAAGTGGTCGACGGATGCGTTGTGCGGGTGGAGAAGGCCTATCCGGTCTATGATGCGCATTACCGGAACAATGTGGACACCATTCGAAAAGCCCTCGCGCCGTTGGAGAACCTGCAGGCGGTGGGCAGGAATGGCATGCACAAATACAACAACCAGGATCACTCCATCCTGACCGGCTTGCTGGCCGCCCGCAATCTGAGCGGTGATCGAAACAACGTCTGGCAGGTCAATGGCGACGCCGAATACCAGGAGGAAATCACGGAGGAAAAGGGGCGACAGGTTCCGTTGCCGCTATCAATGCCGAAATGAAACGCCCGGGAAAACTCAGCGTTTGGCTGGTGCTTTATTCGTTGGTGTACGGCGCCATTATGCTCTCGCTCGATGGCATCCGCCCGTACGAACAATCTCCTTATCATCGTTACCAGGCCGAGGCGTTGCTCCACGGAAAATTCAGCCTGGCGGACTCCCTTGATGCACTCCAACCCGGCTTGGTGTGGCATGATGGTCACGTGCAGCATGTGTGGGGTTTGGGTATTGGACTCTGGCTGCTGCCATTTGAAGCGATATGGCGCCTGTTTGATAATCAGCCGTTCCCCGATCGCATCGCCTTGGGCTTTGCCTTTGCGCTATTAGCCTTCTACTCCGCTGCGACCGGTTTAAAACTAATTCGCCAAGGACAGCGAACGATTGGATTAGCCATCATTTGGATGGTTGAGCTTTGCCCGGCGCTATGGACGCTGGCCCGGGCGGATCAACTCGTCTTTGAAGAAACGATTCTTTATTCCGTGATCCTGTCGCTGGCCATTTTAATTTCTCTGATTCGTGCGGCAATTTTCAATTCACGGACGGATTATTTCCTGTGCTGCGCCCTCAGTTCATTTGCCATTTGGGTACGGCCAACCCACGCCGTCTATGGAGTCGGAGCGATTTTGATCGCCTCACTGGTGGCCTGGCAACGCCGGCACAAAATCACCGAACTGATTTTGGGATCTTCCTTATGGCTCGTCAGCATTGTGCTGCTGGCCTGGACAAATGCGGCTCGCTTCGGCTCGCCAACTGAATTCGGACATCATCTGACCGTTACCACCGGCAACATGATTTACTTCACCCGTTTCGGAAATCCGAGCCGGGACGCTTCTCTGTTTCAAGCCGCCAAGGAGCTCTTCGGCCTGCTTTTCCTGGTCAATCCTCAGGGAGCATTCGCCTTTTCCGAAAACTTGTTTATCGGGCAATCACCCGTTATTCGCTGGCGCAGGTTGGACTTATCGGCGTTTGATTTGAGCTACGTCATCTTGATAGTCATCGCCATTGCAATGACGTTGCTCTGGTTGAAGCAGCACCGCAGGCAAATTGCGTTCTGGCAACAACCCCAATCCGTCTTGATTTCAGCCCTCCTGATATGGTCGGGATTTTCGACCCTCGCATTAGGATGGTTTTATCTCTACTATCCCGCCGTCGCTTCGCGATATCTTTTTGATTTTGCGCCGGCCTTCACCGGCTTTGGTTTGCTGGTTTGGTTACTGCTGCCGAATCGATGGCTTAAATTTGCGGGCCCGCTGCT
Organism: Verrucomicrobiia bacterium; assembly: GCA_036272195.1. Taxonomy (GTDB): domain Bacteria; phylum Verrucomicrobiota; class Verrucomicrobiia; order Limisphaerales; family DASXHY01; genus DASXHY01. The sequence goes on along the minus strand of DATAZE010000035.1, from coordinate 113,615 downwards.
GGTCGCGTGGTTGGTTTATGAAATCATTTCGGCCAAGGTGCCATTGACCGCGCAACAAGATCGTTCGCCCATTCGACTCGCCTTACCCCGCGCGCAAGGAACGGCCTTAAGAGATTTCAATGGTACATATACCACCGACAACTCTCCAGCCAAAACCGGCATCGTCGGCAACGGCTACGGCTGGGACGCTGATGGGGGAATTGCTTTTAATGTCCTGAGCCTGGCAGTCGATCGGCCGGAGTTTATTGAATTACACTTAAGCCCTCGGCGCTCATCCAATGGAGTCTCAGCGCGTAACGATAGCTACCGGGCGCAAATCGACGGCCAAACACTGCCGTTACGCGACGTTGCGGCGGAGAATGATGGTTTGAAAATTACCTTTGTCATACCGCAAAACATCCGCCAGCGGCAACGGGACGAAATGCTCTTTCTCTGCTTTTCAGATCGCTATGATGCCGCGGACAGAAATAGTGAAAGATTTTTATATTCGGTGCGCTGGCGCTAAATCTTCCAACAGACTGGCCGTTCTTCGTTGAAACCGGGTATGATTTCGGATTACAATCTACGGAGTGTCAAAAACGGCACTCCTAAGTGCCTGAATTTCAGGCTGCGCCCGTAGCTCAGTTGGATAGAGCATCTGCCTTCTAAGCAGAGGGTCCCGCGTTCGAATCGCGGCGGGCGCACCACTTTTAAGTTTAAATCTTCGACAACGTCCAAGGCCGACAGCGCGAAGATCTGATCCTGCAACCTCCTCGTTTAAATGCGCTGGGTCAGTGTCCGGGATAATCGTGGTTCCCGTTGATCGAGTTCTGGTTTGTATTCGCCTGCCAGACCTCCACGCTCTGCACTGTCATTGGATTGTTGGTGCCGGTGCTTAAAATGAGTGCCAGGTGGTATTTGTCCAAAATGCTGTAGGCGCTAACGCCATCCACCGGCGGTGGCGAGTCAGTGGCGACGTACTGGTTCCATACAGCCTTACCACCTACTTGGACATCGTCCAGATAACTCGTCGCATAACCCTTCGTGGTCGCTGTGGCCGGCACCCATAGGAAGCCGAATTTGTGTGGCGTTGCCCAATTGAAGCCAGCCGGCACCGTGATCGCGGGAAAATTGGGGTTAACGTCGTTTCCGCTGCCGATCACGCCGTACCAGTTGTGTACGGTATCGCCATATTTGTTAGCCGTCCCGTTGTTATACTCCAGGAAGTCCGCCTCGATCCAATCACCGTAATTGCTCGCTTGACCCGGCCATTGGGTCGCACGCGTAACTCCGTTCGGCGCCATCATTTCTATAACGTTGGCCCACCAAGCTGGCCAGGTGGACAGGCCCGGTTGAAACCCGCCAGTAAAGGAGAATGTTGCCACAAAATAACCACCTCCACCGAAAGCGATGCCTGTCCATGCCTTTCCGTCTTTGGTTTGCGCCGCTGTGGAGATGCCGTATTGGCTGCCAGCCACGTTGCCTGGCAGGAATACGCTACCGTCGGAATTCTGAGTGGCCGGGCCGCCATGCAATCCATAAAAGCTGAACAGAAACCAATTGGTGCCTATTCCCACGCTCGGCCCAAAGGTCCGCGTGTTGTATCCAACCGCAACCGCCGGGGGTGGCGGAGCGTCAGCTTTTGAAACATTGATAACAGCCGTGATACGATCGCCAGTAACGGTTTCGCCGGCCTGCGCCAAGGAGTGGTCAAACACTGCCAGTGCACCGGTAACCAGTGTCATTAAGAGATCCTTTGTACGATAAATTTTCATGGGGTTATTGAAATAAATAAATCCCGGTTCCCAGCCCCAGAGAAATTCCAAACTCCAAAAGCGTTTGGAAAATGTAGGTCGGAATTGAAGCTTGGAGCTTCTTTGGAACTTGGAACTTGGAACTTGGGATTGGAGCTTTCCTCCACTCGTCCCAATCCTCAAGACCTGTTGTAGACGCTACCACCTCGGCGGCGGAGGCGGCGGAGGACGATTCGGCGGTGGAAGATTCACCACCGGTCCCTGACCGGGAGCGTTTCCCGTCCGACTGGCGATATTGGCCTGGTTCGCGTGCATCCGCTGGTAAAGGCCGAGTCCTCCGCCACGCGTGTCCAACAAATCAGAACCCCACCAGACTCCCCAGGTTTTCTGAACCACGCCGGAATCGTCTTTCCAAGAATTCGGAACGGCATGAACTGTCACGCGCCTGACATCCACGCCGTGCATTCTGAGTGCTTGCAGCACATTCACCAGGTGCTCGGCGCTGGGTTTATAATGACCGCTGTCGTTCATGATTGCTTTTACGATGCCGTACTCGATCTTGATTGTGCCCGTGCACAAGACGGTATCGCCCGAAAGATATGACGAGTGGAAGAAATTGTTTTTATCGAACCCTCCCCGATGAAACGCCATGAATAATTCCCGGCCCATGCTCAAGGCGAAACCGGCATAACCCGGCTGCATCATCTGGTCTTTTATGCTGGGATGGTAAACCCACCCGATCCGTCCAGAGTTCGCCAGCGTCCACACCTCACATTTTGGCCGATCGCGCATGTACGCCCTACCCGATTGAAACTCGATCTTGAACTTTTCAACCTCCGCGCGGCTGAGGTACGTCGCCACCGTCGGAATGCCTCCGGTTGCTATTCCCGAGTTATCGATATGATGGCCATGCTCGGTCAATACGCGTCCCCAGCATTCTTCGAGCATTTGCGGCAGGACGTTGGGCGTGCACGCGAACGCGCGGCAGAGTTGATCCACCGTCGTCAGAAAAAGATCATTGAGCGGCCCTTCGAGCGCGGGCCCCGGCGAGCGCTTCAAGGCATAATTGGTGCAGAAAAAAAGCTCTCCCAGCAGTGACAGCCGGGTCCATCCGTCGCCCGGACCTTCGTAAAGCTTCAAGCAGTCGTCGATTCGCGTCAGGATCGAATCACGCTTCACTAACCCAGTCGATCGCATCCATTGGGCATATCGCGGGACCGCGCCTTGTGCACCGGGAATTGCCTGATACTGCCTAACAGCCGCGCCGCCTGTGGGTTTTGAGATTTTCATGCTCGTTGTGGGTTGGGTAGAAAGGGTACCAAACCGGGACTGGCATCGTCAAGACGTATCCGGTCAATGCGCAGGGGAAACGCATCCAAAATTCGACCGCAATTTCGTTAACGCGTAACCGAAGTCGGGTAAAATCCCGAGCCTCAATCCCAACACATACGCATCCAGCCTGAAGACCCCGCCAACGGAGCGCGAAGATGTCTGGCTCAGGCTACGAAACTATAATCGTATGGCTTGCGCATTTCGCGCGCGAGATGGCGATTCGCTTCCTGCGCGTCGGGACCGGTGAATACTTCCTGCACGGGATCCCAGGCGCAACGCAAGTCGTTGCGTAGCGCGATAATAATCAGATGGCCAATAACCGCCGAACGGTGGCCGTCTTCAATTTTGGAAATCGGGTCTTTGCGCGAGAGCACGCAATCAAAGAAATTTCCCATGTGATTGTGGCTGACTTCGAGGTGGACGGCGTTTTCAGGCAACGGGGCCCTGAGGAGTTCTTTATCACTGGCGGTAATTTCCTCTCGGTTGACCCAAATCCATCCCTCCGAGCCGCTGAATTTCACGCCGTTGCGCTGTCCGTCCGGCTTGAGAATCGCGCCAAAGGGGCTGTCGTCGCGCGTCGTTTTGACGACTTGTTTGACGCCGTTTTTCCAGGTCAACGTCGCCTCGAATTCGCTGGGTGTGGTAAATCCACCGGGAATCGGCCCGGTAATCACCTTCGCTTCGATGCCAATCGGCCCGTCCTCGCCAATACCCCAGCGGGCGATGTCGTTATGATGCGCGCCCCAATCGGTTACCGGGCCGCCCGCGTAATCCCACCACCAGCGGAATGTGTTCTCGCAACGCTCGTTCATGTAATCCACCTGCGGCGCCTGGCCGAGCCAGAAATCAAAATTCATCGTGGGCGGCGCAACCTGGCCGGTCTTGAAAGGGCCTTCGCGCAGCCCCGCCGGAACCCACACATTCACCTCCTGCAGCTTGCCAATGCGCCCGTTGCGGACGAGTTCGCAAGCCAGATGAAAACGCTGGCTGCTGCGCTGTTGTGTGCCGGTCTGGAAAACAATTTTATTGTCGCGCACCGCTTTGATGACGTGCTTGCCCTCATCAATCGTCAGGGTAAGCGGCTTTTCGCCGTAGACATCCTTCTTCGCCTTCGCCGCGGCGATGTTTATCGGCGTGTGCCAATGGTCGGGCGTGGCTTGCACAATGATATGGATATCGTCCCGCTCCATCACTTTGCGGAAATCGCTGTACTTGGTGGGAACTTTGCCATCCTTGGTAAAATGTTGCGCGGCGGCGTCCAAGTGTTCCTGGTTCACGTCGCACACCGCGAGGATGTCTCCGTAACCACTCGCGTTCTGAGCATCACCAGTCCCCATACCCCCGCATCCAATCAAGCCAATGCCCGGGCGGTCATTGGGTTTTGGGGAGTTGGACGCGTTGCCACTTGTCTCCGCGGCCAGGACGGCATTTCTTTGAACGAACCACAACGGCAATCCCGTGACAGCCGCCACGGCGCTGCATCGGGCGAGAAAAGAACGTCGTGAAATCTGGAAGGAATTTTTACGGCTTTTGCGGTTCATAGGCTTTGGGCGTGATTTAACGATAGTTTCCCAGCCTCCTGAAAAAAGTAAACATCCTAGAAAAAGGGGGGTTGACTAGCCCGTTTCAAAACACGGAAAATGAGCGGCTTCACAAACGAGGCCGGCGGCGCGCTTTCAAAAATGACACGCGGAACACATCCGAATCCACACTCGGACGATTATCCGTTGTGCGCACCAAGATTGCCGGAATCGATCAACTATTATTTCTGTCTTGAAAAATATGAGCCTCCCTATTTGCGCGAATTCAAATAGGGAGGCTCGAGTTCAATATGCCTTCTGCAATTTTTTCGATAGAAATCCTCAGAGGATCAGGTTTCGAAGATGAAAGTGGCCACGATATTTTTGAAACGCCCTAAACAGTAATCCAAAATGCCATCGACAAAAGTTCGAAATCTTGGCGCCTTCGCATCTTTGCGCCTTTGCGTTAAATCGTCTTCTGAATTTCAATGCGCCGCCGCGGGCATGGCCGGCGCGGCGACTTTCCGCAACAGCGGCACGAGCACGGTGGCGATAACCAGAGACGCAGCAATGACAAGGAAAGCATCGGCGAAGGTTTGCACCTGAGCCTCGCGATGCGTCAGCGACCAGAGTTGCTTGAGCGCGGCAGCGTGCCCGTGAACGATGTCGCCGCCGTGAACCGCCGCCACCTTCGTGGTTACTTTGTTCAACATCTGCTGCATCGGGACATTGGTCGCATTCAGATGTTCCGCGAGCCGGAGAAAATGCAGGTTGGTTCGATCGTTCAAAATGGTGCCGCAGACCGCGATGCCGATGGCGCCTCCGAGGTTGCGCATCATGTTAAATAATCCGCTCGCATACTTGAGCCGATCCGGCGGCAGGCTGCCGAGGCCGAGAGTAACGGCAGGAGCCACGGCAAACACCTGCGGAAATCCGCGCAGCAGTTGCGGCAGAACCAATTCCTTCGCGCCCCAATCGTGAGTGATAAACGTAAAGCTCCACATGGAGACGCCAAAACAAGCCATGCCGAACATCATCAGCCAGCGCGTGTCGAATCTCTTCGCCAGCAGAATATAAACCGGAACGCCCACGAGCGAGGCCGCGCCAGTCACCGCAATCGCGACGCCAATCTGCCAGGCGCTGAATCCGCGAACATAACCCAGGAACAACGGGGTCAGGTAAATGGTGGAAAAAATCGCCACGCCGGTGACAAACGACAAAATACATCCCAACAGGAAATTCCGATTGCGCAGCGCGCGCAAGTCCACCACCGGATTTGCAAACGTCAGGCTGCGCACCACGAACAGGACACCGGCCACCACGGCGATGACCGCGAACGCCCGAATCGTATTGTCATCGAACCAATTCCATCGCGCGCCTTCCTCCAGCACATATTGCAAGCTGCCCAGTCCGACAGCCATTAGGATGATTCCGGAATAATCCGCCTTTTTAAGCAGCGATAGATCCGGCTTGTCCATTTTCACCAGGAACGGCACCAGAATGGTGACCAGCACGCCCGGGAAAAGATTGATGTAAAACAGCCAGCGCCAATTCAAAGTGTCCGTTATCCAGCCGCCAATCACCGGACCAAGCGTGGGCGCGACGGAAGCGATGGTCCCAATGACCGCAGCCGAATAAACGCGCCGCGTCCCCTGAAAATAATGAAACGAAGACGTGAATACTGTGGGAATCATCGATGCGCCCAGAAGCCCCTGCAATGCGCGGAAGACGATCATGCTTTCAATGTTCCACGCGAGCCCGCACAACAAACTGGTGGCCGTGAAACCCGCCGCCGAAGCCGTGAAGAGCCAGCGCGTAGAAAAAACGCGCGTCAACCAACCGGAAAGCGGAATCATGCAAATCTCGGCAATCAGATAAGCCGTTTGCACCCAACTAATCTGATCTTGCGCGGCTGATAATCCGCCGCCTATGTCCTGCAACGACGACGCCACGATCTGAATATCCAGCAACGCCATGAACATGCCCACGCACATGACCACAAAGGGCAAAATCTCCCTCACCCATCCCGAAGATTTGGTGGCATTGTTCATAAGCCAGCCTTTCCCGTCTCCCGCGTATCCACCTTGGCCGTCACCGACAGTCCGGGCCGCAACTGGGCCTGCGCGGCGGGGTCGCCATCAATCGCGATGCGCACCGCCAGGCGCTGGACGATTTTCGTGAAATTGCCGGTGGCATTTTCCGGCGGCAACACGCTGAATTGAGCGCCGGTGGCCGGCGCAATACTGACAACATGCCCGCGAAATTTTTTGCCGGAAATCAAATCGACCCTCACTGCCACCGGTGAGCCGGGCTGCATTTTCGCGAGCTGGCTTTCCTTGAAATTCGCATCGATCCACAGGCCGCGCGCCGGCACGAGCGAAATCAATTGCGCGCCAACCGTTGCGTACGCGCCCACTTGCGCGCTCCGATTTCCGACCGTGCCATCCATTGGCGCGCGCAGTTCAGTGTAACTCAGGTTCAGTTGCGCCAGGTCCCGCTCAGCGATGGCTTGTTGCAACGCTGCCTGCGTCTGTCCCTTTTGCGTGGCGATGACTTCCAACTGCCGCTGCGCCGCCGTCAAGACGGCTTGCGCCTTGTCGTCATTGGCCAGGGCTTGTTTGTAATCGGTGTCCGCCTTCTGAAAACTTTGCGCCGAAACCGCGCCGGTGGAGACAAGGTGCTGATAACGCGCCTGGTCGTCATGCGCACGCTGCTGCTCGGCGCTCGTCGCGACAATGGCCGCCTGCGCTTGAGCGATGACAGCCTCCTGCAACCGCGCGAGGGCGTCGAGGTTGGTCAAAGCGGCCCGCTGAATCGCGACCGCGGCTTCTGCCTTCGCGAGTGCAGCCCGATAATCGCGATCGTCCAATTTGACCAACAAATCTCCGGCGTGAACCGCTTGATTGTCGGTGACCGCTAATTGCGCGACAAACCCCGCCACCTTCGGAGCAATCACCGTCACGTCGCCGCCCACGTAAGCGTCATCCGTGCTCTCCACATAACGGCCGACCGTCCACCACTGATGCGCCAATGCCGCGACGCCAAGCCCCGCTGAAATAATTAACGCTCCGAGAGCCAGGCGCTTGAAAATCCGGTGGGGAGTTTTTTGTGGCCTTGCCGAATCCCGATCTTCATTTAGTTCAATCCGACTGTCGCCATTTGGGCGCGCCGGCTGAATGATGGGTTCAGCGACTCCACTGCGTCGCGCGGCATTTCCATTTGCGGCGGATAAAGCTGTTGTATTCATAATTATTCTTTCCCTCGCTTCTTGATTAATTATTTAAATACCAACCGGTTGGTATGTTTGTGATGCAGAAAATTCGTTCTTTGACGAAAGAGTTCATTGTTCTTAATGGATTAGTTCGACGAACTGTCGAAAGCTTTACTTCCCGGTTTCCTGGCGCGTGATGGCGACACACCAAAGATGCTTTGCAGATAGCGGCGGAACTGTTCGATGTTTTCGGCCAGCACCGCATTGCTTTCGGCAACCTTGGCCATCATCTGAGACCCCTGTATAATGGACAAATAAAGCATCGCCACGCTCCGGGGTTCAAATTCCATTTTAGGCGAATAAATCGCTTTGGCCTCGGCTAGATCCTTTTCGAAATCGGCCGCGATTCGTTCCAGCGCGCTTCGGCAGGTGTCCCGCAGCCCGGGATTGGTAAAGGACAGTTCCTGGGCGAACATTCCCAGCAAACAACCTTTCGTCACCTGCCGGCTGCCTCCCGAGGATTTTTTTGCAAAATCCAGCCGCCCAAAAACCCGATCCAGCGGATCAGCCAGCTTACGAAATGGCGCCTCTTGAAATTCCACCGCTTTGCTCTCGTAAAAGCGTTCGATGGCAGCTTTGGCAATGTCGTCCTTGGTTTTGAAATAGTGAAAGAACCCGCCCTTGGTGACGCCCGCCTCGGCACAGATTTCGTCCACCGTAGTCGCGGCGAATCCTTTTCTGCGCATCAATACCACCGCGGCATCCAGTAATTTTAATTTGGTGCCCGGTTCTTCCGTTTTTTGGCTTCGCGTTAACATACAGACTAGTTGGTATGTTACACTGCATCAGGAAAGTGTCAAGGGGGGTTTTTAAACACGACGTCGAGGTGCGTCCGGATGTTTGTAGTTCCGCGTTTACGCGGTCGGTCGAGCGTGAAAATGGCGCCTAACCCCTGAAGGCAGAATTACAAACGCAGCGGTGCCGCGGTTCGGCCCGGCGGGAGGCGGTGACGCTCCCCTTCTTGATTACGGCATCTGGATCACTCGATAAAATCGTGTAGGAGCGCTTGCTGTGGAGTCATTCACGCCAATCGTGCCGGTAGAATCGAGTTGCGTGGTCCACGGCACCCAATGCACGAGGTCAGTGGAGGTTTGAATGATGTAATTGCTTCCAATTTGCCCCCCAATGACAATTCGCACCGACGAATTCGATTGGCTCGCAAGGCTCAGCGCCACTGGCAGCGCACTTCCGGTATTCGGTACCATTTCACCCGTCGCCAGAATGCGCGCGGGATAGTTTCCCGACGCCAGACCAATGGGGTTCGCGAACGTAATCTGGCTCAGTTGCTGCCCGGTCAATGCGCCGGCACCGTTGCCGAAAATGATGCGTTGGTTTCCACCTCCGTAAATCGAACCCGACCAATTCAAAATTTGCAAAACCCCACCCGACCACGCGACGCCACTGCTATCGGCGAACTGCAACACGCACGCGCTGGCTGGCAGGCCAAGCGAGTCCGATCCGCCGTCGGCCAGTTTCAATTGGCCAGGTTGTTGGCTCCCCGAAGCGGGATACCAATTCGCGCTAAGCAGAGAGAGCAGTCCGGATTGTTTGAGCGTGCCGCCGGTTTGTTGAAAGGTTGTGTTTTGCAGCAACAGTTGGTTGGTCACCACCAAATCGCCACCCGACTGGTTCAATTGCCCGCCCAAAACCAAGATGTTCGAAGCCGCCAATTCACCGTTGTTGAGGGAATATTGACCGCGTCCGGAAGCACCTATCGGATTGCTCGGTTGAGCAAACGAGATGGTATCCGCAACGTGATTTGTTCCTCCCGCCTGTGAAAAGTTCGCCGCCACGCCGACCAATTCCTCCTGCGCCGACAACGTCCCGCCATCCAGCCGATAGACGGCTGGCGTCGTTTCATTGATGACACTGAACGCATAATAGAGACTCCCCTGCAGGTTCAACGTGCCGTTCACGATGTGCGTGCCGCCTGCTTGTTCCATCGTGCCGTTAGCGGCCACAATTGTTCCCGACGTGACTACGACGCCATTCGATAAGGTGTAAGTTCCTCCATATGGCGGCGCCTGCCCGTTGTCCTGATTTTCAGCGGCGGTTTGATTTCCCAAGTTAAGATTGTTTTGCACATTCGTCCCCCCGGTTTGCAACGCCGAGCCCGAAGCAGTGCCCTGATGCAAAAAGAAATAACCCGGAAGATACATCCCGCTGTTTGTCGGCCCGATGAACATGCCACCGGACTGCAAAAAATTTCCGTCAACGCTGGTGAGATTCGCGCTATTTGTGGAATTATCCACCACCCCACCCTGCTGCCTGAACGTTGCCTGGGGCCGCAAAATAATAACCCCATCCAGCAAACCGCCGTTCAGGTCGTATTCAGAATTCGGATAGACCCGCACGCCCACCGCATGATTCGTTCCCCCCGCCTGCACAAAGGTCGAGGGAAATTTGAGGCCGATGTCCTCGCCAAAACCGGAAATCAGCAGGCCGCTGTTTAAATTGAAACCGCCGGCGCCGATCGTCTCCACGTCCAGGGACAAATTCGTGACCACCGAAAACATATCCTCGGTGAAGGTGCCGTTGACCGTGATCAGATTGGATACCTGCAAGGCCGATCCATTCATCATCACGGCCGAATTGCTCGCCACCGTCAGTGAGTTCGCGGACAACGGATTGTTGATGCCCGCGTAATTCAATAAGAGCGTGTTCGAGGTATCTGCCGGCGACGAGACGGTAATCGAATCCACCGTCAAGCTTTGCGGAAAGTTCAGCGCGGTATTTGTCCCAATGGCGACGGCCTTCCAGTTTGCATTCGTGATCAATATCGTCTGTCCCGCTCCTGGCAGAATTCCCAGGGACCAACTGGCGTCCTCCCAATTACCGCTGGCGGAACCGGTCCAACTGTTCACCTGCCCGTTTGCGGAAAAACTTAGGCCCGCCAACAATAACGCCAGAACCGCATATCGAACCCGACCTGCCCGCGAGAAAAATGTTTTCATCAAAAAAGGCTGCGAACGTCGGAAATCTTGAATGGAAAAATCAGGCGTTCACCAAGCCGCGCAACCATCGCCGAAAATCATTCCTGCGGAAGTGGGGTAAGAAAGGAATAATCGGCGATTTTAGACCCACCTAAAATCGGTTCTGGCGTGGCACTGAGATTTTCTTGCAATTGGACGTTCGCCGCTTCCGTCGCGGCTTCCAAAGCCCGGGCCTCCTCGACGAGCCGTTCGTAAATCGCCAAATATTTCTCGATGGGCGCGCCGTCTCCCGCCTCTGCCAGCAGGTTTTCGCATGGCGGACAGGCGAGGTGTTGGGCAGTGGATGGGCAGTGGAGAAACGTCTGCGGCCGATTCAGATGAAAAATCGTTTCCGGATAACGCTCGATCGGCGAATGCAACGTCACCAGCACCGGAACGCCCGGTTCGGGAAGATATTCATAAAAATCCAGCCCGTGCATATGGATCAAATCAATCGGCCACTTCTTCAGAAAAGATTGCAGCGTAAAACGGTATTGCTCGTGAATCCGGAATCGCTCCGCCTCATCGAGACGACCTGAAGGTTTCGGTGTGGCCAAAAGAATTCCCTCGGTGACCGAGCCTTCGCAAGCCATCACGAAAGATTCGTGGCCCGCCCGAGCCAGCGCCGAATCAAGCCGCGCCAGTGTTTTTTCCGCATCACCAAAAATTTCCGGGCCAACCGGTGCGAACGGATAGCCGACATTCAATACAACAAGTTCCATAGCACTGTAAGAAACGCTCTGGCGCAGGCCGGCTCAATAAGGGGTTCCCCTATCCATGAACGGTATTTATACGCCTTGCGTTTTCAATAGAAGTAAAATTTCCGGGAGGGCCACGGAAACGATGTTGTTTCACGCCGCCCCGAGTTTCAAAACTTGCAGCGCGTAACTCTCCAACTCCGCGGCGCGATGGCGCGTGGTGTGCCTGGCGAGCACGCGTTCGCGGGCGCGATACCCCATGCGCCGCCGATCGAGTTCCGGGATTTCTTCGAGGTAAACGAGCGTTTCATCCGGCGAATGCGAAATCAAAATCTCATCGTCCGGCTTGAAAAATGTATCGATGCCCGGCCAGAAATCACTAATGACCGGCGTGCCGCAAGCCGCCGCTTCAAACAGCCGCGCTTCCGGCGAGAAACCAATAGCGTGTTCGCCCGGCGACGTGACATTGAGCGCGAAGCGTTGTGCGTTGAAAAACCCGCGCAGTTTTCCCGCCGGCATGTGCGGGATGCGTTTTACATTTTTAGGCCAGTGAACGGTATGCCGATATCCCGGGCCCGCCACGGCAAATTCTCCATCACTCCAGCGCCGGGCCGGTTCCAGCAGCAATCGCTCGAGCAACTGCTGGCGCTCCCGGCTGTATCCGCCCGAATAACCAAGGTCCCACCTCAGCGCATGTTGTTCCGGAAAAAACAGGGTGGCATCCACCGAGCGATACAAAGGTCGCGCCATCGGCGACCCGTATTGAGTTTCGATGTAATTTAACAAAGGCCCCCCGGTGGCAGACAAAAACATCTGGTAACGCTGAATGAGCGCGGGGGAAATGGAATTTGCCGTGCCTCGAAGCAGGCCCGCCATCGTAGCCGGCAAATTCGTGTCGTAAAATGCCGTGGCGCCTTGCGCGGTTTGTGTGACCCATTCGCCGATCGCTATGGCTTCGTCAACCGGCGAACCGACCATCACGAAATCGGCCTCGCGAACCGCCACGGTAAAATGATCTTTCAATTCCTTGAGCCCGGAATAACACCCAATGCGCCCAGACGCCGGTTTCGACGAACGGCCGGGCAACGCACCTGATGCGCCACGCTCGAGAAACAACACATTATGGCCGCGCACGCCAAGTTCGCGGAGCAACCCGCGATAAATGGCCGCGTCAACGTTCCCGCGCGCACTGAGCGACGGACCAAAAATGACGATTTTTAACTGTGGACGAGTAGGCCTCGGAAATTTGTTCCCGAACACGTAGCGAGGCGGTGAAAGCAAACTTTCGGTGTCGATCCGTGAAGTCGTTTCCAGAGTCGCGGCTCTGTTTCCATCGATCTGCGCTGAGACTCCATTCCGCGGAGAAGATTGCGTCTGGCGTATTTTCAAGCGATTACTCTCCCTTCTTTTCCCGCGAGCACTTTTTCAATCTGCTCAGCCCGATGCGCGAAGGTGTGTTCAGCCAGCACGCGCGCATAAGCCGCATGGCCGATCTGACGCGCTTTTTCTGGTGTGAGTTCGCGCAGTTGGCTCACCAATTCTTCACCGTTGCCGGCCACCAGCACCTCACGGTCCGGTTCCAGGAAAAGCTCAATGCCTTCCCACTTGTCCATGATCAGACAGGCGCCGGCTCCCGCGGCTTCGAACACACCGGCCGTGGGTGAAAAGCCATAGCGCGTCGCACAACCGCGATTGAGGCTCAATACGGCGCGCGGCGTGGAATTGAATGCGTTGTGCTCGTCGGCGCGGAGCGAGCCCGGATAATTTACATTGGCCGGCATGGGCTTGCCCTGCCAGCCATCGCCCGCGATCAGGAATTTTCGCTCCGGCATTTGTGCAGCCGGCCGGAAGAAAAATTCCTCCACGCGAGTTTCCTTGTGCGGATTACGGTCGCACAGCAAGGCGAGGTCGGCCTCAAATCGTGTTTCACATTGCGCGGGAAAATGCACCTGGGGATCCACCGCATCGGGGAGGGGCACGCAACCGGCGGCGCCGGCGGCGAGATAACTCTCGACGACGGGCGCACCGCCGCAGCGTGTAAAAATCAAATCATACTCGCGAATAAGGACATGAAATAAATCCTCCGGATCATTGCGAAGCCGTTCAAGTGTCGCGGGCGCGTGCGAGTCCAGAAAGGCCACCAACGTCTCCGGCTTTTTCAACTCCAATACCGCCGCTTCCAGCAGCTCATCAAACGCGCCCACCCCGCTGCATTTGACAATCAAATCGCTTTCCTCAGCTTGTTCCAGCGCATCGAGCACGCTTTCGTCCGTGGCCGGATAGGTCACCACCCGCGCCCCAGTGGGATTCGGAGTATCACGCTTCGCGCCCTCGCCCATTTTCGGCTCGTAAAACGTGATGCGATGCCCCCGGTCGGTCAGCGCGCGAATCAGGCCGCGGTAATAAGTCACGGCGGGATTCTGAGACGCCGAAACCAAGCTTGAACCGAAGAACGAAATGTTGAGGCGATGGCTCATGCGCTCAAGGGATTTTTACGGATTCGCATTCTGCGCGGGGTGAAAACGACGAAAGGTCATCCGCCGGAAAATCCCGCCCTCCGCTAACCGCCACGCCATGCTCGAGCGCGGCAGCCGTTTCTTCGGCGGCTGCCGCACCCGGCGGGACGATGACTGTTCCACCCACACCCACCTCCAATAAATCGCCCTCCGAAGTTAACGCCGCCGCCTGGGGAAAGGTGCGCGCCAGTTTTCCCACCTCTCGGCGGGACGGTTCAGCGTCCGCGGAAAAGGTCTTTTCATTAGTAAATTGTGGCGGAAAAGGATCGGTTAGAAGCGTCCTCATGATGGTTGGTTGCTTTTCATCCGGTTCACTTTAGTTGTCTCATTCTGTTTTTTAAGAATAGAACGCGGGCAAAATGGAACAATCGGGCGACAACCCCGTTTAGCCGCCGAAAATCCCTCCCCGCCAAAGGCAGTAGTTTGTAAGACAACAGTGCAGGGAACTTGAAATTTGAAACTTTTTCACGCATTTACGAGCCGCGGTTTACGATTTACAATTCCGTCCCGTGCTGAATCTCGAACAACTCGCCGAATTGGTGGAAAAAAATCGCGCCGCCGCAGCTGTCCCCGTGAAGACATTCTCGATCGGCGGCAAGACGTTCGATTTCAATTCCGCCCCCGCGATCATGGGCGTCATCAATCTCTCGGCCGATTCCTGGTATCGCGAGAGCGTGTGCCTCACGACCGACAGTGCAATCCAGCGCGGGCGCGTGTTGCACGATCAAGGCGCGGATATCGTGGACCTGGGCGCGGAATCCACGCTCGCCCAGGCCGCGCGCGCAGATGATGCCGCCCAGAACAGCAAACTGCTGCCGGTCATCGAGAATCTTCGCGCGGCGGAAATCCTGGTGTCCGTGGAAACCTATCAACCCGCAGTGACCCGCGCCTGCTTCGACGCCGGCGCGAACGTTTTGAACCTTACCGGCACGGACCAATCTGATGAATTATTCCGCATGGCAGCCGCCCATGACGCCGCAGTCATCATTTGCTATGTGCAGGGAAAAAATGTGCGCGAAGTGGGCGATTTCGATTTCAGCGCGGATCCGATCGGGATGATGCGCGACTATTTTGCCCGTCAAATTGAAATCGCCCAGCGCAACGGCGTGGAAAAAATCATCCTCGATCCCGGCCTCGGATTTTATTACCGCAACCTGCAGGACAGTGCCGTGCGGGTGCGGCATCAAATGACGGTTTTCCTCAACACCTTTCGCCTGCGCGCGCTGGGCTTTCCCGTTTGCCACGCCCTGCCCCACGCTTTTGAATATTTCGGTGAGGAAGTTCGTAGTGCCGAACCTTTCTTCGCGGTGCTCGCCGCCCTCGGCAAAACCGACCTGTTTCGTACGCACGAAGTCCCGCGTATCAAAGCCGTGCTGGAAACGATGAAGGTGTTTTGAGCGAAAGGTGGGAGCGCGCCGCGGGCATCTTGCCGGCGTAACGAATCAGTGCTTCCGCCGGCAAAGAAATACCCCTTCCTCCTCAGATCGCGTCACCCATTGTTCCACCACCTCCAAACCATGTTGCACCAGAACCTGGCGCGCTCGCTCTGGCGTGTATCGATAGGAAAAGAAAAGCCGGATGGATTCGCCCGCGCGAAATTCAAACCGCTCCTCGTCCAGCGCAATCGTGCGCGAATGCGTGAAATAAAACCGCGCCACAATCCGCTTTAGGCCCTGCACATCCTCAACGGCGAAGCGCAACTCGCCATCGCGCGGCTCAACACCGAGATCATACAGAAACGCCAGCAACCAATCGCGCGTAAGCGGGTTGTCATACTGCGGCAAAATTCTTTTGACCCCCGCTGCATAATCATTTCCCGGCGCGAGATTCGCACTGAACAATAACTCATCCCCCACGCCGATGAGTGATGCCAATTTCGGCAAAATCATTTCCGGCTCAAAATTAGGAATCATGCCGAAGAAGGTCGTGAGACGTGTTGCGTGTTGCGTATTGCGTATTGCGAAAAGTTCGGGCAAATCGTCCACGCTGGCTAAATCGCATACCACGGGAAAACAATGCTCGGGCGGCACCACGGCGAGCGCCGCTTCTCGCGCCGTCAACACCATCGCGGTGCTCACGTCGCACGGCGTGTAAAATATCTCCTTTCCCCGCTCCTTCAGCAGGCGCAGCAGTCGCGTATCTTTTTGTCCGCCGCCGCATCCCAGCCCGATGACATGGACCGCCTTCGATTGAATGCGCGCGGCGACAGCGTTAAAGCCGGCGTCATAAACCGCCGCGCAATCCGCATCGTTGCGCGAGGGCGAATGTACCTGGTGCAGGGCCAGCCATTTTTGCGTTTGCTTGACGCTGTCGTAGTGAAATTTGTGATTTACCGAGCGTGCGCGCAATGACTCGGCGAGGTCCGCTCGGACTTTTTTTGGGAATTGACTCGGGTGAATCGCGACGTTGACCAGCAATGACATGCTTGGTTTTCGCCGAAATATCAGCGCAAGACAAGCGTGCGTTGACTTGCCATCACTTCGCGGTCATATTCGCCTCATGGACTTTGATATTTCGCCACTTCTCGATCACTGGCAATACAAGCCGGGCCAGGTTGTCGTCAGGAAATTCAAGGGCAAAGACGGCAAGGAGAAAATCCAACTGCGTGTAGATCTCGGCGTGCTGCAAATGAACGCTGAAGGCCGGCCGGACGGCAAACGCCCGTTTGGCCATAATTCACTTTTCGATTATTACCAGGCAAAGCTTCACAAACATCTTGCCGCAAATAATGGAACCGACGAGGGATTCAAGCTGACGGCTGAAGATTGCGCAAAACTGCAAGTCGAGTCGCTCCAGTTTCATCATCGCTATATCTGCCTGCTGCAACTCGAGGATTACGCCGGCGTGGTCCGCGACGGCGAACGCAATCTCGCAGTGTTCAATTTCGTTGGCAAGCACGCTGAAACCGAGGAATTAGCCTGGTCGCTCCGGCAGTTTCAGCCGCAATTGATGATGATTCTCACCCGCGGCCGCGCCACGCAGTCGCTCGAAGCGAAGGATTATGCCGTGGCTATCGCGCAAATCGAAGAGGGCATCGAGAACATCAAAGAATTTTACCGCGAATATTCGCGGGGAGAAATGAGCGAGCAAAGCGGCGAACTCTATTCGTTGCAAACCTGGCTTGCGGAAATCCGCGCCAACCGTCCGCTTTCAACTCAGGAAAAGTTGGAGCAGGCCTTGACTGACGCCGTCCAGCGCGAGGATTACGAAAAAGCAGCCAAAGTTCGGGATGCGCTCAAGAATCTAAAAGCGGAGAAGGAAAAGACCAGCGAGTAACACGGTCCCAATTCCGTCACTCGCCATCCCATACCCTTTATGTCCCTCCAGGAACGTCTCAGCCAGGAAATCAAATCCGCGATGCTCGCCAAGGATGCCGACCGGCTTTCCACTCTGCGCCTGCTGAAATCGGTGATTGGTTACATGCTGGTCGAAAGCAAGACCGAGACGCTGTCCGACGCCGATTTCGTAGGTATTGTACAAAAAGAAGTGAAGAAGCGTCGCGACGCCATTGAGCAATACGAAAAAGGCGGCCGACCGGAACTCGCTGAGAAGGAGAAAAAGGAAATTCCCGTCCTCGAAGCCTTTTTGCCGAAAGCGCTCTCTCCGGAGGAACTGGAGCAATTGATCAAAGCGACCATCGCTGAAACCGGCGCCGTGAGCAAAAAGGACATGGGACCAGTCATCAAAGCGGTTCAAGCAAAAGCAGCGGGAAGAGCGGATGGGAAGACGGTTAGCGGATTGGTCGGCAAACTGCTGCCGTGAACTTTCTCACGCCGAAGAAAGCAGCGGAGGGTCGCCGCAATCCAGGACGCTACCGCTTTCCATCACGCAACTGATTCGCGAAGCGTCTTGAATCAGCTTCCGACACGTTCATTGATGCTGCGGGAAAATCTGGTAGAGCAGCAAATAAATCAGCACCCCCGTCACTGAGACATACATCCACAAGGGCCACGTCCACCGCGCGATTTTTTTGTGCTTGTCGAAACGCTGCCGCAACGCGCGGCTTAACGTGATGATAATCATCGGCACAATCGTGATGGCCAACACCAGGTGCGTGAACAGGATTGTCAGGTAAATGGGCCGAAACCAGGCAGGATCGCGAAAAATCGTGATGCCATGGACTCCGAAATGGTAAATCAAATAGCCGGTCAGGAAGAGCAATGAGCTGCACACCGCGGCTATCATGCAGTTTCGATGCGCAATCACCTTGCCGCGTTTGACGAAGTAAAACCCAAAACTGAGAAATACCCCCGCGAGGCCGTTGAACGTGGCGTTGCACGCCGGCAAATCATGGAGCGTCATGGTTCGCGCTCCAGTTCGCTGGCCGCGGCGAGAATTTTTTGCTTCTCCACCGTCCAATCCACATCTTCGCCGCCTGTTTGATACACCCCGCGCAATTGCGCGTGCTTGTCCACGATCACAAAAATCGTGCTGTGTACCCATAAGTCCTCGGGTGTAGCACGTTCATCAAGCTTCTTTTCCACGGCGGAAAGTTTCAGGCTGCCGGTCGCGAGACCGGCGATTTGCAGTTTTGTTCCGGTCAGGAACGTCCATCGGCTCAGGTTCGAGCCGGCGCGTTCGGCGTAAGTTTTCAAAATAGCCGGAGTGTCGTAGTCCGGATCGGTGGTGAGGGAAATCAGTTTAGTCTGGGCTTTTTTTGGCAGGGCATCCTGCAATTCCTTCATCTGGCGGGTCATTCTCAGGCACGGGCCGGGGCAGCGCGTAAAAATGATGTCGGCAATCCACACGTTGCCACGCAGGTTTGCCAGGGAAACGGTGGCGCTATCCTGGTTGGTCAGGGAAAACTCCGCCACTTGCCCATAAACGGGGAGCGAGTTGTGGCGCTCAGCCTTGGCGAAGACCAAAGCAAACGAAGCCAGCAGAACAAGGAGCAGAAGACCGATCCCGACCGTCCAAGGAAATCTTCGCACAGTCGGATTCATAATATCAGCGCGTCCGCTGAGGCGGACTTATTCAAAGCTGCCGCCGCCCGCCGCCGCCGGAGTCTGGCCGGCGATCCACTTGTCGAATTCTTCCTGGCTCTGCACGACCATGTAGCCACTGGCCATGCTCGCATGACCCTGCCCGCACAATTGCGCGCAATTGATCTGATAGCGACCCTCGCGTGTCGGCGTGAAATGAAGCGGAATGCGCATGCCGGGAATGGCGTCCTGCGTCACACGCATGGCAATCACCTTGAAGGAGTGAATCACGTCCTTGGACGAAAGACGGATGATGACCGGCTTGTTGATGACCACGTGCACTTCGTTCAGCGTCACGATATCGTCTTTCCCTTTCGGATCAGCCGGGTCCACGCCGAACGAATTATCCGAGGTGACAAATTTCATGTCCTGCGCGCCGAATTCGCCATCTTTGCCGGGATAACGAACGTTCCAGGCGAATTGTTGTGCCACAACTTGAACGACGATGGAATCCTTCTCCGCCGGGAACTTGTCAACCGTCTTCGCCCACAACGGAACTGCCACGAAAAGCAAAATGACCGCCTCGACGAGCGCGACGACGACTTCGATGTAATTCGAAGCGTGATTGCGGACGCCGATGTAGTCGGCCTTGGGATTGCGGCTGCGATGAAAGCGAAACAGCGTGTAGGCAAAATAGCCGAGCCAGCCGACAAAGAGCGCCATCATCAGCCAATGGACGTAGATGATCAGGTTGTCCACCTGCTGGCCGTGTTCCGAAGCGAGAACCGGCATGCCGAGAAGTTTTTCGGTGCCCTGCCTCAGAGATTCAAAAAGATTCGCCATAGTCAGATCTTTTCAGTGGGTTCAGTCTTCTTTTGGGAATCCGCTTCCGGCAAACTGGATGCCTCCGCGGATTTTTTCCCGATAAAAACAAAAAATGTGGCAATGCAGCCAAGGACCATTCCAACAACTGCCATCAAGCTGAAAATGCCCCAGTTCATTCCCTTGGCCATCGGTGAATCCGAAGCGCCGTAACAGGCGGCGCAAGCCAGGACAGAAGCGGGTTGCGCCAATAAAACGAAAGCTGCCAAAGCTCCAACAAATTTGAAGCCTGGATATTTTTTGGAACCTGGAGAACTTCTCATAAATAGCTCACGTTTTTAGTTTTCTTCAGAAAATAGCGCTCGTAGAAAATCAATCCCACTCCCCCGCCGAATGAGCCAATCGCAAAAATCACGTTCCACAGGCCGCCCTGGATGGCCAGCCATACGCCGAAACCAAACGCCAGGGCGATGGATACCATGATGAAAACGAGATGGAAGGCTTTCAGCGACATTTTAATCAGTGCGTAATCGTGTGCGGCGGGAAATCAGCGAACGACCAGAGCGTCAGCGTCATAAGCCCGGCAAAGAAAAATGCCGTGAACCCGAGCACGCCATAAATCATTTTACGCTCGGAAATCAAGTGCATGAAATAACCGGCCACGAGGAAGGCCTTGCAGCTCGCGATGAGAAGCGCGACGGCAATGTTGATTTCGCGGCTGGGAAAATGAATGTAAGAGGCCCACACCGTCAAAATCGTGCCGAGGATGAGCGCCACGAAGACATACAGGTAACGGCGCACGTGGTGCGCAATATGATCGTCATGCGGCTGGGCGTGCGCTTGAGATTGGGCTTTGGAGTCGCTCATAAATTATAACAAGTATAAAACCGGGAACAGGAAAATCCAAACGAGGTCGACGAAGTGCCAGAACAGCCCGGAAATTTCGACGCGGTTGGTAAACCGTTCCGGATCCGTCTTCCACATTTTGCCGCCGAAGGCCCACAGATAAAAGATGACGAGCGCGCCGCCTATGACGTGCAACGCGTGCAGTCCGGTCAATGTGAAATAAATGGCGTTATACGTATGATGCGCCGGGCCGTAATTGCTCATGGTTGCAATGTCCGCCGTCTTGATTTCGATTTCTTCGTATTTGGGCGGTCCCAGGAACGGCGTGCTCAAATTGAAGAGATCTTTGCGGTCCTTCACAAACCGGCCTTCGATGGTAACAGCTTCTTCCGTCTTCTTGACCACGTGGCCGTCTGCGATGCGCCCGTCCTTCAACGTTATTTCGTTGTGAATGAACTTGTCGTGGTATTCGTAGGATTTGATGCACAAAAAGGCGAGCGCGCAGCAGAGCGTAATCGCATGAAACATCTTGAACTTGCCGAAGTTGCCCATCTTGAGCGACGCCCAGGCCATGACCGTGGTGATGGACGAGGTGATCAGCACGATGGTATTGAGCGTGCCCAACCAAACCGTCAGCCAGCCGTGCGGCCAAAAACCTTCCGGCGCGCCAACGCGCAGGAGGATATAGCTCGAGAAAAGCGCGCCGAAGAGCATCACTTCAGACGCAAGAAAAAGCCAGATGCCGACTTTGGCGTTATAAAGCCCGGTGTCCCGGCGAATCTCTGTTGTGTACGGAATTTCCATGATGATTAAATTAAGCTTTATCCGGTTCGTTTTGCGGCGTGAAGTCGGCCGTGTGACCGGGCACGCTGTATTCATAAGGGCCGCGATAAACGATCGGCGCCTTGGCAAAATTTCCGTGCGGCGGTGGCGTGGGCGTTTGCCACTCCAGAGTAGTGGCCTGCCACGGATTATCCGAACCGGCCGGCTTGCCGTGCTTGATGCTCCAGAAGAAATTGATGATGAAAGGAATCTGCGCGATCCCCAGGCAAACCGCCGCCCACAGGATGAACACGTGCAAGCGTATCAGGCCGTCGCTCAACCCGCCAATGACCTCCGCGCCCGTCGCACTGTTGTGCGCCGCGGTATAATTTGCGCCGCCGTCCGACATGCGCCGGATCATTCCCGCCATGCCCTGCGCAAACATCGGCTGGAAAATCAGGTTCATGCAAATCAACGACAGCCAGAAATGCACGCGGCCCCAGAATTCGTTCATCATGCGGCCGGTCATTTTGGGGTACCAATAATAAACACCGGCGAACAGCGCGAAAATCGTGCCCGGCGCGACAATGTAATGGAAGTGCGCGATGACGTAATAAGTGTCATGCAGGTGCAAATCGCTGAAGTTGAAGCCCAGCGGCAAACCGGTGAGTCCGCCAATGCCGAACATCGGCAGGAACGCCATCACGAACAGCATGGGTGTGTTGAAGCGGATCGAACCGCCCCACAACGACAGGAACATACAGGTCAGGATGATGACCGACGGAATCGAGATGATCATCGTCGTGGTCTGGAAAAAGGTCGCCACGCGAATTCCCATGCCCGTGAGATACATGTGATGCGCCCAAACGATGAACGAGAGAAAACCGATCGTCAGCGCTGAATACACGAGCGATTTGTAGCCCCAAATCGGCTTGCGCGTGTTGTTCGCGATCACTTCCGCGACAATTCCCATCGCGGGAAGAATAAGCACGTAAACTTCCGGATGCCCGAGGAACCAGAACAGATGCTGCCACAACAACGGGCTGCCGCCGCCACTGATGTGGCCCAGCGTGCCGACCGCGAGGCCGGTGGGCAGGAAGAAACTGGTGTGCGCGACTTTGTCCATCAATTGCATGACGCCCGCGGCTTCCAGCGGCGGAAACGCCAGCAGTAGCAGAAACGCCGTCACGAATTGAGACCACACAAAAAACGGCATCCGCATCCAGGTCATTCCCGGCGCGCGAAGCTGGATGATGGTGGCGATAAAATTCACCGCGCCCAGCAACGACGAAGTGATCAAGAAAATCATGCCGACGAGCCAGAAGGTTTGGCCGTTCGTGGCAATCGACGTTGCCAGCGGCGAATAGGAGGTCCAACCGGCCTGCGCCGCGCCGCCGGGGATGAAAAAGCTCACCATCATGATGATGCCGCCGATGACATAGGACTGATAGCTGGCCATGTTCACGCGCGGAAAGCACATGTCCGGCGCGCCAATCATCAGCGGGACTACATAATTTCCGAACGCCGCGAAAGCCAGCGGCACAATCGCCAAAAACACCATGATGGTGCCGTGCATGGCGCCAAAGGAATTATAGAGGTCCGGGGAAATTTTTCCCTGGCTCGCGACGCTGCCCAGCAATTTTTCCAGCAGCGGCCCGACCAGCGGAACCGGCACGGAGGGATGCGCGATTTGCCAGCGCATCATCAGCATGAGCGTGAACCCAAAGAACAGGAAGGCCAGCGCGGTCACGCCGTATTGGATGCCGATGACCTTGTGGTCAGTGGAAAAGACGTAAGTGCGCCAGAAGCCTGCATCCCCATGATGCTCTTCGTGGATTCCGGTATGTGGAACTGCGTGTGTCGCCTGCATGTTTTTTCAACTGTTATTAGCTCAACATCTTTTGACCAGCCGATGCCAAACGAGTGTTAGTGAACTTTACTCAACCACGCGTGTCAACGGCGGAGTCGGTTTTGGTTCGTTAAATAAGTAAAATTGTTAAATCAGTTAAACGAGGCGAATGCTCATCTCATTTAACTGATTTAACCGATCACTCATTTAACCTTATCCAACACCATCATCACCAACAGCAACGGCAGATACAAAATGGAAACGAAAAAAAGCTGTCGCGCGCGCGGAATCGTCATGTGCCGCGCAAACTGGATGGCAAACCAAAGGAACACCAACCCCAGCACCACCGCGCCCACCAGATACACCGGGCCGGTGACGTGAAACAAAAACGGGCACAAACTGACCGGGAGCAATCCCAGCGTGTGGCTCACTGCCTGACGGCCGGTGCGATGCCCTTGCGGATCAATCACCGGCAGCATCTTGAAACCGGCTTTCGCGTATTCTTCACGATACATCCAGGCGATGGCGAGAAAATGCGGCAATTGCCAGAAGGCCAGGATCGCGAACAACGCCCAGCCTTCACGACTCAACTCACCACGGGCCGCCGTCCACCCCATCAGCGGCGGCAATGCGCCCGGCACCGCGCCAACGGCGGTATTCAACCAGGTTAAACGTTTAAGCGGCGTATAAATGAAAAGATAACTTAAAAGCGAGATCGCGCCGATGACACTCGTGGTCAGATTCACGGCCAACGCGAGGTAAAGCAGCCCCGCGCAGGCGCACACGCCGCCAAACACCATGACCGTCGCCGGCTGCAATCGGCCGGAGGGCAACGGACGATTTTTGGTGCGGCGCATTTTTGCGTCGTGTTCGCGTTCCAAAAGCTGATTCAAGGCTGCGGCGCCGCTGGCGACCATTGCAGTGCCGAGCACCGCGTGAAGCATCAACAGGTAATTGACCGGACTGGGCGAGCCGAGATAAAAGCCAACCAGCGTCGTCAGCACCACCAGAAACGTGAGCCGGGCCTTGGTCAAATCGGCATAGACGGACATCCAGCCTTTTTCAGCCACGACTGCTTCGTTTACCGATTGTGCGATTGCTTCTTTCATGTATTAACGTGCCGTCGGCATCTTGCCGGCGGACCCGGCTTCCATCACCTGCTTCAAATTGGCCGCTGGCTGCGCCTCTGAAATCACTTTTGCCGGCGAAATGCCGGCGGCACGCTGCGGAAATTGAAACGCGATTATACTTAACACCGCGCCCGTGGCCAGCGAAAGTGCGCCGACCAGCACATGGCCCGTGGCAATGTCCGCCGCTTTGTCCGACAAAATCGTCGCCGCGCCCAGGACCACCTGGCTAAGAATCAATCCCAGCCAAAACACCGCGAGCTTCGCCATGGGATTGCGAATTGAAAATTTGCGCCACGCCTGCCACGCGCAAAATGCCACGGCGCACAGGATCAGCATCGCGATAATGCGATGCACCATTTGCAGTTCAATCTGGAAGGCGGTGATCGGGTTGAAATTGGTTATTTCGACTCGCTGCTCGTTGTAATGCGCCACCGAGGCCGCGTCCGTGGCCGGCCAAAGCTTTCCATAAGCCAGCGGAAAATCGCGAATGGACAATCCCGCGTGCTGATGCCGCATGGTTGCGCCCAAAATAAGCTGGAGCAGAATCAGGATGGTGGTGCCGAGAAAAAATTTCCGGAAGTTTGAGGGCGCAAGTTCCATGTTGCCCGCTGCCTCTTGCGCGCTCGCCATCCGCGCCCACCATTTGCTGGTGAATAACGCAATCGCGCAGGTCAGGACGAAGAACAATTGCGCCAGCGTGGCGTGAAAAATTCCAATCTGGTCCTTGAACAAAATCACGCGCAAACCGCCCAGCACGCCTTGCAACACCACCGCCAGGAACGCCGCCACGCCCACCCAGCGCAGCCATTTGCGCGGTTCGGAAATCCACAACCAGACCATCAGGATGACCGTCAGGAATCCGACCCCGGAAGCAAACAACCGATGGGAATGCTCGTAAAAAATATTCCCGCCGTGCCACCATTTGCTCAGCGGAAAGAAAAACATATTGTAACCGTAACTCGTCGGCCAATCCGGCACCGACATCCCCGCCTCGTGGCTCGTCACCAACCCGCCGATGCCGATCAACGCCAGCGTCGCCAGCGCCGTAAGGACGGCGAAACGATGCAACCAGCGATTGTTCGGCAGTTCATTCATGTAAAAACAAAGGGACAAAAAACAAACCGCTGCGAGTGAACACCCGCAGCGGTTTCAGAGCAAAAATTATTTAACTTCGAGGGTGAAATCCACGCTTGCGCCGCTGTCTTTCACATCAACTTCCTTTTCCACGCCCGTCGGCGCGGCTTTACGATGGAGCGCGGCGATTTTATAATGACCCGCCGGCACGTTTTTGATGGTGAATTTTCCGTCTTTGTCCGTCACGGCGAAATACGGGTTATCCACGACCGTCACCCACGCGAACATCCACGGATGCACGTCGCATTGGAACTTCATGAAATTTTCCGGTGCGGAGAAACTATAGGTCAAATCGGCCGCGCCGGACATTTGGGGCTGGCTGATTTTGGTGGAATAAGCCTCCATGTTGGGCGCAGCCATCGGGTTAATATGCACATTGTGCATGGGCACAGAGGTCGGGTCCGAATTCTTCACGATGAGCTTCTGGCCGGTCTGCACCGCGAGGATTTGCGGCGTATAAAGACAGCCTTTCTGGTCCACGACCACCGGGGCGGCCGAAGCATCTGCCTTGCCCGGCACGCCTTTCAGCATCACGATGACATCGCCCAATCCTTTGTTCGCGCCGACCTCAAAAAACCTGGTGCTGACCTTGCCGGAATTCAGCTTGCCGCAAACGGGGTCGTTATTGAGCGGAGTGATTTCGCGTTCCGGCGGCGGCGTGCCATTAAGCGTGACCGTGCCGGTAATGTCTGCCGCGGACGCCCATTGCGCCAGCCCGGCGACTCCGATTGCAGTGAGGAGAGCAAAAGACAATTTCATAGATTTTAGTTCGATAGAATCGGGAAGGAAGCTATCACCCGGAATTTCCCACCGCAAGACTGCACCCAATCTTTTCACACCCGCTGATTCTTGGCGTGATATTGGCTAATATGGAAATTCCACCTACTTGATCGCCGCCATCACTCGCGCCATCTGCAGCGCGGTCTGCGCCGCCTCAGTGCCGCGATTATGCTTCGCGCCCAGGCAACGCACTTTCGCGTGTTTCACTTTTTCAAAAACAAACACGCCATGAATGACCGACACCTTGTGCTGCACCTGAATTTGCGCCAAAGCGTGCGTCACACCCCATCCAATATGCTGGGCATGACTCGTCTCCCCCTGAAAAATAACGCCAAGGCAAATAACGGCCGAATAACGCCCCGAAGCCGCGAGTTTCGCCGCCACCGCCGGAATCTCAAACGCCCCTGGCACACGCACAATCCGCACGTGCGCCCCCGCAGTCTCCAACTCCACCCGCGCCGCGCGCAACATGGAATCCACGTATTCAGCGTTGTAACGCGAGGCCACGACGGCAAACGAGCCCGTCGTCTTTGATGCCTTCCGATTTTTTACAGCCTTCAGCATGGTTTGAATTCAGCGGCACTCATCAAGCAACCGAAAATAATCATCGCGGGAAAGACTGGCAGTCTTCAAATTATTACGAATTACAAAAACAGGCACACTTCACGATACGTCGGAATCACCACTGGACACGCAACTCCCGTCTTCACATAGGAACGATGGCTGCCTTCCTGCCGGTCAAAGCGAAAGCCAGTGGCCAGAAAAATCTTTTCGAGTGTCCGCCAATCAACTGGCGCAAATTTTGGCATGGCTGCTCAAGCCGCGATGGGGGTGGAATGCAGTTCAAAACCAACCCAATCGGGACTTCGCCAGCGAGAGCCGTCGTGTTTGTAGCCAGCATCCTCCAAAACTTCACTTAAAGTGCCGTGTTGGTCAGCGGCCTTTATGAACAATTTTACCGCCTCATCCAATGCAACGCGCGCGGCTTGCGGCGATTCGCCCGAGCTTGCAACATCCAAGGGCATCGCGTGAGCGATAAATTGCCCACCCTCGCGCCAAATTTGCACGGTGTAATCAATTTCCATAGCGTTGCTAGGTTACTGACTTATCTTGCGGAATGCGAGCCGTTTTTCCAATGCTTCAGGCAATGGCACGATCGTAAATTACAAAAGATGTCCCATCTTCTCCCGCTTGGTTTTCAAATACCGTTCGTTGTGCGCATTCGGCTTCACACGGATCGGCACCTGCTCGGTAATTTTCAGGCCGTAGCCTTCCAGTCCCACGACCTTTTTGGGATTGTTCGTAAGCAAGCGGATCGTTTTTAAGCCGAGGTCCGCCAGGATTTGCGCGCCCAGGCCGTACTCGCGCAGGTCCATGTCGAAACCGAGTTTTTTGTTGGCTTCAACCGTATCATAGCCCTGCTCCTGCAATTTATAGGCCTTGATTTTCGGCGCGAGGCCAATACCCCGGCCCTCCTGCCGCATGTAAACCAGCACACCCGCGCCCGCATCGGAAATCTGCCGCATGGCCTGGTGTAATTGCGGGCCGCAATCGCAGCGGCGCGAGCCAAACACGTCGCCCGTGAGACATTCGCTGTGCACGCGCACCAGCACATTTTTTTTCCCGGCCACATCGCCGCGCACCAGCGCCAGGTGATGCTGCCCGTCGATTTTTGAGCGATACAAATGCAAATCAAAATCCCCGTAATCGGTCGGCATCTTGACCACCTCGATTTGTTCAACAAGTTTTTCCCCCGTGCGCCGATGCTCGATGAGATCCGCAATCGTGCAAATTTTCAGCCGATGCTTTTTTGCAAACTTCATCAGCTCGGGCAAGCGCGCCATCGAGCCGTCGTCGCTCATGATTTCGCAAATCACGGTGATCGGCCGGCAATCGGCAAGCTTCACCAGGTCAACCGCGGCCTCCGTGTGACCGGCGCGCTGCAACACACCACCCGGACGCGCGCGCAAAGGAAAAACGTGGCCAGGCTGCACCAAGTCCTCCGGAATTGCCGTCGGGTCGGCCATGATGCGAATCGTCTCCGCCCGGTCCGCGGCGCTGATGCCCGTGGTAATATTTCGCGCGGCATCCACGCTGATCTGGAAATCCGTTTTGAACGTCTCGCGGTTCTGCCGGACCATGCGCTCGATGCCAAGCTGCTGCAACCGGTCGGAGGTCGTGGGCACGCAAATCAGCCCGCGACCGTGCTTGGCCATGAAATTCACCGCCGCGGGCGTGACGAATTCCGCCGCCATAATCAAGTCACCCTCGTTTTCACGGTCTGCGTCATCCACCACAATCACCATTTTGCCCTTCCGCAAATCGGCGATGACGGATTCAATGGAATTAAAAGATTGTTTCACTTCGAAAGAATTTTTATTGCTGCTTCATAAACCTGTTTCAACGGCACCCCGGCCTGCTCTGCCACCTTTCGGCACGATTCAAATTCCGGCGCGGATTGCACGATTTTTCCATCCAGTTTTCCAAGTTTCACCGTCACTTCGCCGAACGGCGTTTTTACCGTCACGAACTCGCGGCGCAATTTGCGGCGCTCCGCCGCATGCCGGCGCACGCCAAAAGCGCTGGTCTCGCGCAACATCATCTCGCTGAATTTGTCAGCTTCCGTTTCGGCGCACAAAACCGTGAGCAAAACACCGGGCCGGTTTTTCTTCATCTGGATCGGCGTGTGAAAAACATCCAACGCGCCGGCCGCCAACGCTCGTTCGACAAAATTCCCCAGAATCTCTGCGCTGATGTCATCCAGATTCGTTTCGAGCACCGCAATCGTGTCCGTCTCCCAATCGAGTTCCCCTTTGGACTTTGGACTGCCTGTCGCGCCGGAGCCGGGCGAAGGCGGATGAACTTTAGACTCCGTTCCCAGCACCGCCCGCAAAACATTTGGCCGCGTCTTGTTATCCCGCGTTCCCAGCCCGAAACCGATTTTTTCCGCCACGAGTCCCTGCATCGGCCCAAAGCTTTCGACCAACTCCGCGAGTAAAGCGGCCCCCGTTGGCGTGACGAGTTCGCAAGGTTCATCGGTTTGGGTGATAGCCACTCCGCGCGCGCCCAAAATGGCAAGCGTCGCCGGCGCGGGAATGGGAAATCGGCCATGCGCGCAATTAACCCAGCCCACGCCCTCCACCACCGGCGCGGCGAGCACCCGCGGCTTACCGAGGATCTCCAAAGCGATGCACGCGCCCACAATGTCGATAATCGAATCCACCGCTCCCACTTCATGAAAATGTACTTGCGCGGGCGGTTTGCCGTGAATTTTTCCTTCGGCATCCGCAATGCGCTGAAAAACGGCAATGGATTTTTTCTTCACCCAATCGGAAAGCGTGCTTTGGGAAATCAACCGTTTGATTTCGCTGAACGTGCGGTTTTCATCATGATGATGCTCGTGCTCGTGAGAGTGCGCGTGGCCGTCATCGTGAGAATGCGAATGCCCATGCTCGTGGTGATGGTGTGAATGCGCAGGTTCGGGTTGATGTCCATGTTCATCCGCCAGGTGAACATCAAATTTCACCCCCGCAATTCCGGATTTCTCGCGGCGCGAAACGTGCAAGTGATATCCCTCGACCGGCAATTTCTCCAGTTCATGTTCGAACTGATGCGCATCCACGCCAAGGTCCATCAGCGCGCCGATAAACATATCGCCGCTGATGCCGCTGAAGATATCGAGGTAAAGAGTTTTCATTCCTGTCATGTAGCGGCGGTCTGTGACCGTCGCCAATTTCATTAAAACCGAAGAGCGTGTATTTCGCCCTGATACGGCCAATCAATCCAGTCTTTCACCAATCCAGCACGAACCGGATTTTCCACCATGTATAGCCATTTGTCCGAATACGATTCAGACGACCGCAGCACATGGTCAAAAAAACCCTTCTGCCAATGCGGGGCTACTATTTGCCGTAACTTCAGCGCCTTTGATAAATAGTTTTTCAAACTCTTCATCGTGGATACCTTCATCCGCCAGAATTCTCTTTCGGTCAACCGTACAAAAAGTCAAAAAATATACGGGATTATCGACGTATAATCGCTCCAGGCGATGAATCCGTCCCATAAAAATGGCGGCGGTCACAGACCGCCGCTACATACTAGCCAACGCATTGATCTGGCTCGCCGCGTATCCCGCGCCGAATCCGTTATCAATATTCACCACCGTCACGCCGCTGCCGCAACTATTCAGCATCCCCAGCAACGCCGCCAGGCCGCCGAAACTCGCGCCGTACCCCACGCTGGTTGGCACCGCGATCACCGGTTTCGGCACCAATCCCGCCACCACGCTCGGCAACGCTCCTTCCATGCCCGCAACCACAATGATCACATTGGCGCTGCGAATGGTTTCGATGCGATTCAGCAAGCGATGCACTCCGGCCACTCCCACGTCGCAAACTCGTTCCACGCGGTTGCCCATCACTTCCGCCGTCACCGCCGCTTCTTCCGCCACCGGCAGATCGCTGGTTCCGGCGCAGGCCACGGCAATGGTTCCCGGGCGTTTGGGCAGCGGCTTTTTTTCAATCGTCACACAGCGTGCGAGTTCGTGGTGAACGGCGCGCTTGAATTTTTTCCGCAACACACGCGCGTGCTCCGGCGTAATCCGCGTTGCGAGAACATTTTGATCGTGGTCGAGCAGTTTGCCGGCAATTTTCAGGACCTGTTGCGGCGTTTTGCCCGCGCCAAAAATCACTTCCGGAAAACCTTTGCGCAGGGCGCGATGGACATCCACCTGCGCGAAACCGATGTCTGCCACAGGCGCGGCCTGGAAGGCCTGCAACACCTTGTCGCGGCCCACGCCGCCGGCGCGGAATTTTTCCAGGAGTTGAATCGCTTCGGTAATTGTCACGAGCCGACCATGCCACAGAAATACCGCAGGGTCACGCGGGAAAACGCTTTCTTCAATGTTTGAAGAGCCGGGCGCGATTTTGGAAAAGGTACCAAACGATCAGGATGTTCAGCCCGAGAATCACCGAGACTTTCCAGGTAAAGCCCGACGGCGAAATCAGGCCGAGTTTTACCTGCTGATTGTGATGCACGATTTCAAATATTTCGATCGGAATAAAAAACACGGATTCGCCAATGGCCAGCCATCCCGCCCAGGAGACGCGAAAAATCAATCCGATGCCTTCCACCAGCGAAAATAGACTGTAAAGAAACGTTCCCGTGGCAAACCACCGCACGTTGGTGGGTTTGATATTGTCCAATTGATCGCCAATCTCCGAAAGAAATTTATTTTCCGGATCCAAATGAATGAAGCGCAGCAAACGGTCGAACAAATCCGGAATATCCTTGCCGGCCAGATGATAAACGCCAAAAGCCAGCAGCAACGCCAGAATCCCTTTCGCCAGCTTGACGGCGATAATGAAGTACAACGTGGGCGCCCGTTTTTTCTCCGCGGGTTTTTTCCCGGCGGGTGTCTTCACGTTTTCAACCGCGTCGCCCATCAACGGACCTTCTCAATCAATTTCGGCAATAGGTCGGAAATTTTGATGCGTTCCTGCTTCATCGTATCACGTTCGCGCAAGGTAACCGTGTCAGCCAATTCCGGACCTTTCTCGCCCAGTGTATCAAAATCAATCGTCACTCCAAACGGTGTGCCAACTTCATCCTGCCGGCGATACCGGCGGCCAATGGCGCCCGCTTCATCATAGAAAACCGTCATGTATGGACGCAGCAGATCGCGGACTTCCTGCGCTTTCTTCACCAATTCCGGCTTATTCTTCAGCAACGGAAACACCGCGACTTTGATGGGCGCAATGCGCGGATGGAATTTCATCACAATACGCGACTCCATATTGCCCTTTTCATCCGGCGCCTGGTCTTCGCAATACGCGCTGCACAAAATCGCCAGCAAAATGCGATCAACACCCACCGCCGGCTCGATGACATGCGGAACATAGCGCCGTTTTTTTGCGTCGTCGAAATACTCCATCGGTTGCCCGCTCGCCTTGCCGTGCTGCGTCAGGTCGTAATCGCCGCGCGCCGCGACGCCCCACAATTCCTGCACGCCAAAGGGATATTTGAACATCAGGTCGGTCGTGCCTTTGGAGTAGAAGGCGAGTTTCTCTTTCGGATGATTGTATTCCGAAAGCGAGGATGCCGGAATGCCCACCGAAACCAGCCAGTCACGGCACCAATCGATCCAATAACGATGCCACTTGGCCCAGTCATCCTCATCGCTGATGAAATATTCCATCTCCATCTGCTCGAATTCGCGGCTGCGGAAGATGAAATTCCGCGGCGTGATTTCATTCCGAAATGATTTGCCAACCTGCGCGATGCCGAAAGGAACTTTGACACGGCCTGTGTCGAGAACGGCTTTGAAATCCACGAACATCCCCTGCGCCGTCTCCGGCCGCAGATAGGCCACGGCGGACTCGTCACGCAACGCGCCGACGTAGGTTTCAAACATCATGTTGAACGCGCGCGGCGGCGTGAGGCTGCCGGGCTCGCCGGTCGCCGGCGAGGGAATCAGCGGGATCTCTTCGGGTTTGGCATCGGTAAAATCACGCGGCTGAACCGGTTCGAGTTTGCCCTGGATGGCTTTCTTCCGTTTGAATGTCTCGGCCTTTTCCTGCAACTCATCAGCAATTCGTTCGCTTTCCAACACCGTTACGTAGCCGACCGGCTGGCCGTCCACCATTACGGCAGCAAAGAAAATCTGGTCCGCACGAAAGCGTTGCTTGGAGACCTTGCAATCCACCATCGGATCCGTGAAGCCACCAACGTGTCCGGACGCTTCCCAAACCTTGGGATGCATGATGATGGAGGATTCCAGACCCACGACATCATCGCGACGACGCACCATGTCGTTCCACCAGCAATCGCGGATGTTCTTGCGCAGTTCCACGCCGAGCGGACCGTAATCCCAGAAGCCATTGATGCCGCCGTAGATTTCAGACGATTGAAAAATAAATCCCCGTCGTTTGCAGAGCGAAACGATCTTGTCCATCAATTCGGCGGTCTTAGTTTCAGCCATAAGGACGCCTAGTCTTTGTTATGCGCGGAATGATGTCAAGGGAGCGCGGAGCGAGCCGGATTCATTGACAGGCGGACACCGCATGGATTCAACCGTATTTAGGGAACCAGCGACGGCTGTCGGGAAAGCTCCAAGTTCCAAGCCCCAAAAGCGTTGGGAAAATTCGATCCGGATTGAGGCTTGGAGCTTCTTTGGAACTTGGAATTTGGAGTTTGGAACTTCTCGCTGATACGGCGCGGAGCGCAGAATCGAGTCCGCGCTCCGTAACTCCACTCGTTGCCAGGCCCGCCTTTGGTCAAGGCTGCGCCTGCGACAATGTTCCCGCCGGCACATCTTCCATCTTCGCGTTCTGCTGGAGAAGTTCCAGGACCTTGTCATTCGAGATCTGGTCGTAGATTTCCACGAAGCCGTTGCGCTTCTGGAGATCTTTCACGAATTTCTCAGGCGGAATCTGGTACATTGACGCCAGCGCTTGCACGCGCTGCGCCACTTCCTCCTGCGAGACCTTGATGTTTTCCTTCTCAGCGATCTTCTGCAACAGGAACGCCACCTTCACCCGCTCCTTCGCGCCTTGGGCGGCGGCGGAATAAATTTTGTCCTTCTCCTGCTCGATCAATTCGCGAGCCACGCCACGCTTTTGGTTTTCGCGTACAATGTCATAGACGGCGTTGCGCGTCGCATTCGCCACGGCGCTCTCCGGCAGTTCAAAATTCACGCGGCTCATCAGTCCGCCGATGAGTTGGCCGCGCACGCTCTTGTTCTGCGAATAATTCAATTCGTTTTCCAAATCACGCCGCACGCCTTCGCGCAATTTCTCAACATTCTCCGCGCCAAACGATTGCGCGAACGCATCGTTCACCGCCGGCAATACTTTTTCCTTCACCTCGACCATTTCGACCTCGTAAGTGCCTTTTTTGCCCTGCAGTTCCTTGGTGACGAAATCCGCCGGAAAATCCACGTTCACGGTGCGTTTGTCGCCCGCTTTGGCGCCGATAAGCTGATCGGCGAATCCGGGAATGAACGACTTCGGCTCCATCTCAACCCAGAAACTCTTCTGCTCAGTCAGGCCTTTCGCGGTCGGCGCGACATCCGTAATCGGCTTGCCCTCAGTCGTGCCGGTGTAATTCACCACCGCGATATCACCGGTCTGCGCGGGACGCTCCACAGTCTTGAAAGTCAATTGTTGCTGCCGCAACGCATCCAGCGCGCGTTCCAGGTCCTCATCGGTCACGCTGCGCGTCTCTTTCTTGACCGGCAGGCCCTTGTATTCGGGCAATTCAAATTCCGGCGCGGTTTCAATGGTCGCCGCGAATTGCAGCGTCTGCCCGCGGCCAAATTGAATCTCTTCGATGTCCGGATAACCCACCACGTCGAGCTTCTTTTCATCGACGGCTTTGCGGTAAGAATCGGAAATCAGCTTGCGCTTGACCTCGTCGGTGATGTCCTTCTCGTATTTGCGCAAGACCATGTCGCGCGGGGCTTTGCCGGGGCGGAAGCCCGGGAGCGAGGCCTGACGTTGAAAATCCTTCGTGATGGAATCAAAAGTTTGATCCACCTGCTGCACTTCGATTTCCACCCGCACGAGTTTTTTGCACGGGGCGAGACTTTCTACCGATACATTCACAAAACAGACCTTTCCGTTAATGGCGTTAATCGCTGAAAACTGTTGGGGCGAGCCGTTGGTTCCGCCGTCCAGCGAGCCGGAGAAATTAGGTTAAGTTGACCGGGTCCGTCAAGTTGTGTTCTTCAGGCAGATGGTATCTTAATTTGACCGAAAGCATGGAGCGAGGGTCTGCGGACCCGCAGCGGACACCAGTCAGAGAACACAGACATAGTCCACGGCGTTAGGATTTCCACCGTTGCTGCGGCTCACAGAGCCGCGCTCAAACTAAGACACGGCATCTTCGGCAGATAGTGGCGGCGTATCTCAACATTTGCGCAATCTTTCAGCCACGGAGTGGCGGCAGAGGGTAGCCCACGGCGCGAGCCGTGGGATTGAAGGATTAAAGGAAAACGAGCCGCGGAGCGGCGAGAGAACGCGCAGGAAAAGCGTCAGAAACTCGTGCCGCCCAAGCCGTTAATACGCGTAAATGGACTACAAGCGTTCCGTCAGGTTTTGGACAGCGACTGTCCTCCGCCGCCTTACGACACGGCGCAGAAGTCCTTTATTAACCTAGCCGGTGACTATACATCGCCGCCAGCGCGCCGCCGATGGCCTGGGAGGATTCACCGAGGACTGCCGGAACAATCCGGATCGTGCCGCGTTGCGACGGCCAGAGATATGGTTCCGCCGCTTCCCGGATCAATCGCAAATAACGTTCGCGGAATTCCGGCGTGGTCGCCTCAATATCCATCAACCCCCCGCCGATAATCACAATGCCCGGATCCAGCGCCATCGCGAGGTTCGCGACATGCAAGCCGAGGGCGCGGGCCTGGAAGTCGAAAATCTCCAGCGCGAGCGGGTCACCCTTTTGGGCGCGGCTGCGGAGTGAGAGAACTTTCTCCTTGGTCGTGCCGGTGGCGGTCGCCAGTTCGTGGTCGGGATATTTTTTGAGTTTTTCCGCCAGCAAATGCGGCAGGCCGGAGATGGTGGTGTAGGTCTCAAAACAACCCCAGTCGCGCCCGCAGCCGCAAGGGAAGGGTTTGACGCCCAGCAATTGCAAGGGTGCAGGCATGTGCGCGCCTTCCATCCCGGCGAGCGTGTCGCCATCGAGCGGCAGGCCGTTTTGATCGATGAACGCGCAACCCAGACCCGAGCCGGGCATGAGCATGAGGACGGAATTTTTGGTGCTGTGCCGGGCATAACGCGCCTCGGCCACGCCGCCAAAGCGTCCGTCATTGCCGACCACCAGCGGCAGCGGCCTGCCCGCGGCAACGGCGAGCGCCGCGCCGTAACCGGCGTGGACATCCCAGCCGGCGAAACTGAGCGGCAGGTTTGCCGAGCGGTCCAGCACACCGTAGCGCTGGTAGGGTCCGGGAATGGCGAGGCCCACGCCTTTCACCTGCGTCCAATTGAGGTTGTTGTCTTTCAGGAAAATATCAATGGATTCAATCCAGCCGGCGATGACGGCATTGGTGCCGTTTTGGGCGTTGGTGGGGCGTTGATGCAATTTGGTGGAGACGGGCTCCTCGTTTTTTTCCCAGACTGCGTTGATCTTGGAGGTGGTCGCGCCGCTGTCGGTGCCGATGAAGATGAAGTTGTTCGTGCTCATGGTTCGCGCGGTGGCTTGGCCAACGCTGGCCGATTGTGTTTAGAATCCGGAAAAAATGGAAGCCAGTAATAGGGACAAAAGTCGGAACTTGAAACTTGAGATTTGGAACTTCTTCCGGTCGTGAGCAACAACCTTTGACTATGTCTGGCTACGTTGTTATAACCAACTCATCCCTCTTACCCGGCTATGCAACTGGATTCCAAAGTGAATCGGAGCGGTCTGGTGGCGACCTACATTGGCGGGCCGACCGCGTTGTTCAAATGGGACGGATTGCGGCTCCTTACCGACCCCACGTTTGACCCGGCCGGCACGAATTACGTGTTAAATCTTTACACGCTCAAGAAGCGCGAAGGGCCGGCCATCCCTCCTGAAAAACTAGGGCACATCGATGCCGTACTTTTGAGCCACGATCATCACTTCGATAATCTCGACCGCGCCGGCCGCGCCCTCCTGACGAGTGCTGATAAAGTTCTAACGACGGAAATCGGAGCCCAACGACTCGGTGGAAAAGCCATCGGCTTGACCCGCTGGCAAAGCGTGGAAATACCCGGCCGCGACGGGCGCAAGTTGCGAATCACCGCTACGCCCGCGCGTCACGGTCCAGTGGGCGGCGACCGTGGGCCGGTGGTTGGATTTGTTTTAAATTTCACCGATGCGCCGGACGACTGTCTTTATATCTCTGGCGACACGGTTTGGTTTGACGACCTGGAAGAAGTGGCACGGCGATTCACCGTCACAACCGCGGTGCTGTTCATGGGCGCGGCGATAGTCCCGCGCGTCGGTCCGGCGCACTTGACCATGACCGCGGAAGAAAGGCGTGTTCGCCGCGAGGGTTTTCCGCAATGCCAGGATTGTGCCGCTGCACTGTTCGGGTTGGGCGCATTTTACGGAATCACGCGCCGATGTTCAAAACGCGTTTACCAAAGCGTGCCTGCAGACCCGCTTGTGTTGGCTGGAGCCGGGAGTGGCAAAGATGTTTCCGTGTCAGCCCACCGAACGGCGGCGGGCGCTTGATCCGTCCACTGGCGGAATCGCCTCCCAACCGAGCCTGTGACAGCCGCCCGAACTTAACAACCCTCCCGCTCCGCCGACTGGCGTCTCCAAATACCGTAGCCGCAGACGCTAGTCTGCACTGATTGATTTCCCTTTTTACCCGCCGAAAAGACGGCGCCGGCTACTTCGTTAGCGGTACGTCTTAGCCCCTCTTCCGGTGTCTTTCCAGCCAACGTTTGGAGGACTCACCCCATGGAACCTGTCCAGACAGCGGACGAACTTTCGGCGGGGTCACAGCCACTGAGCCGCAGGAGTAAGCGCTCAAATAAAAAAACAAACGAAGGATGAACTATGTTAAACGCAATTTGCAAAAAAATGCTTTTGGTCGCACTGCCGCTGGGTCTGGCGGTTGGATGCGCGGAGAATCGTCCCGCAACCGAATCCGCTTACGCTCCAGCTCCCGACGTGGCGCTGGCGCCGACTTCCGCGCGGCCTGAAGAACGCATTTACAACAACGGCGAAGCAACCGTGGAGGAATCCCAAATCACCGTGAGCCAGCCACCGGGGGGAGCCAACCCGGCGACTTGGGCCGTGGCCGAGGAAATTCGCCAAAAACTGACTTCCGACCCCTCGCTCGCCCCCGTGGGCAGCGCGCTGATTGCGGAGGTTGGCAGAGACGGAGTGGTGACGGTGCGCGGGGCGGTCAGCAGCCGCTCTGAAGAACAGCGTGTGTGCAACACCCTCGCCGCCTTGCCCGGAGTCCAGGGAATCAACAATCAATTGGCCGTGGGAAGCGTCTACAACAGCGGCAGATTTTCGACGCATTAAGGCGGGTGCCAATTCAATGCCCGCCGGCTGGTGAATTCGTGCTGACGACTGGCCGGTGGGTCGTGGTGCCGTCGATCCGATAGTGCTCGTGCATGTAAAGATCGTCGGCCACCTGATAAACGGCGATCGCGTTGGTTTCAATTTCACGGTCCGTTTTTTTCAGATTGGTCAACAGCTCCATATCCGCCACTTTCGGGTCGCCGGAATAGAATTCCTCGGTTTTTTGCAGCCCCAACACCACCAGCCGCTGATTTTCCATGATGCCGATATCGCGGTTGTGATTGATAAAGACGCGCCCGTCCCCCGGATTTTCTTTTAGGAGGTCACGGCCAAAAAACATCGTGTCATACGGTCGCCCGATCAGGCCAAGCACAGTGGGACTCACGTCCAGGGAACAACCCAGCTGTCCAATTTGGACTGGTGATTTCACGACGGCGGGACCGAGAACCACAAACGGGATTTCGTAGGAAAAAATCGGGATGCTCTGGCTGCCGTACACGCGCGCGCCATGGTCGGCAACGACCACGAAAACCGTGTTGGTCCAGAATGCCTCCT
This sequence comes from Verrucomicrobiia bacterium, assembly GCA_036272195.1. Classification (GTDB taxonomy): domain Bacteria; phylum Verrucomicrobiota; class Verrucomicrobiia; order Limisphaerales; family DASXHY01; genus DASXHY01. The sequence continues at coordinate 74,761 of DATAZE010000035.1, read as the reverse complement.
TCTTCGCGGCCTGAAAAAACTGGCCCAGGCACCAATCGGAATATTTCACCACATTGTTGCGCGTGCCTCCGGGCGAGGATAAGCCCACCTTCCGGATGAAACGACGCCACAGGCCGGGTTTGCGCTTCGGATTGTTTTCGACCGGGCCCTCGGGAATTCGCCCGGTCGGATACAAATACGGCTTGTGATTCGAAACAGACATGATCGTGCCGAGGAACGGTTTGCCAGCTTCATTCAAGTTATGAAATTCCTTGATGGCCCGGGCAAAAACTTCTTCATCGCTCACGCCCCAAACCGTTTCGAAATTCGGATGCGGAAAATCGTCGTTGAAAGGAGGGTTATGCTCCAGGAAACGGTCCCAGCCGTTATTCATGGCGTAGGATTTCATGCTGTCGAACATGCCGCGTCCGCCGTAAAAAAATATCGAGTTGTAACCGTCGCGTTTTAGAATCCGCGCAATGCTTTCCACGTTGTCCGAGTGATCGCGTTTCACGATGGACTCACCGGGCAGCGGCGGGAAGGACGAGAGCACCCCTTCGAAACCGCGCACCGTGCGGTTTCCCGAAGCGTAAATGTTCGTGAACAACAATCCCTCGCCGGTGGCGAGCTTGTCCATTTCGGGCGTGAGCGTGTTGGTGCGGCCAAGGCAGCCCCAGAATTCCGAGCCAAAGCTTTCTTCCAGCAGGATGACGACATTCAGTTTGGGTTTGGAGGAATCGCCCGCCATGTGGCGCAGAATGGAATTGGTCTGGCTCGTCATGTCCGCGCCAGATTCCGCGAGCAGCCGCCGCACACGCCGATACGCCTCGGCCTTGTTCATCGTCCGATAATAAGCGTCGTAATCCAGGTCGCAGGTCAACACGGCATCCACGAAAGACATCGCGCCGTTGTCGGCTACTTCGTTCAATGTGCGGTCAGGACTGAAATGCGTTCCACCGAAGCTCGAGGTGACCCAATTCACGACCGAGTTCCAGTCGCGATTGGCCATGTCGGCGAAAACGGTAAACTGCGGGTTGAACGTGACCCAAACGCCGATGAAGAGCACGCAGGCGACGACGAATTGACCGAACCGCGATCGAGCGCGCACCGGCTGGAACCACATTTGCCGGAAATAAATCAGCGCAATGACCAGCCAGATGATGCTGACGACCACACAAATCGATACGATCGGCACCACGGAATAGGATTCCCAGATGTTGCCGGCGACTTCTTTGGGCGCGACCAGATAATCCACGGCCACCGTGTTGAACCGCGATTTAAATTCATCGAAGAAATAATATTCGACGAAGAGCAAAAAAACTTCGACGGTCCAGAACAGAAAAAATCCCAGCACAAAAGGAATTCGATGCGCCCAGGCGCTAAACCAGCGCGCAGGCAGCACCCAGATCCAGAACAACAGCGGCAGCGTCATCCCCAGGGCAATCAGGAAGTCCTGATGAAAGCCGATGAGGAAAATCTGAACCGCCCCACCCCACGCATGCGGTTCGTGCCGGCCGAATTTTAAGAACAGCACGAGCCGCAAAACGGTAAAGGCGACGAGCAGCGAAAAGAAAAAGAATACGGCGAAGGCCGAACGCGAACGTTTCCACGGGAAATCGTCCGGCGAAAGCTCTTTGACCACCCAGGGGTTCTCGTCAGCGGGCAATGGTGATGGCTCAACTGGCACAGCTAGATGACACTTTCTTTAAAGGTTTTGTTCAACTCGAAAATTCACCGGACGGCTGTCTCATTCTGAGATACACGCGAGACAGTGAACCCTCCCAGGAGTATTTTCCGAGGAGGACTTCACGAATACAAACAGTCGGTGATTGTCTTTATTTTTGAGCAAAAAATATTTTTGTTTTCCCAGCGCGAATGGCGCGTTGACCCCCCGAAATTCTCAGCAATTCGTGAGCCCACGTAGAACACTATGGCCTGCGTCCCTACCCGACTTTCTGTCCCGCCTTGAGTGGATGGCCCGTCAGAAATTCCGCGGCGGTCAGACGGCGTCCGCCCTCCTGTTGCAACACCAAAATTCGTAACGCGCCCTCCCCGCAGCCAACGACAATTCCATTTTTGTCCGCCTGCAAAACCGTGCCCGCCTCACCGGCGCGCTCAACAATCTCGACGTCCCAGATTTTCAACAAATGCGGCTGCGGTTGGGCTGGCAAATGCGTGGACGCGCCCGGCCAGGGGACCATCGCCCGAACCCGGTTTCGAATCACCCGCGCTGGCTGTGCCCAAATAATTTCACCGTCTGACTTTTTAATTTTCGAAGCGTGCGTCACACCCTCAGAAGGCTGCGGACGCGGCTGAATTGCGCCGGAGACGACACCGGGAATCGTCCGCACGAGTAAATCAGCGCCGATGTTGGCCAACCGATCGTGCAGAGTCTGCGAGTTGTCGGAATCATCAATCGCCGTCCTCTCCTGCGTAAGAATGTCGCCCGTGTCGAGCCCGACATCCATTTTCATGATCGTGATGCCGGTTTCATGATCGCCGTTCAGAATAGCGTGCTGGATGGGCGCAGCCCCGCGATATTTCGGCAACAAAGACGTGTGGACATTCAGGCAGCCGAAGCGCGGCAAATCCAAAATCGCTTTCGGAAGAATCTGCCCGTAAGCCGCCACCGCAATCAGGTCCGGCTTGAGCGCGGCCAACTGCTCAATAAAGCCTTCCTCACGCGCCCGCTGCGGTTGCAGCACGGGAAGATTTTCTTTTTGCGCAACCACTTTGACCGCCGAAGGCTGCAACTTAAGCCCGCGTCCTTTGGGCTGGTCCGGCTGCGTGACGACGGCGACCACTTGAAATTCGCGCGCAGCCATCAATGCCCGCAAACTGGCCGCGGCCAGCTCGGGTGTGCCCATGAAAATAATTCGCAGCGGAGTCATGCCGAAAATGAAAAATGACGAACAGTTTCAGAACCGGCCTCAACTCCCTCCGTCATTCTCACTACACCTTCACCACATGCTTGAGAATATCAACCAGCACCTTGGCGGGGTTTTGGTCGGCGTCGATGCGGTGGACGAGATGTTTGCCGTAAAAATTCAATACCGGCTTGGTGTCCTTTTCGTAAGTCTTGAGCCGGCTGCGAATCACTTCAAGGCTGGCGTCATCCAGCCGGTTTTCCTTGAGCGCGCGGCGTTGCATGCGTTGGATCAGACTGTCCATGTTAAGGCAACGGAGATAAAAAACCCCGACCACATCCAGCGTGTCCTGGAGCATCTGCGCCTGGTGCACATTGCGCGGAATGCCATCGAGCACGAGGGTGTCCTGCTCCGGACGGAAACGGCCGGTCTGGGTGATGTTCTGGATGAATTGCTGCCAGAGTTCGATGGTTGGGTGGTCGGGCACCAATTCACCGCGGCTGGAATACTCGATGAACACACGGCCAATTTTGCTGTCGATCGTCAAATTCCGAAAGACATCACCGCAGGCGCAGTGAAAAAAGTTCGGAATGGTGCCGAGGATTTTTCCCTGCGTGCCCTTGCCGGCGCCGGGAGCGCCGAACAGGAGAATGGTCCGGTATTTCATGCGGGTTTGGGGTTGGGATTTTCTGAGATGGGATTCATTGCCGCACACGGGACAAACTACGGGCTGTCCTTGTGCTTCAATTTCACTTCCTGAATTTCCGTAAACGGAATCATCACTTCCTCCGTGGCGTGGCCTTTGCGGACTTGCGCGTGGAGGTCGTTGGCGGAAATGCGCGAAATGCGCTCGGCGATGCATTCCCCGCGCGCGGCTTTGATGACGAGCAGCATTTCCTTGTCGGCTTCGCGGCGCACGACGCCGAAAAATCCGGGAAATTTCGTTTCAAAGAAACGGCGGTTGAACATGAATGCGCCGCGCTGAAAAACCTGCGTGGGCGGCAGCGGCGCGCCGGCCGCGGCAGGAGCGTCATGATGGAGCCTCAAACCACCGCTTTCAGAAGGAGATCCGCCGGGCGATTCAGGCGTTGCCGCTGGCGTGCCGGGCACAACGAAAGAAGGGGCCTCAGTCACCGTGGTTTCCGCCTGATACGTCTCTTCTTCCTCATTGCTCCGTCTTTGCGCCGGAAGCCACAGGAAAATAATGGGCGATAACAATCCGAGGGCCGGCACCGCCGCCAGACCGCAAACCACTCCCACCGGGCGGCGGCGGAACAGTGCCACTTCATACGCCGCATAAATACCCGCGCCATAGAGCACCACGATGATAAATAGACCCACGGTTGAAGAGAGCATCGCGCCGAAAAACGAGCCGTCCGGCGGGCGCTTTAAACGAGCCGGTTGAGTGACGTTCACCTCAGTTTTCTGGATGCGTTGTTCCTCCGTCACTTCGATATTGGGAGTCGCGAACGGCTCCATTTTAGGGTCTTTGGCGAGTTTTTTCAGCTCGTCCTGCGAAAATTTTGTCCACGGCACGGGGTCGGAGTAAGTCCCATCCGCCAGGCGGAGGCGCAGGCCGTTTTCGTTGGCGGAAATGACGTCGCCGGTGAGGGTCGAGCCATCACTGAGTTGAAATGTATCCGCACGAGCGATGCCGGAGAGCAACGCACAGAGCAACCATCCGAGAACAATAAAACGACGCTGATGCACGAGCTTTCTCCTAACAGATGGGCAACGCCAAAGGAAGAAATTAAATTTGCAGGGAGACACAGCGTTCCAGGGTTTTTGACGGATTCATCTTTGTTTCGGAATTCACCTTAAACAGCACTTCCGCCGACCGTCATGGGGACTTGCCCGCTCTGCCCAGGGTTTCGAGTAAATCTTCGACTACCCAATTGGGCCGGGTGCGGGAAAGCAGATCAGCCGCCGCACCATGCTGCCAGACCGCGAATCGAACGGTCCGGCCCGCATCCTCCTGTAAAGCGCGCTGGGTCAGCAGGCCCGACAGGTAACCCGAAAGACTGTCTCCCGAACCGCCCTGCCCCAGAAAAGGATTGCCGGATGAATTGATAAAAACCGGCCCCTCAGCACAGCCAACCAATGTCTGATGCCCCTTCAACACCACCCAGGCATTTCCAAGTTGCCGCGATATGGCGCGCAGCGACCCCACACGATCTGCCTGCACCTGTGCCGCGGTTGTCTTCAGCAATCGCGCCGCTTCGCCGGGATGCGGGGTCAACACGCGGATTGCATTTTGAGGGAACGGTCCGGACGGCAACCAATCGAGCGCACTCGCGTCGGCAATGATCGGCACAGTCGATTCATGCCACAGTCGGCGAACGGTTTCCTTCAAATCATCCGGCACGTCGGGTGAGGCCAATCCCGGCCCCGCCAACACCGCGCTGAAATTGGCCGGCAACTCGGTTTTAGGCGGCCAGATCTGCACCATCACGGCCTGCAATTGGGCCGCGATCGGCACATAAGCGCGCTCCTGGCTGAACAACGTGATGAGTCCCGGTTGCGCGCGCTGGGCGCCGCGCGAAGCGAGCACTGCCGCACCATGATAACCGAGGCTTCCCGCCACAATCGCAAGATGCCCGAATGTTCCCTTGTGTCCCTCGACCGGGCGACGCGGGGGGAAATCGCAAAAATCTCCCGACACCGTCCAGTTCAGCTCGCCATGAAATGGGCAATCGATTAGCCCGGTATTCTCGGCCACGACCAAACGCCCGACGTAGCGTGAAGCGTGATGTTTCAGCAAACCGGTTTTGGGCGCGCCAATCGTGAGCGTGACGGCGGCCTCGATGGCCGCGCCCTGCGCATCGCCAGATTCGGCGTCCAGCCCGGATGGCACGTCCACCGCGAGCACCGGCAATTGAGCGGAATTGATTCGCTCAATAAATTTTTTCCACGAAGAATCCAGCGGCCGATTAATGCCAATGCCGAATAGACCGTCAATCACCAGCGCAGGACGCGAAGTGAGCCGCGCGTCCAGTTTCGAAAAATCCGCTTCCGGGTCTTTGACTTCCAACATCTCCGCGCGCCGGTCCTTCAAATGCTCACGCGCATAACGGGCGTCGTCGCCGTTATGTCCTTTGCCGGCGAGAATCAGAATCGTGTCGCCGGGCCGGGTCAATTGTAGCGCCTCGTGGGCGACGATTTTTCCGACCTGGCGGATAACGTCCATTTCGGATCTGCCCGCCGCCCAGGAAGCTTTTTCCCACTCGCGCATTTGGGCGACGCTGATGACCGGGATCGACATGAGAAAACTCTACGTTATTTGCCGGGTTAAAAAAGTGGGAAATGCGCGCATTAACGGCGGTTGCGAAAAAGTTCCAAAACTGATAAAGTCATGCCATGACAGCGGTGGAAATTATCGAAGAGATAAAACGATTGCCCAGTGCCGAACAGAATCGTGTGATAGAATTTGTGCAGAAAACCGCTGGAAGTCGCCAGCTCAGCCCGGACGAACTCGGCCGACTGGCAAAGCAGATGACGGAAGCAAAGGACGGCGCGGAGGCTGACCGGCTCCAGGAAGAGATTGTGCGCGGGTTTTACGGTGGCAAACCTCATGCCTAAGATTCGCCGCGAAAACCTGCCTCAGCCATTGCTCATCCATCTTCTGACGCGAGTGCGTCAGCGAAACATTTCCTACGAACAAGTCGTCCTGCTCTCGCATTGGTTGGACAATGAACCGGACGTGCTCACGCGCAAGTGGTTCAAAAGATTCCCTGACTTTACTGTCTGTGGCGAAGGCGAGTTGATAAAGACCTTTTTGATTCCCGGCCAGGTGCCCGACGGACAAGAGATCAAATAAACTTTCTGTCGGGCGCGCTATTCTTCAGGGGGTTCCCCCTCCCCCGGATTTTCCCACTCCGGATAAACCTCCGGCTCCAACTGGCCGCGACGAATCAATTCCTGCAAATCGCGAATGATCGTCCGGCGCGCGACGTTGAACTGCCGGGACAGCGCGGAAATGTTGGGCCGGTCCTTGGAATTTTTCACCAGTTCGCGAATCCGGTTTTGGCGCGCCAACCGGTCCGTGGATCGGCTGAACAAATCAAGCGCATCCACACGATGCGACCGTTCCAACGCTTCGAATTGCCGCACGAGTTCTTTTTCGCCGCATTCGGTCAGCGCGATTTCCACCGTGCGCTGGAGTTCGTGGACATCGACCGGTTTGGGCAGGCAATAATGCGCGCGGCGCGGGCCCTGCAACGCTCGGATTTGCTGGTGCACCTCCAGCGCCCCGGAAACAATGATGATCGGCACGAAGGGCAGCAACTCCTTCAGTTCCGGCAAAAAATCCAGGCCAAGTTCGCCTTCAGAAAGAACGTGGTCGAGTACGAGCAGCTCCGGACGCTCGCGCGGAATCTGCGCCAGTGCCTCGGTGCCGTTTTTCACCCGGGTCAATTTGTATTTGCTGAGCGCTTCCTCGTAGATCTCGTATTGAAAATCGTCGTCTTCGATGATGAGGATGGATGAGGGCATGGGTGGTGGAGTTAAATTGTTAAATAACTTAAACCGGTTAAATCAGCAGACAGAGTAACGGGAACAGACCCGCACTTATTTAACCAATTTAACCTTTTCATAAATTTCGAACGGGGAGAATCAGCGTGAACGTGCTTCCGACCCCCACAACAGAATCCACACCGAGTCCGGCTTCAAGTTTTCGCGCCAGTTCATAAACCATTGAAAGCCCCAGACCGGTCCCGCGCCGGGCAGACAACGCTTTCGTCGTAAAAAATGGCTCAAAAATGCGCGGCAAATTTCCCGGCGAAATGCCGCAACCGAAATCCTGCACGGAAACCAGCACATACTCGCGGGCCGATGCGGGCGCGAGCGCAAGGTTTTCCGGCAAACGTTGCGCCCTGCGAAGGCCAAGAACAATTTGCTTTTGCTTCGCCGCCGTCTCCGCCTCCGCCGCATTGAAAACAAAATTCAAAAGGATTTGCTGCACGAATTCTTTCACGACGGGAATTTGCGGGAGGCCTGGTGCGGGTTTGAAGAGCACCGCGGCGTCGCGCTGGAAGCGGTCGCCGAGCAATTGAATCGTGTCGCCCACCACCGTATTTAAATCGCACAACGCCGGTTCCTCGCTGGTACCCGCGCTAAAACCAAGCATGGCGCGCACAATGCCGGCGCCCTGTTCAACAACGGTCTTGATGCGGTCCACGCGTGTGCGGACTTTTTCGGTATTGCCGACGTTGTCCTCGATGATTTGCGCGGAACCTTTGATGATGGATAGAATGTTGTTGAAGTCATGGGCAATGCCCGCGGCGAGGGTGCCGAGCGCATTCATTTTCTGGCTGTGGACAAGTTCGCGGCTGGTGATTTCAAGTTGGTGCGTGCGTTCCGCCACTTTCTTTTCCACTTCAGCGTAGCTCCGGAGCAATTTGCGATGGCGATTGAAAGCCAGCCCGGCGAAGAAAAGCGCGGCCATCATGCCCGCCAGGGAAATCAGAACGAGCCGCGTTTCCCGGTACCACGGCAACGCAATGGCGAAGGCCATGCGCGCGGGCTTTTCCTCAATGTTGCCGTTCCGATCCATGGCGCGCACTTCCAGCGAGTGCGGCCCGGCGGAAAGGTCGGAATACGAAACGGAATTTGCCTCAGCGAACGGCGACCAATCGCGCTGATCCAGACGGTAGGAATACAGGAGGCGTTCGCGCGGCGTGTATTTCCATTTGTCTTCCCCGGTAAAACTGAGGATCACATTGACGTTTTGGGGAATGGAATTTTCCTCCGGCTCCTTGCGGATGCGGGTCTGCGGCGGGTCTGGATCTACATCCGGATGGAAGAGCGTTAAACCGTGCGTGGTGGCGGCCCAGATCCGGCCGCGGCGGTCCTCGTAGACCTGGCGCGCGGTCGCGTTGGGCAACCCCTCTTCAATGCTATTTTCAATCCACGCGCCCTGGATGAAACGGCTTATCCCGCCGTTGGATGCCACCCAGATATTTCCATCGTGCGAGCGGACGGCATTGTTGATTTGGTCAAATCCCCCGCGGACAATCGACCAATTCTGCCCGTCAAATTCCCAGATGGAATCCGGCGCGGCGCACCATACTTTTCCCTCAGCGGTCTCCACCAGGGAAATGATTGGACCTGACGCGATGGCGTTCGAGAACGTCTGCCACTTTTTTTCATGATACCACACGGGACCATTCTCGCTGCCGAGCCAGATGTCGCCATTTTGTGTTTCAAGGAACGCACTCGCGGCGCAATCCGGCGGCGTGGCGGGGAATGCCTGAAAACCAGCGCCGTTATATTTCTGGAAACGGCACTTTTGCGACACGGCATCCGTGCTTTCGACCGCCACGCCGCCGTCGCGAAACATTCCCAGGGCGTGCTGTTTTTCATTTGTTGCGACAGGAACGGAATTGAAGGTGTCGGCGCCCGGTTGAAATTGAAACAATTGCTCGCCAGTATCGAGCAGCAGATCACCGTTTTTCAACGGCAGCAATGCGCGCGCGCTTTGCAAAACCAGGCGGAAATTCCGGGGGAAGGCATGTTCCTGGTAGCGCCCGTCTTCCAGTGAGTGCAGCGCGCCGCCGGAGACAAACCAAAGCCGCGACTCGGAATCTTCCGCCAGGCACGGAACGAGTGAATTCAGCCGTTGTATCGCGCGCGGGCTTTTCCACAATGGCGGGCTGTAACGCAGCAATCCTTCTGCCGAGGCCAGCCAGAAGATGCCGTTGGTCTCCACGGCCACGTCAAAATAATGCCCGGAAGAAAATTCCTCACTTTCAGCGGTGGCCGTTCCACTATTATCAATCAGGAACAGAGTATTGAGCGTAGTCACCCAGGTGCTTCCTTCCGGCCCGCGCCACGAACCGCGAATTTTCTGGTTGCCCATCGGCTGGGCGGTCCAGTCCTGGCCATCGAAATGCGCGACGAGCTTTTGTTCGCTCGAAAGCGAGTCGGCGGCGCAAGTCACTCCGTCGGCGTCAATGTCCGCAAGCGGTTGCAGGAAATTTCCGGCCTGCAACAGCGCCGGCGGCAGAAACTCGCGCCATTCATCGGACGGTTTCAAATTGCGAACCGCGCCGGTGGTGCGTGTCAGGCCGCGCGCTCCAGAAATCCAAAGGCTGCCATCGCGCGCGAGGCCCATGCCGAGAAATTTTTGCAAATGGGTTTGAGCGACCGTCCGTAAAACAGTAGTGCGGGGTATGTCCCGATTTTCAGCATTGAATTCGATCAATTGATCAGGCAGCAGGATCAACACCCGGCTTTGCCGGATGACCTGTATAGGTATCGGCGGGACCGTCGCCGGAACCACCCCGCGAAACAGCGCGGCAATTTCCGGGATGGGGTGCAATTGCCACGTGCCATCCCGAAACTCATCCAATCCTTCCGTCGACACTGTCCAAAGCTGGCCAGCCGAACTTCCATAAACACGACTGCGTCCCACTTCCGGCGAAGCGAATGAAGTGACCGAATACCCGTTCAGTTCACTGATGGAGTCCACGTTGATGTGTTTGGCGAGGACCTTTTCGTTGCCGCCCACCGTCACGGAAACACAGGGGGATTCGGCCATCCCATCGGCCGCACGGTAGATGCGCCAATCCGAATATCTCTGGCACCACGCCGTTGGGACGAGCGTGATGAACGCCGCTGCGACCAGAAAAAAACGTCCTTTCCGCGTGGTCATTGTTTCAGTCGCCAATTTCGCGTGGCGGGCGAATTATCCCTTGGCGGCGGGGCGCGCGCAATGAAAAGCAACCTGTGCGTTGCAACGCACGGTATAGTGGCACGGGCATCTTGTCCGTGCGTTTCTGCTTCAACATTTCTTTTGAAACTCACGGGCAAGATGCCGCGCCACTACGATTCCTTCCTCAACACCGTATCGCGCTGCGCCCAATCTGGATTGGCCTCGGGATAATCCAGGTTGTAATTCAACCCGCGGCTTTCCGGCCGGGCCAGCGCGCTTTTCACGATCAATTCCGCAACTGTCGCGATATTGCGCAGCTCCAGCACGTCGCTCGTCACAATGAAGTCCCAATAATATTCCTGGATTTCGTCCTGCAAATTCGCGATGCGCTTTTGCGCGCGCTGAAGGCGTTTGTTGGTTCGCACAATGCCAACGTAATCCCACATGAGGCGGCGGATCTCGTCCCAATTGTGGGACACCACCACCAATTCATCCGCGTTGGCAGCGTTGCCCGAATGCCACAGTGGAATTTTGAAATCGTTCAATCGCGGCGGATTGGCGATCACTTTTTCCGCCGCGCGATGAGCGCACACCAGCGCTTCCAGCAGTGAATTGCTGGCCAAACGGTTCGCGCCGTGCAAGCCCGTGCAGGAAACCTCGCCCACGCCGTAAAGCCCTGCAATCTCCGTCTCGCCATCCAGGTTCGTGACCACGCCGCCGCACTGGTAGTGCGCCGCGGGCACGACCGGGATCGGCTCCTTGGTGATATCGATGCCGTATTTGAGGCAGTTCTGGTAAATGTTCGGAAATCGCTCGATGACAAATTTCGCGGGCTTATTCGTAATGTCGAGTAGCACGTAACCAGCGCCGCTTTTTTTCATCTCACTGTCAATCGCCCGCGCCACCACGTCGCGCGGAGCGAGCGATTTTTGCGGATGATAATGATCCATGAATTCCTCACCGGCGATGGTCTTGAGCACGCCCCCTTCTCCCCGCACCGCTTCGCTGATCAAAAAAGACTTCGCCTTGGGATGATACAGGCAGGTGGGATGGAACTGGATGAATTCCATATTGGCAATCGCCGCGCCACCGCGATAAGCCATCGCCACGCCGTCGCCAGTCGCGATATCGGGATTAGTGGTATACAGATAAACTTTTCCGCAACCGCCCGTGGCCAGCAGCGTGACCGGCGCGACGAAGGTAATGACGTTTCCGGAATTTTTATCGAGCACATAAACGCCGAGGCAGCAGTTGTCCCCGACGTAGCCGAGTTTTTGGCTGGTGATTAAATCAATCGCAAAATGATTTTCGAAAACCTCGATGTTCGGCTGGCGGGAAACCGCGTTAAGCAGCGCGCGTTCGATTTCCCGTCCGGTGATGTCCTTCGCGTGCAGGATGCGGCGCTTGGAATGGCCGCCTTCCTTACCCAGATCCAACTCATGTTGCCCATGATTGGCAGGGCCCTGTCGCTCGGAAAATTTCATCCCCAATTCAATCAATTCCTGGATGCGCGCCGGCCCTTCCTCGACAATCGTCCGCACCACGTTTTCTTTGCACAACCCCGCGCCGGCTTCGAGCGTATCGCGCACGTGCATCTCGAAGGAATCTTCGCGGCTCGTGACCGCCGCGATGCCCCCCTGCGCATAATTCGTGTTCGACTCGGCCTTGTTTTTCTTCGTAATGATGGCCACGCGCCCGCGCGGCGCGACCTTCAGCGCAAACGAAAGCCCCGCGATGCCGCTGCCGAGGACGAGATAGTCGAATTGTTTCATTATCAGTTCACCGCCAAAACTTGGAGGTTGGTTTTAAAGTCGCGCGTTATCAATCAATCTCGCTTTGCCAACAAAAACCGCGAGCGCCATCTGCGTGCCGCGCAACACTTTCGTCACGGGAGCCAAAGTGTCCGGATCAAAAAACTCAACATAATCCAGCCGCGCATCCGGTTCGCTCTCGATTAATTTTTTCAAATCTTCCCTCAACCGCGTCGCGGAAACGGAGGATTTTTTTACGGCGACCTGCGCTTTCCGAATCGCGCGTGAGAGCACCACACCCTGCCGCCGCAAATCGCCTTCCAGATATTTATTGCGCGAACTCATCGCCAGCCCATCCGGTTCGCGAAAGGTGGGTGCCACGTCAATTTTCACCGGAAAGTTCAGGTCGCGCACCATGCGCTTGATGACCGCAGCCTGCTGGAAATCTTTTGCACCGAACACCGCCACATCCGGTTGGACGATATTGAACAGCTTCGCCACCACAGTCGCCACCCCACGGAAATGGCCCGGTCGCGATGCGCCTTCCATTCCCAGCGACAATTTTTCCTCGACGACGTAAGTGGTGTAGAGGCCTTGTTTTTTATCTGGATAGATGTCCTGGTCATGCGGCGTAAAGACAACATCCGCGCCCTCCTCACGGCACAATTTCAGATCGCGCTTCAAGTCGCGCGGGTAGCGGGAAAGATCCTCCTTCGGTCCGAACTGGGTCGGATTCACGTAAATGCTCACAACGACCCGGCCGGATCTGCCCGCAAATTTGCGGGCGCGTTTCACCAGGCTGAGGTGTCCCGCGTGCAAATAGCCCATCGTCGGCACGAAACCGACTTTTATTCCCGCACGCCGCCATTTTCCCGCGAGCCGCTGCATGGCGGCAACCGAACTCACGACTTGCATGCGCGCAGATTAGTTCTGATTGATAAAAACACAAGCCGCGCGGACTTGCGATAGTGGCACGGGCGTCTCGCCCGTGCGGTTCAGGGGTTTTTCCGAAAAGCGTCGTGGAGCTGATCCATCGGACCGGCGCTCAGGACGGCGGCAGGCGCAATGTGGCATCGAGCGGCTGGATATCGGCCAGTTCCTTGCCGCTCGTTTCAGTGCCGCGGAGTTTTTGGATTTTCTCGCCAGCGGGGCGAACCCTTACCTCGTAGCTCCCGACGGCTTTGTTAAAAGCTTCATTGGCCTTGGATAAACCGCCGCGAATATCCTCGAAGTGTTCCGTGAATATGCAAACGCGCGTAAATAATTCCTGCGCCGCTTCCGCGATGGCCGCCGCGTTTTCCGTTTGCGCGTGCTGTTGCCAGCTCACCGAAACGGAACGCAGCAATGCGATCAGCGACGCCGGCGTGGCGAGTAAAATGCGCTTCTCCGCCGCCCAGATGATTAAATCCCGATCCCCCTCCAGCGCCGCGCTGAACAAGGATTCCGCTGGCACAAACAGCACGACGTAATCGAGCGCGCTCGGAAACTGGCGCGGGTAATCGCGCTCGGCCAGCGACTTGATGGTATTCTTCAACTTCGCCGCGTGCGAAGCCAGCGATTCCGCGCGCTTCACCGGGTCGGCAGTTTCAAGCGCATTGAGAAAATCAAAATCCGGGACTTTCGCATCCACGATAATCACCCGTGCGCCCGGCAGCCGGACGACCAGGTCGGGCTTGGATTCGCCCTCAACCGCCTGCTCGCTGAAATCGCAATGCGCGCTCATGCCTGCCGCCTCGACCACACGCCGCAATGTCTCCTCACCCCAGCGCCCGCGCGCCTGGTTCGATTTGAGCACCATGCGGAATTGTAGCGTCTCGTTCGCGAGCGACTGGCTTTGTTGCGCGAGCAGTTCGAGCTGTTTTTTCACCTCGCCGAGCGTGGATGACTGCGCGGCTTCGCTTTGCTGCAATTGCTTCCGGTAGGAATCCAATTGCTGCTTGAGCGGTTCGACCAAGGTTTTAATCGCCTCCTGCCGCTGCGCCAAATCGCCCTTGGCAGCCTCCTGCAATTTGCCAAAGCTCTGCTCCGCGAGGCGAAGGAATTCCGGCGCGGATTGTTTGAGCGTGTCGGCGCTGAGGGCCTTGAATGTGTCTCGCAAATCCGTCAGGGCCTTGGCCTGCAACTCTCGGGTTTCCTGCAACGCCCTTTCGTGCAGTTCACGTTGTTCGCTGAGGAGTTTTTCCGCGGCGGCTTGTTTTGCCTCGGCGGTGGCGCGGGCATTGGTAGCTTCGGCCAATTGCGAGCGCAGTTTTGAAAGTTCAGATTCCTTTTGCGAAACCTGCTGCCGCAATTCCTCCTCCAGCCGGTTATCCGCCAGCGTCACCGGACGGCGGCGCGAGCCGGCAAGCCAGCCAATGATGAAGCAAAAAATTCCGCCGGCAACAAATCCGATGAGGAGATTAGTCATGGCGGACATTCGTCGAGAATTTGTAGCAGCCGACGCAAGGAGGCTCTGGAAAAAATGAGCCTCCTTACGTCGGCTGCTACCTTGAAATCAAAAATGCGCGATCACTTCGATCTCCACGCTGGCGCCCTTCGGCAATGCGGCAACCTGGATGGTGGACCGCGCCGGGAAATCGCCGGTGAAATATTTCGCGTAAATTTCATTCATGCCCGCGAAATCTCCGAGGTTCGTCAGAAACACCGTGCTTTTCACCACGTTCGCGAACGTGAGCTTCTGATCTTCGAGGATCGCTTTCACGTTTTCCAGCACACGCTCGGTTTGGGCCTTGACGTCGCCGACGATCAAGTTGCCATCTTTCGGATCAATCGGGATCTGACCAGCGCAAAATAGCATGTCGCCGATACGGACAGCGTGGTTGTAAGGGCCGACGGCGGTGGGCGATTTCGCGGGTTTAATGATTGTTTTGGTAGCCATGAGTTAAAATGGTTTTCGTTTCACCGCGAAAATGCAGCAAATCGTGCCGGTCGTAAATCGCAAAGCGCGGTCGGCATGGTAAAAATCTTTCGTTAAGGAAGTTGCCTATCTTTGAATCGGGTTTTCACCCCATTGAGATATGACGTATTTAAATGCAGTGTCGTTCACCTGCACGAGAGAGTGTGCTTTGAAAGATAGGAAGCGTGCGGAATCGAACGAATTTTGAATGTTACTAACATTTCAACCGAAACAGTAAACCTATGGCCAAACAAATGACTGACTCAACCACAACCCCCACCCACGAACAGATCGCACAGCGTGCTTACGAAATTTTTGTCGACCGCGGACAACCGGCCGGGCAGGACCTCGCCCATTGGCTGGAAGCGGAAAAACAATTGCGCGCAACGGGACAAACCGCCGGCACGACCAGCACCACCGTCACCGGCGCATCAGCGGCTGCTGCTGCCCCAATCCGCCCGCAACAAGGCAATGGCCGCGCCCAGGGCAACGGACGCGCGCAACCGCGCGCCGCCGCCAGAAAATAACGCGTATGCCGGACCGGAAAACAATGGAACGCGCCCGCAGAGACGCGCGTGAGGGAAAAGCGCCCAGCACACAAGCTGGCGAGTTTGTGCGCGAGGAAATGGACCACATTCGCGAGGGCAAACACGGCGCGCGGTCGACCAAGCAGGCAATTGCCATCGGACTTTCCAAGGCGCGGCGCGCGGGAGTGAAACTTCCGCCACCCGCGAAAGGGCGCACGTCGAAAAAAACCCGCCAGAGCGCAACCAGCGCCTATCGCAAAGGCCAGCGCGGGGAACCCATTTCACGAAAACGCTCACAAGCGCGGGAGAAGGCTTTGAAACGCGAGGACCGTAGCGCGGCATCACATACCGCGCTCTCGCGACAGGCAAAGTCAGTGGCTCGGCGACGCGGAGCCAGTGCAAGATCCGCCTCAGCCCGCAAAGCGGCGCAGACGCGATCGCAACGGCTGCGCCGGAGATAAGATAGATGGAAAAGGGTCCGCTGAGACGCGTGCACTTTTCAAAACGGCAAAGGCTCGCCGTAAATCCGCTGATACAACTGGCGTTTCCGATCTTCCGGGGAAAGGTCCTTAGGCAGAGATGCCAAAACGATTTCGCGCATCGCTTCAAACGATGCTACTCCCATCATGAACCGCTCTTCGCCAGAGCGCGCCATCAGCCTCTTACGAACCATTTCGGCGATTTCAGGAGGAGTATCAGTCATGTTATTTCCTTCCATAGGTTAGCCACGCCCAATTCCATTGTCCAACGTCCAATGTAATCACGATCACAACCAGTCGCGACGAGATTCCGCACATCGCGAAGTTGAAAATCCGAATGTGAATCCTTCGCCCAAAAAAGTTTCGAAAGAATCAGGTCTTCTTTACTGACAATCCAAGTCTTGAAATCCCGCAATTCAACGCGCTGGCGGCGGGCAAATTCCCCAAGCCGAAAACTGGTTTGTTTGCGAACAATACAATCCACTTTGATAACACTCTCGTTATGGATCAGATTGAAAAGAGACTGCTGCTTTATTGAACCCTCTACCGCTTGACGCGACACGTAATAATCCTGGCTGAATAATTTGACGATACGGTCGGTGTCTTCGGACTGCAAAGCCACCACTAGATCAATATCCCTCGTCATGCGCGGCTCTGCATAGTAGTTCATCGCTATCGAGCCTGTCAGCATGTAACCAATCTCCGCCCCATCCAGCCGTTCCGATACATCACGAACAATGTCGAGTTCGTTTTGCACGCTTCAAAACTGCCGCAAAAACCTCACATCGTTCTCATAGAACAACCGGATGTCGTTGATGCCGTAGCGAATCATCGCGATGCGCTCAATGCCGAATCCGAACGCCCAGCCAGTCCAGACTTCCGGATCGTAGCCGACGTTTTCGAAAACTTTCGGGTGCACCATGCCGCAGCCGGCAATTTCCAGCCAGTCCTTGCCCATTTTTTTCACGAGCGCGCTCGTAAAATCAATTTCGAAGCTCGGTTCCGTGTAGCTGAAATAATGGGGGCGAAAACGGATTTTGACATCTTCCCCCATCAATTCACGGAATACAAATTCAACGGTGCCCTTGAGGTCAGCGGCGGTCACACCTTTGTCCACATAGAGACCTTCGACCTGTTGGAAGGTTGGATTGTGCGTGGCATCAGCGTTGTCGCGACGATACACGCGCCCCGGCACAATGATGCGAATCGGCGGCGGCTGTTTCTCCATCACGCGGATTTGGACCGATGAAGTGTGCGTGCGGAGCAAAAGTTTCGGGTTTTGAGTTTCGGGTTTCGCGTCTGCTGCCAGATAAAACGTATCCTGCGTGTCCCGCGCGGGGTGATCGGCGGGAGTGTTGAGCGCATCGAAGCAATGATACTCGTCTTCAATTTCTGGGCCGTCCGCGACCACAAAACCAATTTTGCGAAAGCTACGGATAATGTCCTCCGTCACTTGCGTGAGCGGATGAAGCTTGCCCAGCACACGGCGGCGGCCCGGCAAAGTGAAATCGGTCGGCTCCTTTGGCAATGCAGCCTTGAGTTCGAGTTCCTCGCGGCGCGAGACCAGCGCGGCTTCCAGTTCCAGCTTGGCGGCATTGACAGCTTTGCCCGCAACCGGCTTTTCTTCCTTGGAAAGCGTGCCGAGCCGTTTCATCAACGCGGTGAATTTTCCGTTGGCACCAAGCCACGCGCCCTTAGTCTGCTCGAGAGCGGCAAGATCAGCAGCGGCCTTCAACTCCGCGACCGCAGTTTGTTTCAACGGTTCAATTTCGTCCAAAAGTCCGGGCATAAATTTGCGGAAAGCTTATAAGGAAAGCTGGAAGGCAGGAAGTGAAAATGACTTTTTCGTGCCTCCCTCATAAAATAAAACAGGCGGCCATCGCTGGCCGCCCGTCGCATTTCAAATCAAACTTCGAATCAGGCCTTCGCGAGCGTCGCGGCGGGCTTGTTCTTAAGCGCGGCCTTGGCGATGTTCACGATTTCGGCAAACGCTGCGGCGTCGGTCGCGGCAATGTCCGCCAGGACCTTGCGGTCGAGCGCGCATTTCGCGGCTTTTAAGCCTTCCATGAAACGGCTGTAGGTCAGGCCGGCTTCGCGCACGGCGGCATTGATGCGGATCTGCCAGAGATAACGGAAAGTGCGCTTTTTCCGGCGGCGATCGCGATAGGCGTATTGCCGGCCGTGGTCAACGGCGTCGGAAGCGTAACGGTAAAGTTTCGAGCGGCGCATCCGGAAGCCTTTGGCGGCCCGGATCATTCTTGTGCGGCGCTTGCGGGAGGCGGGAGAATTGGTAACGCGCATGGTGGTTAATCAGTTAAATGTTATCGGTCAAATCGATTAGCGCGTGAAAGGCAGGTTCTGCTTAATGCGATATTCATCCGTGGGATGAACGGTCGTCGTGCCGCGGAGATTGCGGCGGCGCTTGGCGTTTTTCGTTTGCGCCAGATGGCGTTTACCTGCGCTCGAGCGCAGAACTTTTCCGCTGGCCGTAATTTTGAACCGCTTGGCCACGGACTTCTTCGTTTTAATGCCTTTGGGACGTCGCATAAATCAATTTTCTTCTATTCAAAAAGAGCGCGCAATATATGTAGCTGCGGACGGTTGCGCAAGAGATTATTTCACGCTTTTTGGTCGTCCGTACGTAAGCCGACTTCGAGGGCTATTTTCCAGCGGAGACGCGAGGGCGGCGGCGCAGCTTGTTTTCAAGCAGTAACTGCCACACGCGGATCAATGCTTCCCGGATGATATTACCGCTCATTTTGGACCGCCCGTGCATGCGTTCCGTAAAAATAATCGGCACTTCCACCACCCTCATGCCCTGACGCCAGATTTTGTGCGTCATTTCGATCTGGAAGCTATAGCCGTTGGAGCGGACGCCATCGAGATCGATGGCTTCAAGCGCGCGGCGGCGAAAACATTTATAGCCGCCGGTCGGATCGGTGAACGGCATGCCGGTGATGATGCGCACGTAATTCGCCGCAAATTTGCTCAACATTAACCGGCGCAATGGCCAATTGATGATGCGGATGCCGCCAATGTACCGCGAGCCCAGAACGAGATCGGCATCCCGCGCCGCATCGAGAAAATGCGGGATGTCGTCGGGGTTGTGGGAAAAATCGCTGTCCATCTCGAAGATAAATTCGTAGCCGTGCTTCAATGCCCATTTGAAGCTCCCAATATACGCCCGGCCAAGCCCTCGTTTCTCCGTCTCGTGCAGCACATGCACCTCAGGATGTTTGGTGGCCAGGTCATCGGCGATCTTGCCAGTGCCATCGGGCGAATTGCCATCCACGATGAGCAGGTCGACCGGAACCGGCAAAGAAAGCAGCCGGTTCACGAGGAGGGGAAGATTCTCCCGCTCGTTATAGGTGGGCACGACGATAAGCGTCTCGTTCATGGGCGCAAAGGCCGCACATCAATAACCGACCACGGCAACGAAAACAAGCCAATCATAGTTATGAGACTTAAGCTGTAACTGTTCAGAAGACTTTTGACGCAAAAGCGCAAGGGTGCGAAGGCGCAACGATCTTGAAATGTTCTTTGATGACATCTTAGAGATCACTATTTAACACGGCATTTTTTAAACCGCATCGTTTTGGTTTACCCCTGCCCACTTTGCGTCTTTGCGCCCTTGCGTTGAATTCCAATGCATGGATACGAGGCGCCAACGCCGGGTCGGTTCCATCAAATTGCCGCCTTGATCACCCCGCCCTCGGCCCGCAAGGCCGCGCCCGTCACCGCCGAGGCTTCCGGCGAACAAACAAACGCCACCACCGCGGCGACTTCATCCGGCCTCAGGAAACGCTTCACCAGCGACGTCGGCCGCACGCTTTTGAAAAATTCCTGCTCGAATTGCGCCGGTGTCTTTTTCTCCTTCTCCGCCAATTTCGCGACAAATTCCGTCACACCTTCCGAGGCGGTGGGCCCAGCGAGCACGCTGTTCACCGTAACACCGGTTCCCACGCATCCTTCGGCCAGACCGCGCGCGACGGCAATCTGCGCCGTTTTGGTCATGCCATAATGGACCATTTCGCCCGGAATTTGCACCGCGCTTTCGCTCGAAATAAAAACGATGCGGCCCCAATTGCGTTTCTTCATGCCCGCCAGGTAAGCGCGGCTCAGTCGCACGCCGGACATCACGTTGACTTCAAAAAGCCGCTGCCAATCTTCATCTGGAATTTCCTCGAATGGCTTGGGTTCGAAGATGCCGAGATTGTTGATCAGGATGTCCACCTCGCGAAGTTGCCGCACCAGCGCGGCGCAGCCTTTTTTGTGGCCGAGGTCGCCGGGAATGCCTTCAATTTTGGCGTGCGGCACGTTTCGGTGCAGCGATTGGATGGCAAAGGCCACTCGTTTCTGCGTGCGGCCATTGATGATAACGCGCGCGCCCTCGCGTGCGAGCCGCTCCGCGATGGCAAAACCGATTCCGGCAGTCGAACCGCTGATGAACGCGGTTTTGTCTTTTAGTTTTAGATCCATAAATTATTTCCGTTCTCAGCCTGATTTTGGCGAACATTCCCGGACAAAATGAACCACCCGACGCAAAGGCTCTTAAGGAGTGGGGCCGGCTTTGTTGCCGCTCAACAACACAGCGAACTGGCGCAGGAAAGCTTCCCGCTGTTTTTGAAATTTCTCGTCGGAAACGGAAAGTCCCGTTGCCAGCCGTGCGAGTTGGGGAAATGCCATGGGATACGCCGTCAGCGCCATCATGGATAAAAGCAACTGGCCGGGATCAAGATCCGGATCCAGCAATCCCTTGGCCTGCTGTTGCCGGACACGTTCCACCGCGCGGGCCACATTTTCCTGGCGGCGCTCCTCGTCGATGACTTTTTTTTCGCCCCATTGCAGGGCTTCCCATTGCAGCAACTGGACCCATTCGCGGTCGCGGCAGGCCAGTTGAAACCACGCGGGCAGGCGCTCCATAGGTTCCTCCGGCGCAGTAGCAAGCCAGGCAGCGCGCTCGGCGATTTTCCGGCGCAGCACTTCGCGAAAGAGACCTTCCTTGTCACCGAAATAATGGTAAAGCATCCGCTTATTGATGCGGGCACGGCGGGCAATCACATCCACCCGCGCACCGGCAAATCCCTTGGCGGAAAACTCCTGCACCGCCGCTTCAAGGATACGCTGCTGGGTTTGTTGAGGATTTCGCCCGCCCGTCTTTTGCGTCGCCTGTCCGGTTTTCATGAGGTGCCTTATGAGACTAGACGATACAAAGTAACTGTCAAGTTACTTGAAAGTTCGCTACCAAAAGCCATGGGATGGATGTTTGCCACAGAGACACAGAGGGCACAGAGATTCGGACCGGAGGTAATTAAGCCTTATCAAATCTTTGATATGCGGTTATCGAAAGATGCGTTCGTCTTGTCATTCTCTCCAATTCTCTGTGTCTCTGTGGCAAATCCACTCCCCTAAAAAAAGAAGAGGCCCGGCTGAAGCCGGGCCTCTGTGCATTAAAAATTGGAATCGGCGCTTCGCTTAGTAGCGATCGCGACCACCGCCACCGCCGCCGCCGCTGCGACCACCACCGCCGCCGCCGCCACCGCCACCGCCGCGGAATTCACGACGACCGCCACCGCCACCACCGCCGCCGGGGCGTTCTTCACGCGGACGGGCAATGTTGACTGTCAAAGGACGTCCGTCCAGTTGCTTGCCGTTCATGGCGTCAATCGCCTTCTGTGCTTCTTCCGGAGAACCCATGGTGACGAATGCGAAGCCGCGCGGGCGGCCGCTCATCCGGTCCATCATCAGGTTGGTTTCGACGACCGTGCCGTGCGCAGCAAATGCGTCTTGCAGATCGTTCTCAGTGGTGTTGAAGGAAAGATTTCCAACAAACAATTTCGTACTCATGTGATGTCTTACTGTCCTTAACTGACCCTTGCTTTATCCAGACTGTTCCCGACTGCCGGGTTTCAATCATCACTGAACCGAGTTCACTTGAAGATTTCCATGCCGTGGAATTGACAAGCTTCTTATTGGACAACCGCACAATGAACGTTTTTGTCAGAATAGCAAGCGTTTTTGGAAACAAAGTCATGGGGTGAACGCCCTATAACCTAAGTGCTTATCAATAAGGCTTCAGCATGCTGGCAGTACGGACAAATCCAATTTTCCGATGCTATTAGCCCTATATAATGGCGTGCGCCGGGTGGCGCAGAATCCCCAAGTTCCAAGTTCTCCGCCGTCGCTTTCAGCTTCAGATCGACCGCTCCAATATCGACTCCTACCAACCCCCTTGGAGTTTGGGATTTCGAATTTCTCTGGAGCTTGGAACTTGAGATTTGGAGCTTCTCTTAAACCTGTCCGGTCGCCGGAAGAAAGAACTCCACGTTCTCCATCAATTGGTCAGAACGATAAGGTTTGGCCACCCATTTAATCTCTTTCGGCAGCGTCGCTTCCTGGCTTTTCAGTTCTGCTTCATTGGCGCAGGCGTAAATAACTTTCAAGTCCGGCCGTGTCTGGCGGAGTTGATTGGCGAGATCAAAGCCGGACGCGCCCGGCAGGGCAAGGTCCGTCAGCAGCATATCAATGGTCCGCGCCTGGCCTTCCCAGAGCACCATCGCAATCGAACTGCTATCTGCCTCAATGACCCGATAGCCGTTCCGATTCAAAACATAACGCGCCACACCGCGCGAGCGATCATCCGGATCCACGAGCAGGATGGTGCCGCGATTCACATTCGTCGCCGCTTGAATTTCGGAAACCGATGGCAAAAGCGATCCCGACGCGTACGGCAGGAAAATCCTGAATTCCGTCCCGGCACCAACCGCGCTGTTGCATTCAATCCAGCCCCAGTGCTGCCGCACCGCGCCAAAAACACAGGCCAACCCCAACCCCTGCCCTTTGTCCACGGTTTTAGTTGTAAAAAATGGTTCGAACAAATGGGCCTGGACTTCCAGCGGCATCCCGCAACCGGTATCGCGCACGCTGATGCGCGCAAACTCCACCCCCGCTTCCTCATCGCGTTTGACCGGCGGTTGCTCGATCCGAACCACGGCCGTGCTCACGGTGAGCATCCCTTTTTCCGGCATCGCATCCCGCGCATTCTTCACGAGACTGATGAGAATTTGCTCCATGACTTTTGGATCGGCCATGATGGGCAGCGGATTGCGGCTGCACAGGCTCTGAAAAACAACTTTGTCGCCGGAAACGCGGCGGAGAATCATGCTCAAATTGGTAATGAGCCGGTTGAGGTCCAGCAGCCGCGGCTGCATCAATTGGCGTCCGCTGGCCGCCAGCATTTGATAGCCGAGGTTGGTGCCGCGGGTGGCGAGTACGGAAATTTCCTGCAATTGCTCAGCCACGGCGGGGTCGTGCGCCTTCTGCCGCACCAGCGACGTGTGGCTTTCAATCACCGAAAGCACATCGTTGAAACGATGCGCCACACCGCCGGCAATCCGGCTGACGAGATCCATTTTATACCCGTGATAGGCTGCACCCACATCGCTCCGCAATTGCGTGACGTCGTTGATGACCACCAATCGCGCGGGCGCACCAGCGTAATTGAGGTCGCGCGCGGCCAGTTCCACATCGATCAAAGTCTGGTCTTTCCGGTAATGCTTCCAGTTACCGCGCGATTCAGTCTGGGCGCAGGATTGGGAAACATCCTTCATGAAATCGTCCGCGAACTCCGGCGGCAAAAGGTCCTGGGGCGTAAGCCGCAGGAATTCTTCCGCGGTAAACCCGTATTGGCGCAGGGCCGCCTTGTTGACCGCCAGAAAGCGGTATTCCCGCAAATCGAAAATCCACATCGGCTGCGGATTGTCGGTGAAGAGAAAACGATATTGCGCCTCGGATTCGCGAAGCGCGATCTCGGCCTGTTCACGCCGGGAGATTTCCTCGAGCAACGCCTCGTTGGCCCGCGAAAGATGGGCGGTTTTTTTATCGACCTGCTCCTGCCAATGACTGTTAAGAGTTTCCTCCGTGGAACGAGACTGTTCGTTTTGTGAAAAGAACGTATGCATGTGTCCCATGCCGATGAGCAACAGAACCGATCCAACGGCATAAACGATGTTCAACGCCAGGTCTGGCCCAAAACCGGGGCCCACGGGACTTATCGGTTCCAACAGATGCAATGAAGCCAGCGAAGCGAAAGCGACGACCATGAACCAACCGACTCGATTCGTACCGAAGCGGCGCACCAATTTCAACCCGTAAGAAGGAACAAACAACTGCAGCGCGCCGGCAGTCGCATCAAAAGCGCCAATACCACTCATACCACTCATATCACGTCTCCATTTGTCTATTAGAGAGACACCCTCGCCACTCTTCTAGACGGTTTTCGACTCTTGCCCAACCGGCTCATCGACCTCACGCAGGTTTTTGTCCGAATGGGCAATCCAATCAGAATTAAGCATGAGCCGGGCCAATCCTCATGGATGTCTCAAGCCGGAAAAAATTGCAGCGTTCCGGTAACGATTTCGGATTCAAAATCAACCTCCGAAAAATGTGAAAAGAAAAGTGCTCCCTGCAAAATATCAAAGCCAAGTAACGTCAGGAACCCGCAATAATTGAAGCCCTTCGATCCCATACCCGAACAACTTCTTCCTCTTGTTGATGAGGTGGTGCTTTAGAGGAAAAAGTTTTTTGCACAACAAAATATTTCGCCTTGGGCATTCCGCAGATGAATTTTTTGTGTCCATTTTTTAAATTCTTCTTGGCAAACCTTCCGTAGAAGATTAGGAAGAGGGTGTTCTTTGAAAGCGCGAACCAAATGTTCGCTTTGTATCGCAATCCAATGTCAGGGAACCCCGTGAAAATCGGGGACGGTTGCGCCACTGTAACGGGTTACAAACTCCCATTGCCACTGATCGTCATTCGGTCGGGAAGGCGGGAGCGAGGTTAAGCCCGAAGTCAGGATACCGATTGAATTGCGCTCGTCCGGCCGCGAAACTGGTTAAGAGTTGTCGGTTGAGTGTTGAAAGGAAAAGTATTCATTGCTTTGTCCTCAACTCCCAACTCGAGCCTCTCAACTTTTTACGCGGCCAACTTCTCCGTCAAGAGAAGGATGAGGCCAGCCCGCTCCGCTTGTGCGGACGGGATTCACTGAGTGCCTTCATTCTCTGTTTTGCCGGGATGAAGGCTTTTTTATTTCCATCGTCCTCGTCCTCGTCCTCGTCCTCGTTTTTCGATTCAAAACGAGGCTTCGAGTGCGAGGACGAGGACGAGGACGAAAATGCTTTTTCTCGCGCTGGTCTCTCAACCTCAAACTCATTTCGCGAATTGTTTCGCGAAATAAATTGAAAGATCAGTGCATGAAAAATAATCGTTCTCCGTTTTCCGTTTTCCGTTTTGTATTCAGTTTCGCGCTGTTGCTGCTGACACCGTCCCTTCACGCAGTGTCGCTGGACGACATCCAATTTTGGGCCGGCAACGGCACCAATCGCGCGGCGTTGGTGATTCATTGGAGCGCACCGGAAATGCTCAATAACACCACCGTGCCCAGTCCCGTCGCCGAGAAATCCCTCGTTTGGGGCTATTGCTGGAACGGTGACGCGTCCGCCAAGGACATGCTCATCGCCATTACCACCGCCGACCGTCGGCTGTTCATTGCCGGCCAGGATTTCCCTCCTTTCGGCTACGCCATTTACACCATCGGCTATGACTTGAATAACAACGGCGTGTTCGGCATTCGCGACGGCACAAATATCTTCGCGGAAAACGCCTTTACCAACGGCCTGGACCAGTTCGATGACGAAGACCCGGATGCCGCGCAATCCCTCGACCCCGCTGACGTATTTTGGAGCGGATTTTCCGGGCCAAATTGGGAAATGTGGCAGGAACACGGCGGCGCCGGAGGCTTTACCAACGCGCCCGACCGCGGCCCGAATCCATATTGGACAATCACCGACCCTGAATTTTATTCCTCCGGTTTTCACGGACAATGGGATTACACGTTCGGCCTGGAATCCACCACCATCCACGACGGTTCCTGGATCGGTTTCACTATCGCGGCCGCCGGCTTCGGGAGTACGGACACTAACGATCCCGGAACCTTCGCCAATGATTTTCATAAACATGCGCCGTTGACACCAGAAGTGGCGCCGACCAATTCAACTTACGCCATCGGCGTCACTTTCTCGCAGGCACCCTTCGGGCCGTCGCCTTACAACGATCCCAACTCCACACTGGGCGCGCCGGCCACCGTGGTTTATGAGTCCGCGTCCTTGCCCCATACCCGGGTGAAGCTGAACGAAGCCGCCTACAATTATAGCGTCATCAATGGCGTCACGAACAAGCTGATCACCACGTTAAATAACGGCAGTTCCCTCATCGTGAAATTTGACCATCCGATTTCTGACAATCCGGCCAATCCTTACGGAATCGATTTCGAGGTGTTCGGCAATACGTTTTACGGCGCCGGCGGATTCGGCGACGCGGCGAACATGAATACAGTGGCGCTCGGCACCGGCGCTTTTGCGGAACCGATGAAGGTCTCGGTGAGCCCCGGTTACACCGGCAAGCCAGGCGAAAATCCGAACGATCCAACGACCTGGCCGTGGTATCGCTACGACAACGGCCCGTTCGCAGACTCAGTTTTCCCCACGGAAGCCTATTTATGGGACCGCACAAATGCAGCATGGACCGATGAATTGATGGATTTCACCAAACCGGTAAACCCGGTGTTAACCAATCGCTTCAACACCGGCGGATTGAGCGCGGCGGACGGAATCGATTTATACGACGGCTCGGGCGGCGGCTCGGGCTTTGATCTGAAGGCCTCCGGTTTCGCTTCGGTTCAATACGTGAAAGTCGAGGGACTCTCCGGCTTCAGCGGCGGCGAAGTAGACGCTTTCTCCGTCGTGCGGCCAATGACAGTCGGCGACTCGCTCTCGATTTCTCCCGACAATCTGTCTGGCAATATGTCCAAGCTGTGTTTCCAAAAGCCAGGCGCCGAAAGTCAGACGTTGCTTTCGTTGAACTTCAGTTCCGTTGCGGACATCGCGCGCGTAGCGACCGCGCGCCTGAATGATCCCATCGCGCTGGCCGCGTTGCCGGGGACTTCACTGACCGCGATTCAAGCGAGCGTCTCGCCGATTTTAGGGGCGAGTCCAATCGCATTCCAGGCGGATGTCGCATTGTCCGCGGGTGCGAATTACACGGGCAACGGCCATGACCTTCGGCTGTTCGCATGGAACGGCACCAATTGGAATGCGCAATCGTTTACCTTCACGAACAACACCGCGGTATTGGCGGGTGCCACCAACCTGCCGCCACTGGTGGTGGCGCAATTCATCGCGCCGGTGCCGAGTCTGCAGCCGGGCACGAATGGTTTCGTGCTTCAATTCACACCGGTGCCAAATTGCGCGCAAACGCTGGAACGTTCGACCAATTTGGTAAACTGGACTCCAGTCGTCACCGTCACGCCCACGAATGCCTTGCCAATGGCTATCACGGATTCCAATGCTCCCGCCGACAATGCCTTTTACCGGATGCGTTTGAACATTCCGCAATGAACCAGCAATTAAACAGGGCGGGTGACGGAACCGGCTGCCGGAAACGGTGCCGGTCTTCCGTTACTCGCCGGGCGTTCACGCTAGTCGAACTGCTCACCGTCATCGCCATCATTGGCATCCTGGCGGCAATGCTTCTGCCGACGCTGGCGCGGTCGAAAGCAAAGGCCAAAAGCGTGAATTGCCTGAGCAATCTCCACCAGATGGGGATCGCCGCTTACGTTTATACGGACGACAGCGAAAATTTTTATCCGACGGCCTATTACGACGATGACGCCAACGGGACCACTTATTATTATGCGTGGGATTTGACCACCATTGCGGGAAATCCGAACCGCGTAATCCCCGGATTACTTTGGGACGGACGCGGCAATAATCAAATCCAGCAATGCCCGTCCTTTGAGGGCAGCGCGAATTGGCTGACCGATCCGTACACAGGTTACAACTACAACACGAGCTTCATCGGCCACGGACAATACGAAGACATTCCCGAGCCGGCGAAGAATTCGTCAGTAAAACATCCCGCTAAGACCGCGCTTTTTGGCGACGGGCAATATTCCGGCGGTGCGAACAAATTCATGCGCGCGCCCTGGCCGAATCCGGGCGACGAATCCTTTAACGGGCGTTGGTCAGGCACACAGGGTTTTCGGCATGAAAAGCGGAGCAACACCGCCTTTTGCGACGGTCGCGCGGAGTCCTTGAAGAATTGTTATACGACCAATTCAGACGGCGCGGACAATGTCGCGGCCAACACTGGTTTTCTTTCTCCGGATAATTCCGCATATGATCTGCAGTGAGAGTTCACCAGATGCAATAAATTGGAAAAATGTTTCAGAGCCATTCAATTAATGAGTAGCCGCCGACGTTAGTCGGCGTCATCTTTTTCAGCCCTGCGAAAGAATCAGTCAGCGCAGATTCACGTCCGCGGCAGTATTTTAGACACGTGGTAAATCCGCCGTCGCAGCGGACTTACCGCCCGCCTGATTTCCCGAATACCACTACTTTTCTACAAGAGGCCTAAGGCTTTTTCAGCCGGAAGAACTCCATCGAATTCGTGGCGGGCACGCTTTGGAACAGGAACGAGTTTGTGAAAGGCCACGTGCCTTCATTTTGCCACGTCTGTTTTATCCCCGAAGCATGTTCCAGTTGATAGGTGGTATTGGTGCGGCCGTAGAACGTCATGCTCAGCCCTTGCGGCGAGAGGCCATTAACGTCGAGCACGGGCGGATCCGGTGTGAATTCCACGCCGCGATAGAAGACATTATTCAGGCCGGGAACGGCGAGAGGATAAGCATCGGAGTTGGTTTGCGCCCAGTGACCGATCGGATTCCAGGGTCCGCCAATTTTGTCGGATTCCAAAAGCTGATAGGCGGTCCAGGGACGGCCGTAGAATTGGATGACTCGGCCCGCATCGCCGGCAGTGCCGACCATCAGCGGTTCGGTGGCCACATAAAGAACCTGGCCGCTGACACCGGCGGCGTTGGTCACCACTTCGCCCGTGAGCCGGTTGCCTTGAATGTTTTGCGGCGTGATCGACACGAACGCAGAATGCGTGTTGGTGCCAGTCGAGAAATTAAGCTGCGCCAATTGCGCGCTGAGGGCCAAAGGTTGTTGCGCGCTGGCGGCAAAATTCAATTGCATGTGGCCCGCCCCGGCAGGCGCCAGCGTGGCGCTCGTGAGTCCGCCCGCGATCGGCGCCACAGTGAAACCGGTGAGACGCGTCGGATCCGCATCCAGCGAGAACGTAAGGTTGGTCAATTGCCAACCGGTGCTTAACCAGATCGGCAATTGCGTCGAATTTCCTGCGAGAACATTGGTCCTGCCAATGGAAATGGTGAAGTCCGCGCTGGTATCCAGCACGGCGAGCGCGAAGCTTTGTGTCGCGCTGAGGCTCGGCGAGCCGTCATCGATCACGATCACTCGGATCGTGTTGGTCACGCCACCTTGCGTGCTATTGGGCGTCCACGTCAATATACCATCCGTCGGCGTGATACTCAGACCGCCGGGCACGCCGGAGCCGAGGCTATACGTCAGCTTCTGGGCCGGCAAATCGGGGTCGAATGCCGAGTTGGTATAGGCGAAGGCCTGGCCTTCGGTAATGACGAAGTCCGGAACTGCCGCCAGGATTGGCGGTTGGTTCACTTCACGCACCGTCACCGTGATGTAATTGGTGGCAAACAACGGAGGCAGGCCGTTGTCGCGTGCGATGACCGTGAAGAGGTTGGTGCTCGGACCGGTGCCTTCACCGGTCTGCCATTGAATCTGCCCTGTGCCCGGGTTGATCACCGCGCCCGCCGGGCCGCCAGCGAGAGTAAATAAGAGACTTTGCAATGGCATTTCCGGATCGGATGCAATGGCAGTGATGACCACGTTGCTGCCTTCGTCGACCACAGTCGGGCCGCTCAACGAAAGCGTGGGCGGATTGTTCGAGAGAGCGACGATGGTGGACGTGTCGGCGTAAATCGGCGCCGGCTCGCGGTTGCCGGAGTTGTCCGTGGCCACGGAATAAAATTCGTAGTGATGACCGCCGAATCCCTGGTAGATGGCGCCAAGTTCCGTGAAGTTTTGCAACCACGGAACGAACGGACCGAAATTGTCGGCCACGTAGATGTCGTAATAAGAAATAGTCCCGCCACCGCTATCAACGCCAGACCAACTGACGGGGAACTGATTCTGAACAAACAACGGAAGCGCCGTCACAGAACTGCTCGGTGCAGTGATATCGGGTGCGTTCAAAGGCCCGTAAGTGAGCGTGTAACTACCGGTGCTGTTGTAATCCACCAGGTGCAAAATGTTTTCGCGAATGGGCTGCTGGCTGTGACCGATAAACGTGCGGTCGGTGATCCAAACGTTGGTCGTCAGGATAATGGGTTTGCTGTCGGAGCGAGTGACGCCCGTGAGTTGCATCGTGCCGTTGGCGGGATCGGCGATCCGTAGATACGTCCAACCGGCAGGCATGGTCGCGGTGACATGCACGTTGGTATGGCTGGAACTGGCCGAACCATCCAGAGAAGCCTGCAAGACCACGCTCACATCGTTGGTGGTGCCATCGCTCAGGTAAATGTGATCCGGATAATCATCCGGATCGTCCACGTCGTTGACGAGGAAATCCGGCAGGTTATCCGCAAACGGGCCGTCGGCATAAACGAGATGGTTCATTTCGTGAATGGATACGTCGTCCACCAGCGAAATATTGGTTTTCCCGAGACTGTCCGTGTGTTCGAACGTGGCTGTGTAGTTAATGAACAAGCCTTGCAACGTGGACGTGAGCAGCCAGCGGGCGATGCCGACCTGGCCGGGACCGATGTCGCCGAAATTCGCCGTGAGCGAGGGCGTGGCGCTTTGGCCGCCGACTTCGGTGCCGATGATTTTGAAATCAACCAGGAGGCCTTTGTCATTTTCCACAATCTGCGGCTGGCTGGAAACGATGCGCACGTTTTTCGCAGCGCCTTTGCCGATGTTGTGCACCAGCACGCCCAGATTGAACGGCACGGTCGGCTCGATGATGTTCGGAGTGAATGGATCATCGCCGAAGACGTCACGCTGATGGAAATATTGAATTTGCAGTTTCGGATCGGGGAACACGGTGATGGGCGCGGCAGTGAGCGGGATGTTAATGTTCAAACCACCCACAGTGTAAGACAACGTGCCGCCGACAAAATAAGTCGTGGCCGTGTTCGGAGCAGCGTCGGAAGTGGGCACCAGGATAAACGAGGCCGTGCCGGTGGAATTGACCGCCAACGAGCCGGTGCCGTCCACATTGCCCATGCCGCTGACCGTCGGCGCCTGCAGGCCGAAGAGATCGGTCACTTCGTGGCCATTGGCATCATAGACCAGAACATTGACCGCAATATTCTGAATGGGATTCTGCGGGTCCTGGTTAATCAACGTAAGGGAGGCATTGAACGCGTTGCGGGCAATGATGAGGTCCTGGTCAATCTGCACTTTGACATGGGCGCAAATTCCGCCACTGTCGCTTGGCTGGCTGTCGTGCGGCACCATGCCGCTTTTGGCGAGGAACTGACCGGCCAGCGTGGCATCGTAATTTGCCATTCCGCGCTCGATCGACTGCTTGATGGCATCGGCGATCTGGTCCGCGATATTGGGGGCGATGACGTTCGCGTGGACGAGGCCGGCCGAATTATTGTTGCAAGTCTCAGGCGTCAATTCCTTGGAGACGCCCGTGGACATTTCAGTTTCCAAGCCGCCAGGAGTCTTGAAGGATAATTTGACGCCGGCGCCCACAGTCACGGGAAGGACACAAACCACAGTCTGGTCCTGGCTGCCGTCGTTGCAATGCGAAATCTTGGCGGAAAACCCGCCTTTAATCGAGGCGGTGGCCTGCGCAGTGGCTGAGCCAATCACATTGCCGTTTTGTGAAATCTTGAACGTGGGCCCGAGTTCCACTTTCAGTTCAGCGGCAGCTTCAGCCACCGCGTTATAACAAATTTTTTGATTCTTGCCGTGGCAATCCTCAGTCGCCTGGTACTCGCCCTTGAGCTTCGGACTCAGATCGAGTTTCACACCCCCCAAATCGATCTTACCCTCGGCGTGGAATACACCGGAATCGAAACTGGCAGGGATGCTGACGCCAGCGATGGGAATCACCACCGTCATCGCGCCTTCGAGACTGGCCGTGATTTCCTTCTTCACGCCCGGGCCGTCCTCATCGCAGCAGGTGCAGAGTTTTCCGGAACCGGCCGCCTTCAAGGCGGCCTTGTAACCGCCGAGGCTTATTTCCGGCAGCCCAACGGAGCCGCTCAATTCCGTGCAAGTCGGAATAAAATTTTCGCAACCGCACTGTTCCTTCTGCTGGATGGTGCGCGGCGAATAGAATGTGGGCGAACCGCCCGGGCCGGAGGTCGTTCCGTAAGGAGACAGCGGGCCGCCATCGAACACCGGGCCGCCGCCACCGCCGCCACCGCCGCCACCGCCGCCGCCACCGGAACAACCGGTCGCCTTGGTATCACGAATGGCGGACGTGGAATAGTAGGTATTGATTTGCTTGCCGCACTGGAGCTCGTGTTTTTCGCGGATGTAATAATAGCATTGATCGCGCGTGGCGGTGATGCCCCCGCGCGGCTGGATCGCGCCCTTCACCGAACCCTGCGCCGTTGGGAAGGTGATTTTGACCGGCACCGTGATGGAACTTTGCGCGGGCAAGGTGCCAATGTCCGTGGCGACGGTTTCAAAAGTAATCGGCCCGCCGGTCGGCAGTTCGATGGCCACGTTTTGCGCCGCAATCAATCCGTGATTGCTGATGCGCAATTCGATTTGAGCTTCCGGCTCCTGCAAATCCGCCAGGTCAATGTAAGCGGGCTCGATGGTCACGACCGGAAGCGGGACGACGGTTTCAAAAATCGTATCAATGACGATGTGCGTGTGGTCTTCGATTTCCGTGGGCTGCACGGACCAGACATATTGCACGAGCGTGCGGCTGATGAACGGCTCAAAGAGATTCGTCGTGCCGGCGGTGACAAAGGTATTGCCCAGGAAACTGGTGTGCTTGTCGGCGGTCACTTCCACTTCGTAATAGCCTTCCGAAAGGCCTGGGAACACCACGCCGCCGTCCGCGCCGGTGATTCCATTCGTGACATTGTCATGGCTCACGGCATCGCGCACGACCACGAGCGCATTGGTCACGCGGGGGGCGCCCTCCGCATAATAAGTGAGTTCATCCACTACACTGACGTTTAAGTCCCCTTTCGCCTCGGACAAAGCGCGGAATTCGAACGGCACATTCAACCCCGCGTTTCCGCCATCCAACAGCAACGAGCCGGGATAGGCGAGCAAGTCCAAACCGGTGGGCGGCGAAAGCAGTAGCGAAATCGTGTTGGTCTGGCCCGGGTTCAACGGCGGAAGCGGCGCCGTCGAGGCCAATGACAACCAGGGCACGGCCGGCAGATTCACATTGATCGGACCGGTGGCCGCGCCGCCAAGGTTGGCCACTTTGAAACTGACGATGGTCTGTTGTCCCGGAATCATGCCGGCAAACAACGGCGTGGGTGTGGCCACCAACTGCGGGACCAACGGGGCGTTGGCCACCGTTAGAACGATATTGTTACTGACCCCTCCGCTCGCGCTGACGCGCACGACAATGGTCCCGATGCCGGTGGAATTGGGCGTGACGGTGAATCCCATCCCGACAGTCGCACTCCCGGACAAGCTGGCGTTGGTCAACGCCAGCGCGGTATCCCAACCAGGCGGTTGGGAAATGACGCTGGCGGCGAGGCCCGAAAGTTCCAGCGAACTCAGGTTTGAAATCGTAATCGTGCCGGCAGCCTGCTGGCCCTGGTGAATGGTGAAGTTCGAATTGTCCGCGGTGAGACTCAAACCTTGCAGGGTGAAAGTATCCTGCTCCGTGAAGTTCGTCAAGCCCGGATGATTTGCGCCAATGGTGTAAATGCCGGCTTCACTCTTGAGGGGTATGAAGGTGGCGGTGAAATTGCCGTTGTTGTCGGTCAGGGCGGCGAGCGTTCGCCGGAACCCATTATTCCAGACTTGAACGGTCACAGCCACATTCGCGGCCGGTGAAGAATCGATGACGCGCTGCGCGTGACCGGTCATCGGGATGGGAGTCCCGGCAACGGCGGCGTGTATGGAAGCCTGCACGGTGGCATCATAGGGGGCCGTAATGGTAATGGGATCGCTGATGAGCGTGTTGTTGTCTTCCAGCGTTTCCGTGATTAGACCGTCCGGATCGGTCACGACTACCAAATAGTAAGTGCCGACCGCCGTCGGGAAACGTCCCTGCAAACTTTGTTCGAAAAATTGCCCCGCGCCGAGCGGCGAGGGCAGCGTGTAAGAGGCAATCAATGTGCCGCCGCCGGCGAGCGGGTCGGTGCGCAAATAAACACGCGTGACCAGATTTGACGGTGACGCAACGCGTCCCTGGTTTTCCACCCGGTAATTCATCGAGAAATTCGCTTCAGCAAAACCCACCGTCGGAGGATTAATGCTCGCGACGTGGAGGTCAGGCAGGTCCGAATCCGAAACCGTCAACACCGCCTGCGCTCCGGCGAATCCGCTCGCGGCGGCGGTGATGACCACGCGTTGAGAACCATCCGCCACGCCGTCGCTGATGGAATTCACGGCGAAATCCGCGCTGCTGGCGCCAACAGGAATAGTGACGGTGGCAGGAACAGTCGCTTCCGTGGTCAGCGAACTGGCAAGCGAGACCACCAGGGCAGAAGCGGTATTGCCGCTGCGAGTTACCGTGCCGTGCGCGGCGGGCGAAAGTCCTTCACTAACGAGATCGTGATCCAGCAAAAGCCGCAACATCGGGCTGTCGTCATCCACGATGGTCAAGGTCACCGGTACGCTCTGGGCCAGGCGAGTCAGAGTGCCGGATTGGTGAAGATAAGCAACAAAGGTGACCGGCGGATTTGTGCCGATAATATTATTGTCAATGACGCTGACCGGCACGCCCGCCGAGGTTTGCCCCGCCGGAACGGTGACTTGCGATGGCACGCGGGCAAGCGTGGGGTCGCTCGATTCCAAATCCACAACCACGTTCAGCGTGGCCGGACTATTCAAATGGATCGCGAGCCGGGCTGCCTGCGGGCCGGCATTTTCCGCCACCGTCGCGGGCGTCAATTCCAGGGCCATCGTCGGCAGGTCGTCATCCAGCACGGAAATCGGTTGAGAAGCTTCCGTATATGCCAGCGCGCCGACGCGAACGGCGTTGGTGCGCGTGCCATCGAAATAAGTGTTGTCCGGTGCCAGCACGGTAAAAGTGCAACTCGCTTGATTTGGATTAATCGTCACGGACGTAGGCGGCATCAGCGAGAGCGGATCGGCGACACCCACGAAAACCGTGAGCGAATCCGCCGTCACCTCGCTGCGGGTGACCGTCGCGGAAAACGTGCCGCCTTCCCGGACCTGGTTGGTGCCCAGCGTGAGGGTAAGGAACGGAGTTGATTCGTCATCGAGACTGAGAATGCCGGACGCATCGAGATAATTGCTGGCGACACCGCTGATATGGGCGACCACCGTGCCCTCGATCTTGCCATCGTCCGGCAACGCCAGGCTGAACGCCGCGGAAGCCGCGCCGGCCGGGATGGTGATTTGATTCGTCATGATAAGACGATCCGGAATGTCATTGGAAAACGTGACGCTGACCGCAAAGTTGGTATCTCCGTTCCGGGAAATAATTCCCACAATGTTGCTTCCCCCTTCCACGATGGAGTCGGCGGAGAAATTGAGGAACAGGCGGGGCGCAACCGGGACATTGTTCGTGGTCAGGAAATAATTATTGATTTCCGAAAGCTCGACCACGGTGTCGAAGACGTCCACCGCCAGGATGAGAGATCCCGGGTTGGCCGCCAGCGTGAGAGGGACAGTGACCTGTTGCGTGCGCCCGATTGAGCCGCCCATGGGCAGCGAGTTGGTGAATTCCCATTCGCCGAGCGTCAGCAGGCCCGTGCTGGCGTTGGTGAAACTGACGCGTTCGCGCCAGACACCGTTGGTGATGCCGAGCGTGCCGGAATTCGTGACGGTCCAAACTGCGGTGACGTCCGCGCCGGGGATTAATTGCGTCGGCGGCGAGAAATCCGAGATCGCCAGGTCAGGCAATGGAGGCTGGCTGAGCGTCAGCGGCACGGAAGCGACATTGTTGCCTTCATCGCTTTCGGCCTGTGCATCCGGCGAATCCACGGCAACCACCAACCAGTAATTCCCGGCGGGCAAATTGTTCTGCAATGGAATCGTAATGTTTTGAGAACGCACCAGGCTGTTGCCGGGCGCTTGAATATCCGCCACCACCGAGGCGAGCAGGCGCGCGCCCGAGATGGTGTTGGAACTCGAACTCAGGAAAATCTGGTCCTGCCCGGCGGTGAAGGTGGCGAGGCTGCCAATGTTCCTTCGGGTCCAATTGACAGTGATCGTGGAACCCAATTGAGCGCTGGGCGATGCAGACAGATTTGTGATCGTCAGGTCCGGCGCGCTGATGATGGTGCCCGTGCCCGACCAGCCGGTGTTATTGGTGCGGGTGATCTCCAAAATATTGATACTGCTATCCACCAGCACACCGAAGTAACGAGTGCCAAATATATTTCCGGGAACAATCACCGTCTGTGTCACAGTGACAAAGCCAAAGGCGGGTATGGTGCCGTTGAAGGGTGCGGTGCCCAGGTTTTGCGCGCTCGTCCCGAGGGCATCCTGGGCAAGGAAGAATTGATTTTGCCACGGGCCATCCGCCTTGCCGGAAGCGTTATTGGTAATGGTATAAACCAGCTGCAACGCCTGGCCCAGCGTGGCCGTGGCCGGCGCGGTGATATTGACCGGTGCGAGGTCGGAAAATCCAACGTGCAAAATCGCACCATCGCTCGCAGCAAAACCGTAGGCGTTCGAGACCGTGGCGGAATAGCTTCCCCCATCGCTCACCACGATATTGCTGATGGTAAGAGTGGTGGTGCCGGCCCCGCTGATGCGGCCGCCATCCGAGAGAAGATTGGTGCCGTTGAAATACCACCGCAAGGTCGGGGCCGGTGCGCCCTTCACCACCACATTAAATACCGCGTTGCTGCCCGCCGCCACGGTGATGCTCTGTGGTTGTGACAAAAAGCCTGGCGCAACGGGATTGACCGTGACGACCGCAGGCTGGCTCATCACGCCGCCGGAATCATTGGTAACGGTCACCGTGTAAGCGCCCGCGGCGGTAAAGGTCGCATTGGAAACGGTCAACACCGCGTTGGTCGCGCCTGTCAGCCGAACGTTGTCCCGGCTCCATTGATAAAGGAGAACCGGTGAGCCGCTCACGCCGACGCCCAGCACCAGGTTATCGCCATAATTAATTATCTGGCCGGAGGGTTGATTGATGATTTTGGGACCAACCGCCACGAAGTTCGTGGCGACGGTTGAGAGCGTAAACGTGGTGGCTTCAATGTCCGGTGTGAAAGTAACGCCGCTGCCCGCGTTCAGCCGCGTGTAGTCCGTGAAAATGCCATTGGTCGCGCCGTAGGTCATGACAGTGAACCCGCTGCCGACGTCCGGCACGTAACCGTTCAATAACGTCACGCCCACGCCACCAGCCAGGATGACCGTGCCGGAAATGCTGATGACGCCGAAATTAGTCGCGCCGCCGATCCCGAAATTCAGCACACCGCCGCTCAGGTTGGGAACACCGTTGAAGTTGAGTCTCCCACTCAACACTGAAAT
This sequence comes from Verrucomicrobiia bacterium, assembly GCA_036272195.1. Classification (GTDB taxonomy): domain Bacteria; phylum Verrucomicrobiota; class Verrucomicrobiia; order Limisphaerales; family DASXHY01; genus DASXHY01. The sequence goes on along the minus strand of DATAZE010000035.1, from coordinate 37,003 downwards.
AAGGCCGGGATTGAGCAGAGCCACTCCATCAATGCTCGTCGCACTCGGAGAATTGCCGACCGACTTGCGAAACTCGCCAAGGTTATTAAACAATGTGCCGTTAAATCCGTCATCATTGTTCAACGCATATCCGTCATTTTGCACATCCCACAATCCGTAATTAATAATCGCCGTGCCGGGATTGAGGTTGTTGCCACCGCCGCGGATGCGCCCCAGTGTCCATATCACGGTGCCGAGATTGGTCACCACCGTATTGGCGAGATCGTGATCGTTGCCGGTTTCCACAAACACGGTGCTGTTGGTGGTGATCGTTACCGACGCGGCGCCATTCCAAACGCCATTTTGCCAGCGCAACGCACCCTGGATTACGTTTGTGCCGGTCAAAAAGCCGGAATTCTCAATGACGTTCGGACCGGTGAGTGTGCCGTTGATATTGAAAGGTCCGCTACTGAGGATCAGGTTCCCGGTGGTGTTCGTGGTCACCAGCCCTCCGGTTAAATTAGCCCCGCCCTGCATCACGAGATTTCCCTGCTGCACATCCACGCTGCCGGCGAACTGGTTGAAGAGCACCCCGCCGCTAATGACCGTGGAATTTGCGTTGGTCCCAAATGATTTTCGGAAAGTATTAAAATTATAGAAAACGAAATTATTAAATCCGCCGTCGTCGTTGAGCGGGTAACCGTCATTTTGCACATCCCACAATCCCTGGTTAACAATCGTCGTGCCGGGATTAAGATTATTGCCGCCGCCGCGAATCCGTCCCGCGGCCCACGTCACCGTGCCGAGGTTGGTAACGATGGTGTTGGCGAGATCGTGATCGTTGCCGGTTTCCACAAACACGGTGCTGTTCGAAGCTACCGTCACCGAAACGGCGTCGTTCCACACCCCACTTTGCCAACGCAAGGCACCCGCTATGACGTTCGCGCCGACGAGATGGCCGGAATTCTCGATGACATTCGTCCCGGTTGTTGTCCCATTGAGGTTGAAATTACCGGCGCTGAGAATCAGAAACCCATTGTTATTGGTGGCGGTTCCGCCGGTAAGATTGCCACTGCCTTGCAGGACAAGCTGGCCGCTGCGCACATCGATAGTGCCCGCGAACTGGTTGAACAAAACCCCGCCGGTAATGACTGTTGAACTATCGTTGGCTCCGAAGGACTTTCGAAAAGTGCTGAAATTGTTGAAGACGACGTTGTTAAATCCGCCGTCGTCGTTGAGCGGGTAACCGTCGTTCTGCACATCCCACAATCCGTAGTTAACAATCATCGTGCCGGGATTAAGATTATTGCCACCACCGCGAATCCGTCCCGCGGCCCACGTCACCGTGCCGAGGTTGGTAACCATGGTGTTGAACATGTTGTGATCACTCCCGGTATTGACGAACAGGGTGCTATTGGAGGAGATGGTTACGGAAGCGGCACCGTTCCATTCTCCGATTTGCCATTGCAACCCGCCCATGATGACGTTCGTGCCGACGAGGCTGGCGGAATTCTCAATGACGTTTGTCCCGGTTTTTGTGCCGTTCAAATTGAAACCGCCGACGCTAAGAATCAGAAAACCATTGTTGTTGGTGGCGGTTCCGCCGAGAAAACTGCCGCCGCCCTGCAGGACCAACTGGCCGTTGCGCATATCCAAAGTGCCGGCGAATTGATTGAACTGAACACCGCTCGTGAAAACGGTGGCTGCCGGAGCTGTCCCCACGGACTTTTTCAGGGTGCCAGTATTGTTGAAAACCATCCCGTTGAATCCATAGTCTGAATTCAAATTGTAACCGTCGCTCTCAATGTCCCACAAGCCGCTGTTGTTAATGGTGGTTCCAGTAGTGCCTCCGCCGCGAACTCTTCCCGCAACCCATAGGACTGAGCCGTTGTTATTCAGAATGCAGTTGGGCAGATCATGATCCGCCGAAGTAGTGATGGAAACCGTGCTGCCAGAATTGATGGTCACGGAGGACGCATTGTTCCAATTGCCCTGTTGCCACTCCAACGCACCTTGAATGACGTTCGCGCCGATTAACTCGCCATTGCCATTCTCAATAACATTGGTTCCCGTCACCGTGCCATTCAGATTAAAGTTGCCATTGTTCAATAGAACCATGCCGGCGTTGTTGGGCACCGAGCCGCCGGAGAAATTACCTCCGCCCTGGAGAACCAGGACCCCTTGCTGCATGGCAATGGTGCCGCTCAATTGATTAAACTGAACACCAGGCGTGAAGACCGTCCCCCCGCTTCCGCCGGATTTTCGAAAGGTGCCGGAGTTATTGAAAACGACCCCATTGAACCCGAAGTCACTATTAAGCACCAAATCATTCTGGCAGTCCCACAGGCCATTGTTGTAAATGACGGTGCCCGGTGAGCTTCCGCCGCGGATCCGGCCCCCAGTCCACGCGACCGTGCCATTATTCGTGAACACGCAATTTGGCATATCGTGGTCCGCATCCGTGGAAATGTGAAAAGTGCTGCCGGGCGTCAAAGTTACCACGCCGCTCAGCCGCGCGCCGTTCCAGAAGAAATTCCCGGAAAAAGAGGAATTCGTATCGGCCACTAGCGTGCCGTTGTTAAAAGCGAATTGGCCGCAGGAATTAATTACGAAAGGACCCGCCAATTCCAGCGATTGGTTGTTCATGACGAGCGTGGCGCCGCCCGTGCCACAGTCGAGGCTGGCCCCCAGCGTGATTCCCCCCACAGCCGCGGCACTGCTTAACGTCACCGTGACACCATTGTTGGTAATCACCGCCACGTCGCTGAGACCTGGCACCAGGTTCGGGTCCCAATTAACGGCGGTGTTCCAATCTCCACCGGAAAGGTTGGTCCAGGTAATGACGGCCGCATCCAAACAATGCGTGGCCATTAAAACAAAACCGGCGGTGAAAACCGCCGGCAAAAGGCGAAGTCGTTTTAGGTTTAACATCTGATGGCATCTGATTTCTTCTGATTCGTCTGTCGGCTTCCACCCTAACCGCCCCTCCCAATTCAACCCGTCGCATCCTCAACACCTCTGATTTGTGTAAGATTAGCTTCTGCAAGCACTCACTAACTTTCACGATATCTTAACGGGCTGTTTTGCGATTATAGGATGCACATGGAGGAATTTTCAATACGCAGAATTACGTACATTTTTCGTTTTTCCAAAAATTTTCCGACGATGAAGACATACCCGCGAAAAATTTCTCGTCTTCCCGGCAGACTAAGTGAGGTCACCTCACGCCCATACTATCACGCTTATGAACGCAACATTGTCTCGGCCAATTATCTCCTCGCTCGCACCCTGGCCAGCACCTGTTCATGCAGATTCCTCAACTGCTCGCCCAAGGTCAAAAACTCCCGCGTGCGGCTCGCCTCCGGCTCGTTTTCGGCGGCTACCATGGCGAGCTGAGCGCCGTAGTTCAGGCCCTCGATCTGTGTCAGCAGCAGTTGAAATTCAAACTCAGCGCCCTTGGAATGCAACAACTCATGCTCCTTGGTTTTCGAAATCGCCTTTCGCGTTGCGACTTCCCCGGGCGGCAGGTCGGTTCTCTTGAGATCGAGACCGGGCTCATTTTTCGCGATGGATTCTATAAGTTCGGCCCCTTTGCCGGATGTCTTCGAAATATTTTCGACCAACCGCCCCAATTCGTCCGAATTCCGTTTCACGATGAGAAGTTTGCTGAGGTTTTTTTCATCGCTCAACAAATCGTCCAGCAGGGCCAATGCATTGTTGCGGGTTTGTAAATCAGCCGCGCTTTTCTCCGTGGTGCCCGGCTCCGCCGGCGGCGGCGAAGCCTTGGGATGCCGCACAGATTGGCAGGCGCAAAGACTGCACAATAGGAACAACGCAGGAAGTTTCAGGAGATGCGAAGGCATGCCTTAATTTTCGCCGGAAGGTTGAATCTGGCAACTGGGGTTAAATCCACTAACATCCCATTATGACTGAAAACGAACCGTCGCCCGAAGAACAGCCCACGGCGTCACCGCACCAACGGCGCCCGCGTTATTCCGGCAAGCACCCGCGGCGGTTCGAAGAAAAATATAAGGAACACAATCCGCAACGTTACGCCGAAACCGTCGCCAAAGTGCTCGCCTCCGGCAAAACACCCGCCGGAACGCACCGCCCCGTCATGGTCGCCGAAGTCCTCGCAGCGCTCGCTCCGAAACCGGGCGAACTCGCTGTGGACTGCACGCTCGGTTACGGCGGTCACGCCCGCGAAATCCTCGCCCTGGTTCAACCCGGCGGACGCCTGCTCGGCCTCGACGCCGACCCGATCGAATTACCCAGGACCGAAGCCCGCCTGCGCGCCGCGGGTTTTGGACCGGAAACGTTCCTTGCGGTCCGCAGCAATTTCGCCGGGTTGCCGCAGGCGCTCGCTTCGTCAAATCTCACCGGCGCCGATTGCGTGCTGGCCGATCTCGGCGTGTCCTCCATGCAACTCGACGACCCGGTGCGCGGCTTCTCGCTGAAACTCGACGGCCCGCTGGACATGCGCATGAATCCGCAACGCGGTTTCCCCGCATCCGTATTGCTGGAAAAAACCTCGCCCGCCGCGCTCGAAAAATTGCTCCAGGAAAATGCCGATGAACCGCGCGCCAGCGAACTGGCCGCGACGCTCGCAGGCAGAACCTTTCCCACCACCAAAGCCCTGGCTGCCGGCGTGCGCGCCGCGCTTCCCAACCTGGGTAAAGACGAAGCCGAACTCACCCGCCGCCGCGTTTTTCAGGCGTTGCGCATTGCGGTCAACGACGAGTTTTCCGCGCTCGAAATGTTGCTGCGCTATCTGCCGTCTTGCCTGAACCCTGGCGGCCGTGTCGCCATTCTCACGTTTCACTCCGGTGAGGATCGCCGCGTTAAGAAATCGTTCGAGGCCGGTTTGCGCGAAGGCGTTTATGCGGACATCGCTCACGAAGTCATCCGGCCCACGCTGGAGGAACGGCGCGAAAACCCGCGCTCCTCGCCCGCCAAACTCCGTTGGGCACGCAAATCCGAAACCGCCTGACGCGCGCACGGCGCCATGCGGCTGAACTAAGGCAAAGTCACCGCTCGAAAAAATCCTTTGCTTCCCGTGGGAGAATTCGTCTCCAGAAGTGTGAACTTATCGCTCGTGGCCAGCACGGTCATCAAATCATTCCAAACAAAAAGATTTGATGAAACCTGAATGTCATAATGAAAATCCGGCTGCACCCGGAGGTCGGTTTGAAACACCGCACCCGATGTGTTTTTGGGATTGCTCAATACCGCCGACGGCGGCGCGCCCAGAGGAACAAAATTGAAATTCTTAATGACAACTTCCTGTTCGTTGTTGTCCGATGGCGGGGTGCCGTTAACCAGCCAAAGATTCAAGCGCACATTTTCGTCGCCACTCGCCGGAATGTCCGCCGCATTATTAAAAGTATAGGAAGCAAAGACATTGGTCGCATCGGCGGAAAAAGAATTCGTCTGCGCCTGCCAGCGAATGCGGTTTGTTTCCCAAATGAAAAAGTGCGTCGTATCGGCAAGCCCGGCCGGCACTGGATAGCGCACGAGATGATTCACGCCGTCAAACGGTTGCACTACAAATTGTGCGTTATTCACATCCGCCGGATTTCCCCAACGCCCGCCCTCGACATCAATTTCGCGATCCGTGAACGTCGGATCGTCGCTCCACGTGAACAGTCCCAGCGTGATATTTTGATTGAGGTTGTCGACGGGCGTATTCACCTCAAACCGATAATTCCCCGGCCCGAACGTCCGCGCGGAAACCACCTCCGCGCATTGCCACGCATTGGTGCGATGTGTGATACGGAGATGCAGCCAGCCGTTCGTATCCGTGAAGATGTTGTTAGTGCTGTCGGAAAAATAATTCGGCCCCGGACCGGCCAGCCCCGCGGGAGATTTCACCCACCAGTCATAACCCGCAAAACTGAAAAAGCGCACCCCCGGCGAAGGTCGTGTGACGATGGCCTTCGCGACGGCCTGGGCGTAAACGCTGGTGGGCAGTGTGTTGGAGCCTGCCACGCATCCTTGATTGTAATTCGTGCTCACGAGCAGCGCGGCAATGCGCGTCGCCGTCGTATCATTAGTACCGCCAGTAGTGATATTAGCCGACCACGAGCCATCCGGAAGAATGGGCACGAGCAGCGGAGTACAGAAGGGCTTGTTCACCCATCCAAAATTCGGCACGTAGATGAAAACCGCCAATGCCTGCGTCGCCGGATTCGCCCCGATCACGTACCCCTTGAGGGTATCGGTCGCGCCGTAAGCCGGAAGGTTTGTAATAATGACTGCGGGTGTGATCGCGAGGCTGGAAAAGCAAACCGCGAAAAACAGACCGATCAAAGCGCGACAAATCCCCTTTGCAAAGGTCGTTTTGGTGGGCACGCCGCAATCCAAACACATCTCCCATTGAAATACAACCATCGTATCCAGCCGCCGAGGTAACTCCTTGAGCCGCTGGATATTTTCCCGTCAAATTTGTTTCCGCGACACCAATGTGTACCAAATCCCCGACGCAATCAGCGCCACCGCGCAAGCTCCGGTAAAAAGAATGAGAAACGGCGAAGGCAACATGAACCACGCGACAATAGCCGCGCCGCCGGACAATCCGCCGCACAGGTAACAATAAAACGCGCTCGCTTTCAGGCTCTGCACGCTCTTTTGTAGAATGGACTGCATCGCTCGATCGTCGAGCGACAGCGCGGTAGCGCACCCGGTCGAACACACCATTCGCGCCGCGTCCGGAGCCATGATACACGCCTCACACATCGCCCGCCCGCAATAAGAGCAGATTGCCACAGCGTCCGTCTTATGTTTGAAGCATTTCATAACCAAATATAGTGCAGGCTTTTGTGTGGCGCAGGCTTTCCAGCCTGCGGATTCACGGGACTTTCTGGCCCTGTGTTCCAATTGGCAAACGCGACTATAGTTTTGTCGCGGAAAAAATCCAAACCTTACAGGAAATGGATTTCACCCCATTGTCCGCCAGCCGGCAATCGGTATTTTCCTGAAACTAAATATGAAACCCGCAACGGTTGGAATCGACGTGGGCGGCACCAAAACGCTTTGCGTGCTCCTGGATAAACATTTTCAGCTGTTGGAGGAAATCAAATTCAAGACCGCTCCAGAGGAAGGCCGCCATCGCTTCACGCGCAGATTGATCGATTCCGTCGGAGCACTCGTCAACACCGCGCGGGCAAAGGGGCTGGAAACCATCGCCGTCGGCATCGGCAGCGCCGGGTCAGTGGACGAAAAAGAGATTCGGATCAAAACCTCGCCCAATCTCATGATGCTCGAAAATTTTCCCATCGGAAAATATCTCAGCAAAGTGGTCAAGGCTACGATGACCATCGGGAACGATGTCCAAACCGGCCTGCATGGCGAACATAAGCTGGGAGCCGCCAAGGGTTGCTCGCACATCATGGGTGTTTTTTTCGGGACCGGAGTCGGCGGCGCGGTCATCATTAATAACAAACTCTATAGCGGCGCTTCCGGGTTTGGCGGCCAGGTCGGCGGACTCGTGGCGCAGCCGGTGGGCGGGCCGATGGCTGCCTTGAGCCACGGAATCGTTGATCGCATCGCCAGCAAATCGGCCATCGCCAGCGAAGCCCTCGTTATGGCCATCAAAAACTGGGCGCCCTACCTGCATCGCGAAGTCGGCACCGACTTGTCGAAAATCACCTGGGGCATCCTGGAACGCGCCATCAAGCATGGCGACAAGCGCATCGAAGAAATGCTCCGCGCGCGCATGCGGGTGGTCGGCATTGCCCTGGCGAACGTCGTCAACTTCATGAATCCCGAAATGCTCGTGCTCGGCGGCGGTTTGATGGACCAGATGCGCGCGCTGGTAACCGAGGAAATTGAAAATGGACTGCGCGAATATTTGACGCCGGAAGTCAGCAAGGCCATCCGCATCAAGCCGGCGAAACTCGGCGGCCACGCCGTGGCCATCGGCGCAGCCCACCAGGCCTTGAAGGCCGCTTTATCCCAGGCCCAAAAATGAGCGCGAAATATCTCGCCCTGGCCACGGATTACGACGGCACCATCGCCCAACATAGCGACGTCACTAACGCCACCCACGATGCGCTCCAACGCTGGAAGGACGCGGGGCGGAAATTGCTCCTCGTCACCGGCCGCGAGCTGCCCGATTTGCAGAAGGTGTGCCCGTTCACAAAAATGTTCGACTGCATCGTCGCGGAAAACGGCGCCATGCTTTACTGGCCCGGCACCGGCCAGAAAAACACCCTGACCGCCGCGCCGCCGAAGGAATTTATCGATTGCCTGCGCGCTCGCGGTGTATCTCCCTTGTCCTTTGGCGAAGCCATCGTGGCGACTCAGGAAACTTACAAGGGCGTGGTGCTGGAGGTCATCGAGGAACTCGGCTTGAAGCTCAAGGTCATTTTGAACAAGGGCGCGTTGATGGTGTTGCCCACCAGCGTGGACAAGGCAACCGGCCTGGGTGCCGCCGCCAACGCGATGGGCCTCGCGCTGGCGGATATCGCCGGCGTGGGCGACGCCGAAAACGACCAGGTCTTTCTCGCGCTGTGCGGCTATTCGGCAGCCGTGGGAAATGCGCTAAGCTTTCTCAAGAAACAGGTGCATTACGTCACGAAGGCAACCCACGGCGCGGGCGTGGAAGAATTGATCGACAAACTTTTGGCCTCTGACGGACGCACGCTGCCCGAAAAAACCAGCCAGCCGGAATTGTTTAAAGACGCACACGAAACAACACCATTGATCGGAGCCGAAATGCGGGACCCGAAAGCCTCTTAAATTCGATTCCCTTCGCTATCCCTCCTTTGGGGTGGTTGCCTTCTGGAATGATTTCGGAATAATCCCGGTCAATCAGACAATCCAACTATGTTCCATCTTTCTAAAATCATCCGGATCGTCGCCGCCTCAACCATCGCCAGCCTCGGACTTTGCGGCCTGCGCGCGGAAGACGCCGCCCCCCAATTCAAAGTCATCGCCTTCTACACCGGCAAAGACGATTTGGCGCATATCAGTTTTGTAAAAGAGGCGAACCGCTGGTTTCCGGAAGCCGCGGCCAAATATCATTTCAGTTACGAAGCCACCACGAATTGGAGCGATTTAAATACCAACAAGCTCGCCAATTACCAGGTCGTGCTCTTCCTCGACACGCGACCCGAAGCTCCCGCGCAACGTGCCGCCTTCCAAAATTACATGGAGCACGGCGGCGGATGGATGGGATTTCATTTTTCCGCCTTCGCCTTGACGCCCTCGGCCTATCCACAAAATTGGGATTGGTATCACAATAAATTTTTGGGATCCGGAGAATATGTCAGCAACACCTGGCGGCCAACCTCCGCCATTCTACGCGTGGAAGACACAAATCATCCAGCGACGAAAGGCCTGCCCGTAACTTTCAAATCCGCTCCGAACGAATGGTATCGCTGGAAGAACAACCTGCGAGCCAACCCGGACATCGACGTGTTGCTGTCGATCGACCCGGCCAGTTTTCCACTCGGCACCGGCCCCAAACTCTACGAAATCTGGCACAGCGGCGATTACCCGGCGGTTTGGGCGAACCGAAAATTTCGCATGGTCTATTTCAACATGGGCCATAACGACATGGATTACGAACACAAGACCAACAAGGAATTGTCATCCACTTTCTCCAGCGAATCGCAGACCCAATTGATCATAAACACTCTTTTATGGCTGGGCGGCGGAAAATAATGTAACTAAACCGCCCTTACGTCGTCTGAAAAGGAAAGCTAGAAAAGACATTTAAAATTCTATGAAAAAAGCACTCCTCCTCCTCACAGTTTTGGGCATCGCAGTTTCCCCTTTGATGGTATCGCAAGCTGAAGCCGCGCCCGTGACACAAGTGGCCAAACACCACAAAAAGCATCTCAAAAAGCACGCCGCCAAGCATCACCTCCGCAAGCAACACCGCAAGACTGCCGCCTGAGTTTGTCGCACAAAGGTGTTGGAGTTCAGCCTTCAGGCTGTTCCGGGGTGCGGAAATGCTAAAGCATGAACTCCAACAGGCTTTTCACTTGCCTCGGCGCTGCGACCCGGTTTTATTGGCTTCATGCCACTCTCGCTCCGCCGCGCCTTATTTTTTCTTGTCTGCGCGGTCGCGACGAGCACATTGATGGCGCAGGACCACGCCGCCGCCGCCTCCGCAACTCCTGCCAAACCGGCGATCGTCACCGAAGATTCTGAAAATTTCGATGAGCTCGAGCAGGGCCGCCGCCTGTTTGAACGCAATTGCGCCAGTTGCCACGGTCTGAATGGCGAAGGCGCCAAGGGCCCCACCCTCGCCCAACCCAGCCTGCCGCGCGCCAGTAATTACGAGTCGTTGCTGAGAATTATCACCGGAGGAATCAACGGCACGGAAATGCCGTCAGCGCACCTGGAGCGCAAGGACATTGAACTCGTCGCCAAATATGTAAAATCCCTCAGCCTCCGGCCACACCTGCACCTCGCCATCCCCGGCGATGCGGTCCGCGGCGAGCAAATTTACGCGAAAAAAGGCGGCTGCGCCCAATGCCATATGCTTCACGGGCAAGGCGGGTTTTTTGGGCCGGACCTCAGCGACGTTGGCAGCCGCCGCAGTCCTGAATATCTGCGCCGTTCGCTCGTGGATCCGAGCGCGGACGTTCCCCAAAGTTATACTCCGTGGCGTTCGGAAATTTCCCTCCCGGAAAATTTTCTCTACGTCAGGCTCGTCACGCGCGATGGCCAGGAACTCGCCGGCGTGCGCGTGAACGAAGACACTTTCTCCATCCAAATCCGCCAGGCCAACGGCTCGATTCGCTCCTTCTTCAAATCTGAATTGGCCGAACTGCACAAGGATTTCGGCAAATCACCGATGCCATCTTACGCCACAGCATTGGCCACGAATGAATTGGATGACCTGGTTGCGTTCCTCAGTTCCCTGCATCTTGAAAAATGAAAATTCTGCGCCTGCTCTCACTCGCCGCCCTTATTGCCATGCCGGCCACCGCCCAGGTCAACGTGCCGTTCGAGCGCATTTGCGCTTCGTCCAAAGAACCCGGCAATTGGCTCACCCATCACGGCGATTACGCAGGCCATCGCTATTCCGCGCTCGACCAGATCACGCCCACGAATATCGCCAGCCTCAAGACAGCGTGGATTTATCAATCGCGCGAAGCCGGCAAATGGGAAGTCACCCCGCTCGTCGTCGATGGCGTGATGTACCTCACCGAACGCCCGAACGCCATCACCGCCCTCGATTGCAAAACCGGCCGCCCGCTTTGGAATTACACCCGCCCCATGGCAGACGCCGTAGGTTGCTGCGGCCCGGTAAATCGCGGACTGGCCATTCTTGGCGATGCCCTCTACATGAACACGTTCGATTGCCACCTGGTGTGCATCGATGCCAACACCGGCAAGGAACGCTGGGATACCGTCGTTGCGGATTATCGGCCCGGCTATTCCATGACCGGCGCACCGCTCGCGGTGAAGGACAAAATCCTCGTCGGCATTTCCGGCGGCGAGTTTGGCATTCGCGGATTCCTGGATGCGTATGACGCCAAAACCGGCGCTCATGCCTGGCGTTTTTGGACCGTCCCCGCCAAAGGCGAACCCGGCAACGAAACCTGGGGCGCCGGCAACGCCTGGACAAATGGCGCTACCGCCACCTGGGCCACTGGCACCTATGATCCCGCGTTGAATCTCGTTTATTGGGGCACCGGCAATCCCGGGCCCGATTACAATGGCGACACGCGGCCCGGCGACAATTTATATTCCTGCTGCGTCGTGGCCCTTGATCCTGATTCCGGAAAACTGCGCTGGCATTTTCAATACACGCCACACGACGTCCACGATTGGGACTCGTGCGAAATCCCATTGCTCATTGATGCGAATATCGACGGCCAGCCGCGTAAGCTTCTCGCGCAAGCAAACCGTAACGCGTTTTTTTACGTGCTCGATCGCGCGAGCGGAGAATTCATCACCGGCAAGGCCTTCGCGAAACAAACCTGGGCGAGCGGTCTGGATGCCAAAGGCCGTCCCATCTTGATTTCCGGCAAGGAACCGACCGCAAACGGCGTGCTGGTTTATCCCGGCCTTGAAGGCTCCGCCAACTGGCCAGCCCCCGCCTACAGTCCGCGCACCGGTCTTTTTTATGTGCAAACGCAGGACGATTACTCGCAGGTGTATTACAAACACAAATCCGATTACAACCCGGGAAATAATTACGAGGGCGGCGGCGCGCGCAATGTGCTCGGCGAGGAACCTTACGGCGCGGTGAAAGCCATCGAAGCCACGACCGGCACGGTGAAATGGGAATTCAAGGAGCAATCCTCGTCCAACGCGGGCGTCCTTGCCACCGCCTCCGGCCTCATCTTTTCCGGCACGCACGACGGTTATTTTTATGCGCTCAACGCCGCCACCGGCGAACCGCTCTGGCGCTTTCAAACCGGCGGCACGATTCACGGCGCGCCCGTGACCTTCCTCGTTGATGGCAAACAATACTTCGCCATCGCCGCCGGCGCGGGATTATTTGCCTTCGCGCTGTGAAAATGACGGAGCGCGGCTGTGTCTGAAAGACCAGCCGCAGCACCTCGTATTGCAACGGAAAATCACTTACTCGCCGGCGTCGAAGCCTTCTTCGCAGACTTTTCCACCGGACGGGAAAACTGGACCGTATCATCCAATTGACGCGCAGACCGGCGCGGTTGCAGGAGCTTGGCCACCAACCCCGTCCATCCCGTCTGATGCGATGCGCCCGCGCCGCGGCCCGTGTCGCCGTGAAAATATTCGTGGAACAAAATGTAATCCTTGAACTGCGGATCCCCGGCGAGTTTGGGATGATACTTTAACACCGGGCGCTGGCCGTCCGCGCCTTTGAGAAACAAATTGCAGAGTCGCCGCGTCAGCTCATTGGCGACCTCCTTGATGGTTATGAATTTTCCCGAACCCGTCGGGCACTCCACTTTGAAATCGTCTCCGTAATAATGATAAAACTTCTGGAGCGACTCGATGATGAGAAAATTCACCGGCATCCACAGCGGCCCCCGCCAGTTGGAGTTGCCGCCGAACAAATGGTTTTCCGATTCGCCGGGCCAATAATTCACCACATGCTCCATGCCGGCGATGACCAGCCGGAACGGCGCCTTCTCGTGTATTTTCGACACCGCCCGGACACCGTACTGGCTGAGGAATTCCGTTTCGTCGAGCATCCGGTGCAGCAGGCATTTCATGCGATGCCCGCGCAGCAACGAGAGCAGGCTGCGCTCGCCCACGCCGCATTCCTCCCAGCGCGAAACCAGGCTCGCAAGCTCCGGCCGATGGTCCAGCACCCACTTCAGGCGGGCCGCGAACTCGGGAAGCTCCTTCAACAACTCCGGCTCGATCGTCTCCACGGCAAATAACGGAATCAAACCCACCATCGACCGTACCTTGAGCGGAATCTCACGGCCGCCCGGTGTGCGCAGTTGGTCATAATAAAACTCATCCGCACTGTCCCACAAACTCACCCCATCCTCCGGACTGTTGATCGCCGCGGCGATGCTCAGGAAATGCTCGAAGAACTTGGTCGCAATATCCTCATATACCTTGTTATGCCGCGCCAGTTCGAGCGCAATGCGCATCAGGTTCAAGGAGTACATCGCCATCCAACTCGTGCCGTCCGCCTGATTGATATGGCCGCCGGTCGGCAGCGGTGCGCTGCGATCGAACACGCCGATATTGTCCAGCCCAAGAAAGCCGCCCTGAAAAATATTCCGGCCCTGCGTGTCCTTGCGATTCACCCACCACGTGAAGTTGAGCATCAGCTTGTGAAACACGCGTTCGAGAAAGGCAAGATCGCCGGGATCATCGGGCTGGCTCTCATGGCGCTGCTTGCGGTCCATCTGAAACACGCGCCACGCCGCCCACGCGTGCACCGGCGGATTCACGTCGCCGAACGCCCACTCATACGCGGGCAATTGGCCGTTCGGATGCATGTACCATTCGCGCGTGAGCAGGACCAGTTGGTGCTTCGCGAATTCGGCGTCGATCAGCGCAAACGGGATGCAATGAAACGCCAGGTCCCACGCCGCGTACCAGGGATATTCCCATTTGTCCGGCATCGAAATCACATCGGCATTGTTCAGATGCTGCCAATCAGCATTGCGCCCGCCTTTGCGCTCGGGCGGTGGCGGCGGCATGGCCGGGTCGCCTTTGATCCAACCCGGAATGTCGATGTGATAAAATTGCTTCGACCAAATCATGCCCACAAGCGCCTGGCGCTGGACCCGGCGCGCGTCCTCATCGCGAAGGTCTTTCTGCAATTCACCATAAAATTCATCCGCCTCACGCAGTCGCAGGGAAAAAATAGAATCGAAATCCCCAAAAGAAAGCGGCGCTGCCTGTAGCGCAGGCTTTCCAGCCTGCGGGTTCACGGAACTTTCCAGTTCCGTGTTTCTTTTGCCTTTTGAAGAACTGGCGGCTGGAGGGGCGCTCGAACCCGCAGGCTGAAAAACCTGCGCTACCAGCCTCAACCGCACGGTCTCGGAACCGCCGGCCGGAACCGTAATCGTATAATGCGCCGCCGCCTTCGTTCCCGCCTGCTGCGGATTCACGGCGGCTTTGTTGCCGTTCACAACGTACTCATGAAAGGCGTCCTTGAAAAAGCCCGGCGCGTCATTCTGTTCGTAGAGTCGCCGGACATTTGTTTCGTTGTCGCAAAAAAGTAATTCCGGTTTTCCGTCGCAATCCAACCGGCACTCCCCCAGCTTCGCGTGCCGCCCGCTCACGCCACCACCCTGTTTCGCGCGCAAAACCGGCTTCTCGGATTTGTCCCACGACCACGTGTTGCGAAACCACAATTGCGGCAACACATGAAGGGTCGCCGGTTCCGGCCCGCGATTGTGCGCCGTGATCCGCATTAAAATATCCGACTCGTCCGCTTTCGCGTATTCCACAAACACATCCCAGTAGCGGTCATCATCGAAAATGCCGGTATCGAGCAACTCAAACTCCGGCTGGCAGGTATCCGTCTTGCGCCGCTGGCTCTCCTCCACGAACTGGCAATACGGATATTCACGCTGCGGATATTTATAAAGCATCTTGAGGTAGGAATGCGTCGGCGTGGCATCGAGATAATAATAAAGCTCCTTCACATCTTCGCCGTGATTGCCCTGGCTGTTCGTGACGCCAAATAAACGCTCCTTCAAAATCGGGTCTTTGCCGTTCCACAACGCCAGCGAGAGACACAGCCGGCATTGATTATCGCTCACGCCCGCGATGCCGTCCTCGCCCCAGCGATACGCGCGGCTGCGCGCGTGATCGTGCGGAAAATATTCCCACGCCGTGCCGTCCGGCGAATAATCCTCCCGCACCGTGCCCCACTGGCGCTCGGAAAGATACGGCCCCCAGCGCTTCCAACGCTTTTGCCCGGCGTGATTCTCAGCCAGACGCTGGCGTTCGGCCGTCATTTTTGGAGCGATCATATCAACAATGGAACGCCGGACTTTATCACTTCGCTCCTGCCTCTACAAGAAGCGCGCACTCCCTTCGACAGACGACGCACTCCCTTCGACCGCCCGTTAGGGCGAAAGATAATTGCCCACCGCTTTAGCGGTGGGTGGAGCGTCAGTTTCCCAAGTCCCGCAGGGACGGCAGAACTGCCAAACAACTTTCGTATTCGCAAGTGAAACGAATTTCTGCCGTCCCTGCCGGGACTCGATGCTGGCTGTATCGTTCCTGGCCCCTCTTATATTTCTATCACAATTCTTATTTCGAATTAAACGACGGCGAACGCGTCAAACGAAGGAATGCCGAAAAAAGATCGTTTTTTAGGGTTGCAACGGACTGGGGTATTGCCTTTAGTGAAAACTTCGAGGCGTTAAGGTAACTTTAGGCATTACTCATGAACCGTTGGGCATGGTTTACAATTTGTGTCTTGCTCGGACTCCTGCTGCTGGCAGGCGGATCGCTCATGCCCGCCCATCTGTGCGCCATCGAACCGTCCGTCCTCAAACGCGCCGGCGAAAACTCCTCCAGCTTGACCGGCCGCGGACTTGAACTGGCGCACATCGGGCAATTCGGCGCGGCGGAATTGCTCTCACGCGCTGCGACCCGCACAAAACTTCCTTCCGCCGACGAACTCGCATCGACCATTCAAACCGACGTTAAACGCTATCCGGAACAGGATGCGTGGGGCCTCTCCGGTGTGGCCTTGCGTCCCTATTTCGGCCTGCGACCCTATTTTCCAAAAGCCCCCCCGCGGGTGGAATCGGGCACGTCGTCATTTACTGATTTTGTCGTGCGCGAAGAAAATCGTACCAAGGCGCTCGGCGCATTGAGCGCTTCGAAACAGCCCGTCGTTCAGGAACTGCTCCGCACGCGCGCGTTGACCAACACCACAACTTTCGCCCCCTCACAATCCGCCGGCGGCGAGGCGTTCGATACCGCGGTGATCCTTACCTCGCTCCTGGTGGAGCAAAAGCACATCACCGACACGCTCATCAACGAAATCAATTCCGCGGCCACGCAGGCCAATCGCGACGGCAATTCCCAACCGCTCGAACAAACGTTGCTCGATGTTCTGTCGCTCGGCCAGCGATTCAACTGGGGCCAGCTCATTGCCTTCGTTGGCAAAATCGACAGCGCCGCCACGCTCCACGCTCAGGCGGATTTGGTCCGCGCCGCCGGCGATCAACTGCCGGAACTCTTTTCCGCTGTGGAGCTTTCCGGCAACCCAAAAGGTGTGGCTGCCTATTTGCAGACCTTTCACGAAACCGGCATGACCGACCTTACGGCGGCACTGCCGTATAACGCGGGCGGCTTGCGGGAATTGTTGCGGAGCAACCATCGGCTCTACATTTCACCTTGGCGGCAGGTGGCGTCGGAATACCAGCCCTTCGCCGCCGTGGTTTCGCTCGGCGCAGATTATAACTGGCGAATGCCGGTATTTGCGCTGATATTGAAGTGGTTTTTGTATTTTTGCGGCGGGTTCCTGCTCGCCATGGCCCTGCATTTTGGCAAACCGCCTGCTTCCGATTTGGAAGCACCGTTGCAGGTGCGCGGGTTCCACGTCGCCCGCGAGATTTTGTTTGCGTTGGGTTTTCTGCTGGTCGTGCTGATCGTGAGCGAGCCGTTTCTCGCCCAGGAAAAGCCGGCGGCGGCGTTGCCGTTTCAATTGCGCGTGCCCATGGCGGGCAGCGCGGTCCAGTCAGGAAGCACCCATACCAAAACAACATTTATGGATAAATCAAATCTGTTGCCCATGCTGCTGTTTTTCGTGCTGCAGGCATTGCTCTACGTGGCCTGCATCGTGAAGCTCGCGGAAATCCAACGCCAGCGCGTCGGCCCACGCGTGAAGCTGAAACTGCTCGAGAACGAAGATCATCTTTTCGACGGCGGCCTTTACCTGGGCTTCCTCGGGACGATCGTTTCGTTCATCGTGTATTCCGTTTACGCACACCAGCAATTCAGCCTGATGGTCGCGTACTCTTCCACGTCGTTCGGCATTCTGTTTGTGTCGTTTTTCAAAATCTTCCACTTGCGCCCGGTTCGCCGGCGGCTGCTTCTGGAAGCGGAAGCTGAATCACCGGTCGTTGCCACCACGACCACCGCGCCCTCACTCGCAACGCCATGAATCGCAGCATCCTCATCGTCATCTGCGACTTCCTGCTCGTCAGCCTGCTGATATTTTCCACGCCGGACCCGAGCAAGGTGATGGGTAGTAACGGTGAAACCATCAAGCCGTCGCTTGCCGCCACGAACGCCCCCGCCGCCACCCCCGGTTCAGACCTCGCCGCCGTGATGCGCACTGCATTGACCGACGAACAGCAGAAGCGCGAGCAATTGCAGGGCGAATTGCAGAAGACCCGCCAGACCGCCGCGCAGCAGCAATCGCAATTAGGCGAGAACGAAAAACGCGCGCAGGCCTTGCAACAGGAACAAGCGAACCTCAAACAGCAGTTCGCCGCCGCGCAAACAAATATCAGCGCGCTCAATCAGCAATTGAACGCCCGCTCCTCCGAAGCCACGCTTTCCAAAGAACAGCTTGCCGCAACGCAGGCGGACATGCAGAAACAGCAGGACCAGGCCGCGGCGTTGAAGAAGCAGCTCGCTGATTTGGAAAAAGCCAATCAGGCCGCCCTTGCCGAGCAACAGCGATTGACCAATCAACTTCAATTGGCCGACCTCGAGAGACGCCACGCCACCGAGCAAGCCGCTCAGGCGCAGGAGCAAGTGCAATATGAACGGCAGGAAAAGGCCCGCCTCGAACAGCAGAACATCAAACTGGCGGAAGGCGTGAAATCCCTGGCCACCAATTCCAGCGCACTCGCCCAGGAAATTCGCGAAAACCGTCCGCTCGCCTCCAACACCATTTTCAACGATTTTGTCACCAACGCGGTGGACGTCCAATTCACCGCCACCCGTCCCGGATTTTTCGGCGGCGAGGCCTCCAAAGAAAAGGCCACCAAAACCGTCCTCGTCACTGACGGCACCAACACCTTTGCCATGTGTCATGTGCAGGACACTCCATTGACCTTCTGGGTGCCGGCCACGGATTGGGATGCCCTGAGCGGCACGTTGCGCCACGATGGCGGCCAGACCGCCTTGCGTTCACTGTCATTCTCGCAACTCGACCCGCGCGTAGTCCTGCTGCCCGTCAACCAGTCGGAAAGTGCCCGCCTCGGGACTAAAGTTTACCGCGTCTCCGCGGACCCGTTCAAATTTCAAGATGCCGTGCTCGTGGGCGCGCAGGAAGGTTATTACGGCGAATGCAAATTCCAGATCGACGTTAAAACGCCCGACTACGTAAAACTGGATCGCAGCCTCCTCAAGGGATTGTTTGGTAAATTCAACCCTTCACGCGGCGATTTGGTTTTCAGCCGCACCGGCGAGTTGCTTGGCATCATGGCCAACGACACTTACTGCATGGTCATCCGCAAATACGACACGAACGCCACCTTCCAACTCGGCCAGGGCATGCGTTCCCAATATCTCGCCGACACGCTGGCGCGTTATTATGTGTCTCTTCAGAGACTGCCTCTGGAGTTGCAATAGTGGAGCGCGGCTGTGTTCCGCGCAGCGTAACCAGCCGCAGCAACGGAAAAACACACCCGCGTTTCCGCCGTCCCGAACGCTGCTTTCAAAAGACCATGCTGCGGCTGGCTTTCACCACAGCCGCGCTCCGTTGTTTATGAAATGGGTTCTGCGGTGCTGTTAGGCAAATGCCTTTCACAATTCGCTTCCGAAGCCGCGTAGCGGCGGAAGACAATAGCCCCCGATTTATCGGTGGGTAAAGCCGCCAACGAGATCCATAGTCCCGCAGGGACGGCAGAAGCAACGTAGGAGCACTCAGGAATTTTGGAAATGATTTGCTTGATGTCGGTTCACGCCCCATACCCATCCGCCTTCGCCGGCCAGGCGCAGATGAAAAGCAACGTGCCCGCCAGCGCGCACCCAATCAATCCCGCGAACCCGACGTTCCAGCCGTAATGCTGCACCACAAACCCCAGGCCCCAACCGGAAAGCGTAGTGCTGGCATATCCAAAAATACTGGTCAATCCAACCGCCGTTGCCGCCGCGCGCTTGGTGGCAAGGTTGGCGCAGGCAATGGCCAATAGGCATTGCGGACCGTAAACGAAAAATCCCGTCGCGCATAACAGGCCCGTGATGAGTAACTGCGATTGCGTCTGGATTTTCCAGAACAGCAGAACCGAAACACACGCCAGCGCCATGTAAATTACACATGCCCGCGCCGCGCGTCCGCCCAGATAACGGTCCGTGAGCCATCCGCCCAATAGCGCGCCGATGAGGCCGAACGCTTCAAAACAGGAAAGCATCACCGCCGCGTTGAATATCGGGATATGTTTGGCCTCGGTCAGCATCGTCGGACCCCAATCGAACACCGCGTAACGAATCGCGTAAACGAAGAAGTTCGCGGCTGACAGCAGCCAGATGTATTTGTTGCAGAAAACCTGCTTGAACACGAACGCCTTGAAATCTTCCTGCGATTTTTTATCAGGTATTTCGACCTGCGTCCCTTCGAATTCCGGCAACCCCACAGACGGCGGCGTATCCGGCAGCTTAAACCAGAGGACCATCGCAATGATCACGGCCACCGCCGCCGGGACAAAAAAGCAAAGCCGCCAGTTCGCCGCGAACAACTTCCCGCTCACGAGAAACCCGCACAGCAGCAGCACCCCGATGCTCCCGATGTTGTGCGAGGAATTCCAGATCGAGAACTTGGTCGCGAGCTGTTTCGGCGGAAACCAATTAGCGATCAGCCGCGCGCACGGCGGAAATCCCATGCCCTGAAACCATCCATTCGCCATCCAGATGATCCCAAACGCCATCACGCTCGAACTCGAACCAAAAGCCACGTTCAGCAACGCCGAAGCCATCAGCGCCACCGCCATGAAAACGCGCGCATTGGAACGGTCGGCGAGAAAGCCGTTCAGAAACTTCGATACGCCATAAATGACGCCGTGCAACGTCAGGAACAGGCCCAGGTCCGTCTTCGTGATGCCCAGTTCCTTGCCCATCAGCGGCATGGCGACACCGAGATTTTTCCGCACAAAATAAAACGTCGCGTAGCCGGCGATGGAAAAAAACAGGACGCGCGTCTGCCACACACGATACGTCGCCTCAATTTTTGCAGGCTCCGTCAGGAGAGTGACCGCAGGAGGCGCCGGCCGAAAAATATCGAATAAACTTTTGCCGGACGTGGTCGGAGGAGGATTCTGAATAACCGGTTCGGCACTCATGGAATAATCGGACTATCATCCGTCACCGATGGATGCTGAATGTGAACGGTGTTTTTCGCAATTCAATTCCCGGCCAGACCACATCTCAGGATGTGTATAAGTGGGTGATATTGCTGTTGGAAAAGCACCGTGAGCACTGGCGACGTCCGTCAGAGCGGCAGAGGGCTGCCGCAGTCCAAAACCTGGCGGAGATTTTGATGCTCTCTGACTCGCGATAGCGTCTTGGACTGCGGCAGCCCTTGTATCTTCTTTTTTGTCGGACTTGGCGGGCTTGCGAAAGCAAGTCAAGTTGAGCCGCCCTTCCGCCTGCAGGTGGAAGGGCGGCGGCGGCGCGGGAACGTGCAGCCCTAGCAGGCCTTCGAGCACTGCGTGTCAGAGCTCGTTCCGCGTCCGCCCATTGTCCCAAACTCGAACCGTTGCTTGAGCACGACAACTCTCTAAAATTATCGTAGCTCGTATCTACAAGTATGAGTCAGAACAATACATCTATCCTCCATGTCGGCCTTGATGTTGCCAAGTCCTCTTTGCAACTTGATGTGACCGGAAAATCGCACCCCTTGACCAATGACGCCAAAGGTCACGCCCGCCTCCTTAAACTATTGCGCACCCATCCCAGCGCACATCTCGTGTGTGAAGCCACCGGCGGTTATGAACAGCCCGTCGTGCGCGTTCTCCACGCCGCCCACATCCCCGTCAGCGTCGTCGAAGCCGGTCGCGTCCGGCACTTCGCCAAAGCTAAAGGTCTGCGCGCCAAAACCGACCCCATCGATGCCGCCGTCCTCAGCGAATACGGTCGTACCTTTAAACCGGCTGCCACGCTGGCACCCTCAGCTGCCCAGGCCCGCTTGAATGATCTTTCCCAGCGGCGACTCCAACTCCTCGACACCCGTATTGCCGAAACCAACCGTGCGGCTCATTACACTGATAAGTTGCTCCTGCGCCAAACGCGCCAACTCCAGCAACTCCTGGAAAAGCAGATCACCGCCTGTGACACCGCCATCGCCGAACTCATTGCCGCCGATCCGGACCTAAAGGGCCGGGATCAACGCTTGGATGACATCCCCGGCGTGGGTTTCGTCACCGCCGCCACCGTCTTGGCCCAAGTCCCGGAATTGGGAAAGCTCACCGACAATGCTGCTGCTGCTCTCGTCGGCGTTGCCCCCTTCAATCGGGACAGCGGTGATCAAACCGGTCACCGCCATATTGCTGGCGGCCGCAAAACCGCCCGCCGCGCTCTTTACATGGCCGCCTTGAGCGCCGTTCAGTTCGATCCCATCCTCAAAGCCTTTTATCTTCGCCTCCGCTCCGCTGGTAAAAAACCAAAAGTCGCTCTCGTCGCTGCCATGCGCAAACTTGTCATCCTCATGAACCGTCTCCTCAAAAATCCTCGGTTTCAACTTGCCAAGTAACACCGTTGCTCTGCCGCTTTGTTGCACGCGATTCCAGCATCCCTTCCCAAACCTCACCCATTTACAATCACACCCGAATCTCATTTTTGATCGGACGTCATCTTCAAAAAATTTCAGTCACGGAGGCGCCGACTGAAGACGCGAAAGAAAACCAGGTTGTCGCTCCGTAATTCTCGAGAGAAAAGAGCCTTCAATTCAGCCTGTAACAATAGCAGAAGAACCTCGTCCGATTCTGCTTCACGAATTTGCGCGATAGTTAAGGCCATTCGCCATCCCGCTTTCAAAGACTACAGAAAACTTTGCTGATTTCCCCTGGAAGCCTTCATCCCCAGCTTCTTATAACTCAACTCCGTCGCCACCCTCCCCTGCGACGTGCGCTGAAGATAACCCTCCATGATAAGATACGGTTCATAAACTTCCTCCAGCGTGTCCGGCTCCTCGCCCACCGCCACGGCCAGCGAACCCACCCCGACTGGCCCGCCGCCGAATTTCACAATCACCGTTTCCAAAATGCGCTTGTCCATCTCATCCAGGCCGTTCTCGTCGATTTCCAGCATCGCCAGCGCCTTGTCGGCAATGTCCGCGGTGATGCGTCCTTCGCCTTTGACCTGAGCAAAATCCCGCACGCGACGCAGGAGATTATTTGAGATGCGCGGCGTGCCACGGCTGCGTCGCGCAATTTCCTGCGCACCTCGCTCCTCGATTTCAATCTCCAACAGGCGCGCGGAACGAACCACGATTTTCTCCAACTGCTCCGAATGATAATAATCGAGCCGCTCGCGAATCGGAAATCGCGTCAGCAACGGCGCCGTGAGCAATCCGCTCCGCGTCGTCGCGCCGATCAGCGTAAACCGCGGCAGATTCAGCCGCACACTGCGCGCGTTCGGCCCCTGGTCGATGATGATATCCAGTTTGAAATCTTCCATCGCCGGGTAAAGATATTCCTCAATCGTCTTTTGCAGGCGATGAATTTCATCGATGAACAACACATCGCCTTCCTCTAAATTCGTCAAAAGCCCGGCCAGGTCGGCGGCCTTTTCAATTGTCGGCCCGCTCGTGCTCTTCATATTCGCGCCCATGGACTTGGCGATGATGTTCGCAATCGTCGTTTTGCCGAGGCCAGGCGGCCCGCTGAGCAGGACGTGGTCGATGGCTTCGCCGCGTTGTTTGGCGGCCGCGACCGTGATTTCCAACCGTTCCTTAACCTTGGCCTGACCGGTAAACTCGGAAAACAGGGAGGGGCGCAGCGTCATTTCCAGCGCGGCATCCGGCTTGGTCAGGACATCGGAAATCGGTCGTTCAGGCATCGCAGCCAAGATGGGGAAACACCCCGGAGGCGACAAGGGAAATTCCTGCGATGCTTTCCGCGTGGAGCCGAAAGGAAGCGACGTGACACTAACCTCGATTGAGGACTGGAAAGTCGCCCGTTTTATTGGGAATCGCGTTTCAGTTCAAGAACAGTGGCTAGTTTCGCCGTCACCGAAATTGGTGAGAAATTCCGAATTGACGCTGGCCGGTCCTTTAACGAAACTGCCCACGTTGCTCGAACTTCCACCTTCTGAAGGAACCTCGCGGTGTTGTAACGGGCTGATGTTCAGCCCTCAGTGCAGTTTGCGGTCAAATGGCGGCCACAATCGCCGGCATTGCAATACAATATCGGATGAGAACTTTGCCAAAAAATGTTGGCGCTAAAAAACGCCTTTGCTTAGTCTCGCCGCGCTTAAAGTGTATGAGAAATACTAAAAAACTACCCCCGATACTGGCCCTTATTTTCCTCTTTAGCCTCGTCACCAGTTCATTTGCTGGTGAAGCCGACATCCACATTCCCGACCTGACCTCCGTTAAATTCGCCGGCCTCGGCGGCATGACTGGCCACACGCTCATGATGCTCGGCATCGTGGTTTGTGCCGTCGGCGCTTTGTTCGGCATCGTGCAATACCTCCAAACCAAGGGTCTGCCCGTTCACGCCAGCATGGCCAAGGTTTCCGAAACAATCTATGGCACCTGTAAAACCTACCTCCTGACCCAGGGCAAATTGCTCGCCATCCTCTGGGTATTGATCGCGGGTTGCATGATTGTTTACTTCAAATTTCTCCAGGACAATACGATGGGCCATGTGCTGGTCATTTTGCTGGCGTCCATTCTCGGCATTTTAGGTTCTTACGGCGTCGCCTGGTTCGGCATCCGCATCAATACCATTTCCAATTCCCGCACCGCGTTCTCAGCTCTTAAAGGCAATCCTCTCGCCACGCTCGGCATCCCGCTGCGCTCCGGCATGAGCATCGGCCTGCTGCTCGTGGCGGTGGAATTGTTCTTCATGATTTGCATCCTCATGTTCCTGCCGCGCGACCTCATCGGCCCCTGCTTCATCGGTTTCGCCATCGGTGAATCGCTCGGCGCCTCGGTGCTCCGCATCTGCGGCGGTATCTTCACCAAGATTGCCGACATCGGCTCGGACCTGATGAAAATCGTTTTCAAACTGCCCGAAGACGACCCCAAGAATCCCGGCGTCATCGCGGATTGCACCGGTGACAACGCCGGCGACTCCGTCGGACCGACCGCCGACGGCTTTGAAACTTACGGCGTGACCGGCGTGGCTTTGATTGCGTTCCTCGCCCTGGCTCTCGCAAAAAGCCCCGAAATCTGCGCCACCTTGATCATCTGGCTCTTCGTGATGCGCGCCCTGATGATTGTGACCTCCCTCGGCTCCTACGCCGTGAACGAAATCCTCAGCAAGGCCATGTTCGGCGGCAAAAAAGATTTCGATTTTGAAGCCCCGCTCACCCATCTCGTCTGGATCACCTCCGCCGTTTCCATCGCCATCACCTTCATTGCCAGTAAGATTCTGCTCGGCGACTTCACCATGAATGGCGTGGCCCAACCCGCCCTCTGGTGGGTGTTGTCCGGCATCATCAGTTGCGGCACCGTGGCCGGCGCGTTGATTCCTGAATTCACCAAGGTATTCGTCAGCACCAATTCCAAACACGTGCGCGAAGTGACCAATTGTTCCAAACACGGCGGCGCCTCGCTCAATATTCTCTCCGGTTTCGTGGCCGGCAATTTCTCCGCCTTCTGGATGGGCCTCATCATCATGGTGCTCATGTTCGTCGCCTGGCAGATTTCCACCAACGCAGCCTTGATGGCCATCATGCCGGCGCAATTTCCCTTCGCCGCGCCCATCTTCGCCTTCGGCCTCGTCGCCTTCGGCTTTCTCGGCATGGGACCGGTGACTATTGCGGTCGATAGCTACGGCCCCGTCACCGACAACGCTCAATCCGTCTAC
Source organism: Verrucomicrobiia bacterium (assembly GCA_036272195.1). Taxonomy (GTDB): domain Bacteria; phylum Verrucomicrobiota; class Verrucomicrobiia; order Limisphaerales; family DASXHY01; genus DASXHY01. The sequence goes on along the minus strand of DATAZE010000035.1, from coordinate 11,660 downwards.
GAATTAAGCCAGATTGAAGGCCACAGCGCGGATGACAAAAAACGCGCCGCGGATCAAATCAAACGCGACTTCGGCTTCGATCCCGATTTCGAAAACGCCAAGTATCAACTCGAAAAGGGCGACGGCGCGGGCAACACCTTCAAAGCCACCGCCAAGCCTGTGCTCATCGGCACCGCCGTCGTGGGTGCTACGACCATGGTGTTCGGCATTATCATGCTGTTGCAGGGCATGTTTGAAGCCCAGGTGGCCTCCGGAATCGCCGGCCCATTCAAGGAAGTTGTGAGTGCTTTGAGCATCGTGCAGCCGGAAATCATCCTCGGCATCATCATGGGCGGCTCGGTCATTTATTGGTTCACCGGCGCTTCCTGTCAAGCCGTCGTCACCGGCGCCTATCGCGCGGTGGTTTACATCAAAGACAACATGAAGCTCGACGCCACCACCGCCTCCGACAAGGACAGCAAAGAAGTCGTCCGCATCTGCACGGTTTACGCGCAGAAAGGCATGTGGAACATCTTCATCGTCGTGTTCTGCTTCGCGCTCGCGCTGCCGTTTTTCAATTCCTATTACTTCATCGGCTACCTCATCGGCATCGCGTTCTTCGGATTGTTCCAGGCCATCTTCATGGCGAATGCCGGCGGCGCGTGGGATAACGCCAAGAAAATTGTGGAAGTTGACCTCCGTCAAAAAGGCACCGAACTCCACGCCGCGACCGTCGTCGGCGACACCGTCGGCGATCCGTTCAAAGACACCTCATCGGTGGCGTTGAACCCCGTAATCAAATTCACCACCTTGTTCGGATTGCTGGCCGTTGAAATTGCTGTAACCATGAAAGACCAGCACATGAAAACCGGCATTGGCGCGTTTTTCTTCATCGTCGCGCTGATCTTCGTTTGGCGCTCGTTCTACGCCATGCGCATCCCGGAAGAAAACACCGGCACGGAAAACGAAGTCGTCCTTCCCCACGACGTCAAAGGCATCAAAGGCGACCTGGCCAACAAATAATACCCGCCCCTTTTAATCACCGCCCTTCTGACGAAAATCAGGAGGGCATTTTTTTGTTTTGGAGGTGCGGACTTCAAAGCCGCGTAGCGGCGACAGAAAATAGCCCACCGATTTATCGGTGGGACCCCATTACTCAAGAACTCAAGTCCCTTCGGGGACGACAGAAAGCAATGCCCATCACCATTTCACGATTTCGCTTCCGCCTCTGTTCCGCCCGGTAGAGCCGCGCTGCGCGCGGCCCCATAATCCGTCACGCGCGCATAGCGCAGGACGAAAAAACCGCCGCAGGACTCAACCTCTCACAACTCCGCTTCCGCATCCTTAATCAACGCCAACGCCTTCCTCGAATTATCCGCGGCGAGCAACTCCTGCCGCAATCTCGGGTCCCGCAACAACCGGCTCAACCGTGCCAGCATCGCCAGGTGTTCCGTGACCGTGGGCGCCACCAGCAGAAAAAATAATTTCGAAGGCGCACCGTCAATCGCGCCGAAAGGAATACCCAGGACACTCCGCCCAAAGATAATCACCGGCCGATCCACCAACCCGACCAGGGCATTGCGCGCGTGCGGCAGCGCCACACCATCGCCGATGCCGGTGCTGTGAAGCTGCTCCCGCTCGTGCAGGGCACGCAGCAGCGTCTGCCGCGCCTCAGGTTGTTTCGCGATGGCGCCGATCTGATTGACGAGTTCCTCGAGCACGCCCTCGCGGTCCGCGCTCTTCAACTCCAAGTTCACGCTCGCCGGCGACATCAACTGGCTCAGGACAATGGATCCGGGATTTTTCATCGCGGAGATATTAAACGCACAGCATTTTGCAGAAAGGAAAATATGCGGAAGCTGGCCTGCCATCCGTCGCTCGGAACCCAGTGGGGCATCTATTCTCCTGCAATAGATCGGTTAAACAAAAAGTGGCCCACTGCAAACCTTAATCGGGCTGACGGCCCGAAATATGATAGCCCAGGGCAAATCCGCGAAGCGGATGCCGCCCTGGGTCAAACAGCCAAACAACCTTTGCCCTGTAGGGGCGGAACAGAGATTCGTCATGGAGAACGGCCAAAAAATTTATTAAGCCGTGATAAAGGTGCGAAAGACACCATCCTTCACTCGGAGCCAAAAACAGTTCCGCGCGAGGAAGGACGTAGGTGTAGAACATTCGCGCGTTTTAGAAAATCAAAGAATAAGAGAAATCCAAAAACTGAGGATGGCCTGCCATCCGTAGCTCGGAACACCACGGGTCACCAGCCCTCCCCGTTCAAGGATCGGAGAGCACCATCCCTCGCTCGGGCAAAAAATGGTTCCGAGCGAAGGATGGTGGGCGCTGAGGGACTCGAACCCCCGACCTACTCGGTGTAAACGAGACGCGCTAACCACTGCGCCAAGCGCCCCACCGCCGACACAGTATTCATCCCGCAGCGCTTTGACAAGGCGCAGAGCGAGGTTCCTCGCAGCCTTTCGTGCGCGGAAACTTACACTTACCCCAAGATTGCATGTTAGTGGAGATAAAGTAGGATGACCGAAGCCATGAAAACTTCGTTGATCGCTGTTTTTGCGCTTCTTCTCGTCGGATGCGAAAGCTCCAAAACAAACACGTCCATTACTTCGGCACAAGCAGCCGCACTTTCCGCGCAATTGGCAAATGACAAAGCCGATGCCGCTTATCATCGGCGGCCCTTCCAAAACAACCAACCGGCACAATTTAAGGATGGCCGTTGGGTCTGGACCGACGGCCACGGGGCTGGAGCTTTAGACATTCAAGCGACGGTTGAACTGGCTGCGAACGGCTCAACCAACAGCGTGGATGTTAAGGTCATGGACGGAACCACCGTTACATTTTAAGCCACTCCTCGTTAGTCGAAAACGGCTTCCTTCGCTGCATTCCTTTCCAATCGCACGGCAGAGTTCACTCCGCACTATGGCGGAAGCCAAAGTGCGCTCCGGGCGGCCAAAAAATGACTGTACTTTGGCCCCCCTCTGGAGCTTGGAATTCGGAACTTGGAACTTTACGAATCCCCGCCAATCCCTGCTTGAATTTCCCCCGGCCCGTTCTATGCTTCCTTAGCTCATGCAAAAAGGCCGTCGCACATGGAATAACATCGAGGATATGCGCAAAGCCGCGGACGAAGGCGACCCGCAGGCGCAATGTTACCTCGGCGTTTGCTATCAGAACGGCCAGGGCCTCCAGCAGGACTACAACGAGGCCGTCAAGTGGTTTAAAAAATCCGCCGATCAAAACGACCCCGTCGCGCAATGCTATCTGGGCGTCTGTTATCAGGCCGGCCTTGGCGTCCCCCAGGAATACGGCCAGGCCGCCAAATGGTTTCGCGAAGCCGCGGAGCAAGGCGATCCCGCCGCGCAATTTAACCTCGGCGTCCTTTACGAAACCGGCCAGGGCGTTCCCCAAAATTACGCCGAAGCCGTCAAGTGGTATCACTCCGCCGCCGAACAAGGCGAACCACAGGCACAATTTAATCTCGGCGTTTTCTACGAGCAGGGACACGTCGTCCCCCAAAATTATCCCGAAGCCGTCAAATGGTATCGCCTCGCGGCCGAGCAGGAAGTCGCCCCCGCGCAATGCAATCTCGGGCTTTGTTACCAGACCGGCCGCGGCGTGCCGCAGAGCACCGTCGATGCCGTCCGCTGGTTCATTCGCGCCGCCCGGCAGGGCGACAAAACCGCGCAACACAATCTCGGCGTTCATTACGCCACGCTCGAAGCGGAGTCCGCCCTGCAAGCCGAAGCGGAAGCCGCCGACCCGGAGCAATTGCCCGGTTAATGGCGACGAGCGGAATTTTGCGAAATCAATCATCGGTCGCTGCGCACAGGAACCAGTAAATACCTGGCATGAAAACCGTCCTTATCATCGACGACGATGCGGATTGCCGCAGAGTCTTCGGTGCAGTACTCAATCAATTCGGCTGGCAGGTCCTGCACGCAGGCAATGGCGACGAGGGAATTGAACTCGCGCGCCAGCATCGGCCCAGCGTGGTGTTGTGCGATCTGCTGATGCCTCGCGTCAACGGCTTCAAGGTCTGCCGCGAACTGCGCGCGGACGCCGCCTTGCGGCAGATGGGCATCGTGGTCACCTCCGGCCGGAATTTCGAGGCGGACCGCCGTGCAGCCATCGAGGCCGGCGCCGATGATTTTCTTCCGAAACCCGTCGAAGCCAATCGATTGGTCGCCGCGCTCGCGCGCTTTGATGTGAGTGAAGTTCCGCCCGCTCCCGAAAAACCCCTGGAAACTCCAACCCGGATTTCTGGCGTGCCGCGATTGAAATTCTGGGGCGTGCGCGGCTCGACGCCCGCGCCCGGGCCGGGAACTGTGGAATACGGCGGCAACACTTCGTGCGTGGAAATTCGTGCCAAGGGTGAGTTGATTATCCTGGATGCCGGCACCGGCCTGCGTTTGCTGGGCCGCCACTTAGCGGAGGAATTCAAAGACCAGCCGCTGAACATCACCATCCTTCTCACGCACACCCATTGGGACCACATCCAGGGCCTTCCGTTTTTCCAACCTGTTTATCAGCCGCAGAATCGCGTCCGGATTCTCGGCTACGAAGGCGCGCGCAACGGCCTCAGCAACGTGCTTTCCAACCAGATGGAGAATCCGTTTTTTCCCATCACCCTCCGCGAATTGCCGGCGAACCTGCAAATCGAGGAGTTGAAAGAAATGAAATTCACGGTGGGCCGCGTGCGCGTCGAAACCTGCTTCGCCAATCACCCGGGCATCTGCGTGGGCTACCGCCTGTTCACCGGCGAAGCTTCCATCGCCTATTTTCCGGATAACGAACCGCACTACATCGCGAACAGCGCCGATCAGAAAGCCTCGCTCGAATACGCGCAGGGCCAGGATCGGCGTCTTATCGCGTTCCTCCGCGGCGTGGATATCCTCATCATGGATGCCCAATACGATCGCGAAGAATATGAGCGTCACAAAGGCTGGGGCCACGCCTGCATCGATGACGTCGTGTCGCTCGCGCTCAAGGCCGAGGTGAAAAAATTATTCCTCTTCCATCACGACCCCGATCACGACGATGCGAAAATTTCCGCGATGACCGACCATGCGCGCAAGCTTGTAAAAGCCCAGAACGGAAAGCTCCAGGTCGAAGCCGCGCGCGAAGGCCTGGTCCTCGAACTCGCCGGCGCCGGTCAGACTGCGCGATAGCCGCCTGATTGCTACGCGCGGCTCAATTAATCCCGTTTGAATACCATCGTGCGAGTGCCGGGCGCTTCGAAACTACCCGGAGCAATTGGATACCCAGGCTCATTCCCGGTCAGCGTCAGCGTGCCATCTTGCAACCGAAATATCGCGCACGCTGTCGTCCCCACGTAATCGCTGGACGCACAGTCCGTGATTTTGGCCACCAACTGTTTCGGGGCGCTGTCAAAGATGGAAAACGTCGCGTGGTACCATTCGTTTGTATTCGCCCCGCGAAATTCCAGGTTTGATCCTCGAACAACAAGCGAAACAGTCCCTGTGGAGCCCGAGCCGAGTTCCTTTCCATGCCAGGTTCCCTGCAAGCTGGTCGTCTCCGTTTTAAGGGGCTTCAGCGAATCTGTTTTTACGCGCTTCCACACTTCTTTCCACGGGTTCCCAATACCCGTCAGCGTGAGCTGATCATTTTCGATCTTGATGGTGAATTTGAAAGTTTTCTTAATGAGATTTTTAGTAACGGCGTCAGCGTAATCCACGGTTTCGCTATATTCGTTTCCTTGCAATGCCCACGTGCCGCCGTGATGGTAAATCGTGTTTTCACTTTCCGGGTCGGTTTGCGTCACGGACCAGGACCGGTCGGTTATCAGCTTCACCCGGCCACCCGCCGCCGGAACAGCACCAATATTGCCCGGTTCACCCACGAGGACCCAGGTTCCAATCAGGTCCTTGCCAGGCTGCGACGTATCCGCCTGGGCGTCCGTGAGCGTGATGAGTCCGATTCCTGCAAACAACGCCGCCGCCAACCCGAATCCACGTTTTGTCTTCTTGAATTTCGCAATCATACGAATCCTTTCTTTCATGCATTTTTTGTTTCCCACGGCTCCCGCCATGCCCGGCATCCACGCCGGCCGGCCAAAACCTTCCAACAGTTTGATGATCGTCCGGCCGTACCGTTGATGCTCCTCCTCCCGCCCGTACGAAAGCGCCAGCGCGTCGCAGGCCAGCTCCCGGTCCACTCGCATCCGGTAAGATGCCAGCCATACGAACGGATTGAACCAATGTAAAAGCTGCAACACTGTCATCAGCCAACCCACCGGAATATCGTGCCGCTTGATGTGAGCCAGTTCGTGGAGAAACACATATCGCAACTCCTCCAGCGAAAAACTGCGCGCCAGTCCGGCAGGCAACAGCAGGCGCGGCCGCACAAAGCCAAACAGTGTCGGACTATCCACCGCGATGGTTTCAATAAGCATCACCGGCACGCGCACACCCATCTGTTGCTTGCAATCCTCCAATACATTCATCACTGCCGCATCAATCAACGGACGTTGCCGTCCAATTTTCTTCGAAAGCCGCCAATGCGTTATTAGAGGCACCAGTGCGAGCCCCAAAACACCCGTCAACCAGACCCATAACAGCCAGGAAGCGCCACCGCCTAATCGCGACCACCGCCCATGATGGATTGCTGCCACGTCATTGGGTTGGTCGGTCGACACAACGTTGGCAGGCTGCGACCACGCCCCGCCGGAAGCGCCGGAATTGGACTGCCCACCAGCCAACGACGTGACAAATTCGCGAAAGCTCAGGACGTTAAACAAACTCACGGGGGAAGGAACAGTCCATGGCAGAGCCAATCGAATAACGACCAACATCCAAAGCCCGTAACGCCACCGAGGATTAAGCCGCAGCGCAAATATCCACTGGACTGCCAGTATCAACAGGATGAGGACGGCGCTCTGCCAGGAAGCCTTCAAAAGCGGCGAGAGATGGAGTCCGATGAGTTTATGCATGGGCGCCTTTGTAGGGGTCGTTTTCTATTCCTCGTTTTCGAGCAAAAGCCGCAACTCGCGAATTTCTTCCTCGGAGAGCTTTTTGCGTTCAACGAAATGCGCCAGCATCGGCTTCAACGAACCGCCGAATACTCGCTCCAGGAACGATTCGCTCACAAAATCAACGCAATCTTTCTCGCTTACCAAAGGCCGGTAAAGATACGCGCGCCCTTCCTTGCTGAAACCCAACGCCTTTTTTCTCACCAACCGGCTCAGGAACGCCTTTACGGTTTTGGGATGCCAACTGGAATCACGACGGGTCAGCACCCTGATAATTTGTCCGGCTGAACACGGCGCCTCCGTCCAGATCGCCTTCATCACTTCCCATTCAGTCTCCGAGATTCGTGGTATTCGTTTCATTGCCCTTTACGCTTACAGTTGTAATCATTAAAGATTACATCGGTAATCTATAAACATCAAGCGTAATTTTTAAGAATCTCGGTTTGTGTGAAACCGAACTCACTGGCAGGCAATTAGGAGAGGTTCCCTCGCCCCCTCAGGACACCGTCATTTCGGATAAAACACAGCGTCGAAGAATGCTTCCATCTTCGCCGCGTAGGGCACACCGTATTTGGCAAAGGTGGCCTTCGTTTCTGCGTCGGGTTTCCAATCAAAAAACGCGTGGCTCGCTCCTTCCACCTGCACGTATTCCGCCTTCTGCCCCGCTGCTTTCAACGCGTCCGCGTATCCCCGCACTTCCTCGTCCCTGATCAAAGGGTCCTCGCTTCCACGCAATAAAAATTGCGGCACCGCCCGATCTTTAATATTCGGAATGTTATCCTGCGGCGCCACCGCCCGGACCGCTGCTGGCGAAGCATTTGTCCCCAGCACATGCGCGAGCGTACGATCTGAAAACACGCCATAACTCGGCGCCGAAACCTTAATGGCTTCCGTTATTTCCTGCCGCACCCGCTCGATTGATTTTCCCGCCGGCAGGTAAGTCGGTTTAAATTGATAAACCCCTTCCTTGTCTCCGAAACCGCCGGCACCAATCTGGCCGGGCATGTCAATGGCCGCCGCGGACAAATGCCCACCGGCGCTATCACCAGTCACCGCAATGCGCGACGGGTCCGCGCCATATTCATGGGCGTGCTCCTGGATATGCGCGATCGCGCCATACACATCCCCAATGATGTCTGCCATGGTGTTCGGGACTTTGTCGCCGTCTCGCGTGCCGATCCACCGATAATCGATGCTGCACACAACATATTTTCCGCCGCGCACCAGTTCCCGCGCCAGTCCGCGCATGATGTCCTCAGTATTGAACGTCCATCCGCCGCCATGAATGATCACAATGCACGGCAAATTTTTCGCGCCCACAGGCGAATACACGTCATACTTCAATTTCTTCACGCCCGGCTGAGCGTAAACAACATCCTGCGTCACCTTGAATCCTTCCAAAGCCTTTTTCTCGATGAACGATCCGCCTACCTGTCTGTCCTGGTCGACCACCACTTGGAACTTCGGCGTGGGAGATTCAAAGTAGGCCGGAAACCACGGCCCCTTCATTGTGTAATAGCCACTATCCAAAGCGTAACCTTCCGCGGGCGTCACAGTCACATTCAGTACCGTTCCCGCCGCCACTTTCCCATCCGCCGGGACCGGTGGATCGATGACGATACTTCCGTTAACCGGCTTCACCACCGTAACGTCGAACGTTTTCGCTGACGCCGTTTGCGCCGTCGCGAAATGCGGAATAGCCAGAACACCAGCCGCCACGATGCCGGCAATGAGAGGAATAGATTTGGTCATAGGATGTGGATTGGTTTAGCGGGGGGCTTCCGCGACCCCATATTCATCTAAACCAACGCCTGGCTTCAACGCGAAAATGACAGTGACGTTTGATTGAGAAGGATGCGTGTCCATCTGCGAAAGTCCGCTAGGACGAAAGATAATAGCCCGCCGTTTCAACGGTGGGCGAAGTGACTAATGCGGCAAAGCCCCGTAAGGGGCGACAGAAATTTCAGAAGCGATTCATCCACGAATACCCCAAAATGAATCCGCCCGACCACCAAATCATTTCACAAACAAAATCACCAGATCGATCACAAACAACAGGACAATCGTAATCTCCAAAATCAACATCCACCGGTTTGTCCGGTCGTGACTCAGCAATTGATACAAATCGTCCAGCGTTTTTAATTTTCCGTCCAGCGTCCGATGCCAGTCAGTGAGATGAAAACGCGCGGAGATATTTTCGTAAATGCGCGCCAGGTGCCAATCGCCGAAAAATTTCGTGATGTTCGAAAGCTCATCGCTGAACCGCGCCAGGTCAATGCGCAGTTCACGCAATTCGCGTAACTTGTTCGCGCCACCGCGCGCCCCACGTGACGTCAAATCGCGATACGAACGTTCCAATGCGCTGTCCAGGATGCGGTCATACGCCTCGAGTTCCGCGAGTTGCAGGTTCGCCAGTTCCATCACGTAGAGTGTCTCATCAAAATTCTGCCGCTGATCAATAATGATCGCCGCGTCCCAATCCACCACCACCAGATCATGTTCGTAATAGCTCAGGTAACGGCCAGTCGATTCATCGGCCTCCTGCTTGGAAAGATGGTCGATGTCCGGCTCCTGGGTGAGCAGCGAGGCAACGGCCCGGCGATTCGCGCGCCACCATTGTTCCGCGTTCAACGCCGCTCCATCGTCGGATATCAACGGCGATTCGATGCAAAAAACTGTGTAGGCTTCCTCCTCCGCGAGCTGCGGCACCGGCCGGATGTAATAGGGCTTCAATTCATTCCGGACTTCCTCCGCCAGCCGGCGCACTTCCTCGTGCAGCGAGCCGTTGGTGAATTGCAAATCATGGTAGCCGACGAGGTCCTCGATGCGTTCAACTTCGAACGGCACACGAATCGTGATGCTGATCGCACCTACCGGCAGCAGTTTAACCACCCGTTCGATGCGCAACGGGCCGCCCGGCCCAATGCGCTCGAGTGGCGGCAAGCGAACCATTTGCGGACGATAGAAAAATAAATGGCGCGGACTGCGCTTGCTCGCGTCCACGACAAATTGCGCAACGGGCTGGCCGAGAAGTTCGCGCACCGGCTGCCGAACCATCTCGTAAGCCACGTCAAAAGCGTAGATATAGACCACCTCACCTTTATATCCACGGGCCTTGGCGGGTGGCGATGCGGTCTTGCGCTCCACGGTTTTTTTAAGATGTTCGACGGCCGAAACCATGCCCCAATCTACCCCAGCCCGCTAGCCCTGTCTAAACGACGGAAAAACCCGCAAAATAAGGCAAAACGGCGAAAACCCGGAGGGAAAAACCCACTTTCGGTGGGGCGAGACTCCGTCGAGCCCTAACTTCACCCAACCGAGAACCGATAAATCGTCGTGGTCCGATACTTCTCGCCCGGCCGAAGAATGGCCGAAGGAAAATTGGGATGATTCACTGAATCCGGATAATGCTGTGTCTCCAGGCAGAAGCCGCCGTTTCTTCCATAGACACTGCCGCCCTTGCCGCGCGTGTCTTCCAAAAAATTCGCAGTGTAAAGCTGCACACCAGGTTGGTCGGTCAAGACTTCCATCACCCGTCCGGACTTTGGCTCGAACACCCGCGCCGCCAACTCCAGTTTTCCGCCATTGTCCAAAACGAAATTGTGGTCGTAGCCGCGATGCGGCTGGTCCAGCAGCTTGCCGATGTCCCGTCCGATGCTCTTCGACTCAGTGAAATCCAGCGACGTGTCCTTGACGGATTTTATTTCACCGGTCGGTATCAGCGTGTCATCGGTTGGCGTAAAACTTTGCGAGTTCACCATCAACTCGTGCCCAAAGACGTCGCCGCTGCCGGCCAGGTTGAAATAACTATGGTTCGTCAAGTTTATCGGCGTGGCCTTGTCCGTCTCGGCCTCGTAATCAATCCGCACCTCGTTCTGGTTCGTCAAAGTGTATATGACCGTGACGCGCAATGTGCCGGGATAATTTTCCTGCCCATCCGGGCTGGTGTAAGTCAGCTTCAACGCCACGCCGTCTTTCGACTCCACTGGCGCGGCTTTCCATGGGACCTTGTCAAAACCTTTCAACCCGCCGTGCAAGGAATTTGGCCCATTGTTGATCGCCAACGAATACGTTTTTCCGTCCAGCGTGAATTTCCCCTTCCCGATGCGATTGGCGTAACGCCCCACAATCGTACCAAAATAAGGATGGCTCCCAAGATATTGTTCGAGATTGTCGAAACCGAGAACGACGTCGCCGGGCTTGCCCTTTTTATCCGGCGCATGAAGCTCGGTAATGATGCCTCCGTAATTGATAATTTTGCACGTGAGATCCCCGGCAGACAGCGTGAATTGCTCCACGGGCGAACCGTCGTGCAAATTCCCGAACTTCGATTTGGCGATTTTTGCTGACATTCTAAGCCTTAATTATCCAATTTAACCGCAGATGAACGCCGATAAACGCAGATGCCGATGGCGAAAATCCGGAACCGCGAAAGGCAAAAATCAGGTCGAATTACATGCGTAATCCGACCTGGGAAAATGCTTCCGAGTGAATTCGAATCTGCGTCCATCTGCGTTTATCTGCGGTTTCAATACATCATTGCAGTTTAAGATTGCGGAGGTCCGGTTTTCTTTCCACCGCGGAACGCAAGGAATACCATTAACACGCCGAACACCAGCAGCACTATACCCCAGATGAGGTTGATGTTGATGTTCTGCCCGGCAATTTTAGTCATCGA
>DATAZE010000034.1:0-18486 GCA_036272195.1 Verrucomicrobiia bacterium | reverse complement strand
TTTCTGGGAGATTATTCAACCAGGGGAGAATGGCTTTGCCGAATTCGCCGTTGTCGAGGCGGTGGTTGAGTTGTTCGCGGATGAGTTTGGGGAGGCGGGCGATTTTGCTTATTCGAGTGATCATAATTTTTGGGTTTTATTACGATTTTAAAACGCTGGAAAAGCTTACGGTAATGTTTTCCGTTCAAGCCACTGTAGGAGAATTGCTTGGAACGTGGATTTTCTTAAAAAGAGGGTGAAAATGGCCATCTTTTTTTAGCCACAGATGGGCACAGATGAACACAGATTCGGAAGGGGAATTTATGGCGGTCTTCGACAGGCTACGGCTCGTCACGGGGGAAAAGGGTTTACGCGAATTGCGCGAATTAACACGAATTTTTTTTATTGCAGATGGCGCGGATTTGGGACGGGAAATTTTTACAGAAGGAAACGAAGGATCTCGGATTTGAAATTTGATCCTCCTTCTTTGAATCCATGGAAAGAGGAGCGAGGGGAAAACGGAAACGAATTTGAAATTGGAAATTTCAGATTTCAAAAAAGGGGAAGCCGGATGTCAGGGGAATGATTGCGGTTAAGGGAATTCGTGTTAATTGGCGTCATTCGCGTAAAGTCGTTTATATGCTCGAACCCGGTGGGTCGAGGCCCCATGGATTCCCGGTTGTCAGTCCGGGGACCGGCTCCTATACTTCGCGCATGAAAATCAGAACCCATCGGTTAAAGGCCGGTTTGGCTGTGGCAACGCTGGCGTTTTTTGGATTGAGCCAGGTCGTTTTGGCGGGTGAACCGCAGGCGTTGGAATTAATCAAAGACGCCAACGATTACGTGGGTAAAAACGTCCGGGATAAAGTCATCGGCCTGCGCTCGGAAAAATCGGTGGCCACCGTCACGCCCAATATCTGGTACGTGGTTTATTACGATCACGACGCCACGTTCAAAACGGCGGAAGTGAAATTCGGCGCCGGCAAGGAACTCGAGGTCAGGCATCCTTTGCGCCAGCCGTTCGCCTATATCAATGACAAGGATTTGCTGGACCAAAAAGCTCTCTCGATTAATTCCGACAAGGCGATCAAAACCGCCATGGCGGAACCGTTGCTCGATAAATTGACGATCCGCGCCACCCAATTGTGGCTGCAGCGCACGGATGGCGTTCAGACCTGGAAGGTCCGGTTGTGGGCGCAAAAATTGCGTCACCCGAATGATGACGCGGACATTGGCGATGTTTTTATCTCCGCCGAGGATGGCAAGGTGATCAAGAGCGATTTGCACATCGACCGCGTGGATTAAGTTGCAATCCCGGAGTTTATGATCAGCGCTGAACGATACAATAGTGACGCGCTGAAAGCGCAATCACATGATAGCCCAGGGCAACGCCCTGGGTCAGCCGGACAAAAGCACCATTGCCCTGAAAGGGCAAAACAGAATATCGATATGGTTGTTGTTATGCCCTTTCAGGGCGTGACCAATATCGGCACGTCGTACCCAGGGCGTTGCCCTGGGCTATCACGTCGCGGGCTTTCAGCCCAGGCGATTGGAATTGGCCGAACTTTGTCCCTTAGAAACGTCGGAGAACCTCATTTGTTTTTTTGCCTCTCGTGAACTCCGCGCCGCCACAACCTCCCGATTACGATGTCGTCATCGCCGGCGGGGCGCTTGCCGGCGCGGCGACGGCGATCCTGCTGCTGCGCGAGCAGCCGAAACTGCGCATCCTCATCCTCGAAAAATCGACTGTGTTTGGCCGGCGTGTCGGCGAGGCGACGGTTGAAATCAGCGGCTATTTTCTTTGCCGCGTGCTTCGGCTCACGCAATACCTGAACGAGGCGCACCTGGTGAAACAAGGGATGCGGTTTTGGTTCACGAATTCGCGGACGCAGACGCTGGAGGATTGCAGCGAGATCGGCGGAAAATATTTATCGCGCGTGGCGGCGTTTCAAGTAGATCGCGCGGCGCTGGATGAAGAAGTGTTGAGGCGCGCGGCGGAGTTGGGCGCGGAAGTGTGGCGGCCGGCGAGCGCGGGGAAGATTCAGTTGAATCCCGGCGGCAATCAAATCGTCGAGGTGAAGGTTGGGGAGGGAAATCGAAAGGCGGAAAGCGAAAATCGGAAACAACCCAGCCCCGGCACTACCAACATTTCTGCTCGCTGGTTCGTGGATGCGTCGGGCGTGGCGGCGGTATTGGCGCGGCAGGAAGGTTGGCTGCGGGCGAACACGGAACATCCCACGACGGCGGTTTGGGCGCGCTGGACGGGGGTGAAAGATTGGGACGGCGTGGAGTTGGCGCAGAAATTTCCGGATTGGGCGCAGGCTTGTTTCGGGATTCGCGCGACGGCCACGAATCACCTGGTTGGCCCCGGTTGGTGGGCGTGGATCATTCCGCTCAAGGGCGGCGATGTGAGCGTGGGTGTGGTGTTTGATCAACGGCTGATGACGTGGCCGGAAGGTGGTTCGCTAGGGCAACGATTGAAGGATTTTCTGGTGAAACATCCGGTGGGACGCGAGATCATGGGGGACGCGCAATGGCGCGAAAGCGATGTGCATTGGCGAAAAAATCTGCCTTATTGCAGCACGACCTTTGCGGGAGACGGCTTCGCGCTGGTGGGCGACGCGGGCGCGTTCATGGATCCGTTTTACAGCCCGGGGATGGATTGGGTGGCGTTCACGAGCTGGTCGTCGGCGCAAATGATTTTCGCGCAGCAACGGGGCGAGGACATGGCGCCGCTGGTGGAAAAACATAACCGGAGTTTTTCGCGCAGCTACGCGCGCTGGTTCGCGGCGATTTACAAGGACAAATACGAATACATGGGTGACTTCGATTTGATGCGCATCGCGTTTCAGATGGATTTGGGATTGTATTACCTGGGTGTGGCTTCGCAGCCGTTCAAGCTGGGAACAAAGGCATTGGCGGAGCCGGTGTTTTCGACGCCGCCGTCGGTGCCGTTTTTTCACTTCATGAAGTTTTACAACCGGCGCCTGGCGCGGATCGCGCGCTCGCGAAGGCAACGCGGCGTTTGGGGACGCGCGAATGATTCCCGCCGATTGTTGGTGCCGGGTTTTACATTTTCGCCGAAGACGGCTGGCCCGATCCTGCGGGCGATGACGCGTTGGGCGTGGCTGGAATTGACCGAGGGTTGGCGAAGCTGGTTTGCCGCGGAACCGAAAACTGAGCCGGTGGCACAACCGGCCGCGGCGGCCGCGCAGGCAGCGCCGTGATCCGTATTAACGGGAGAGCTTATTGACGACGCCAGTGTGGCGGAGGTTTGCCCGGAACATCGGCCAGGCACTGTTCATCAAGGTCGTATTGCCTTGTTCGGCATTCAGGAACGCGGCCCAATTGAAAACGTAAATGGTTCCGTCCGGCGAAATGAGCGGGGAGGCTTTGAACGTGGAATCGAGCCAAATCAACCACGTAATTTCGCCATTGGTCCGAAGGCCGGTGAGGGTGCCGTCGCCCGCGGCGTAAAAAATACGTCCGTCCGCTCCCAGGGCCGGAGTCGCATCCGCCAGTGGGACGGACGCGGGAAAGCTCCATTTTATTTTTCCGTCCGGTGAAATGGCAGAGCGGAAGTTGTTGACGCAGATGTAAACGGTGCCGTCGCCGGCAATCACGGGGGAAGACTCGGTGGTGCCACCGGTTTGCGTGCTCCAACGGAGGGTGCCGTCTGGGTTAAGCGCATAAAATTTTCCATCGACCGATGAAAAATAAATGTTTCCAGAAAAATCAATGGCCGGGGAGGAGACGATTTGTCCGCCCGTGGCGAAGTCCCATTTCTTTGAGCCGTCCGGCCTGAGCGCGTAAAGTTTTTTGTCGTGGGAACCGAAGTAGATGGTTCCGTCAGCGCCAATCGCGGGCGAGGAGGTAATTTCACCGGAAGTGGTTAAGGCCCACTTTTTGGTTCCGTTCGGGTTGAGGGCGTAAAATGTCCGATCCCATGACCCGAAATAAACGGTGCCGTCAGGGGCGATGGCCGGTGAGGAGTCAACCCAGCCTTCGGTAACGAAGGACCATTTCAGTTTTCCCTCGGGCGTGACCGCGTAAAATTTCCGGTCGCGCGAGCCGATGTAAATAGTGCCGTCGTCTGCGATGGCCGGAGACGATTTGATGTCCAACCCGGTTTTAAACGTCCATTTGATGTAACGGTTGGTGCTGACGGCGTAAAGATGACAATCGCCTGAGCCAAAATAGAGAACGCCGTCCGGTGAAAGCGCCGGAGAGGAGGCGTCTCCGATTCCAGAGCCGACCCTGAGGGACCAGAGATTGGTGAACGCGAGCGGGTCCGCCGGTGCGCGGAGCGAAATCAGAAAGAAAAGGGCCAGGAAAAAATGGCTACGTCTATGCATGCAGCGCCGAAGTCTGCGTTATGGATTCGGAAAAGGCCAGCCTGCGCATCAAGCGCGGGCGGCGGCTGGTTCAATCGGCTGCGCGGCGGGCAAATGGACGCCGTTCGCTTTGGGGGCGGCGTAAAAATCCGCGAGACTTTGTGGCGAGGGCTCCAGACCTTCCGCGGCGACCGCGTTAAGAATCCGTTCCTCGGTCATGATGAAACGGTCGCGTTTGTAGAGGAGATAATTTTCGCGAATGTCGGCGGGCGTGAGATTGATCGTGACGAGATTCGCGCCGGTGCGCAAGCCGCGTTGATAGCCGCTGCCGGCGCCGGCAAGGTTCAGCGCGCTTACGGAAGGAATGACCCAATCAGGGCGCATCAACCGCAAGGCGGCCATGCAATTCAAAGTCAAATCGATGCCGGCCATCGGCGCGCCCGCCAACGGAGTTTCTTCGCCGGGAATAAAGGGGCTGACACTGCAACCATCGAGCGGCAATTGACTTGCCAGAATGAAATTGGTGAGCAGATCGTCCATTGACTGACCGGGAAGGCCGGCGATAAATCCCGAACTGACGCGCCAGCCGGTCTTTGCAAGGTGGCAAATGTTCGCGATGCGGTCGTCAAATTCACCAGGTGATTCCAATGCCGCGTACAATTTTGGATCGGCGATTTCAAACTTGATGATGTAAATGCTGGCGCCCGCCTCTTTGAGTTCGGCATACATCGAATGGTTTAATGAGCCGAGGCAGACGCTGATGCCCAGATCGGTTTCGCGCCGCAAAGTGCGAATCAACGGCAGCACAACTTCGCGCACGGCGACGGGGTCTTCGCCAGCCTGGATATTCACGTCCGTCATGCTCGCGGGACGATGGTGAATGAGCAGTTCGGCAAGTTGGTCGTGATCGGCACGGAGGCGAGCGAGGGCGCGGTTGCTGCGGCGCATCCCGCAATAAGCGCAATTTTCGCGGCAATAATTGGAAACCTCCACGACTCCGCGGACAAAAACCCGGGAACCAAAACGTTTTCGCGCCGCATTAGCGGCTTTTTCGTGGAATGCGTCTTGTGCAGCGCCGTGCAGTTGCAACACATCGGCGCCTGGCATACGCGGTTGAGTCATCGCCGAAAAATAGAACTGCCGGCGTTTAAGCGCAAATGAATTCAGTCGGCTTTCCGATGGGGAAATACCCTCAGGCAAGCTCCGAAAAAGGCTTGGCGGGCTGGCCATTTGCCGTAATTTCCCGGAGATGAATTGGATGACTCAATCCGCGGTGGTGATTCCCTGCCTCAACGAAGCAGCGGGTATTGGAGAGGTAGTAAAGGCGGTGAAGGGCCTGGTTCAGACCGTGTTTGTGGTTGATGACGGCTCCAGTGACGGAACGGCCATGATGGCGAAAAACGCGGGTGCGGAGGTGGTGCGGCACGTTTCGCCGCGCGGGAAGGGAGCGGCGCTGCAAACCGGCTGGGCGCTGGCGAGGAAACGCGGATTCCGATGGGCCTTAGCGATGGACGGCGACGGCCAGCATCTGGCGAGCGATATTCCGAAATTTTTCGAATCGGCAGAACGAACGGGCGCGACGTTGATCGTTGGAAACCGGATGGGAAAACCGGAGGGAATGCCGCGGGTGCGGCGGTTCGTGAATGGATGGATGAGCCGGCGGATTTCATCGCTGGCGGGAATGCCTTTGCCGGATTCGCAATGCGGATTTCGGTTGATGAATCTCGAGGCGTGGGCGGCGCAGCGAATCAGCGCGGCGCATTTCGAAATTGAATCGGACGTGTTACTGGCGTTCGCTCGAAGCGGAGGGCCGGTGGCGTTTGTTCCGATTGAAGTGGTTTACAAAGGTGAACAAAGCAAGATTCATCCGGTGCGGGACACATTGCGCTGGGTTGGATGGTGGTGGCGGGTTCGGCCCGGGAGTGCGGAACGATATGTCTTCGAGAATGTTCAACCCACGTTGGGGTTGGAAAATAAATTTGGATCTTTGACCCAGAGGAAACCGCTGCGCGGCCAACCCTGGGCCGAGTGATGCATCACTTTAAGATTGTTGCGTGATTTTGCTCGAATCGAAACACATGGACGGGACGCCCGTGCCATTAAATATTCTGCTTGCGTTTGCCTGGTGAAAAATGGTTCCGGTGTACGGAATAATGATTGATGCACAGAGCAGTTCGCCCGGGCCGGTTTCGAGTCGCAGCCAAAAGATTCTGAGACGTGTTCTTTCGTTTCTGATCGTTGCGGTTTGCGTGGGAATCGTGATTCGTTTTGCATCGGTGACTTTGGCCAAGAGTACGGCGCCGGCGGGTTTTGCACGGGGCATGTTGCAAGGGGCGTTGATGCCGGGGGCACTACCCAATTTGCTGGTGGGGAATGATGTCGCGATTTATGCGGCTAATAATACCGGGCGGACTTACAAACTGGGCTACACGTGCGGGGTCAATGCGTGCGGAGCGATTTTCTTTGGCTTCTTTTTTTGGCGGGTGAGCCGGTGGAGGAAGGAATGAGGCGAGGCGTTGGGCGTGTTACGTAGTACGTGGATTCGAGTTCGCGGCGTTCGGGCGCATTCAAGTAACACGTAAGACGCAACACGTTTTCGTGCTTCCACTGATAACTTGTCATGGGTTCATTCCGCCATTACCTTGCGCCGCTTATGGAAAAAGTCGTCATCATCGGCACGGGTTGCGCGGGACTGACCGCCGCGCTCTATACCGCGCGCGCGAATTTGAAACCGCTCGTCCTGACGGGCAAACACCCGGGCGGACTGCTCACCACGACCAGCACGGTGGAAAATTTCCCCGGCTTTCCCGAGGGCATCGATGGTTATGAATTGATGACGCGGATGCAGAAGCAGGCGGAACGTTTCGGCGCACGGGTGCAGTTTGCGACGCTGGAGGCGGCGAATGTGACCGAAACGCCCATTCACCTGACGGTTGACGGCGAGGTGATCAAGACGGAGACGTTGATTATCGCGACGGGTGCGAGTCACAAGCATTTGGGCGTGGAGGGCGAGCATTTACTGGAAAACAAGGGCGTGACTTTTTGCGCGACGTGCGATGGGGCATTGCCGATGTTCCGGAATAAAGTGTTGGTGGTCGTCGGCGGTGGGGATTCCGCATGCGAGGAGGCGCTTTACCTGACGCGTTTTGGTTCGATGGTCCATCTGATTCATCGCCGCGATTCGTTGCGCGCTTCGCGGATCATGGCTGAGCGGGTGCTGGCGCATCCGAAGATCAAACCGATCTGGGATTCCGAAGTGACGGAAGTGCTCGATGTCAAACAGGACAAGGTCACCGGTGTGCGGGTGAAGAATATAAAAACGTCGGCGGAATCGATGTTGGAATGTTCGGGATTGTTCGTGGCGATTGGCCATATGCCGAACACGCAGCTTTTCAAGGGTGCGATCAATATGGATGCGACCGGTTATATCATTCCCGCGAAGGGCGCGGCGACAAATGTGCCGGGTGTGTTCGTGGCGGGGGATTGTTCGGACCGGGTTTACCGCCAGGCGATTACGGCGGCGGGGATGGGATGCGCGGCCGCGATTGAGGCGGAGCGGTATTTGGAGGCATTGAATCAGTAGAATAAAATTTTACGCTCGCTCGGGCCTCGCGGGAATCCGGGGTGCTGCAAGGGGTGATTTCAACGAGTTCCGGCGCCCCTCCGGGGCGCGGATTATCTGACGTTTTACCGGGGGCGGCGACCGCTGAGGCGGTCTTGCCCCCGGCTAATTTCCGAAGTCCCTCCGGGACAAATCCGATGGGAGTCGAGCGGCGCATCACCCACTTTTGATTACACCCAGGGGAAGTTGTTCCGGTGTTTGGAGAAAATTCATATCGTAAAATTCGTTGCGCTGTTCTGTGGTGCGCTTTGGAGCATTTCCATTAAATATGTAGCGGTTGCGCTGAGGCGTATGAACAGCGGTCTTTTTGGCTTTTGGCATCGTTTCGGCTCAGTCACCCCGACTTGTCGGGACTCCTTCGCCAAAGCCCAAAAATCCTCGCTGCGCACCGCTACATCTTTTCTGTGAATGCTCCAGGCGCGGGAATGGTTTTGTAAAAAAATGAGGGCCGCTACTTTGCCAGTTTGTAACCCACGCCGTGAATCGTCAGCAGATATTTCGGCTCGCCATTGTCGCCGAGTTTTTTCCGAAGTTGAACGATGACCTGGTCGAGGGTCCGGGTGGTGCCGTAATAATTTTGTCCCCACACTTCGTTGAGCAGGCGGTCGCGGGACAGGACTTCGCCGGGGTGCGCGTGGAAGATCTGGAGCAGTTTCAGTTCGCGGGCGGTCAGTTCCTCGACTGTTTTGCGGCGCTTTAACTGAAATGTTTTGGGGTCGATTGTGGCGTCGCCGACCTGGAATGACGTTTCTTCGAAACAGCCGGGGGAATTGGAATTTGCGCCGCGGCGGAGGAGGGCCTGGATGCGAGCAAGCAATTCGCGGACTCCAAACGGTTTGGTGACGTAATCATCCGCGCCGAGGTCGAGGCCGACGACTTTATCGATCTCCTGGCCTTTGGCGGTGAGCATGAGAATGGGGGTCGTGATTTTCCGGGAGCGTAGTTGTTTGCAAATGTCGTAACCGTTGAGGCCGGGCAACATGACGTCGAGGACGATGAGCGCGGGCTTGTGTTTGGCGGCGCAGTCGAGGGCGTGGTCGCCGCGGTTGCAGGATGAGACTTCGAAACCTTCACTCTTCAAAATTTCTTCGAGGCCCAGCAGGATGTGCGGGTCGTCTTCGATGATGAGGATTTTGGTTTTCATGAGGGGACAGGGTTGACCGCAGAGGCACGCAGATTAGGAAAAAGACATTCTCGCTCCGAATGCACCCGAGTTCTCACCCATCCGATGGAAGAGAGGGGGGTGATTTCAATAAGTTCCAGCGCCCCTCCGGGGCGCGGATTATTTGACGTTCCACCGGGGGCAGCGACCGCTGGGGCGGTCTTGCCCCCGGCTAATTTCCATAGTCCCTCCGGGACAAATCCGATGGAAGAGGGGAAGTTGTTCCAGCGTGGGAAAAATATTGAGCATGATCTGCCGATGTTGAGGCCCGGCGAGGCGCCGCAAGGCGTGATTTCAACGAGTTCCAACACCCCCCGAGGGCGCGGATTATCTGACGGTCGACCGGGGGCGGCGACCGCTGAAGCGGAGGTCTTGCGCCCGGCTAATTTCCATAGTCCTACCAGGACAAATCCGATGGGAGAGGAAGAAGTTGTTCTTGCGGGGAAAGGAAATTGAGCCGGTTGGTTGGTTGCCCGGCTGCGGCTGGTGCTTCGCACACAGCCGCGCTCCTTTCCGTAGCTATCGAGATGCGCCGTGCGTTCAATAAATCTATCGTGTTTGTTCGCGTCCATTCGCGGGTCAATTCATTTTCAGAGGGAGGCGGAGGGAGAAGCAACTGCCGCCGCCGGCGCGAGGTTCGTAGACGACGTCGCCGCCGTGAGCGCGGGCGATTTGGCGGGCGAGTGTGAGGCCGAGGCCGGAGCCCTGGATTCCGCTGCTCAAGGAATCGTGGGCACGATAAAATTTCTCGAAGATCTTTTCTTCGCTGCCGCGCGGGACGCCAGGGCCGCGATCGAGAATTTTGACCTCGGCGCAGGGCAGGGGGCCATCGCGGCGGGCGACCTCGATGGTGATCTTCTTTTCGCCGTTAGAATATTTCTCTGCGTTGGAAAGCAAATTGACGACGACCTGGGCAAGGGCGTCGGTATCGGCGCGGACGGGTAATTCACCAGGGGGCAGGGAACACTCAATTTGAAAGCCGCTGTTCTCCAAGTGCGGGCGATAGATTTCCGCTGTTTCGCGAATGAGGTGGACGAGGTCGGCGTCCCGAAAATTGTATTTTTTTTCACCGCGTTCCATGCGGGAGAAATCGAGGACGTTATTGATGAGACGCGTGAGGCGGGCGGTTTCCGCAGTGATGATTTGAAGATAAGAGCGTTGTTTGACGGGATCGGCGACGCGTTGTTCGGCGAGCAATTCAGAAAACATGCGGATGGAGGTCAGCGGAGTCTTGAGTTCGTGCGAGACGTTGCTGACAAAATCGGTTTTTTGCCGGGCAAGGGCGAGTTGCCGATTCAGGTCGGTCACGATCAGCCAGCCGCCGACACCGATGGCGAGGACCAAGGTGGCGATGAGCAGACCGAGGGTGAGTTTGGCGGTGCGCGCGACCTGGGTCAGGTGCGCTGGGTTGACGAGATAAGCGGCGATCTCCCAATGCGGCAGGGCCTCTCCGATTTCCGTGGCGACAAACGGGCGTTTCCAGGCGGCCTGAAAATTCGCGTGCGAAAGTGCAACGGGCCGGGCGTTGTCATCGAGCAACGCAACGCAGAGTTCATCGCGCAAGGCGGGGTCGGGTTGGACGGCGCTGCGCAGGCTATCGACGAGGCGGTTCAGATTCAATTGCGCGCCAAAAACAAAATTGGGCTCGCGGCTGAGGCGATGCCAGAACATGAGCTTGAGTTTGTTCTGAAGGAAACGGGCGAGCATGCCGTCGGTGCCATCGCCGACGAGTTGACGGAATTCAGCTTCGGCGGGAATGACCTTGGACAAATTGGCGTCCTGGGGGTCGACGGCTTGTTTGGCGGCGGGCGGCTGATAGTTTTGGGGGCTGACGGCGCGGGCCTTCCCTTTGGAGTTCAGCTTCTGATTAATTGGGGTCGAGTTGGCACTTAGCGACCCTTTTGACCACCAACTTTGTGGCTGAGTTGAGAGTTGCGCGCTATTAAAACTGTTCTGCGAGGCAAGAGGGTCTCCATTATTGTCAGGAACTGAATTTTGGGTTTTGGTGTTGTTGACGTTCCAGTAGACCTCCGCGGCTTCTTCGTTTCCGAGAAATGCGCCGTTATCGACGAGAAATCTTTGCGCTTCCGGTCCGGAATTTGGCAAGGGACAGGTGACTTTGCAAGTGGTGGGACTGATCAACGCGACGCTGAAGCCGACATCGGCCAGCGGCCACTGCGCGCGGATTTGATTGTTAAATTGCGGAGCGTTGGCGTTGACGCCGTTGCTGGCAACGAGGCTTTCGACCTGCGCGCTGAATTCCTGCTGCCGTTGAGCGAGTTGATCGGAAATATTTTGAGCGAGCGTGTCGGTGACTTGCTGGTAAAGGAGCGATTCCTGGCGTTCGAGCAGAAACTGCTGGTCGCGAAGCGAGCGGACGGCGAGCCAGGCGAGCACCAGGCTCGGCGCGAGGACTGCGAGGACAAAAACCAAGGCTACTTTTCGCATCGCACGACGAGTATAGGGAAACGCATTTGATTTGGACAGGCGGCAGTTTTCCGATGAGATACGGAACCGAACCGGATAAATGGTTTTTGTATCATTCGAAAGTGGCGGGCGGGAAATAAAGGAGGTGATCGCCAAGATTGAGGGCTTTGGCCAGATGCGCGTGTGCGGCAGCCAGGTTGAACGCGGGTTCGGCGAAGCGTCCTAATTTTTTGAATTCCGCGACCGCTTGAGCACGCGCGTCGGCATCGCCGGTTTGAGCCTTGGTTAAGAGCTGGACGAGATTTGTCTCGACGGTTGGGGTGATGAGTTCGGCACGGCCGACCATGACGCGGGTGAGATCTTGCGGTTCGGGACTCAGCTTCATGGGCAGGATTTCGTCGGTCCAGGCGCGCGGTAAAATATACAGGATGCGGACGCCTTCTTCGGTGAACCAGGAATCTTTCCAGGTGTTGACCATGGCTTTGGCTTCAGCGGGGAACAGGCCTTCGCCGGTGAGCGCGGCTTGCATTCGGCCGCTAATCGCATTTGGGAATTGGGCAATCGGATAGCGGATCCAACTATCTGAAGAAACATAATCCGCATTCAACCATACGACGGAATTGCTCGATGTGAGTTCATCCATTTCGGTGAAGACGCCGTAGCCATTGCGGATTTCGATGGCGAACAGATGACGGAGCGGTTGCGGGCCGGTGTTTTCGACGACGAGCATGTTATTGGCATCCACTGATACGTGGAGCGGGGTTTTGAAACTGCCCGCGCCACGGTAGAAGATGAATTTTTCGACTTCGCCGGTGCTGTCGGCAGAGGAAGCGGAGTGTGTGCGCACGAGGCTCGAGGCGGTTTCGCGCGCGGCGAAATAATGGCTGCCGGAGGAATCCTGCGGCAAATGATTCTGAGGCTGGGATTGGTCCATCGAAGTGGGGACAATTTCCAAGTTCCGCCAGATTGCCCGACTGTCGCGCAGGATGCCTTTTGTTGGGCCGTTGGTTTCCAGCACGAAGGTTGGCCCGATTTGCGTCGCCTGCGGATACCATTCAGTAATGTAGCCTTTCGGAAAGGCGACGTTCACGTCCACATGGATGGGCTGATCAGCGTAAAAATAAATCACCGGCGTTTCCATGCGTTGAAGAGTGATGAGGTCGCCTTTGCCGTGGAACAATGCGCCACGGTTCAGGCCGGGTTTTTTCCAATCGTAAACGAAACCGGGCAACTCGGAGGTCAGCGACGAATGCCACGGCAATGGCTTGCCGTCGGCACCCTGGACTGAGGTGAATGTTCCCCATTCGTGCGCGACGAAATTGGTATCGGCGACGGCGCGGGCGGTGATGAGGCATGAGGAGGCAAAAAGAATTGCGCAGAATTTCGACAAGTCTTTTCGGGGCGCTCGGAATAATCGGGTTTTCATATCAAGGAACCTTCGTTTGGACCAAACCGCCGCCGTCGAGCGCTGAATAAACATCCGCCGGCGCGAGGCCGAGCCAGGCGTCGGAATTCGGCGTGAGGAACAATTCGGCGTAGATTTTGGAATTGAGGGCATTCAGATTTTGCGGCGCGATTCCGTTGGCGAACCATTCGTGAATGCGCGAGTGCAGTTGATATTCATTACGGACGGTATCTTCGGCGATGGAGCGTTCGAGATTGCGGAGCATTCTTAGCATAGGGGTTTCGACGATGGATTTGGCGTACGCGCGAGGCATGGCATCGGCGGCGGTGGGCGGTTGCTTGAGTTTGATTAATTTGATCGAACTGACGTCGAGTTTTGCTTCGCTGGTGTGTAGCGCGCCGATTTGTTGCCAGACGGCATCGGTGCTCAAGGCAGTCAAACGATCTTGTTCGCGGCTCCATGGGGATTCGGCGCCGGCGCGCAGGAGGGGGACTTCGACGGCCATTTTACTGGCAGCGCGCGGGGCGGCATCGATGGCATCGGGCGTTCTGGCGGAAGTTGAAAACGAACTGGCGGGAGCGGGTCCGGTGACGGGAACGAATTTGGCGAGATCGCTCTTCCATTGCTGCCGAACTTCGGCGAGGCGCAACGAATGATATCGCTCAAGGAATGCGTTGCGTTCCGCGCCGGTCAATTTCGCGGCTTGTTGTTCGGCGGCGACCGCGCGATTTAATTCTGTGAGGAATGCTTTCGCACCATACAAGCCGGGAAGGGCATCGATGGGATTTCCTTCGGCGTCGAGAATGTAATGGATGCTATTGCCGGTGATGGTGCGTTCGATGCGGCGGCCATCGCCCATATCGATGGTAATGCGCGGAACGGGCCGGACGGATTGCCAATGCAGAATGAAATGCTCGCGAAGATATTGGGAGACTTCGGCGTTCGGATAGAGGGTGGTGCGGAAGAAACGGCTGTTGGCGCAACTGTATTCCTCATCCAGGTTGCCGAGGAGGCGCAGCGAAAGGATCGGTTTGCCGGAAGCGCGCGCGGCGGCTTTGGCGCGTTCGAGGTCGGTGAACCAATAGAGATGCGAGGCGTAACAATCGCGTTGCTGGCCGACGGAATCGAAGGTGGCGCGGAGTCGTTCCCAGTCGGCGTCTTTTGCGTTGGCGGGTTGCCGTGCTTCGATGCGATTTTGATAGGCGTGAAACATGGCGTCGAGACCGGCGGGTCCGGCGGCGCGCAATTGCTTGACCGCGGCGGCGGCCTGGGACTCGTCCGGGGAGGCGGCTTGTTGGGCCAGCGAATCCAGATTTTCAGCGGACATTAGCTGGGCCGATTCGGTCGCGCCAAAACAACAAGCCAGGATAACGGAGAGGGCCGCGAGGGCAATGAGAGAGCGCAGTGATGTTTTCATGGCAAAAGATTGCCTTGCGGCGAAAAAGGAAGTGTCAGGCCGGGGCAAAAGATTTGTAAAAAATTTGTCAGTTGGCTTGGAAGGAATTTGCGGTATCGTCACTCGGAGAGAGAGTTGTTAACGTGCCGGACAAACTATTTGTATTATGGCCAACACTTCCAAAAACGCGACGCCCGCGCGAGTGACCTTTCTCGATGGGCGGGGTGATTTGCCGATGGTCGAGATCACCACGACGTGGAGCACAGCGGAAATTTACCTGCACGGCGCGCATGTGACGAATTTCAAAAAACACGGCGAAGCGCCGTTGTTGTTCCTGAGCCAATGCAGCCGGTTTGAGGCGAACCAGCCGATTCGCGGCGGCATTCCGGTGATTTTTCCGTGGTTCGGGGCGCGTGAGGGACTGCCGATGCACGGGTTTGCGCGCGTCAAATCGTGGGAGATCAAGGAAGTGTTGCCGGCGGCGGACGGCACGGTGAGCGTGCGATTTGGCCTGCCGGACAGTCCGGAAGCGGGGGCTTATTCGCCGTTTTTGGCGGAGTATGTGGTGACGGTGAATGAATCGCTGAAGCTCGAACTGATTGTCACGAACAAATCCGCGGATGAGACGCTGGAGTTTGAAGAATGTTTTCACACGTATTTTTCCGTGGAAGACATTGCGGAGACGAGCATTGCTGGATTGAAAGGGATTTCTTACCTGGACAAGGTTGCAAATTTCGCGAAGAAAACGGAGATGGAGGACGCGATCCGCGTTGAATCGGAAGTGGACCGGGTTTATCTCGACGCGCCGGGTGCGGTGGAGATTCGGGATGCGCGCCTGGGCCGAGTGATTCGGATTGAAAAGGATAATTCCGCCTCGACGGTGGTGTGGAATCCGTGGGTGGCCAAGGCGCAACAGATGCCGGATTTTGGGAATGAAGAGTATCAGAAAATGGTGTGCGTAGAGTCAGGGAATGTGAACGCGAATAAGATTATATTGGGGCCGGGGACGAGTTTGACGATGAGAGTGACGTTGAGCAGCGCGGCGAAGTAGCGGGGAGGGGAGGGGTTACGCGAATTGCGCGAATTGACGCGAATTTTTTACGCGGTGCGGCCGGGTTTACGTCAGGTAAGGGTGATTGGGAATTGGAAATTTGAAATTTCAAAGGGGATGGGCGGTGTGAGGGCGGGACCAATGGCACGGATTGGCCAATTTTTTACTGACGACGGGATTCTTTTCTTAACCACGGACGATAATATGAGACAGGCGGGATGCCTGTCCTACGTTAGAGATGCGGCGTGGGCGGCTTGATGGGTGGCTGGAAGGAGAGGACGCCGCGGGCCTGGGTTTTTCGTTTGAAGACTTTGTCGCCGCAGGCGGCGAAGAGGGTATCGAAATTTTTTCCGCCAAAGGCAATGCTGCTGGGGCCGTGGGCCTGTGGTTTCAAAATGATTCCTTCCACGCGGCCGGGTTGGTCGCAGACTTGAATTCCCATTTCGGTCGTCACATAGAGCCATCCGAGCGAGTCCATGGTCAGGCCGTCGGCGCTGCTTTGCGTGGAACCGTCCATGAGATGCAGATGATAAAATCGCTGACGGTTGGCGAGTGAGCCGTCGGGAAGGACGTCGAAGGAATAAACGAATTGTCCGTGATAGTCCGCGACGTAGAGCAGGCTTTGATCAGGGGAGAAACGGATTCCGTTGGGAGACGCGATGCCTTCGTCGACGAGGCGCTTTTCGTGGCCGTGGATGAGCCAGACTTTTTTGTTCGGTGAATCGGTCACGTACAAATTGCCGTTTTGACCGGCGACAAGGTCGTTTGGCTGCAAATCTTCGGCGACGATTTCTTCCTTCCCGTCAGCATCGTAGGAGACAACGCGTTTTTGGCCGCCCTGGCCGGCGTAGAGTTTTCCATCGGGGCCGAAGATGAGGCCGCCGGTGCCGGCGTCCTTCTTGAAAACGCTGAGTTGGCCATCGAGCGCGATTTTGTAAATGCAGTTGCTGGCGTGATCACTGAAGAACACTTCACCAGCCGCGTTCGCCGTGAGGCCGTCAGCGCCGCGGAGGTTTTCGGCGACGAGTTGCCAGCCTTCGTCTGGAAGCAGGATGGTTGAAATTGGCTGATTTGTTTTGTGGTCGGGATTGGCGGCGATGGGTGCGGGATAATCGCGCCAGAGCCAGCGCATGGCGTCGGGGAAAATTGAGGTCGAATGCTTGCCATTGTGGGCGCCATCGCCCCAGTTGTAGTTGACGTCGTAACCTGCGAAGTCGAGCGCGGAGAGCATTTCCTGGTCGGCGAGGAACCAGTTGCCACCATAGATATTGAGGTCGTTGGAGCCGTCCTGGAGAAATATGCGGATGGGCTTTGGCTCAGTCTTGCGAATGAGCGTGGGGAATTCGTTGCCGCCGCGCAGACCGACGTAGGTGCCGATGGCGCTGAAGACACGGCGGAAGGCATCGGGCCGATGCCAGGCGGCGGTGAAGGCGGCAATCGCGCCGCTGCTTTCGCCAGCGATCATGCGATCGTTGGCGTTGGTGCTGAGATTCAGTTTTTGCTCGGCGACGATGTGCGGGAGGAGTTCATCCAACAAAAAGTGAGCGTATTCGTCGCTGAGGCCATCGTATTCGTAGCTGCGATTGAAGCGGGGCAGGGTGGTGTTGCTCGAAAGCGCGGGTACGACGCCGGGCGCGACGAAGGCGGCGATGATTGGCGGTATGTCTTTTTTGTTGATGAGATTATCGAGAACGTTGGGAGCATTGAACCGAATGCCGTCCTGCATGATGAGCAGAGGTGCAGGCTTGGCAGGATCGTATTGTTGCGGAACGTAAATCCAGTAGGTACGGGTGGTGCCGGGAAAAATTTTGCTTTGGTCAATGGTGTAGCTGGTGACTTGGCCGTGCGGAACGCCGGGTTGGGGCAGGGAATCGGGACCGGGCTTGTAGTCGTCTATGGCGAATGCGGTGGCGGCGGTAAGGAAAAAAGCGACGACAAGGGAGGTTGGGCGCATAGATGTGGGATGAGACTAGAAGATGGGGAAAAGAAATCAAGCGGTGTTGGAATCGGGGTGTCTTTCTTATTTTAGGCTTCGACGGATTGGTAAGAGTTTGAAGTCGTGACGCCATACAAAGCGGCAGAGGGCTGCCGCAGTCCGAAACCTGGCGGGAATCTGAGGGATCGCGGATGCGCGGCCAGTACTCTGGCGATCTTCTTGAAATTTAAAATGCCTTGCTTACTCTACGGTGCATGCCAGAACCAAAGACTCCCTGGCCGCATGCTCCGACCCATCAGTTGGCGGATCGGGGCACTTATTTTGTAACTGCTTCCACTTATGGCAAAAAACACCATTTCGGCGACGCGCGCAAATTGGGCGTGCTGCATCGCGGTCTCCTGACAGTTGCCGAAAAATTCAACTGGAGGCTGGAAGCCTGGGCAGTATTTTCAAACCACTACCATTTCATCGCGCATTCGCCAGCCGATGCGGAAGACGCCTCCAGTTTGGGAGATATGTTGAGTGTGTTGCATGTCAAAACTGCCGAATGGGTCAACAAAGTTGATGATGCTTCCGGGCGTCAAGTCTGGTTTAATTTCTGGGATACCAAACTAACACACCAGCGTTCGTATTTGGCACGGCTGAATTATGTGCATCAGAATGCAGTTAGGCACAAGCTGGTTGCGGTCGCCTGCCATTACCCGTGGTGTTCCGCCGCGTGGTTTGAAAGGACTGCCTCAACGGCAATTGTGAAGTCTATTTACAGATTTAAAACAGATCGTCTTGCGGTAAACGATGATTTTGAGCCTGCTGCCGATTGGTGAGCGGTTGAGGTTGTGACGCCACAAAAAGCGGCAGAGGGCTGCCGCAGTCCAAAACCTGGCGGAAATCTGTTGGGGTCGTTGACGTGCGTTAGCATCTTGGACTGCGCCAGTCCACTGGTGCTTTTGTTGGCAGGTTAATTTACCGTGGATGCCATCAACCAGACTGTAACCGAACTCCAGGGTCGGTTCGCACGGGCGAGACGCCCGGGGGTGTGGTTATGATATTGCTGTTGGAAAAGTACCTTGGGTATTGGCGACGTCCGTTAGAGCGGCAGAGGGCTGCCGCAGTCCAAGACGCTATCGCGAGTCAGGAAGGATCAGAATCTCCGTCAGGTTTTGGACTGCGGCAG
>DATAZE010000033.1:0-61730 GCA_036272195.1 Verrucomicrobiia bacterium | reverse complement strand
CGTTTGCTTGGGCGGCGAGATTTCGCCGATTGGCCCGCGACTACGAACGCTTGCCAGCTACCTTTGCCGGATACCATTGGCTGGCTTTTGTAACTCTCATGCTCGGTGCCCTCTTCATGAAAACTTAAGTACAGGCTCTAGAGATTTTCCAATCGTAACATTGCTCTAAGTCCATAAAGCTGGCCCTGCGGGTTTGTCGTATATTTTAAACATTGCGTCTTGCGCTTTTTGAACACGTGCATTGAAAGCCGAAAGGTCAGGAATTACAGCGGGGGTGAACTTTTTTAACTGGTTTAGCATCACTTCTACGGCCCATATTACCATAAGTGTGTCAATGTGGTCTGTAGCTTCATCAAGGTCTCCGTTTATAGCTCTAAGCGCGTTATGCGTGAACTCGCAGTAAATCGCATAGGCACTGCGATATACCACAGCCAAACCAGCGGCATCAGCCGTTACTTTTGCATCTATCTGTTTAAGGACGATTGGGTAATTAGGTTCACGAGAAAATGACATTTTTAGCCGCTCTTCCTCTTCTTTTGCTTTGGCGTTATTCTCAGGGGTTGCATCGTACAGTTTTTTAGCCTTTTGCAACTCTGTATAGGCTACGCGAAAAAAGTATCCTTTGTTTTTTTCCACAGCGATTGCCGTAGTAACTGTTTCAATCATTGGGCGTATCATCATCTTTGATGTATGAACTTTGCCTGCCTCTCGTAAAAATATATAGCTATCAGACGCGAAGTTAATCGCTTTTGCGGCATGAACTATATAGCGAGAATCTATTGACGGCGGGGTCTGGTGCGCCAACGAATTGATTGCCGACTCTAAAATTGAGCGCAATTCTTTGAGTAAAATGATAAGTTCCAACTCCTCTTTGCAATGTAATGACTGCGATTCCATATATACTAAACTCCTTTTCTAGGACTCATTCCGAAAGTCTTCCGAAATCTCCTATGCGCAACAATAGCGGATGGTGGTTAGGTTGTCACCTTAAACAATTGGCTGACATCGCGCCGAAAAACCAGCCACCAAATCGCCAAACAATACGAATTGACGCAATCTCAAAATAAGTGTTGGATTGGCGGAAAGGATATGAACAAGGCCTTACTAATACTGATTCTGGCCGTCCCACTAAACTCTCTCGGCCAAACCAATATTGCCACCGCGCCAGTCACCAACGAGGTCGCAGTATCAGCCACCAATAGCGCGACAATCTTGGTCACAAATTTGATTTCTGGAAATTTTCTCAGAGTGGTCAATAGTAAGGTTTACGATAATCGAAACAACAACCAATGGGTCACGTTTCCGTCATCCTCACTGAGGACGATGCGCCTCACGTCCCGAGTTGATAATAATGCCTGTGTTTGTTCAGAGATGGATGATATAACTCCTAAGCGTGGCCCCTTGGAGGTAGGGCCTATCGTTCGATATGGAAACACCGGAAGGCCCAATATTACAGAACCATTATCCTTCTCAATACCGACCCAGCACAAGCGACGAGAGGCAAATGTTTTCCTTGTAGGGCCATGCCGGTTGGAATGAGGATTTTTGAAGGGCATGGATATATGGCCTACAATTGCGGGGTGGAATATAAAGGCTCAATCCCGATTGTGAGTCGCGTCAAGTCCCCGAAATAACTAGCGTGGGGTTAACGTTGACTTCAATTATAATTTTAGTATCGCCCCAGCCGGCGTTCACCTCGACTTCCATGGGATACGCTTCAATGCCGTTGACGGCCGCCGAACAGACCTTGGACAACATGCGGATGTTATGGGGGAGTTCGGCGGTGACTTCAATGCGGTTTTCAAAGAAAATATCTTCCTCACCATTACCACGATTGAAACCGCCAAGGAAAAGAAGAAGGCATATCAATGTTTCTTCACCCCATCAAATTTGGCGGATCGTATGGTTAGCCTCGCACCGGTTTCCGCGAGTGAGCACATGATAAATCGCCCCTGGATACTGGACTGGCCGAGCAGAACGGGGTTTTGAAAATCCGGAGCCTCGCCAGCCGTCGACCGCCTCCGGGGATTTACTGGAGCAGGATGCGGTAGTAGCGGCGGGGGTAGTTCGACCACTGGGGGTCGGTGAAGTCGAAAGAGGCGCCGGTGAGACTGTTGGTTTGGAGGGGTTGCCAGTTGGGGGTGGCGAGATTGGTGGAGGTTTGGATGACGAACGTTTGGGTGTCCGGGCCAATGACCGTGAATCCAAACACGTTATTGTGGACGGCGGCCCCGACGACGATGGTCGGCGCCAGTGGTGCGGTGCCGACGGCGGTGGTGAGTCCGCCATAGGTGGCAGCCCAGCCGGACGCGGCGGCGAGGTGGTAAGCGATGGCACCGGGTTTGACATTGAGGAAGACAAACGATCCGCCGAGCGTGGGCGGGGTGCCAAGGAAGTAGATCTTGCCCAAGCTCGTACAGAATTCGAAGGCAAAGTTGCCGATGGTATTGACGCTGGCGGGGATGGTAAGGAAGGCCAGACTGCTGCAACTGACGAAGGCGCTGGGTTCGATGTTGCTGACGTTGGTGGAGAGGGTGAGGCTGACCAGCTTCGTGCACAGGTAGAAGGCGCTGGACCGGATGGTGGTGACGGTGTTGGGAAGGGTGAGGCTGACAAGATTCGTACAGTTGTAGAACGCGTTGGTTCCGATGGTGGTGACAGTGGCAGGCATGGTGTAGGTGGGGCTGCCAAGTCCTGCTGGATATTGAATAAGGGTGGTCTGGGTCTTGTTGAACAGCACGCCGTCGACGCTGCTGAAGTTGGGGTTGGCTCCATTGACGGTGATGGCGGTGAGGTTATTGCAAGAAGCAAAGGCGTTGAGACCGATACTGGTGACGGTGGCGGGGATGGTGACGCTGGTCAGGGCGGTCAACGTGAAGGCGCCGCCGCCGATGGTGGTGACTCCACTGGGGATGGTCACGCTGGCGAGCTTGCCGTTGCCGTAGAAAGCGTCGTCTTCGAGGGTGGTCGTGGTGGCAGGGATGACAAGGCTGATGAGGCGGCAGTTTTCGAATGCGTTGACGCCGATGCTGGTGACAGAGTTGGGGATGTTGATGTTGGTCATGGCCGTGAAGGCAAACACGGAGTTCCCGATGCGGGCGAGTGCGTTCGGAAGAATAACATTGGTCAGGCTGCCGCAGCCGGCGAAGGCGGAATCGCCGATGGAGACAATGTTATTGGACATGACGACGCTGCCGAGGCTGTGGCAGGCGTTGAAGGCGTTGGTGCCGATGGTGGCGACGTTGTTGGAGATGACGATGCTCGTCAGAAGGCATTCCGAGAAGGCGCCGTAGCCGATGGCGGTGACGTTGGCAGGAATGGCGTAATTGTTTCCAGGCCGTCCGCTCGGATATTGGAAAAGCCGTGTTTGATTGAACAGGACGCCGTTGACACTGGAATAAAAAGCGTTGGGCGTGTTGGCGGTGATATTTGTGAGTGACAGGCAATTGCCGAATGCGGCGTCGCCGATGTTGGTGACGCTATTGGGGAGGGTGAGGTTCATGAGACTGCTGACGCCAAATGCGCCCGCGCCGATGGTGCGGAGGCTGTTGGGCAGGACGACGTTGGTGAAATTGCAGGCGGAAAAGGCACTAACACCGATGGTCACGACGCTATTCGGAACGACAAGGGTACCGGTGAAGTTGTGGCAGTCGTTGAATGCGCCGCTGGCGATGGTGGTAAGAGTGGTGGGTAGAGTGACGCTGGACAGGAAGGAGAAGAAGAAGGCGTTGGTCCCGATGGTGGTGACGGGCAGTCCGGTGATATGGTCGGGGATGAAGACAGCGCTGTTGGTGCCGGTGTAGCCAGTGATGGTGATAGCGCCGCTGTTGGTGGTCCAGGTAAACTGGGCTTGCGCGGCGGCGGGCCAGGCGAGCAATATCAAAAAGAGGCAAATGCGGGAAAAGGGTGGTTTGGTATACATACAGCTGCGGTTCAAATCTTCTCCGGGGGGAAATTTGGTTGCGGCCTGTTATAGAGAGTTTGGCGGGAGATTTCAACTGACATTTCCCAATCTCTAATTTTTTATTCCGAGCCGCAGACTCATCGCCGTTCCTCATCAATCCACCCTTCTCCGTAAGTGAGAGCGCGGGGACTCTTACGTTTACGATCACCCGTTCGGGAACGTTAACAGCGGAAGCGGACCGTGCCAGCACAATCACGACCGAAGGTTATTCGAACGATAGCGATTACGCCGCCATTTTCAAACAGGTGGTCCCCTTTCTGGCTGGCCAACTGTCGCGAAAGGTATCGGTAACAATCGCTGACGATACAACAATCGAGATCAACCAGACCTTCGGCTTTATTGCGCAGCGGAATGCGGGCGATCCGGCCACCAGGTATTTGGCAAAGTCCACATTCACCATTACGGATGATGACATGGACCAACCAACGTATTTCACTAGCAAGTGCAAAAAGTGAGAACCGACCCCTTTACGACCCCTTTACCCTTTACCTTTAAAGAAAGCGGCCAAACGAGTTCATTGAAACCACCATCGCTCCGAAGGGTGCAGACGTATTATATAACAATCGCTTTTCTAACACCAATTCATGCTACCCGATTTCGGGTATAACCGTTGGTATGGTTTGTGCCTATCCTAGCACTAGATGCTTTTCCAATACTCTATAACGGTCATCGAGTCGCATAGAAGCCGTATCCCCATTTTAGGGGGGGTATTTTTTTCAATTCCTCAATTTTACTGGCAAAAAAGAAAATGTGGTTACAAAAGTGAAACATCGGTTACGAAAAACCCCTTTGCTTTTTCAGGTGCAACCATTATTACAGTTACTCAAGAAAAAAAGTGAACATAATAACGAAAAAAGAGGCTATAGCGTTAGACTATGTGAGGAGGCTTATGCAGTAAGACTTCCTTAAAGGAATAATTTCAGCCCGTGTGAGATCTCCACTCGGTCGGCATGACGGTTGATATTATATCTGGCCTACATCCTGCAAGTGGGGGTTATGAGCAACGAAAACTCGGAACCAAACACGCAGAAGCAAGAGACATCAAAGCAACCAAAAGAGAAAACGACAGGGGGAACAATGCATGTCAAAATTGAGTTGGAGGGGACAGTTAGTTTGGGTGAAATCGCCACGTGGTGTACTAAGACAAAAACGGGGAGATTTGTAACGGGGGTGTCGGTGGGCCTTGTCGCCTATTTAATTAACCCTACGTTTTGGGGTATAATCGTGTCGGCTGTTGGAAAAGGGACTCACCATTAGCCTCAAAAACGCTGATTCTTTCTCATTAGGTTCTCAAATCTCAATTCGTATGAAGTGACATGATGCCAGAGATACGCAATGCCCATTGTGCTTCTCTGGATCAAAGCCGTTGTAATCAACTCTGCTTCAATGATACCGACTCATTAAGGAGATTGGTTGACGCGCTACCCGTGACGCTTAAGACGAATTCAGCTTTGTCTACAAACAAATCAATGTGCGGCCGCCAGTTTGTCGGTCTGGTATATGAAGCCGCCAAAGATTTGAAGGAATTCATCGAGCGGAACCTCAAAGATACCATGCTCGGTCGGATAACCATTCACTGGGCCGGGCGGGCCGGATGGTTTCACATGGTTTCCCCACGGGTTGAAGAGCTTCACCATGCGGTTGGCGGGATTGTAATCCAAAATCCCAAAGGCGTGCTTGTGGGGAATGCCTTTGGGGAGCTTTATGGTTTTGTCTCCACCGGTGCCAGCGGTCATCAGGCGATGCTGCTTTGAAATCATCGTCAGCAATTGGTGCGTTTTTTCAGCGACTGCCTGAGGGTCTTCCTTGCGCCATTCCTTAATCGGGGCCTTTGCAGTCTGGTAACCGGTGAAAGCTTCCATGACCGGAGCGCAAGTGCCTCCGTGTCCGATGAAATTGGCAAAAACGGTTTCGTCGGCTTCAAATTCCCGACCGTTCTGTTCCTCCTTTTTTTCTTTGCGAAGCTCGGCGTAAGCCTTTTCCAAAACAGAGAGCCAGTAGCCACGATTCTGTCCTTCGCTCACGCCCATTTCCAATTCCGCATCGGTCATTGGCCCCACTTTCACAATTTTTCCGTTGCCGAACTGAACATTAAATCCACTGTCTGCTTGTGGTGTAATCATCGCGCGCACCGTGGTCTTGGGATTGTTGTAAACGAATGCGCCCACTGCAGCCAGCAGGTAACAATCACTCATGCGCCCCTGACGGAAGTTCAATAAATTGGGATCATCCGGAAGAAATAAGGAATGATTAAAGGTTTGGATATGCCTGCTTTTGCGGGAAATCTTTTTTTGCTCCTGCGGATCGACGGCCAGAGCCAGGACCTGGTCGAGGGTCAAATTTCCGATGTCGCCCTCGTCATTCACGGGTATGTGCGCATGAAATATCACGGCGATCGCGGCTTCGTCTCCGTGAATCTGGGGATTTTCGATGACCGCGTTGATCTCCTTCAAATCCAGTTTGCCGTCGTGGTTGACGTCCCATTGAGCAAAGGCATTCGTAAACAACTGCCGGAATTCCGCGTCCTTTTGCGCTTGATCAATTTGCGGTTTCGGCTTGGCCTGACAAGTCCAGGCATTCAGGCCCAGAGGCAACGCAAAAATCAAAATCAGGAGTTTTCGCATGATGAAATGATACATAAATAAAGGGTAAAAGGGCAGGACTATCCAGGCATTTTTAACACGCTCATGGGAATCGACATTCCCGTAAATCGGAAGGAGCGGCAATGACCAGTTGTCCCCGAAAACGGGGAGAGCATTTTAATCTGCAAATTGATATGTAACTATTAGCCCCAATCAACTATGCGTTTTCGATTTGATCAAATTCTTTCATTTACGCCGGAAAATTCCGCCGTGGTCGCTTTGCTTTTAGGCGCGTTGTTAATCGGGACCGGCACGATTCGCGCACAGAGCAATTCGGTTAACGTTTCGGTGCCAATTCAAAAGCAGAAGTTGATCGCTCGATTGCCGGCCGGCTGCTTGAAATTATTGGACGAGTCTTACATTGAGGGAGCGCATCCCGGGACAAAACCGGATTCGGTACAGACATTGGATTTGTATGTGCCCGGTGGGAAGGGACCATTTCCCCTAATTATTTGGATTCATGGCGGCGGCTGGCACGGCGGGGACAAGGAAACCAGCGGCGCTTCGCTGGCGCTTCAGTTTGTGCCTGCCAATTTTGCTTTGGCGTCGCTGGATTACCGCTACACGTCCGATGAGCCGTTCCCGGCCCAGATTGAAGATTGCAATGCCGCCCTTGTTTGGCTGCGGAAGCACGCGGTTCAATATCAGCTTGATCCGGATCGGGTCGGAGTGGTCGGGCATTCAGCGGGCGCGCATCTGGCGGCGCTCATGGCCACTACCGGCGATGGACAACGATTTTCGAAGAATGCTGTTTCCCTCCGCGTGCAAGCGGCGGTGTGCTGGGCGGGGCCGTTCGATCTGGATCGTGAACGCGGCAAATGGCCGACCAATATGTTCGTCTGGAATCCAAAAGATCCCTTCTGCAAAACATTTTTCCCCAGTGGAAGCTACGATGAAAACTTTGCCCGCGAGGCCAGTCCGGCTTCCTATATCCACCAAGGGATGCCTCCGATGCTGATTGTGCATGGCGCCAAGGATACGACGGTTCCATTGGGTCAGGCGGTGGTGTTCGCGTCCGGCCTGAAACAAGCGGGTGTCGACGTGACTTTCCGCATTGATCCCGACCACGGTCACGATGTGATGAATGCAGCTGCCACCAAGGAAGGTGTTGAATTTTTTGAGCGGGTTTTAAGGCGTCCCAACTCGCGGTGAGATGGTACTCGTATTACGGTGCCGGACTGATGCTCCAACTCACGCTCGCGGTGCCGGCAGTGGCGTCGGTGATGGTGCCAGTGGTCCACATGTCGTTGGCGATGAAATCGTTGGGCATATAATTATCGGTGGTGGGAATCGTGAACCCGACCACCTGTACCTGCTCTGATCCGGAGAGCGTGCTACCGGATGTCGGCAGCGGTCGCGGAAATATGGCGACTTGCCCCGTGATGGCCGTTCTCGGAAACGAACTGGAGATTCCGTCGATGGTTTCAGTATCGATCGCATCGACTCCCACGATCGTGGACCAGTTGTAGGTGCCGTTGGCGCAATTGATGGACAAAAGGAAGACGCACAATTGCGGGTTGGGTGTGCCGGAGCCAACGGTCGTGGAGGTCACGAGATCGCCGCCGCTGGTATCATCTTCCCGGTCGTTGATCGAAGCGTTTCCCGAAACGCCGTCGAAGGTAAATATCGCCGAAGCGCTTCCATTTTCGAATCCCGTCAGATGAAACGTGGCATTCACAGAGCGGCTCACGCTGAAACTGTAGCCCGAAGATGCCGCCGTTTTATTGTAAGTGAACGTCACCGTGGCGTTCCAATTGGTGACGCTGGCAAAACCGCATGGATTAACGATGACCGTGGTGAAATTGGTGACAACGCCCAGCGCATTGCTGGCGGTGAGCGAGTAAATGGTCGTTACAGTTGGCGACACGCTGACAGTGCCGCCGGTGACAATTCCTCCAGAGGGGAAAAGCCGATAAGTCACGCCCGCGACCGGGCACCAGGTCAACAGGCTGGACGCGCCGGAATTGATCATCGCCGGATTCGCCTGGAAGACGCAGCCGCCGCTGTTGGTTTGCTGGAGGCGGAAGAATCCGCTCTTATTAGTATAAGGAAATAAAACGACAAGCTGATTACCCAAGGGAACCGCCGACTGCGTAATGGCCAGCCAATTGGTCGACGAAAGATTCGAGACGGAGGTCAATTGCCAGTCGTTAAAATTGCTAGGCCAGGAGAATTTCAACGTGGCCGGCGGAACGGGAGAAATGGAGAGCGTGGGCGAGACCGCCTGGGCGGTCCATGCCACAGCCAAAACGCATAATGAGAAACAAAAGCGCATCACGCCTGACGTCATCGGTTTGGGAAATTGGATGCCGCAACCGTGACATGCCGGCCAGATTCGAGCAAGTGCTATATGAGCTAATTTTCTTCGATGAGTTCGGAATGGAAAGAATAACTAATCAATAAAGTTTGGCCCTATATTGATTTCACAGTGGCTCGTCGGGAGCCTAGCCCCATCTTCGTTATTCCAAGGTTCCCGGTTCGATATTCCAGCCGTCGGTGGTCACGCGCACGGCTTTGGCAGAACTGCGGGTGTCGATTCGGATCGTTCGCGACTCGCCCGGCAGGAGCGAAATATAATTGTCCTCGTAATAAGCAGGCAGAATGCGCTCGCCGGTCTTCGCGTCGCGCAACGTGAGCCGCACAGCCAGCGCCGGAACTTTGCCGGTATTAATCACCTCAACCTCAGCCACCAAGCCGGCGGCGGTTTGCTTAACGTGTGTCTTACTGGTCACCGCGACTTTGGGCATTGAGTTCAATTGCTGCAACTGGTGCTCGTCGCGGGCGTGCCAGTAAAAATTCTGCGAGAGCAGGCGGCCTTTTTTATCGCGCAATTCCAATCGCGCCAGGTGCGCGCCGGTCGCAGGCCAATCGAGCGTGAAGACATCCGCGCAGGCATCGGCGGGCGCGGTCAAAACCATTTTGCGATTCGATTCTTCGTGGCCGGACAAATCGTAAATTGCGGCCGTGGCCGTCACATCGTTGAGCGGTTCCGGGCGATGATTGATGATTGCGATTTTGCAATCAGGCACATTCATCTGGATATGCACCGGCTCCGCGCCCGATTTCGCGCCGAAGAGCGAGGCGTTGGGATCGTAATCCCAGGAATAAAATTGCCAGACGAGGCTTGGCCAGGAAGGCTGGCTCATCCAGACGATGACGCCGCTGCAATCGTTCCACATGCGGCTGTTGAATCCCTCGTAGATACCGCGGAAGGTTTCAAAGTTCAGCATCTGCGCCTTACGGCAAAGGTCTTCGAGCCCAGTCGGCTCGCCGTAGCGCGCGGTAATCCGCTCGAAAGTCGAAATGTGATCGCCGGCACCTTTGACGTGCAGGTCATGATAGGCAAACAAATCGTTGTACGGCCACACATCCGCCGCCGGGATGAACGAGCGCATCTCCTCCGCGGAGGGAATGGAACTGGCGCCGATCTCGGTGCTGAATCCCTGGTTCAGGTCGTGGAAATATTTTTCCATCGGCTGGTTGGACCACGGGCCGCTGTTGCGCATGTTGATGAGGCGTGAGTTCGGCTGGAAATAACGGGTGCCATCGAGACTATAGATGATCTCGTTGAGTTTATCGTGCAGAGGCTGGGGGCAAACGCCTTCGTTTCCCGAGCACCAGAGCGCGATGCTCGGGTGATTGCGGAAACGCTTCACGCAGTCGGCGGCGTTTTGAGCGAACAAATCAAAATCCACGGGCGCATAATCGAAGGCCTCGGTATTCCGCCAAAAATCATTCCAGACGAGAATGCCATATTCATCGCATAAATCGTAGAGCGTTTCGGAGGTGCTTTGGCCGGCCCAGTTCAGGATCATGTTCATGTGGGCATCATGCGTCATCCGGATATACGGTTCGAGCCGCTCGCGAGAAATGCGCTTCATCGCATCGTCCATGCCCCAATCACCGCCGAGGCATTCGATCCTGACGCCATTGACCTTGATGACGAGATACGGCCCCATCTTTTTGTCATCGACCATTTTTAAGGCCGGAGAATGCTCGGCTTCCGGCCACAGCCCTACGATGGTTTCCTGCTGCTGTCCCCACCAGAACGGGTTGGTCGACGGCTTGCCGCCGGCGGCAATGACAGCCGCATCGCGTTTGGCTTTGTTCTCCAGTCCCCACACCATTGTGTCGCGGCGGTTATCAATGATCCTATCCGTTGATTTGCGCGCCAACGTCGGTGTGAACTCGACGCGCTCCCGCGTGCCGCCGGATTCTTTCACTTCAAATTCATAACTCATCTCGCGAATACCGAAACGTATCGCAGCGGTATCCGATTCCTGCTTGTCTGCCGTGATAAAATTCAGTTTTAAATGATACAATTCCTGTTTGCCGTAGCCATTCGGCCACCACAAACGCGGATGCTGGATGGTCAATTGCTTGAAGTCCTCCGGCGTGAACGCCACTTGCTTCGTTTCGCCGGCTTTCAA
Organism: Verrucomicrobiia bacterium; assembly: GCA_036272195.1. Taxonomy (GTDB): domain Bacteria; phylum Verrucomicrobiota; class Verrucomicrobiia; order Limisphaerales; family DASXHY01; genus DASXHY01. The sequence goes on along the minus strand of DATAZE010000033.1, from coordinate 50,694 downwards.
TTCGACAGGTTGCTCGAATTTCACGCCTTCAAATTCACCGCGCAATACGCCGCGCTGATCGGACTGCGAGACGTTGTTTAATTCGGTCTCGATGCTAACGGCGGCGCTCGTGGTATCGGGCAGCGGCAATTTCGTGATGACTTGAGGATCAATGATCGTCACCGGGCCGCTCTCGCGCAAAACCACGTCCTGCCACAGGCCCGTGTCGCGGTCGCGAACGCCTGGAATCCAGTCCCAGCCTTCGGTGCATTCAAACGTAGGTCCGTCGAGGCAGAGCTTGCCGCCGTTGTCACCGGGACCGTAGGCGATCGATTGATCACTGGGAATTCCCGGGTCCGGCGGCGGCACAATCATCACCGCGAGGACGTTTTTCTGACCGGCCCGGGCCAGTTTCGTGACATCGAAATCACCGCGAAGAAATGCGCCGGTGATGTGGCCGAGGTATTCGCCGTTAAACCAAGTTTCGGCGTAGTAATTGATGCCGTTGAATTGCAGCGTCAGTTTCCGGCCCGAAAACTTTTTCGGCACACTGAATTCCGTGCGATACCAGTAATCCTGTTTGTTCAGCGATTCGGGAATCAGCAGATTGTTCAGGCCGTAATAAGGATCGGGATAAACGCCCTGGTCCACCAGCGTCGTCAAAACAGTCCCCGGCACGGTCGCGTCATACCAATCGTGCGTGTCGACTCCCGGTTTTGAAATCACTTTGCCATCGGCGTCTTTGAGGCGGGGCGCTTCGATGAGTTCCCAGCCGGCATTGAAAACAAGTTCATTGCCGCGCAAAAGCGGCTCGCCGGGTTGCGTGAGCTTCGGCTTACGTTTGGCGGTGTTGATCAATGGCGCCTGCGAGCGCGGGTAGGTGGCCACGGGCTGGACATTGGTGCCCTTCGCGCCCGCATTCTCGGCTGGAACGTCGACGGGTTTGGGACGAAATTCGCCGGGCGTTTCTGCCCGTGAATTTGAAACGCCCACAGCGACGCAGGTAAGGAGGCCCAATAGAAGACCGTGCGACATGGCTCTTATTTTCATTTTAAATGGAATGCCCTTTTATTCAGAAAATTTTAACGCAAAGGCGCAAAGATTTCGAATTGCTGTTCGCGGCATTTTCGTGGCGAGTATTCAGTGAACGGATCTTCTGGATCGGGCGATTACAGTTTTGATTTTTCCACTTTGCGTCTTCGCATCTTTGCGACTTTGCGTTGAATTTCCGCCGCATAGTCAGGTCAGTTCCCTCCGCTGGAAACACTCACCGTAATGGAGTCTTTGGCGGGAATATTGACGCGAACGAGGACGGCGGTTTTGGATTTATCAGTGGAATCATATTCCGAGAGTATCTCTCCGTTCTTCACCGTCCGATAAACACCCCTGGGCAGGACAAAGCGCACGCGCCCATCATAAAAATTTTGCGGCAAATCATTAGTGACGGTCACGGTCGTCGTCGTGATGTTCCGCGAATCGGGTTGATCCGTGCGGACTTTTTTCACCGCTCCATTGTCGGTAAACAAGTGCCATACATCGGTGTCATAATTGCGCGGCGCGGCGGTCTGGTCGCAGGTCCAGCCGTCGGGCGTGCGCCGAAAATTGAAAAAACCGGTGACGCCGTATTTGAACGTGGCGCCGTCCTCATAAATATAAAACGGCGAGGTCTGGATGGTTTTTTCCACATGTCCGTGGCCGATCAACATCAGGTCGCAGGTCGAAGGCATGAAAGCCGCATTGCCCGTTTTCGCTCCATCCCACCTGGTATGAAAATGTTGTCCGATCAGGCGATACTTGACGCCGGGATCATGCAGCGCGACGTCGTAATCCTTCGTTGCCCAGTCCCGGAGACCGGCATCGCTCCAATCGTGCATCAGCACGTAAAAATCGCCCATGCGAAAGGAATAGGTGCGCTGACCGAAGTTTGTTTCGTAGAAACGGGCGGAGATCGGGTGCCAGTCTACGGTGGAACCGAAAAGCAATTTTCCCGGCGGCGTCACGTCGTGATTGCCCGGGGTTTCCACATAAGGCACGTGATAACCCGTGTGGCAATCCTTGTACATATCGCTCAGCCGGCTTTCTAATTTCGATGTCTCATCCTCCGAAAAGGTTTTCTTTCCCTTGGGAGTAAATCCCCAATTCGACCAATTGTTCCAGCCATCGAGCGCACCGTTGAAATCAATCTGATCGCCGGTCACGATGACCAGGCGCGGATTGATGAGGTTGACCGGCTCCTGCATCCATTTCATTTCCTCCCACGTCCCCACCATTTTGTAATACTGGCCGGAAGGATCGGTGTGGTATTGATTCACAATTTGCTCGTCTGAAACGTGCAGCAGGTAAAAATTTGTCGCGAAAGCGGGCGACACGCTCACGCACTGGTTTTGCGCGCTGACGGTTTCGCTTGAGGCAACGACGAGGTCAAACAATTCGGGCGAAATATCCGCCGGCACGCGGATTTTAATTTGCCAGCCCGGTTCGGTGTCGCGATTGATTTTTGCGTAGGTGGCGGAAACGATCTGACAGGGCCAGCTTCGCAAATCGTTCGTGAGCGATGCGCTCCAGCGACTCGCGGTGGGCGCGGCCTTGATTTCGGCGGTGAATTCCCGGTTGGTGGCGCTGTCGAGCGCGAGAATGGCCGGCGTGGCGAACCGCGGACGCCACAAAGCAGCATTATCCTGAACAGCCGGGGTGGTCGCCTTGGTCAGGCAAACGATGGCGATCGCGAGCAAGGCGATGATCATTACGCGATTGAAAAATTGTTGTGGAGATTTGGGAAGAACGACTTTCAACAGATGGGAGCTCATTGCGATTGCAAACGATAATAACGGGACGCGCTGCCGTCCTGCGGCAAGGTGATTTGCCACTGGTTGTTGCTGAGCGCCGGCTGATTGGTGGCCAGCGTCCATGAAATGGGTGGTGCCAGGTTCGTCGAAGTATAAAGCGCGAAGCCGACGCCGCTGGCCGGCCAGATCAGCACCGTGCCGCCATCGATCGAACCGCCAATGGACAATGCGGGCGCGGCTTGAGCCACGCTCGCATAACTGGCCAGGCTGGTATTGGACACGACATTCATCCACGCCGCCCAAACCCAGTTCGACGAGCGCTGGCCGGCTTCAATGCGCACTTCATCCAGGGCGCCTTTGAAGAATAACGAGCTGTTCGTGAATCGACCGAGATTGATGCCCGACTGGTTGGGAAAAGCAGTGTCAATATTCGAAGCCTGTGTGCAATCCGTGCCGTCGACATATAGCCGGGCCTTGCCGCCGGTCTCGTCCACTGACGCGGTGACGCGATGCCATTGGCCGGGCGTGACCACGTTCGGAACGGTTGAGGCATTGATGCCGTCGACGCCGTCGCCGGTTTCGAGGATTAGGCGCTGGTCGCTCGTTTGGTAGCTGTTCACGTAGAGCGCGAAACCGGCCGAGTTCCAGCCTCCCTGCTTGTTGGCCCAGATGGTTTGGATGCTGCTGGCGGACGGATCCACTTTCACCCAGGCGGACAAGGTGAAGGCCGTGCCGACATTCACCGGGCCGGAGTTGAGAAACTGCGAAGTGCCGTTGAACAAAGAACCGCGGCCGATTGAGCCGGGGGTGGAGATTGGCGCAGTCCCGGTCAGGGCCGGATGTTGCCCGGCGCTGTCGACGAACGGGAGGGTCGTTTCTTTCAAATGCCACACGAGGTCGTGATTCGGCCAGACCGTGCCATTGGTGGTAAACGCGGGCGGATTCGTGGCGGCCGGATTTCCCCAATACGCCCAGATAAAATCGTTCGGGCTGGATAACGACGGCACATTCACCCAAACGATCGAGGTGCCGTTGGTGTTCCATTCGTCAATTTCGTGCGGGATGGGCGCAAGACCGCTGGAGTCGGTGAAACGCAAATCGCCACCGGCGGGCGAGGCAAATTGCGCGTACGAAAACCCGGGAAGATTGGTGCTCAGATTCACGAGCATGGGAAAATTGAAAAGCGTTTCGCCGCGATTGTAACCGGGGAAGGAAATTTTCAATCGCGAACCGAAGTCCGCAGGATTCAGGAGCGCGGTGGTAAACTGCGACGAACTCGGCGCCCAGGTCGAGCCGTGGGAATTGATGGCGAAGAAACGAAAATAATAATTTGTGTCCGGCGCCAGGTTGGTGAGCGCGGCGGCAAAGACCGAGGGATTGAAATGAGAGTTCACGGCAATAAAACGGCTGTTCTCCCACGAGCCGAAAGTCGTGTCGCCGTCCTGGCGTCCCCAAAGAACCCACACGCTGGCTTCGTCATCGCCATAAATTCCCTGCGCCACGATACCGGAAGCCGTGACAGCATTGCTGGCAGTGAAGGTGACGCCCAGGTTGGTAAGTGAGAGACTAACCGGTGCGGAGAGACGCTGGTTCAACAGCGGCGTGACGCGGGAAACAAATTCCGGATCGGTGGGCAGGCGGCCATTTGTTTCCTTGAATTGCGCGGCCAGCAGGCGGGCGTCGTTATAAAAATAATTATGCAGGTACCAGGACAGCGTTTTCGTGTCGGTGTAATCAACGAGACTGTAGTTGGTGCCGCCACCCGGGTTGAAGTTGCTGTACATTTCCCAGTAGAGAATGAACTGCAAGGCGTGGCCGGTGGAATTCCAGTTCAACAATCGCTGCATATAGGCGCGGTTCAAAGGCTCCTGCGCGACGGTCGACTGCGAGCCCCAGCCGTATTCGCCAATCCACATGCGTGGTTCCGGAACCACCCCGGTCTTGTTGGTCGAGATGTGCGAATGGATGTAGTCCAGCGTGGCATACAGATTTGCCGCGCTCAGGTTTTGCGCGTCATAAGATGAATAAGAGACGTAATCGATGTTCGTGACAAACGGCAGCACCGCATTGACCACGCGGACGTTATTGTTCGACCCGTTGAACATTGCGTCCCGGACACGGTTCACTTCAGTGTAATTGTAAACCTCGACGTTCGTGTGCGGCGTCGCGGCGCGGGCATCGTCCACGGCTTTTTGGCGGTTATTCAGCCATGCGATCATGGCCGTGACGACCGCGGGACTGGGATTAGTCGTCCAATTATTGACTTTGAGATAACCATCCCCTTCCCAATGGCCCAAAAAGAATTCCTTGCTGGAATTATCGTAATTGGTCAGCAGATAGCGGGTGAGGTCGTACATCTCCCGGTAATCCACTGTTTGTTCGGAGGGAGAATAATTTCCATCGGTGAACGGCGGCTCGGGATTGGCGAGCGGATAGGCCCAGACGATTATGTGGCGAAACGGCATGTCGAAGACCTTGCGATAACTGGGCTCGTCACGGACCATGTTCAGCAGGCTCTTGATGTTGGAAGTGAGCGTGACGCCGCTTTGGCCGGAGGTGTTTGGGCCGCAATAGAATTTAATGACATCGCTGCCAAGGTTCGTGATGGCCTCGGCGGTTTCGACCAGGAGCGTGTTGGTCGTAAACTGGAAATCTCCCGCAAACGTCTCGGTGCCCACGCGCATGTTGTAGGCGTCCACCGCCGGGTCGGAGAGCGGAGAGGCGTAGGCCGGATTACTGGCAGCCAGCAACAGCAACCAGACTATAAAAGCTCCAAATCCCAAGTTCCAAACTCCAGGGAAATTCCAAGTTCCAAACTCCAACCGGCACCGGGAGCGTAATCGCCTCGACACAGGAAGCTGAAAAGTCACGGAACAATCCGACGAACAGGAATCTACGGCAATCATTACGCGTTTTTCGTCGGATTAGTAAGGCAGTTGAGTGCCGTTCCTGTACTCGGATGTATGTTTGGCGATCCACAGGATATCCGCATCACGCAACTCAACAATGCCGCCCTTGGAGGCTGGCACGTAGGTGACATTGGGAATGGCATCCGGCGACATCCATTTGTGGATTTCTGAATGACCGTCCGCGAAAGAGAAGCCACAGGAATTGCCGTGGGCTTTCGCCGGTAAATCGACCCACTTCGTGGCGGCCGCACTGCTGGGCATTTCGACGGCGAAGGATCCGTCATTGACGCTGTCCACGTGTTCATCGACCAGCACCCACATATCCGACGGGCCCAACGTGGTCAGTTCAGTTTCCTTGACGTAAGTCTTGAACTGCCCGTCAGGAGGGCCCACGAGATGGCTGGCCAGCTTATCGTGCAAATCCGGTTGAATCGTGCCATCCCAACCGATGGCCGCATTCATGGAATAGGTGCGCACTCGCAAATCACCCGTCTGGCCAAAACTCCGGCTGTTATCCGTGGGGCATTTATAAACCGCGACCGATTTCGTGTACGGTCCCAGGATGCCATTGAGTAAATAGTTGACGTTCGTGTTGGAAGGATTTCCACTATAGTCCTCCCACCCGGTCACCCAACTCGGGGTCGTATCACCGGACGAGGTCCCGCCATGGTTCGCCACAAAAATACCGTTGTTTTCCCCATTATACATGATCCACGCGAGCGTGAGCTGGCGGGTATTATTCATGCACTGGATATTCTGCGCGCGAAGCTTTGCCTTGCTAAGGGCCGGCAGCAACATCGCCGCCAGGATGGCGATGATGGCAATCACCACGAGCAATTCTATTAACGTGAATCCTCCGATTCCGCGGGAACCCGTATGGTTCCGCGAGCTCGGTTTAGATGGCAAATTTTTCATCAATTAATCCTGTCTTGTCCGAACGGTGGCCGAGAGCAGCGCTCCCGGCCACCGATTCAATTGTCTTAACTCAATTTAACTCGTTGCGTCCGCATTATTTGTTACGGAATGGCAACACGGAAGAACTGCGACTTGACGCCCTTATCCAGGGGTAGTGCCGAGTTAAAGTTTCCGTTGTTGTCGAATGCATTGGTCGTCACCGGCACCCATTGCGCCAGAGGCAGGGCCACGTTGGTCGTGGCCAGCACGCGGTAGGTTTGGTTGGCGTTAGCCGGGCCACCGTTGCCGCTGAGAACCAGGCTGCCTCCCGAGATCTGGAATTGGACCGTGATCGCGGCCGGCACTGTGCTGTTGACCGTCGCGTAGCTTTGCAGCGATGAGTTCTGCGCCACCGTTGCCCAGCTTGCCCAGACCCAGTTCGAAGAACTGACGCTCGAACGGATGCGCGCTTCGTCCATCGCTCCATGGAAGCCGAAGACGCCATTGGTGAACTGGCCGAGGTTCAGATCTCTGAGGGATGGGAAGTCCGTTTTGATTTGCGTGCCGGATCCCACATTATTGCCATCCAGATAGAATTGGACGGTGCCATTGGTCCGATTGACGGCGGCGCTGACCAAATGCCATGAACCAAAGGGCACGATTCCGGCAGCGGTAGTGGTTTCGTTACCGCCGGCAGCGCCTACGCCGCCGTTACCCGTAGCGAAGTCAATTTTCTGGTCGGAAACTTGATATGTATTCACGAACAGCGCGCATCCCGGCATGGCGAACCCTCCCGCGGCAGTGGACCAAAGAGTTTGGATGTCGCTGGTCGCCGGCGGAATATTCACCCACGCCGACAACGTAAACGCGTCGCCGCTGTCGTTGGTTCCGGCATCGAGCCAGTTAGTGCCGCCGAACTGGCCGGCGGTGCCCACGATGCCGGTGGTCTGAGTGGGCGCGAAGCCATTGGTCGCAGGATGCTGCGACGTGGAATCGGCGAACGGAAACGCGCCTTCCTTCAGGTGATATACAACCTGATAAGCGGGCTGATTTTCGAATGACTGAGGCACCCAAACATTTGTGCCCACCGGCGCCGTGGTATCCGACGGATTACCCCAATAGGCCCAGATGAAGTCACCAGCGCCAGTGAGCGCAGGCATCTGCACCCAGACGGTCGAGGTGCCACTCGGATTCCATTCGTCAATTTCATGCGGGATGACGCGCGTGCCGCCAGCATCAGTGAATCGCAGGTCGCCGCCAGTGCCGGAGGCGAAATGTGAGTAGTTAAATCCGGAGATGCCGGTGTCCAATTTCACCAGGACCGGGAAGTCCTGGAGCGTTTCGCCGCGGGTATATCCGGAGAACGTGATCTTCAACTTATCGGTGTAATCCGACGGGTTCAGGGTGGTCGAAGGCATGCCAACGACTGTCGCCGTGGAGCTGAGGGTCGGCGTGCCGCCGCTGAAGGCATTCGTCACCGAGACAAAGTAGGTGTGATTGCCCAGCAAGGCATTGAAGGTGAAGCTGGAATTGGTCGCACCCGTCACGGCGACGCCGTCCTGGAACCATTGATAGAAGAGCGGCGGAGTGCCCGCGATGCCGATTGTGTAAGTCACCGGGGCGCCGGTGAACACCGACTGATTGAGGGGTGTGAGGTCGGAATTAACGACCGGAGCGCCCTGATTGACGGTGAGGAACGCATTCGTAGTGGCAGTATTATAAGGATTAGTGACCACCACGGTATATTGGCCGCTCTGTGAGACTTGGAGATTGGTCAACGTGAGCGCGGCATTTGTTTGGTCCTGCAAAGGCTGGTTATTGGGATCAAACCACTGATAAGAAAGCGGTGCGGTTCCCGTGGCGGTCACCGTGAAGGTGACGTTGGCGGTCGAATTCGTCGCCCAGGTTTGCGGCGAGATTTGCGTGATCGCCGGGCTGATGCCCGAGGCGAAATAGTGGTTCTGAATTTCCGTCGCGCTCAGCGCCCGGTTGTAAATGGCCACTTCATCAATTCTTCCCAGGAACTGGAAGTCGTAATTGACCGGCGAGAAGTTGCCGGACTCGCGCGCACCGATGGTCATCGGCATGGAGGAACTCAAAATGCCGCTGCCCGGAGCGATCGTTGCGTGCCCGATCAATGCTCCATCGAAATAGAGGCTCACCTGGCCGCCGGTTTCGTCGCAAACACCCACCACATGATGCCATTGGCTATCGGCGGGCGCTACCGTACTGGTGGCGCTGGCGGTGGTGCCGTCCGCCTTGCGAACGAAAAAGCGCAGTGTGCCGCTGGTGCCGCCCGTATCCAGATTGAATTGCTCGCCGCCGTTGCCATAGCCGAGGGCAACGATGCAGTTGCCGCCATTGCCGGGAAGGAACAAGTCGTTGATCCATGCCTCAATCGAGAACTGGGCGTTCCCACCACTGGGCGTGCCGAAATTCACGTATGCGGGCACGTTCCCGACGAAGTCGTTATTCGGGCCGGCGGGAGGGAAATCGCCAAATTCAGCGGAACCATCGCCCGCATCGGAGGAGAGGCTGTAGCCGGGCTGATTGATCGCAACATTGGTATAAACACCGTTGAGACCACCGATTTTGTCATAGGCAGTCACGCCGTTGTTCCCATTGCCATCATCAGGACTCTCATCCAGGCGGTAGTAGGCCAGCGGTCCGCTGGCGATAACGGCTGAAGGATAAGGCGCCGTGGGGGCCGCCACGACGGTGACAGTCACCGGGTTGAAACTTGTCGTCGACGGTCCCACGAAGTTCGAGAGGGTGCAGGTGTAGGTTCCACCCGTTTGGATGTTCACAATCGTGTAGGTCGAATTGGTCGCATTCGCAATCGGCGAACCGTTCAGGCTCCAATGGTAAATGATGGGCTGCGCGCCGACGGCCGTCACACGCAAGATGGGGCTTGTGCCCGCAAAAGCCTGGAAGTCGGTCAGCGATTGCTGCTGAATGACCGGCGGGCCGAAGATAAAGAGCGTCACGGGGGCACTGGTCACCGCGCCGAAGTTGTTGGTGACTACGAGAACGTAGTTACCCGCGTTGTTGGTGGAGGAGGGAGTGTAAGCCAGGCTGGAGTTCGTCTGGCCGGCGACGGCCGTTCCGTTTTGATACCATTGGAAAAACAAAGGCGTGCCGCCGTGCACCATCGTGGGAATCGTGATGTTCACTCCGGCACTGTTGGTCAGGTTTTTGGGAGGAAGCACGAAAAATGGCTGCACACCCGCGGCCGCATACAATTGTTGAACTTGCGTTCCCGAAAGCGCATTGGTGAAGAAAGCAAACTGCGCAATCTGACCGTCGAAATAACGCGGTTGCGAGGTGGCGCTGCCGTTGAAAAGAGGAACCAGATTACCGGGATCGCCGCCCAGCAAGGCATCACCATTGGTGCCAACGATGCTTCCCACGCCGGCAGCGGTCCTGGCGAGCAAGCCGTCAATATAAAGAGAGTCATTGGTGCCATCGGAAACACCGGCCACAAAGTGCCAATTGCCGTCATTCACCATAAAGCCGTTGGTCACGACGTCCGCGATGTTGGTAAATTGAAGCTCCGGGTTGTTGCCGGGATTGAACCGCAGGCCGTCGGCGATATGGTCCAAGGAAATGCGCCAGGAGTTGGCATTGTGGCTGACGACGGCCTGGAAACGGGACGGGGCGTCAGAGGGATTGGCCTGGAACCAACCGGCCACGCTGACCGGTGACTTCCCAGTGGGATTCAGCTCGACCGGCAAACTGCCCGCACCGACATCCACCGCGCCACTGAAACCATTGATGGCGACCGCACGGCTCGAGGCACCGCCGAAGCCGGCGAAGGCCGGTCCGGCAACGCCAGGCGTGGTGCCAGGTTGATAGAAGCCGTTGCCAGTCGCGCCCACGATGCCGTAATTGGTGGCGACGGGATAAGTGCTCGGGCTCGGATAGTTGCTGACCGGATAAGCTGGTTCACCGAGGCGGACGTAAATGATCGGGTTGTCGGCGAGCACGGTGTTCTGATAGGTGCTGTCGGTCGCCGTGGCCGCGGCGAAATGGTTGGCGATGGCGCCAGGATCGAGCAGGTTTGTGTAAATTGCGACGTCATCGATGGCCCCGGCGAATTCGGTGGAACCGTTACCCGAGCCGATAATGCTGCCGGTGCCAATCAGGAGGGGTGCCGTCCGGTTCGGCACGTAAAGCTGACCCAGCGCGTTTGCCTTCGAGGCGGGAATCGCTGAGTTTTTGGTTTTTACACCATTGTTGTACCAGACCTGGTTTGTGCCGTCGAAAGTGACCACCATGTGCTGCCAGACATTCGCCGTGAGCGGCGTATCCAGCTCCGTCTTGGTTCCATCCGCACCCGTGGCATTCCAGCTCGCGAAAAAGAAATTGCCCCCGAATTGGCCGATGCCGAACCCGGTTTCGTTGGTGGTAAAGTTGAGATCGGCACCCTGCTGTTCCGGAACGCGACCCTCGTTGATGATGGACATGACGGATGCAAGTGTTCCGCTGGGTTTGGCCCAGAATTCAATCGTGAACGGCGGGATAAGGCTGACGGCGGGATTCACGACGCCGTTGGTCGTGCGGGGGAACACGACGTATCCACCCGCGCCTGAATTACTGCGGATACAATTCAAGGCCATGTCACTATCGCCAATCGCTCCGACGATGTGCTGAACGTTATTCGTCTGGTAGTAAATGACGTTCGTGCCGGTGCTCAGCGGCTGAAACCACGTCTGGTAATATCCGTTGGCCCCGGTTCCGGCCGTGCCGATGTTGGTCGCGATATAAGCGCCGAACGGCGGCTGGACGGCTTCATTGAGCGGCCAATACGCAACCGGGTTCAACGCCAGGACGGCATTGGAATAGGTTTGCGCCTGGGTCGACAGCGTGGCCGCGAAGGCCAAAACTGCCGAGGCGAGGGAGACGATGATTCGCTTTATCATAATTTGCTTGCGATTTTTTTTGGGGGTTCCGACCGGGGGTTTGGTTCGCTGAACGAATTGACTGATTTTATCGACTACAATAAACGGAGTGATTCAAGAGGCCGCCCTGCCCTGCCACTGCCATGACTGATTCCCGTATTTCGCTATCCATTCTATTTACCATCTCGTCCGGATAAACCTGTCCATGCCGGGAGATATTCGGTTCTGCACATACGATAGCCGCTCCAAACAGGCCTGGTCTGTCGGCCCAAACGCCCTTTTTTTGTAGGCGTTTATCCCATTCGCACGCCCAGCCGAGGCAGACGTCTGAATTGAGGTTCGGTTGCATAATGAAAGATTGCCACGTCTCCCCAGCATGGGCGTAGTCATAGGATTATATGGGGGAAACTGAGAAAAACTTACCGCGCACACCAGCCCGAGAGGAGAATCAGCAAAAGTGATGACTGTTTTAGCGGTGGGTTAGTTCAGCCCCCGCGATGAATCGCGGGGCTATTTTCTTTCGTCCCTGGGGGACTTGAAACCTTGTCGTTGCCAATTATCCACTTTTAATCGCATCCACGTCACAATCATCGCCACCTTTTACGGAATTTTTTGAGAAACGATCTACCGATTAAGATATTTCACCACGGCTTCCGTGCGGGAATGCACGTGCAATTTTTCGTAGATGTTGCGGATGTAACTATGCAGCGTGCCATGGCTGATGCCGAGGTTGTCGACAATTTCCTTGTAGCGAAAGCCCTTGGAAAGCTGGTCCAAGACTTCCATTTCGCGGGGAGCGAGTTTTTCAAATTCCACGGATTGGTCCCGGATCTGGCGGAAATATTGGACCACGCGGCGCGCGATTTGCGGGGTCATCGGCGAACCGCCCACGTACGCCTCGCGAATGGCCTGCGCCAATTTCGCCGGGGAGGTTCGCTTGAGCAGGTAGCCGCTCGCGCCTGCGGTCAGCGATTTGAACAAACGGTTATTGTCCTCATACACCGTGAGCATGATGAACTGCGTGTCCGGCATGTTCGGCTTCAAAGTCCGCACGCATTCCACTCCGTCCATCTGCGGCAAATTGATATCCATCAGCACGACGTCCGGCTTGCATTTCGGGAGTTCGGCCACGGCCGCTTCGCCATTGGCAAAGGTCTGGACCAGCCGGAACGCGGCATTCCCGTTGATTCGGTGCGTGAGGTTCGCACGGATTTCCTCGTCGTCTTCCACAATGGCAACATTGATCGGCACTGTCTCTTCCACCGTGCTACTACCATTATTACTGATGTTACTGATCACGAAGCGATTGTAACACCGCCGTAACAATCACAAACCATATAAACATACGGGTCGCAATCGCGCGTCACATCATCGCGCGTGATGCCCCGGCTTTCAACTGCAAGACGGCTTTTAAGGTGGTGCCACTCTGCGGCGCGCTGACGACCTCGAACTTGCCGCCCAGACTTTCGATGCGTTTACGCATGTTTTCCAGCCCGTTGCCCTTGCGCGCAACAGCAGCGGCCATATCAAAACCACGGCCATTGTCTTCCACGACGATTTGCACCAGGCCGCTTTTCACCGTGACTTCCACGCGTACTTCCGTGGCGCCGGAATGTTTCAATGCGTTGTTCAACGCTTCCTTGACCATCAAAAATAAATTGTGCCTGGTCTCAGCGGCCAGGCTGAACGGGGGCAATTCCACGGGTAACTCCAACCGGCAATTCACGTTCGTATTTTCAAAAAACTCGTCGGCATAATGACTGATGTATTCGAGCAGGCCGTTGAGCGTATCGTTCTCAGGATTGACCGCCCAAACAATTTCATCGAGCGATTGCACGGTGTGACGCGCGGAGGAAACGATCTTGCTGATGTGCGGCCCCACGTCTTCGCTTTTATCCAACCCTTCCTCGACGCGCTCGCCCAGCATCATGATGCGGGTGAGACTGGAACCGAGATCGTCATGGATGTCCTTCGCGATGCGCCCGCGCTCTTTCTCGATGGCGTGGCGTTGCTGCAACAATTGCAACTGCCGCTGCATTTTTCTGCGCGTCGCATACAACACGGTGCCGCTCGCGCCGCCTACAACCAGCAACGCCATCAGGCCGCGAAACCACCACGTCTGCCAATAATGCGGCTCAAGTTCAAACAACATTGACGCGCCCACATCATTCCAGATGCCATCCTTATTGCAGGCGACGACTTGAAATTTGTACGGGCCGGGCGCGACGTTATTATAATAAGCTGTCCGGCGGCCGCCGGCGTCCACCCAGTCGGTATCGATTCCATCGAGCTTATATTTGAAGCGAACTTTTTCCGCGGCTGACAGGCTCACGGCTGTATAGTGAAATTCTAATTCACCGTACCCCGGCGGAATATGAACCGGGTCGTGAGCGCCCGCGTCGCGTTGCGAGAACGGCGCTTTGTCCACCAGCACCTCAGTCACGTAGACTGGGGGCGGAACGTGGTCAACTTTCATGGTGCGGGGATCGACCGCCACGACGCCTTTGCTCGTGGGAAACCACAACCGGCCGTCGCGGCTCTTCCACACAGCCGGTTTTCCCGCGCCATTGCATTGCGGGCTTTCCATGCCATCGGTTTTTCCGTACGCAATGCTGGAAATCCATTTCACGCTCCGGGCGTCGTAATCGTCAAACTCCCGTTTGCGCACGCGGAAAACTCCGCGCGAACAACTCATCCACAGCCAGCCTTCGTCGTCCTCGTCGATGGAAAAAATCTCGTCGCTGAATAGCCCCTCGCGCGTGTTGTAGGAAGTGAATCGTTTGTCGCGGAACCGGTTCAAGCCGCCGTTGGCGGTGCCGACCCATAGCACGCCGTCCTTGTCTTCAAAGAGGGCCGTGACGGTTTCGTCCGAAAGGCCGTCCTTTTTTGTGAACTGGGTCCACTTATCATTTTGGAGGCGCTCCAGGCCGTTTTCGGTTCCGAACCAAAGCACGCCCTCTCGATCCTCCAGTATGGCCCGCACGCCATCATGCAAATCATTGGAGAATTTTCCATGGCTGAGGCGACTTAATCCGCGACTTGTCCCGATCCAAAGATTTCCCTTTCGATCCTCGCACAGCGCACGCAAACCGGCATCAGTCAAGCCGTCCTTCACCGTGTAGCGGGTTATCTTTCCGTCCTTTAATTTCGTCAATCCGCCATCAAAATCGGCGCCCACCCAAATGCTGCCGTCGTGGCCCTCGCACAACGATAAAATCAAATCCTGCGACAGGCCGTTGGTAGGCGCATAAGCGGTGACGCGCTCGTCCTTCAACTGGTTCAGGCCGCCGCCCCAGGTGCCAATCCAAAGGCTCCCGGATCGGTCTTCCAGCACGGACATGGCGTTGTTGTGAGTCAAACCCTGTTGTTTGGTGTAGGCAAAAAAACGCTTGGGGGTCAGCCGGATCAATCCCTCCTTGGAACCAACCCACAAATCCCCTTCGCGGTCCTCGAACAAGGCGTTGACGTGATCAAACGGCAGTCCTTCGTTGTCGAGTTGATTGAAAAATCGTCCTTCGCGAAAGCGGTTGAGTCCGCTGTAGGTGCCGACCCAAAGATTTCCCTCGCGGTCCTCGCAAATGGCGCTGACGAATGTGTCCGACAGGCCGTAGCGAGTGTTGTAGGCAAAGAAACTGTTTTGCCAATACTGATTGTACCAAAGCAAACCGTTGTTGGAGCCGATCCACACGCGGCGGCCTTTGTCCTGGCAAATTCCGCGGACGGAATCATTGGGCAAACCGTTCGGCATCGTGAATCGATCCATGATCCCGCCCTGCCGGAGACGATTGAGGCCCTTACCCGTCGCGATCCAAAGATTTCCATCGCTATCCTCATAAATGTAATTCACCGCGTCGGATAACAGTCCGTCGGCCTCGGTGTAAGTTCGGAATTGCCCATCTTTGTATTGGCTCATGCCCTGGGTGGTGCCAATCCAAAGCGAGCCATCTTTGCTTTCAAAAATCACCCGCACGTGAGCGCCGACCAGCCCGTTTGTGGTGGTGAAATTGGAAAAAATCCCATCGCGCAGGCAGGCCAGGCCGCCGCCATCGGTACCGACCCATAACGCGCCACTGCGGTCGGCGCACAATGCGGTGATGGAGGAATTTTTTAGCGCCGGCGTGTTTTTGGAATCGTAGGAGGTAAATTGAACACCGTCGAATCGCGCCAGCCCACCGCGCGTGCCGACCCACAGATAACCGTCGGGAGTTTGCGCAATCCCCTGCACCAGGTTATCAGGCAGACCCTCATCGATGTGCCACGTCCGCGAGGCGTACTGGAACGATGGAGTGTCCAGGCTCGACCAATCGAGCCAATCGCTCGCGCCACTAATCTGGCGCCGATGATTAATGACGTCACTGTTGTAGACATCCACGGCGAACACTTCGAGATCGCCGTCATCGTTCTCAATGACCGCCGGGTAAGGCCGGGCCACGGATCCGAGCGTTGCCCAGTTGGACCAATGATCAGCACCCGTCACCAGCGTTTCCCAACGATGCATGAGCGTTTGATTGGTGGCATTGACCGCGAAGATTTCGAGGCGGCCACCGCCGCAGCGGCCGATGGCCAGGCAGGGGTTTACATTCTCACCGAAATCAACCCACGGCGTCCAGTTGGCGCTATCGGCGGCAGTGACCTGGCAAATCCGGTTGACTGCCCGATTGGTGGCGTTCACCGCAAAAACTTCCACGCGACCCACGGCATTGTGGTTTATTCCCAGACCGGGCAAAATCGTTCCGCCGAGGTTTGCCCAATCAGACCAGTCATCGGAGCCGTCGGCGTGTTGTTGCCAGCAATGTCTCAGCGAGCCATCCATCGCCGTCCCGAAAAGTTCCAGCCGCCCGTCTTTGTTTCGGGCCACGGCCACGTCCTGCAGCGCCACCGTGCCAAGGTCCGACCAGGCCGACCATCCGCCGTCCGAATTGGTTTGCCAGATATGCCGGGCGAAATGAGTGCGTGCATCCCGCGCGAAAACTTCCAGCCGTCCCGAGGAATTTTTTTCCACCGTTATGGGCGGTTCAACCTTGCCTCCCAAATCAACCCAATCGCGCCAGCCGGGTGTGTTAGTCCCCTGTTGTTGAATAAACGTGAGCGATTGGGTCGTGCGGTCCACGGCAAAGACTTCCATAAGCCCGTCGGCGTCGTTGACCACCGCAATCGAAGGCAGGATAGAACCACCCAAGCCGGACCAGGCCGACCAATCGCCGTTGGAATGTTTTTGCCAGCGATGACGCAATTGACCGTGGTCATCAACCGTGAATACTTCTAATTGCCCGTTCGCCTGTTGCCCGACGAACGGCCTCCACGGGGGCAAAGTGTCCGCGGCCCGAACATTTGCCAGCAGAGCCAGGCCAAAAAAAAGCCGAATCATCCCCTGAATGAGACGCAACGCGACCGGACTCTTAAAACCGTAAACCATCGCCTATTAGAGTAATTGGCCGGGGATGAGGTGCCAAGGATTTAAGATTAAATGACCGGACGTGACGCATCTAAATTCCAAAGATTCCCACGAGACTTTATTGATTTAGGGAATTGATCCCAAGGTTAACATGCCGGAGCTGTGAAATCGCAGGTATAGAAACCGCGCCAGGTATTCAAGATGCCGCAGCTTAAAAATATCGCGCCTACCCATTTGAAACAGAGCAAATGGGTAGGCGCATTTTAATTTTGATGATTCCGGTGTCAAACTAAAAAAGATCCGAAAATGCTCCACGAACTATCGTGCTAAACAGTTAAGATGCGTCAGCCCTGATTTAAGATTAAATGCCGAATGCCGAATGACATTTTGCCAGCGCCATTCGTCATTCGTCATTTTACCATCCGTGATTGCTCTTTTTCGCTCCGCGGGTATTTCTATAAACGCGAATGACGAAAAAAAAGCGACCGATTCTTGAAATTTCCGGACTGCGCATTCAGCGCGAGCAGACGGTCATTCTCGACGCCATTTCCTGGCGCGTGGAGCCCGGGCAGCATTGGGTCATCCTGGGGGCCAACGGTTCCGGCAAGACTTCCCTGCTCAGCGCGCTCACGGGTTATCTCATGCCGACCGCCGGTGAGATTTCCGTCCTCAGCGAAAGCTACGGGCAATCGGACTGGCGCGAATTGCGCAAACACATCGGGCTGGTCAGTTCATCCGTGCGCCAGATGATGCACGATGAAGAACCAGCGCTGGAAACCATCATTAGCGGCAAATACGCGATGATCGATTTCTGGGGCCGCGCCCAGGCTCGCGACCGCGTGGAGGCACGGCGAATTCTCCGGCAAATCGAATGTGTTCATTTGGCCGAACGCCCCTGGCTCGTGCTTTCGCAAGGTGAACGCCAGCGCGTCCTGATTGGCCGCGCGCTCATGGCCAGGCCGCGCCTATTGATTCTGGACGAACCCTGCGCCGGCCTCGACCCCGCCGCGCGCGAACATTTTCTACAATTCCTGCAACGAATCGGCGGGCGCAAGGACGCTCCCACGCTGGTGCTGGTCACGCATCATGTGGAGGAAATCATGCCCGTTTTTTCGCACGTATTGATTTTGAAAAACGGCCACATCCTCGCGAAGGGGACGAAAGCGGAGGCATTGACGGGAAAATTACTTTCGCAGGCATTTGGAGAGCGCACGAAATTGAGCAAGGAAAAAGGCCGGTACGCCCTCGCGGTCACTGCCACGACGCGGGGCGTGATCTAATAGTGCGGCCCGCCAATGGGCCGTACGGTGCAACTTCTCAGGCCAGCCGGCGTGCCCGGACGCGAATGAGCGTCTTGCGGGCGTACGACAGCCACAACAAAGTGAGCACGGTGATCGCCATGATTTGGCCGAGGACGGGGAAACTGTAGAACAGGAACGCCACGCCTCCGCAAACGATGGTCGCTTTGATCAAATCGAACAGGCTCATACGACATATGCCAGGTCTACCTGGCCCTGCGCGCAACGGCTATTTACGGCCCGGAACGGCCGGGCGAAATGGTTGTGCTTAGTTAAACAAAATTTACACCCTTTTTAAAAGCGGTGCAAAGCTTTGTACTAATATCGGGTCATTTCCATACGGCTTGAACCGTAATTGCACCTAATCGAGCGCAATAAATAGGAGACGAGGTGACGAGTCTCCTACAAGGAAAAGGTTTGATGGGCGCGAAGCTGCTATTTCTTTCCGTAACCAAACAAATGCTTCGCTTTGATGACCTGCGCCACCGGCGTCGGCACCAATTTTTCCCAGGAATGGTCGCCGCTTTGAATCAGCTTTAAAACGTCACCCGAATAGATCGAGAGATAATCGCGGGTGTATTGGTGGATGTCTTCCACGTAATTATTCTCAACCAGGTGCGCGTAGAGATGCTTGAGGTGCGGCAGGACCTCCATATTTTCCACGGTGGTCAATTTCCCCTGGCGATCGAGCGAGGGATAAGCGTAAAGCTTCACACCGCTCCGGAACAATTGCCCGAGCGATTCCATGATGCCGCCGGGCAGGTCGGTGTAAAACTTCTCGTCCATGATGTCGCGCAACCGCACCAGGCCCAGGGGCAGGCCGATGGGCTTTTGCGTGTAACGCCAGAGATAGGTCAACAGCCGATGATAGCGCAGAAAATTTGAAATCAGCACTGGCTTGCCCAATGCACTTAGCATGTCCACACGATCCAAAAAATCCTGTGGATCAATCGCGTCACCCACCTGCAATTGGCGCAAGGTCATCTCGAGAACCACGATCGGCGTCTCGCCCTCCAACATCGGCTCCCGGGTGAATTGCTCTTGCGCGCGCTCAAGCATTTCGAGCATGGGATTCGTTATCGGACGAAAACTGCCGCGCTGCACCAGCACGGGTTTTTTATAGAGCACCTCACCCCACTGCACCGCTTCGCCTTCCGCCGTGAACATCGCGGCTTCGGTCAGATCCTTCTCCACGAGTTGCAAAGCCATCAGGCGATTGTCCAATTCGGCAAACGCCGGCCCCGCGAAGCGTATCATGTCCACCTCCACGCGCTCCCAGGTGAGGTTGTCGAGCAGCGAGCCAATCAACGCTTCCGGATTTTCCCACGAATAAAACGCGCCAAAAATGAGATTGATGCCGATGATGCCCAGCGCCTCCTGCTGACGAAGGCTGTCGGCATCACGCATCCGCACGTGAATGAAAATTTCCGAGTAGGGCGCGTGCGGCTCGTTTTGGAAACGGATTCCCAGCCAGCCATTGCCTTCGTCATGACGCTTGAAACTGCCGGTCGCAACCGTGTCGGCAAAAACAAAAAATGCAACCTGGTCGCCGCGATTTTGCCCGAGGCGTTCCTGGAGCAAAACGTATTCGTGGTCGAGCATCGAGCGCAGGCGCTGGCGGCTCACGTAGCGATCGGCTGGGCCGTAAATGGCATCGCTCACGGCCATGTCGTAGGCGGAAATGGTTTTGGCCACGGTGCCGGACGCGCCGCCGACGCGGAAGAACCAGCGCGCGACCTCCTGTCCCGCGCCGATTTCGGCGAAGGTGCCGTAGCGTTTGGCGTCGAGATTGATTCGCAACGCCTTTTGGTGCGGACTTAAAATTTCATTGGGCATAACCTGCGGCCAATGTAGCGGCGGCCTGCGACCGCCGCACCTGGAAAGTTTGCGAACAGCAGGGTTCTTTATTACTCCAATAAGCGGATTGAAATACTTTCCGCCAGAAGTGGAATTTTTTGGGATTTATGAGAGCCTGTGTCCTCGGAAGAGTGTGAAACTCCTTATGAAATCCGCTTCTGTCTTTCGCGGTGGCCGGAGGGCGTATGAGTGATCTGCTGGCGGCGCGTTCGCAAATGGCGATGTCGCTAGGGTTTCACATCATTTTCGCGGCAGTTGGCGTAGCGATGCCGCTGATGATGGTCGCGGCCGAATGGAAATGGCTCCGCACGGGCGACGAGGCGTGCCTGACACTCGCCAAACGTTGGGCGAAGGGCACGGCCATTCTATTTGCGGTTGGCGCGGTCTCGGGAACGGTGCTTTCGTTTGAGCTGGGTTTGCTGTGGCCGGAGTTCATGCGTTATGCGGGCGCGATTATTGGAATGCCGTTTTCACTCGAAGGTTTCGCTTTTTTTCTCGAAGCAATTTTCCTGGGAATTTATCTCTACGGCTGGAAACGGGTGTCGCCGTGGGCGCACTGGTCTGCCGGCGTCATCGTCGCCTTCAGCGGGATGCTTTCGGGAGTATTCGTCGTCACGGCCAATGCCTGGATGAACGTTCCCTCCGGATTCGATGTCATCAATGGCAAACCGGCGAATATTGATCCGATCGCCGCCATGCTGAATCCCGCCGCGCTGCAGCAGGTGATTCACATGACCATCGCCGCCTACACCGCCGTCGGTTTTGCCGTGGCGGCGATTCACGCCTTCATGCTACTACGCGACCCGCAAAATCCGTTTCATCGCCGGGCCTTTTCCATTGCTTTTTCTCTCGGCGCCCTCATGGCGGTATTGCAACCGCTGAGCGGCGATTTTCTCGCCCGGCAGGTGGCGCATTACCAGCCAATCAAGCTCGCGGCCATGGAAGGGCAATTCAAAACCGAAGCGCGCGCGCCGCTGCATATCGGCGGATTGCCGGATGAAAAAACCGATACGATGAAATACGCCCTCGAAATTCCCGGCGCGCTGAGCCTGCTCGTGCATCACCGCGCGAACGCAGAGGTGAAAGGGCTGGAGGCCTTTCCGCACGACCAATGGCCGCCGCTGGTCACGGTACATTTTGCATTTCAAATCATGGTGGCGTGCGGCGTGGCGATGATGCTGGCGAGCCTGATCGGCGCATGGCTGGCGTGGCGAAAGAAAAGGCTTTGCGATCAGCGCTGGTTCCTGCGTTTGGTCATGCTGTGCGGGCCGCTGGGATTTGTGGCCATCGAGACCGGCTGGACGGTGACCGAAGTCGGACGACAGCCGTGGATCGTCTACGGATTCATGCGGACTGCCGATGCGGTTACGCCCATGCCGAAATTGATTGTGCCGTTCCTGCTGTTTACCGCGCTCTACTGCTTCCTGGCCGTCGTGGTCGCGCTTCTGCTCAAACGGCAAGTGTTCGAAAGCCCGCGAACTTCCTCGGATTTGGAAAGGATTAAGCCATGATCATTGTGGGCGATCTCGTCGGGCTCGTGATGCTGACCTCGCTCGTTTTCTACGCGCTGGGCGGAGGTGCGGACTTCGGGGCGGGAATGTGGAATTTATTTGCGTTCGGCCCGCGTGCGCAAAGGCAGCGTGAATTGATCGCCCATGCAATGGGCCCGATTTGGGAGGCGAACCATGTCTGGCTGATCCTGGTCGTCGTGGTGTTGTTTGTCGCCTTCCCGCCCGCGTTCGCAGCCATCAGCACCGCGCTGAACATTCCGCTGACCGCCATGCTCGTGGGCATTGTGCTGCGCGGCTCGGCGTTTGTGTTTCGAAATTATGATGTGCAAAGCGAAAATGCACAACGGCGTTGGAACCATTTCTTTGCCGTCGGAAGCATCGTCGCGCCGCTGATGCTGGGTGTGTGTGTGGGAGCAATCGCCTCGGGACGCCTGCGCGTTGATCTGAATACCGGCCGCGTGCAGACGGATTTCATTTCGCAGTGGTTGAGTGCATTCCCGTTTTCAATCGGTTTGTGGACGCTCGCGCTGTTCGCGTTTCTCGCGGCTGTCTACCTCACGAATGAAACCGGCGAGCGCGACTTGCAGGAGGATTTTCGCCGGCGAGCCTTGATCGCCGGAGCCGTCGTCGCCGCGATGGCGCTGGCGAGTTTTATCCTGTCGGACTCAGGCGCTCCGCTGATTCACGCAGGCCTCGGCCGGGCCTGGTGGTCCATCCCTTTTCACATTTGGACTGGTGTGGTCTCGGTGGGAGCGATGGGAGCCGTCTGGCTGCGGAAATACCGCCTGGCACGCCCGTTGGCGATGGGGCAAATCGCCCTGATCCTTTGCGGCTGGGGCTTCGCGCAATTTCCGTATCTTGTCGGGCCGGATCTCACCTTGAGGAACGCCGCTGCTCCGGAAAGCGTGCTGCGCGTCCTGCTAATAGCGCTGGCGCTGGGAGCACTCTTGTTGTTTCCATCGCTGTGGTATTTGTTTCAAGTTTTCAAACCGTCTGAAAAAAACGAATAGGTTCGAGAGCCACCTATCAGCCCGACGCGCCGGTGTTACCTTGTCAGGAAACGAAAGACACGGTGAACAAGGTTTACATCGGCACCAGCGGGTGGGTTTACAAGGAGTGGCAGAAGCATTTTTATCCGGAAAATGTTCCAGCGAAGCGGCAGTTTGAATTTTATGCCACGCAATTTCCGACCGTTGAGATCAATGCCACATTCTACCGTCTGCCCACACTTAAAATGGCCAGGGGCTGGCGCGAGAAGGCCCCGCCGGGTTTTGTGTTTGCGGTCAAAGGCAGCCGTTTCCTCACCCACATTTTGAAAATCAGCGGCGCGAGCAAAGGATTGAGAAAATATTTCAGCCGCATCAAGCCGCTGGAAAAACGCATCGGCCCGGTTCTCTGGCAGCTTCCACCGTTCATGAAAAAAGACCCGGAACGACTCGGGAAATTCCTGAAAATCCTGCCGAAGAATTATTGCCACGCCATCGAATTCCGCCATCCGTCCTGGTATGAAGGCGATGAAGCCCTCGCAGTCCTCAGAAAATATAACGCGGCCCACGTGAATCTCAGTTCCCTCCGCATGCCGATGAACCTCACTGTCACCGCAGATTTTGTTTACATCCGTTTTCATGGGTTGAAAGATGGCGCGCGGCACGATTACACGCGCGCGGAACTGGCGCCGTGGGCGAAATTTATTCGTAAACAAGGGCGCGCGGGCCGCAATGTTTATGCGTATTTCAACAACGACCTGAACGTCCACGCGCCGGATAACGCCCGGATGATCATGGAAATGGTCGGGAAGGCGACGGTCAAACCGTTTGCGGGAGAAATGACGAATGACAAATGACGAATGGCGTCTGCCAAGCTCCATTCGTCATTTATTTAATCTCTACTTCTGACTTTCATCGAGGGGCGTTCTTGCTATACTGGTGGGACGATGTTTCGCACTCAGGATTTGCGCGTTAAAGAAATCGTCCGGCTGATTAAACCCGCGGCGCTCAAAGCCGCCTTGCCCATCACCGATGCGGCGGGCGCAACCGTGTTTCACAGCCGCGAGGCGGTGAAAAAAATTCTCCACCAGGAAGACCCGCGCCTGCTGGTCATCGTAGGCCCCTGCTCCATTCACGACGTCAAAGGCGCGATGGAATACGCCGAAAAGCTGAATGCGTTGCGCAAGGAATTCGCCGGGCAAATGGAAATCGTGATGCGCGTCTATTTTGAGAAACCGCGCACCACTGTCGGCTGGAAGGGGCTCATCAACGATCCGCACCTGGACAATTCACAGGACATCGAGTCCGGCCTGAAGATTGCGCGGCGGCTATTGCTCGACATCACGGGCATGGGGCTGCCAACCGGGACGGAGTTTCTCGACCCGATCATTCCGCAATACATCGCGGACCTCATCACGTGGTCGGCCATCGGCGCGCGCACGACGGAATCGCAGACGCATCGCGAACTGGCGAGCGGGCTTTCCATGCCGGTCGGTTTCAAGAACGCCACCGATGGCAGTTTGCAAACCGCGATTGACGCCATGACCTCGGCGCGAACGCCGCATAGTTTTCTGGGCATCGACCAGGACGGTTTCACGAGCGTCGTTCGCACGACGGGAAATACCGATGGACACGTAGTGTTGCGCGGCGGACGTCTGCAAACGAATTACGACGCCAAAAGCATTGCGGAAGCGGAGGCGAAGCTGGCGCAGGCTAAATTGCCGGCGGTGTTGATGGTGGATTGCAGCCACGCGAATTCCGGCAAGCAGGCGGCGCGGCAGGAGGACGTCTGGCGCAGCATCATCGAACAACGCATCAGCGGAACGAAATCGCTGGCGGGCGCGATGATTGAGAGCTATCTGCACGAAGGCAGCCAGCCGATCCCGAAAAAGCTTTCAGAAATTCGTTACGGCGTTTCCATCACCGACGCCTGCGTTTCGTGGGAAACGACGGAAAGAATTTTACGCTGGGGTCACGAGCAGCTTGCCAAAGCGCCCCGCGAACTGGCGGCCGTTTGAACTCGTAGCAGCCGACGTAAGGAGGCACAAACTTCCGCGGACCAGCAGAGCCTCCTCACATCGTCTGCTACCGCAATCAGAAGTAACCGTCGCCAGGGGTTCTCCGTCCATTGCAGGTGATTGCCGCAATAAATAACGAACCCCTGCTTCATGATATTCACCCGCTCACCATTCCTCATTGGCGCGGTCATTCTGACCACGACGTTTGTGCGCGCCCAGGAAGAACAATCACCCGCCTCAGCGACCAGCGGCTCGACGCGTTTTTGGACCGCGCCACGCATTCAACAGGAACCGCCGCGGAGCGATATTTCGAACGCGATACCCATAACCCCCTCCAATGCGAAACCGGTGTCGATAACCAATGAGTTTCTCATCGTCACCATGCAGCCGAATGGGACCGGGTTGACGATAACCGATAAATCTTCGGGGCGGGCTTTTATCACGGACGGGAGTTTCGAGGCAAATGGCGGCACGCCACTCAAGCTCGGATCCATGGGAACAAAATTTGGCCCAGGCGATTGCATCCAGATTTCCTATCCCGACGGAGACGATATGGTGTTTCTTTATCCGAAAGTTCCCTTCGCGTTGATTCGTTCATCGATTCGCAACCGAGCCACAGTGCCGGCAGTGATACGAACGGCGCGTCCGTTTCAAGCGACGGTCAGTCTTGGCAAGCCGGCATCCGCGTTGACCACGCTCGGCACCGGCGGATTGCTGGCGCCGGATAAAAACCCAGGCAGTTATGATTGGCTCGCCGTGGCCGATCCCGGGACACGCAACGGCGTGGTCTTGGGCTGGTTGACTCATGATCGCGGTGATGGAGTCTTATTCAGCAAAGTGGAAGGGGACGCCATTCACGTGGGCGGACAGATTGATTACGGACGGTTGCGCGTCATACCGGGAGATTCGGAAGGGTTGGAAATACTCGCGGTTGGTTACTTCGATGACGCACGGCTCGGCCTTGAATCGTGGGCGGATCAGATCGCGAAGGTTTATGACATCCATTTGCCGCCGCAACCGGTCGTTTTCTGCACCTGGTATTCGCAACCCTACGGCGGCGCGTCAGACGAAAAGCATCTGGCCGAAACCGCCGCCTTCGCCGAAAAAAATCTGAAACCATTCGGCTTTTCGGCGATGCAAATTGATGACCATTGGCAGGCAGGCACCAAAGGCGATGGTCCAAAACGCAATTTCACCACGCACGATCCGGGAGGACCTTATCCGACCGGCATGAAAACTCCCGCGAGCGACATCAAATCGCACGGGCTGGTTCCCGGTCTTTGGTTTCTGCCGTTCGCGGGCACGGTCGGCGATCCATTTTTTGAAGGTCACGGCGATTGGTTCGTGAAGCACGAAGACGGCACGCCTTACACCGTGAAATGGGGCGGCACGTGTCTCGACATGACTTACGCTCCGGCTCGTGAGCATTTGCGCGACGTCGTCAGCCGCATCACGCATCAATGGGGTTTTCAATATCTCAAAATCGACGGGCTATGGACCGGCACCGGCACGCCGCTCGAATATGTGAACACCAGCTACAAGGAGGACGGGATCGGTGACGCGGTGTTTCACGATCCGAATAAATCCAACCTGGAAGCTTATCGCGACGGCCTCAAGCTTGTGCGCGACGCGGCGGGCAAAAATGTTTTCATCCTCGGCTGCAACGGTCCGCAGAACATGCGCTCGTACGGCGGCGCGTTTGGCCTAGTGGACGGGATGCGCATCGGGCCGGACAACAAATCGGATTGGAAGAATTTGTTGCGCGGGCCGACATTTGGTTCGCGTCACTATTTTCTGAACGGCCGCGTCTGGTATAACGATCCCGACCCGCTGTATGTCCGCGAAAGTGTTTCGCTGAATCACGCGCAACTCATCTGTTCGTGGGTCACCATCAGCGGCGCTTTGAACACCAGCAGTGAATGGTATCCGGGCCTGTCGGCCGAACGCCTCGATCTGCTCAAGCGCACCATGCCGAGCCACGGCTTGCCGGCGCGGCCGGTGGATTTGTTTGAGAACGATTTGCCAGGAATCTGGCTGCTGACTGACGACCGTCACGCCGTGCGCCGCGATGCGATCGGTCTTTTCAACTGGGAGCACAACGAAAAAGAATTCAACTACCCGCTCGACAAAATGGGCCTCGATGGCAAAACGGAATACGTGGCCTTTGATTTCTGGAGGAATGCGCTCGTACCCGTCATCAAGGACAAATTGCAAATTTCTGTGCCCGGCGAATCCTGCTGCGTGCTCGCGGTGCGACCTATCGCAAATCACCCGCAAGTCATCAGTACGTCGCGGCACATCACGCAAGGCATCGTGGATGTGATGGAGGAAAAATGGGATAGCACGTCGAAGACCTTGAGCGGTCGCAGCAAAATCGTCGGCGGGGATCCGTATGAATTGAGAATTGATATGGGCTCTTCAGAATTGCCGGCACCTCGGTGGCAAGCCACATCAGTGGAAGTCTCGGATCACTCAAAAGCGACATTTACCCAGACGAGCAACTTAGCCCGCATTACAATACAATCTCCCGATGGTGGCGAAGTAAACTGGTCAGTGAAGTTCGTGCATCCAGTCGAGTAGCGCGCGCACCAGGCACGCCGTAGCAGCCGACGTCAGGAGGCTCTAATTTTTCCCCGAAAGTTTGAGCCTCCTGACGTCGGCTGCCACAAAGTTTATGGGGAAGGCGAATTTATTTTCCCGTATCTCAGGTCGTCAAAACATCGTTCCCCTACTATATTCCCACCCATGAACGAGTGGGCACTTATCACCGGCAGTTCGATGGGCATCGGTTATGAACTGGCGAAGGTTTTCGCGACGAACAAATTCAATCTCGTCCTCGTTGCGCGGAACGAACCCCGATTGAAGCAAGTCGCGGATGAACTCCGCGCCCAACACGGCATCGAAATCAAAATTCTCGTCAAGGATCTATCCCTGGCGAGCGCACCGCAGGAAATTTTCGACACGCTCCGCGAAATTCCCATTTCCGTGCTGGTGAACAATGCCGGGTTCGGCTGGCGCGGCACCTTCGCCGAATGTGATTTGCAACACGAGGCGCTGGAAATGATGCACGTCAACATGGACTCGCTCGTGGCGCTCACACGGCTGTTTCTCCCGCCCATGCTCTCGTGCAAAAATGGGCGAATCCTGAATGTCGCGTCTACCGCGGCCTATCAGCCGGGGCCGTTCGCGAACATTTATTTTGCGACCAAGGCGTTCGTGCTTTCGTTCTCGCACGCGCTCGCGGAGGAACTGAAAGGCACGGGCGTAACCGTAACGGCGCTTTGCCCTGGCTCCACGCGCACGGAATTCTTCGAACGGGCCAAAATGCAAAATTTCCGGCGTGATGGGCTGATGATGGATGCGGGCGTCGTGGCGCAAAGCGGTTATCGGGGCTTGATGCGTGGCAAACGCGTCGTGATTCCCGGCGCGCTCAACAAGTTCACGGCAATCCTGACGAATTTTGTGCCCACGCGCATGACCACGGGGATCGTGCGGAAGATAAATGGGAAGTGAGATGAACGGAGCGCGGCTGTGTTTCGCGCAGCGAAACCAACCGCAGCGGCGTGGAGACATCTGCGAATAAGATTTTACGATACGATTCAATATCGTTGCTGCGGCTGGGCTCCGCCACAGCCGCGCTCCTTGGCAGTCACAAAATTTCTTGGTCAACTCCACTTCCCGCGTTAGTCTGCGCGCATGGTTCACGTTGGCATTGGCTACGATGTTCATCAACTGGTCGCCGGACGCAAACTCGTTCTGGGCGGCGTGGAAATTCCGCACACGAAAGGCCTGGACGGCCACTCGGACGCGGACGCACTCATGCACGCGATTTGCGATGCCCTCCTGGGCGCGCTCGGCGAGGAGGACATTGGCCACTTTTTTCCGAATACCGATCCGCGCTGGAAAGGCGCGCCGAGCAAGGTTTTTTTGCAGGAAGCGGCGCGGCAGGTCGCGTTCAAGCAGGGAAAAATCGTGAACATCGACGCAACGGTCATTGCGCAGGCGCCAAAGATTTATCCGTTCATTCGCGAGATGAAAATCCGCATCGCGGAGGCGTTAAGTGTGAGCATCGAGCAAATCGGCGTGAAGGCCACGACGAATGAACTCATGGGTTTCGTGGGGCGCGAGGAAGGCATCGCGGCGATGGCGGTGGCAAGTGTGGACCTGCCGAATCCGGGCGTGAATACCTAGCCGATGGTCGACGCCCCGTCTAAATTTTCCGAGCGACGAAAGACCGTCTATGTCGCCTCACTCCTCGGGCTGATCACGGTGCTTCTTTACTGGCGGACGGTGGGGTACGAATTCATCGTGGTGGATGACCATCAATATGTTTTCAAGAACGCGATGGTCTTGAAGGGGATTTCCTGGGAGGGAATAAAGTGGGCGTTTACGGCCATCTACGCCGCCAACTGGCACCCGATCACTTGGATTTCACACATGGTGGATGAGTCGGTTTACGGACTTTTTGCAGGCGGCCATCATTTAACGAACGTTTTCTTTCACACCGCGAACGCGATATTGCTGTTCCTGGTATTGAAGCGGATGACGGCCCAATTTTGGCCGAGCGCATTCGTGGCGGCGCTGTTTGCCTGGCACCCGGCGCATGTCGAGTCCGTGGCGTGGGTCTGCGAGCGAAAAGATATTTTGAGCACGTTTTTCATGGTGCTCACGCTGTGGGCCTATAATCGCTACACAACGGGACCCACGGCAGGGAAATATATTTGGACATTGGTTTTCTTCGCGCTGGGCCTGATGGCAAAACCTATGTTGGTGACCATGCCGTGCGTGCTGCTGCTGCTGGATTATTGGCCGCTGAATCGGTTCGCACATTCGCCCAAGGGATCGGAATCGTCCGCAAGCGGCGTCGGGTGGGGGAAATTGATCGTTGAAAAAATTCCTTTTTTCCTGCTCTCGTTACTCTCATGCGCAGTAACCGTTGTGGCGCAACATGCAGGCGGGGCGATTAATACGCTGGAGCGCGTTTCGTTGTCGTTCCGGTTGGTGAATGCGATCAGCTCCTACGGCGCCTATTTGGACAAGGCGATTTGGCCGGTGCATCTTTCCGTTTTTTATCCGCTGCCGACAACTCCGCCCTGGGGGTTATTTGCTTTCTCAATCGTGGTCCTGATCCTGGTTACCTGCATTGTTTTTCGGCTGCGCCTCAGCGCGCCGTGCTTGATTGTCGGATGGCTGTGGTTTTTGGGGACGCTGGTGCCGGTGATTGGGCTGGTCCAAGTGGGAAGCCAGGCGATGGCGGATCGTTACACTTACATTCCATATATTGGTCTGTTCGTGATGCTGGCGTGGAGTGCGGACGGCTGTCTTCAACGCAGGTCAGCAATAAGGCCGTTGGTGGTTGGAACGGCTTCGCTTATTCTCGTCGTTTGCGCGGTATTGTCCGAGCTGCAATTGAGTTACTGGCACGACAGCATCCGGCTCTTTACTCACGCGCTGGCGGTGACGGAGAGCAGTGTATTCTGCGAAAAAAATCTGAGTTACGCACTGTCTGAAGCGGGAAGAGGACGGGAGGCGATACCGCATTACGAGGCTTTGCTGCGATTGACACCCAAAGACAACAAAGTGCGCTATAATTTCGGCCTGGAGTTGATGTCCGCGGGAGAGCCCGCCCAGGCGGAGTTGCAATTTTCCGAGGTGATCAAGGAGGATCCCGAAAGTGACAAAGCGCACAACAGTCTCGGGACGGCCTTGTTCCAACAAGGAAAACTGAACTTGGCCGGCGCGGAATTTGAGAAAGCCATTCAACTGAATCCGCAGTTCTCGTGGCCATGCCTCAATTATGCAGTGGTATTGCAGACCCAGGGGCTTGCGGGACCGGCGATCACGAATTACGCGAAGGCGGTGGAACTGCAACCGGGCTGGACGGAGGCGCTCGACAAATTGGCTTTTCTCCTGGCTACCTGCCCGGAGGCGCCCTGGCACGATCCAGCCAGGGCGGTCAAGCTGGCCACGCAAGCGAACGAGTTGACGGACCGAAAATCGCCCTACCTGCTGGACACCCTGGCCGTGGCTTATGCCGCGCAGGGGGTATTTTCAAACGCGGTAGCCACGGCCGAACTGGCGCAGAAAGAGGCGCAGTCCGCCGGGTTGCAACCTTTGGCAGCCAAACTCCAAAACGATATCGAAAGCTATCGAACGGAAAAAATAGTTCCCGTTGACTGGAAAACGCCGCGAGTTTCGGTCATCGTAAGGCATTAGAACAAACCTCATTCATGGCCAAAGCTGAAATCAGTTGGAAACGGGTTACCGAAGACGGTGTAAAGCTCCAGGTGTACGCGCAACACATCGGGCGCGAATGGAAATTTTTTCATCGCGAGAAGCGCTTTGACCAATGGCTTCCCGTGCCGGAACCGCCGCTGGAGGATTGGTTGGAATTGCTCGACTCGATACAGCGATTGGTGGTTCGCCGGCGCTATCAGCCGGATGACGAGGATGATATTCGAAAAAAAATCCGCGACCGATTTCCCGAAGCGGATGTGTAGGGGGGAAAGCTCCAAATTCCAAGCTTCAAGTTCCAGAGAAATTTCAAACTTCAAAAGCACTAAAGAGCCTGGGTTGGAGCCTGGAGCTTTTGGAGACGTCGGTCACAAAGTCACGAAATCGCGGCTGAATTCAAAAAGAAATCACCGGCGGTCACAGACCGCCGCTACATTTATTTGCGGCGCCGGTCGTCTTCCGATAATTCCAAACGGATCGAATCCAGGCGCATCTGATAATTTGAGCGGATGGATTCCCCGAGCACCTTCATATCGACCGGTTTTTTGAAACAACAAGCCACGCCTGCCTGGATGCCGCGGCTGCGCACGTATTCGCCGTCCAACGCGCTGACCACGATGATGGGTACCTTCGACGTGGAGGGTTGCGAGCGAAGAATTTCGCATACAGAAAAACCGTCGATGTCCGGCAGCATCAAATCGATCAGCACCACGTCGGGCAATTCGCGGCGCGCGACATTTAGCGCCTGCACCCCATCACTCGCGGTGAGGATGTCGAAGCCCTGGTTTTCCAGATTGTATTTCAACAACTGGATGAAGTCCGATTCGTCGTCCACGACCAACACGCGCGGTTTCATGCATAAACGCTGGCGAAGGCGTGTGACCGCCGCGCGTCGGTTTCGTTAAGAACTTGTCACAACAGGCAGTTACTTTTGCAGCCGCCGTTGTAAGGAGGCTCACTTCATTTCCGCTGAAAACGTCAGAGCCTCCTCGCGTCGACTGCTGCGGTTTCGGGATTTGGCGTTCCTCCACAAAGAATTCTTTTCTTTTGCTCCGATTATTTGCAGCATCCTGACTGAACATGGCGAAAAAAGGTAAGAACGAATCAGAGCAACCGGAGTTGCCTATCGCGGGCGCAAAGGCCCCGGAAAATGGCACGCCCAAAGACCCTGCCAACGGCGAGCCGAAGAAAAAAGACGGCGACAATGGTCATCATGAAATCATCGCCGAAGCAGTGCCTGCGAATCTCGCGCACGCGCATCGGCCGTTCAATCCCGCAAAAATCGAGCTGCCGTTGCATCGCCGGGTCAACACCAACTTCCTGGAATACGCCAGCTACGTCATCCGCGATCGCGCCATTCCGCACCTCGCCGACGGTGTAAAGCCGGTGCAGCGCCGGATTCTTTACGTCCTTCACACCATGGATGATGGCAAATTCATCAAGGTGGCCAGTGTCACCGGCGAAACGATGAAGTATCATCCGCACGGCAATGCCTCCATCGACGATGCCATCGTTGTTCTGGCGAATAAACGTTACCTCATCGAGGGCCAGGGAAATTTTGGAAATATTTTCACCGGGGACCCAGCCGCCGCGCCGCGTTATATCGAGTGCCGCCTGACGCAACTCGCGCGCGAGGAATTATTCAACGACCAGATCACTGAGTTTATTCCCACTTACGACGGGCGTAAACAAGAGCCGGTAACGCTGCCGTGTAAATTGCCGCTCACGCTGATGCTCGGCACGGAAGGCATCGCGGTCGGTTTGTCCGCGCGCATTCTGTCGCACAATTTTCCGGAATTGCTCCAGGCGCAAATCGCCATCCTCAAAAAAGAATCATTCAAGTGTCTCCCGGATTTCCTCACCGGCGGTTTGATGGACGCGCGCGATTACCAGGACGGCAAAGGCAGCGTCAAGGTCCGGGCGAAAATCAAGGTCAAGGACGAGTCCACCGTGGTCATTAAAGAAATTCCGCCCACGACCACCACGGATTCGTTGATTGCTTCCATTGAAGACGCGGCGCAAAAGGGCAAGCTCAAGGTGAAATCAGTGAACGATTTCACTTCGGAAAACGTTGAGATCGAGGTCAAATGCCCGTCCGGTGTGGACGCGGAAAAACTGGTCGACGCGCTGTACGCCTTCACGGATTGCGAAGTCAGCATCGCGAGCCGCATCGTGGTCATCAAAAACAATCGCCCGGTCGAGTTGACCGTGAGTGAAGTGTTGCGCGAGAACACGGCGCAATTGGTGGAATTGCTCAAGCGCGAACTGGAGCTGAAGCAAAAAAAGCTCGAAGACGAACTGCATTTCCGCACGCTGGAACGCATTTTCATCGAGGAGCGGATTTACAAAGGCATCGAGAAGTGCAAAACGAACGAAGCCGTGATGGCCGCGGTTTACGAGGGCTTC
The DNA here is from genome assembly GCA_036272195.1 of Verrucomicrobiia bacterium. GTDB lineage: Bacteria > Verrucomicrobiota > Verrucomicrobiia > Limisphaerales > DASXHY01 > DASXHY01. The sequence continues at coordinate 17,520 of DATAZE010000033.1, read as the reverse complement.
AAACCGTTCCGCAAGCAGATGTATCGCGATATGGTGGACGCGGACGTGGAGAAACTATTGTCCGTGCGCATCCGCCGGATTTCGTTGTTCGACATCAACAAACATCGTGAGGAAACCGACCAGGTCAAAGCGGATTTGGAGCAGACGCGCAAGGACCTGAAAAACCTGACGAAGTTCGTCATCGCGCACATCGAGGCGCTGCTGGAAAAATACGGGCCGCAATATCCCCGCCTCACGACCAAATCCGCCCGCCACGAGGAGGTGGACGCAAAGGCCGTGGCGTTCAAGGCGTTCAAGATTTCGTACGACCGCGAAAGCGGTTACGTGGGCTACAAAGTCAACGGCGAGGAATTCAAAAACGAATGCACGAAGTTCGACAAGATCCTGCTGGTGTTCAAGGACGGCACTTACAAAGTATCTGAATTGCCGGAAAAATTGTTCGTGGGGCCGGAGTTGTTTTATTGCGGCCTGCCCGATCGCGAACGGATCTTCACCTGCGCCTACACCAATCGCCAGGCGAGTTTTCTCAAACGGTTCACGTTCGGCGGCACGATTTTAAACAAAGCGTATTCGTGCATCCCGGAAAAATCGCGCATCCTGTTTTTCGCGCCGGAAACGCCGAAAATGCTTTACATCCGCTACAAACCGGCGCCGCACCAGAAGATTTCGCAGCAGACTTGCGACCCGTCGGAAGTTGAAGTCAAAGGCCCGAAAACACGCGGCCGGCAGATTTCCATCAAAGACATCGGTTCGGTCACCGCCGAACCCACGCGCGGCTGGGATGAAAAGGCAGCGACGACGAAGTTGATGTTTGTCTGAAAAACCCTGCCGCCTTTCAAGGCCTGGTGTTTTTCGCTTTCTCGATGTCGTAAACAAAAATGCCGTGGCCGACGCCTGCCGCCTCGCGGGACATCGCCATTTGGAACGCGATGAACTTGCCGTCATCGCTCACGACTGGATTTGACGCTTTGAAGCCGGGATAATCGCTGAAATAGGTGAGCCGTTCATAGGACCCACTGCCGTCCAGCTTCAACTTCCACAAGTCGACAAAGCCTGGACCCTTGTGATTCTGTTTGTCGCACTCAACGAGAGTAAACTGGCCGTCGGGGAAAATTCCTTCCGGCTCATCGTATTGGCCGGGCGAGTTGGAATAATTCGTGACCTTTTTGCTGATTAGGTCGACGCCCATCACATCCGTGCCCTGGTAACCATAGGCGCTGAAGGTAAGTTCCTTTTCATCGGTCGGACGAAAATTCTGCGTCTCCATCGTGCAACGAAACGGCAGGTCTTTGCTCTCAATGATAAGCTTTTGGTTGGAGAGTTTCGGTTTGCCATCCTCGAAGACGATATCCGCCTCCTGCATTCGGGAACTCCCGGCAGGCATTTCATCAGAATATTCGGCCGCGACGTGCGTCCACGCGATGTGCATTCGCTTGCGGGAAACCGCTGGTCCCTCACTGCACTTCGTGCCGAGCGGCAGGGCGGGTTTGGTCCCACTCTTGTCGAGCACGTAAAGCCAGCATTGTTCGCGCGCCTCACCGATATGCTTTGGGTCGAATTGCTCAGGGCCCGACAATAGGATATCTCCGTTGGCCAGGTATAACGCGCGCGTATAGCCGTGGTGCGGATAGTGCGCGGTCAGGTTGCGAATGCGTTTGCTGGCCAGATCCAGTTCCATCGCGTCGCCAAACGTTTTGCTCAGAAAAAGAATCCTGCGGCCGTCCAGCGACCAGTCTGCCCTCTCGCCAAACCACGCGACTTGAGTAATGTGCGGCGGCAAATGATCGGTGGGATCGTTCGTGGAGTTCGGTTGAGCGGTCGCCCTCAGGAATGTGACGCAACTCAACAACATCAACCAAAAGGCCTGCTTACGGTTCATAACTGGGACAACCATTCATCGGAAAGCATGGACAGGCAAGACAATTTGGCCGTCATCGGTTTCTGCAATTCAATGCGTTGGCGCTTTCATTCGAAAAAAAACTCCCTAACCTATCAACACCGTTCGTTTCGAATGAACAGAACTTTTTTGGAACGCATTGCCGTATGCAGTTGGTCGTTGCGACCCCGGACGCCTGCCGACCTTGCCGCTCAACTCAAGAACTCGGGCATCTCTCAAGTTCAACTGGCGCTGGATCCCCTTCGAGAATCACGTTCCGTCATCAAGGAAACGGAAACCCTGTTCCAACAAAATAGCATCCATATTATTTCCGGAATGTTCGGAACCATTGGTGAAGATTATTCCACGCTGGAAACGATTCGCGCCACGGGAGGAATCGCGCCGGACAGCACCTGGTCGGAAAATCTCGCGCGCATTCAGGCGAATGCGCTCATCGCCAGCGAGCTTGGCCTTTCCCTGGTGACCTTCCACGCAGGGTTCCTGCCGGAAGACCCGGCAGACCCGAATTTTTCCACGATGCTGCAGCGAGTGACCACAGTCGCCGAAATTTTCGGAGCGCGAAACATCCAGGTGGCTCTCGAAACCGGACAGGAGACCGCGCCCGCCCTCGCGGACTTTCTGCGCAAGCTTGATTGCCCAAATCTCGGTGTCAATTTCGATCCCGCCAATATCATACTTTATGACAAAGGCGATCCTATCGAGTCGCTCCGCATGCTTCGACCGTGGCTGCGCCAGATACACATCAAGGATGCCAAACGCACAACCGTTCCCGGCACGTGGGGCACGGAAGTCATCGCTGGAACGGGAGATGTTGATTGGCCCAAATTCTTTTCTGTGCTCCATGAAACTCAATTCGCTGGAAATCTTGTGATTGAACGCGAAGCCGGCGAACAACGGCTCGCCGATGTTTGCGCCGCGCGCGAGTTGCTGCTTAAATTGAATCACACTTCCTGATATGCCCGGGCGCATCAAATCCATTCCTCGTTCGAAAAAGGTCAACGTGGCCGTGGTGGGTCTCGGGTTCATGGGGCGAACACATTTGCGGGCGCACCTCGAAAATCCCCAGGCGCAGGTGGTCGCAGTTTGCGGACTCAATCGCGTTCCGGTAAACGGCGTACTGGCCGGCATTGAAGGCAATATTACAAAAACGGATGCCATCGTGCTGAGGCGCGACGTAAAGGTTTTTCGAAACTTCGAGCAACTGTTGGCCGATCCAGAAGTCGAGCTGGTGGACCTGTGCACACCCACCGCACTGCATCCCGCCCAGGTCATCGCCGCACTGAAAGCTGGGAAGCACGTTCTTTGCGAAAAACCCATCGCTCTCAATTCCGCCGCTGTCCTGAAAGTTTTGAAAACGGCGAAGTCCGCACCCGGTTTTCTGATGCCCGCGATGTGCATGCGATTCTGGCCGGGCTGGAGCGAGCTGAAACAAATTGTGGCCGAAAAAACTTACGGCAAAATTCTCGCCGCGCGCTTTTGGCGTTTTTCGGAGATGCCCACGTGGACACAGACGAAGACTTTCTCTGATGCGAACTCTTCCGGAGGCGCGCTGTTCGACCTGCATATTCACGACACCGATTTCATCAACCATCTCTTCGGCCGGCCTTCCGGCGTTTTTTCCAGCGGGGTCGTGAACAAAACGCGCCGCATCGATCACGTCACGACGCTCTATCATTATCCGAAGGGGCCGGAAGTCCACGCCGAAGCGAGTTGGCTGCTCGCGCAAGGGTTTAACATGGGCTACACCCTGCACTGCGAGAAAGCGACGTTGGAATTCGACATGGCACGCGGCCCGGCGGCGCTAACAGTTCTCCAACGTGGCCAACCGCCCCAAACACTCGCGTTGGAACCGTCAGACGGCTATACGGCCGAGATCCGTTACTTCATCGATTGCATTGCGAGGAATTCGCCGCCGGAGACAGTCACCGCGCGGGACGCGCTGATAGCGTTGCAAATATGCGAGGCGGAAGAAAAATCCCTTCGCCACAACCGTTATACAAAAATTTAACCAACGTTCACTCATGAACAAATCTCCACGTTTCAAACTGTTCATCATGATGGTGCTGGAGTTTTTCATCTGGGGAGCATGGCTGCCATTGATTTTCGGCTATCTGCCCAGCCTGCATTTCTCGCCGGCGGAGCAATCATGGATTCTCAACGCCTTTCCGATTGCGGCCATCGTCGGGATGTTCTTTAGCAATCAATTCGCGGATCGCCGCTTCGCCGCCGAGAAATTTTTGGCGTTCAGCCACTTCGTCGGCGGGCTCGCCATGCTGGGACTCGCGTTCACCAGAAGTTTCTGGCCTTTTTTCGGGCTGATGATGCTCCACTGCCTGCTTTACGTGCCAACGATTTCGATCACGAATTCAATCGCGTTCGCCCACATGAAGGATCCGCAAAAGGAATTTGGCGCGGTGCGCATGGGGGGCACGATTGGCTGGGTTCTCGCGGCCTGGCCGTTCACGTTTATTTTGGTCGATTGGGACAAAGTGCACGCCGCGAATGTCCACGGCGTCATCAAAACGCTGGGCGTCATTCTCAGTTCCGGTCTGACCGGAGAACCTCTGAAATCGGCGACGGTCTGGACCTACATAGTATCCGGCACCGCTTCGCTCGCGCTTGCCGGGTTCAGCTTTTTATTGCCCCACACGCCGCCCAGGAAAAGCGGCGCGGCCGGCTATCAAAAACTCGCCTGGCTGGAGGCAACAAAATTGCTTAAACAACCTTTCGTATTGGTGCTCTGGCTCGTGACCTTGGTGGATTCCTTTTCGCACAATTGTTACTTCAATTGGACCGGTTCGTTTCTGGGCGCGACGCATGAAACGGGAGGCGTTGGAATTCCCGGCAACTGGATTATGCCGGTCATGAGCGTGGGACAAATCGCTGAAATCCTCGCGATGTTTATTCTTGGAGCCACGCTCAAAAAACTCGGCTGGCGGATGACGTTGCTCGCGGGGATCCTCGGGCAAGTCGGGCGTTTCGCAGTCTACGCTTTTTTTCCGCAGCCCGCGTCGCTGATTATCCTCGTCCAGCTCCTTCACGGCGTCTGCTACGCGTTTTTCTTTGCCACCGTCTATATCTTTGTGGACGCACATTTTCCAAAAGATGCCCGGGCGAGCGCGCAGGGATTGTTTAACGTAATGATTCTCGGCCTTGGTGCGTTGCTGGCAAACTCCATCTGCCCTTACCTGATCCAGCACACTTTCACCCACGATGGGATCATCAACTTCCGCGGATTATTCCTCGTGCCGATGTTTTGTGCGATCGCCGCCGCAACCGCGTTGCTATTCTTTTTTAAACCCCCGACGGCGATTTCAGAAGAAAACCGTGGAGCCATCGAAGGCCAGCACGAGACCGTTGTGTCCAACTCGTAATTTGTCTGAAAATCGAAACAACGCGGAATCAGGACAAGCCTTTAATCGCCCAGCCTTTTCGATATTCACGCCTCAGGAACACGTTGGCATCTGAAAGATCGAACTTCATCTTCTTCGCGTTCCAATTCAACGTGGTTTGAGGAAACCGTGAAGCAATGCCTCCCAGCAGGATTGATTCTGTGAGCGGCCCGGCATAAGTGAAATCAGCCGTCGTCTTCCCCTGCCCCTGGCACGCTTTTACAAATTGCCCCCAGTGATTGAGATCATCCAACTCCGGGATTTGATAATCCTTGAACTTTGCAGCCGGATATAACTGCGGACGAGCAATGTGCGGCAGGGCCATTACCCCATCGGTGCCCACAAACACGGAACCCGTTTCCGGCAATGGATCGCCGCTGAGTAAAGCAATAATTTCCGCCGGCGGTTTGGAAGTGCCGTCGTACCAGGTCACCGGCAGCACATCCGAAGCGGTTGCAGGGGTGCCTTTGAAGCGATAGATCACTTTACCGTTCAGCGACCAATTCCATTTGTTGGGAGGAGGTCCTTCCGAGCGCACTGAGAGCAGCGTCGTCAATCCCAAGGCATTGAAAACCGGATCGAAGAGATGACAGCCCATGTCGCCCAATGTGCCCGTGCCAAAATCGAGACGCTTGCGCCAGTTGGTGGGATGATAATAGGCGTCTCCGATAAAAGGGCGATCCGCGCAGACACCCAACCAAAGGTCCCAATTAAAATTCTCCGGCACCGGATCGTGCCTGTCCGGCAACGCGTCCGGATCGCCCCACGATTTCGGACACCAGGTGTGCACTTCGCGCACTTTGCCAATCGCGCCAGCCTGCACAATTCGCACCGCCATTCGATACTGCGCCGCCGAATGAATCTGAATGCCCATTTGCGTCACCAGTTTCGACTTCTCGGCAATCTCGGTCATGCGCCGCACTTCGTGCACATCGTGCGCGAGCGGCTTTTGGCCATACACATGCTTTCGCATCCGCATCGCGGTGACGGCGATCGGCGCGTGCATGTGGTCAGGGGTCGCGACATTTATGGAATCAATATTCTTTTCTTCCTTTTCCAATAATTCACGCCAGTCCTGGTAAAATCTTGCATTAGGAAACAACTGCCGCGCCTCGGTCGCGCGCGATGTATCCACGTCGCACAATGCAAGCATCTCCACACCTTTAAGGTTTCCAATTACCTTCAAGTCCCCCAACCCCATGCCGCCGCAACCGAAGCTGGCATGGCGGAGCGTGTTGTTTGCGGAACGGGCAAGCGCGCCGCTGGTCACAAAGGGCGCGGTCGCCGCCATCACTCCAATGCGCTTGAGGAATTCGCGGCGCGATTGAGGGAAACTTTTCATCCTGAAATCAGTTCAAAGGTTTAATCGAGATATTGCGAAACATCACCGGGTCGTTATGTCCGGCAAATCCAAAATGGCCACTCGTCCGGTCCTTGCCGGGATGCTGATTGCCATCCATGAAATTGGTCGCCGTCGAGACATCGCCATTGAGAATTTGCGTGCCGTTCAATTCCACTTTGATCATCGTTCCATTCACGGTCACCTCCTCATAATTCCACTCGCCGATCGGATGCTGATAACCGCGCAACGCCGCAATCATCCCGTAAACCGAGCCGTGCGCCTGGCGGGGATCGATTTTATTTCCCGTCGCCTGTTCATAGTTATCATCCAACACCTGGCACTCGCACATTCCCTCGTACGCGGTGTCTCCCTGCCCCGGATAACGAATGGCGAGGCCGTTGTTGCCTCCCGGCGGAAGCTTGAACTCCAATCGCGCTACAAAGTTCGTGAAATTTTCTGCTGTATAAATCGTGCCGCCTTTTTTCTCAAGCCAACGGATTGCTCCGTTGGTAATGGTGCAACAATCCAACGGTCCGTCCCAACCGCTAAAATCGCGACCGTTGAAAACAGATTTAAATCCGTCCGGATCCGTTGCACGCAAACGCTGGTTGGCCTCGTCGCTTCCGATTTTTCGAATAAAAATATTTCCCCACCGAATTTCACCGCCGTGGGTTTGCAACTGCACCGGACCCTTCGACGGGACGGGGAGGCTGCGGTCGAAATAGTTTTCCATCGCCGCGCCGTCGACGGTTTGTTGACCGTTCAACCAAATCCAGACATAAGAGCCGGCCATGATGATTCTCAAGTGATTCCATTCGCCAAACGGCTTGTCTGCCTTGACCAGGGGGTCTTTGCCGCGAGTGCCGGGAGAATTGTTCCACAACGCACCCGAACCTTTATCCGCCCCAATCGAAAATTTCGCCTTTTCAGTGGAATCCCAAATTTGCACCTGCGGACAACCGCGCAGGTAAACGCCGCTGTCCGCGAGCGGAACGGTTTTGTAATCCACCAACAATTCAAAATCCCCGAACATCGCGTCGGAAGTCAGATAAAGGCCGTGGCCGTCATTCACCAGTTCGCCGTTTTGAACCGTCCAGTGTTGATGAATATCGTCCAGGCTCGCTTGATGTTTTTTCTGGAAATCAGTTTCCGGCATCGCCATGTATTTGCGGGGGTCTTCCGTCTCCGCTCCCCACCAGCCATCGAGATTGGCGCCGTTGAAAAGCGCCGCGAAACCGGGTGGCGCCGCATTGTGCGGGTCCGGCATTTCTGCCCATGCGGAAGCACACGCAAAAGCAATCAAAAGTCCCGAACACAGAAGAAAAACGGGAATCCGGCGAGTCATCACATGAATCCAATGAGTCATAGCGTAAAAAGAAGATGCAGTCGGTTTCCGGGAGAATGCTTTTTTATCGCGAGATAATCAACCGCTGAGTCCTGAAATCTCAGGACCGACGAATCTAAATTTCCAACGCGATCGGTTTTCAATTTTCTCTCGACGGAAAAATCCTTACTGCTAAAATTCATCTATGCCAATTGCTCCTATTTCAATTGGCATAGATGTCATTTTTTGAATGACATATTGACGGGTCAGCTGTTCATCTAAAATCATCTCTTCGACGATTGTGCAAAGTCTCTTTATTCCGGTTCGTCAGATTGAAGCAAAGTAGCCGTGTTGGACAATGACTCGGCTTCATGCAACAGGATGGGAGTCACAATCCAACCTTCAATTCTGCCGGTTTTATCGTCGCCATAGTCGAGCTTCTGCTTGAACCGATTCTGCACCGTGGTTCGGCCTTGCTCCAATTCGAAGTCCGCCTGCTCGGTTTTTCCCAACTGATGGAAAGTCATGCTGAGCAGAAGATGCGCGCTGGCGACGCAGGCCGGCGACTGGCCGTGATAATTTAAACACACTTCAAGATCATTTGCCGCGGCGCTGAAATTTCCCCGCCGATACTCCAGCAGCGACAGAGCCAGCGTGCGCCACGCGGCCAGCAGCCCCTGGTCGTTGACCGCCGGGTCATGGTTTTTGAGCACGCCAACCACAATGCGCTCGAGCGGTTCCAATTGCTTGAGAATAGCGTCGTCGGCCGGGAGCAGCAGAGTCGTCTTAATCAAGCGTTCGGCGTCATTCGGATCGGTGGTGTTGCTCAACCGGGTCAATGCCGCCCGCCGGATTCGCTCGTAGTCGGCGATATCCCCGGCTTCAATTAAGATCGGCGCGGCAAATAACAGGTCATACGCTTGATCAGTCCGGTCATTTTTATCCACCTGGTTAACCTGCAACAAGGCAATGTAACGGTTGGCGGCCTGTTTCCAATTGCGTTGATATAAATTCCACTGGCCGAGGCGGCGAAAGACATCGCTCGCCTCGCGGGAAGGCGAAAGTAATTCCACCGGAATTTCGTCCACCAGGGCATCCGCTTCCGCTATGGCGCCGTGGCTCACGAGAACGCCGGACTCGGTGATGGTTTCACGCGCCTTGGCCTTTTTCTGCAACAGCATTTCACTGGCATGCGCCCGTTCCGCTTCCATCCGTGCCTGCCGTTCCTCGAAGAAGAAACTCGTGGAAACTTCCAAACCGGCAATCAAGGTGAGTGCCACTACCAGGCCGCAGGCCCAAATCACCTTATTGCGTTGAATCAATTTCTGAAGGCGATAGAACTGGCTCGGAGGACGGGCAAGGATGGGCTCATTATTAAGGTAACGCCGGACGTCCATCGCCAGGGCATTGGCCGTCTCGTAACGCCGCTGTCGTTCTTTCTCCAGCGCTTTCATCACGATCCAGTCCAGGTCTCCCTTCAATGACTTGATCAGTTTGGGCGGTTCCAATTGGCGTTGTTTGGCCGTCACCGCCAAATCCGTATTGGTCAGGCCGGTCAACATGGTGGAAGGTCGTTGCGGCTCCTTCTCGCGCAGCGTGCGCCGCATTTCATCCAGACCGGATTGGACGAGTTCCTTTTGACCAAACGGCGTGCGGCCAGTCAGCAATTCGTAAAGCAGGACGCCCAGTGAATAGATATCGCTGCGCGTATCCACGTCCAGGTCGCTCATTTCCGCCTGTTCCGGGCTCATATAAGCGGGCGTCCCCACGACTTGTCCATCCGCAGTGAAATTGGTGTCATCCGGGAGGCGGCCCTCGATGGCCTTGGCGATGCCAAAATCAATCACCTTGGGGACGGGCAGGCCGTCATGCGTCGCCACCAAAATGTTCGACGGCTTGATGTCACGATGGATGACTCCTTTTTGGTGGGCATGTTGGATGGCCTGGCAGACTTGAATGAAAAGTTTCAGCCGTTGGGAGGCGGTGAGTTTTTGATCGTCACAGTAAGTCGTGATTTTTACTCCCTGAACCAATTCCAGGACAAAGTAGGGCCGGCCGGATTCCGTGGCGCCACCGTCCAGGACTTTTGCAATGTTGGGATGATCCATCATCGCCAGCGCCTGGCGTTCCGCATCAAAACGCGCGATGACGTTTTTAGTGTCCATCCCGAGCTTGATGAGCTTGAAGGCAACGCGGCGGCGGACCGGCTCTTCTTGTTCCGCCAAATATACCACGCCGCAACCGCCTTCCCCCAATTGCCTCAACAATCGATACCGGCCGATGCGCATCCCAGCCATTTCGCCGACGACGGGTTTGTTATTTTCCACCTTAGGCGCTTCCGACAGGTCGGCATCATCCAGGGAAAGGCTGTAAACACACTCGGAAAAAAAATGTTCGCTTCGATCATGTTCGGCCAGCATTTCTGTCACGCGCAAACACAAGCCGGCATCGCCGGCGCTGGCCGTTTTGAGAAAAGACTCGCGTTCGCCGGAGTCCGTAATCGGCAGGGCGGCGGCAAACAGCAATTGTTCTTTGTCGGTTCCCACACTCATGGTCTAACGCCATTGCGTGCCATAAATTAATGCGCCGGCGGGAGAAGAAAACGGAAAGCGGAAAGCGCTAGGCTCCGGGATTTCCTTCCTCACGGATGTTTTTTAACAGCCACGCCTTGGCAAAAGTCCATTTATTGTAAATCGTGCGTTCAGTCACTCCCAACGTATCGGCCACCTCGGTGTTGGTCAGGCCGCCAAAAAATTTCAGCGTCACAATCCGTGCCAGTTCCGGATCGGTCTCGTTCAACCGCGTCAACGATTCATCAATCAATAAAATTCGCTCGTCAGGCTCCGTTTGAGCCACATCCACATTTTCAATGCTGACATGCTCGGCGCGGTTGCCGCGTTTCAGCCTCAATTTACGGCGCGCGCGTTCGATCAAAATACGCCGCATGGCTTCCGAAGCGGCGCCAAAAAAATGCGCCCGATTGCGCCAGACAGGCGATGTGTTGGATTGCAACCGCAACCATGCCTCATGCACCAAAGCCGTCGGCTGCAGGGTCTGGCCCTCCATTTCCCTGGCCATGCGCGAGGCAGCCAGTGCCCGCAGCTCTTTGTAAACGAGCGGAAGCAATTCCTGGGAGACATCGCCATCCGGCTGATTCGCCTGCAGAATGCGAGTCACGTCATGTTGAACTTCGGGGTTGGGCATGAGCGCCGGCGGAGTAAAATGCAACTTTGAAGCCCCACCATAGCAGCCCGTTCCCGGCGGTTCAATCAAAACCCGGTCGCTTCGACGCCTGGATCGGGAGAAATGAAGGCTCGAATCCATGGCTGGCAGACGAAACGCCGTTTATTGTTTTAGCCGGTAAAAGGCTCCCGGCGTCGACGGAGTTATCCCGACTGAATTCAAATTCCCGGTCACGCTCGCCGGGTTCGTCACTGGAATCCAACTGGCCGGCGGTTGAAGGCTGACCGTGCTTTCAAGGTGGTAACCGATTGCCGACGTCGGCCAAAAAATCTGCGTGTTGCCGCCTGAATTCGTGATCTGCAAATACGGCAACGGAGACAGGCTTAATACCAGTGTGGCGGTATTGGAACCGTCCGGGGCCAGGCTGACCGAAAAGAAGTGCGTTGTGGGATCATAATGCATGACGCCAAAAGTGCCGTTCAGCGTGCCGATATAAGGCGCCGATGGCGCATATCCCACGAGCGTCAGGTTGGGTTCTCCCACGGCAAACGAGGTGGTTACTTTCAGCACCCCGGCATCCGTCATGGTCGAAATGCGTTTCTTCCCAAGCGTGACAAATTTATTGGTGTCCCCCACCAGGGCAATTCCCGACGGGCCAACGGGGACCACCACGAAATAGGACCCGTTGACATTGTTGCTGGGCATCGTGGTGGTGAAATTGAAGGCGTTGCTGGCGGCAACCAACGCACCCGTGCGACTGAAATAATCATAAACATAAGCATCGCCGGGAACTCCCAATTGGTTTGGGATGAAGGTGGAGTTGGTCAGCGCGGACGCTTGCGCAAAGGAAAAGACATACGCGGCCCGCAATTTGCCGTGATCCACGTAAGTTGACGCCACCATGGGCTGGCTCCCGGACTGCGCGCCATTGATATAGGACGGATCAGTCGGAGTGAGCGGCGCGTCCGGTTTGACAATGACGCCATCGGGACGAACGGATTTGGCGAGATTGACGAAATTGATTCCGCCCAGCGCATCGCCCACGCCAACCGGTCCGCCCGACAAAGTACTCAGCAATAAATTACGCGACTCGCTGCTGTAATACACATCGGTCCACGGCCAGCAGCCGAGCGCTCCGGCCAGTTTCGAAGTATAGAGGAAAGCATTCCATTTGCTGATTTCAAATCGATCGTTGGACACCCGCATCGTCGCCAAATTGCTGTAGAGCGAGCCTTGCAAGAAGTGACGCGGCAACGCCATGCAGTATTGCAGGTCGATGCCTTTGGCCGCCGCAGAGCTGGCCATGTCATTCATAAACGCTGACGGGTCATTCAAATTCAATGACGGGAGAGCATTGATATCGAGCCAATCGTGTTCAAAGGTTACCACCCCGCCGGAGTTCAGATAATCCATCCGATTGGTCCAATACGCGTCATCCACCACAACATTGGCCGACATGGCATATTGGGAACGATACGGGCTGGCGCCATCAATCCACCGGCAATGTGTGAGCAGTGGCAGGCCGAGTTCTTGCTGGAAGGCAGCCAGGCCGTTGGGAAATAAAGTTGATTCCGCGACGTATTGATTCACACCCCCGCGGTTGTTATTGGGATCTCCCTGCCAGGTGTTGGCCACGCCTTTGGGATACCACCAGCTATCAAGCTGAAGGTAAGCCAGCGGAAAGCCGTTGGTGGCAAAATCATCCCGCACTGCCAACATTGTCCCGGCGTAACCATAAGAGGAATTGAAGCTATAATAATAAGCCGCCCCGTTGTCGGTCCAATAACCAAGCTTGTTCAGTTCCACCGTGGAATCATTGGCGGGGCGGACCTTGCCAGAGAGGCCGGTCAAGGCCTTTCCCCAGGTATCATACGCCTGGTTGATTCCGTGCTGAATAGCGAGGATGGTCCGATGAGTAAAACCGGCCGGCAGTTGAGGAATCCCCGCCTGGATACCGCAGGAGATTGTGCCGTCTCCATTCATCACATTCCCGGCAATCATGTAATTGGTGGCCGCTGAAAGGATGAAGCAATCGAAATTAGTATTAAAGAAAACCCATGGGCTATCGCTGGCGAATTGAGTAAAGGTGCGCTGAGAAAAGGCCACCGAAGAAAAACTTTCGTGATACAGATTGGTTGGATAGGAAGTCAGATGAGGAAACGCGAGATCGTTCGGACTATCGGCCAGTTCGGTGTCGGTGAATAAAACGACTGGCTGGTTGGTGTAGAGCCGAATGTCCGCCAGATGCGGCACGGTGCCCGTATACTGGAATTGGAATTCGGTGTAATCGCCGATGTGATCCGTTCCGGAAACCGACGATATATTGTCCGGCGAAACTCCCAGGTTGCCGGTAAACGACCACGCCGGATCGGCGGAATTGACGGTGTAACTGCCGTCAGCCGCCAGGCTGATGGTCAGGCCCGCCGCATTGGGTATCACGGCGGATCCATTCACCGTCAAAGTAACGGGCGTGCTGGTAACAGATCCCACGGAATTGGAAGCCACGAGAACATAGCTTCCCGCGTCTGATGAGTTCAGATCGGCAATACTCAGGGCAGTATCGTTGACGCCGGTAAACTGTCCTCCGGCCACGAGATTCGTAAAATCAGAACCGGCGCCGGGCGCAAACTGCCATTGAAGCGTGGGCGCTGGGTTGCCATAAACGGAAGCGGTGAATTCCGCCGTGAATCCCGTAAAATTGGCCTGCGATACCGGTTGTTCCAGGAATTGCGGCGCTTGCGTTGGAAATGCCGGCAATGGGCCGTAGGGCTGAACCGCGATATAGCCGCCGCCGGTCGCAGGAAAATTATTGGGAAATCGCGCCGCCAAATCCTGCCACGAATAAAGGCCATTGGTCAGCGACACGCCTTCGATAGTGACCGCGGCGAACGCACAATCCTGGTGCAGCAGGATTCGTCCGCCGTTGGTCAGTGTCAAAGTCCCGGCACTGTTCAAATCGTATCGCGGCTCGAAACAGGCCGCATCCGCAACCGGCAAACCCGCCGCGCTGGAATCGATCGGGTAATGCGGATCCACAATCACGCTATTGGTCCCAAACGCGCCGGCGTTTTCCGCTGCGAGCCAGCCGCCGGCGATCACCCATTGGCCAGTGAACGGTGCTCCTGCGTTGGAAATACTTTGAGACACCAGAACACTCGAAGCCATTAAGACCACCGTCCCGCCGCCGGAATAGGGACCCCACAGCCGGGTGGTTTGCAACGTGCCTCCGGAAATAGTAGTGCCGCCCGTGTAGGTATTGGCGCCCGCCAGCGTCAATGCGTCGGGACCGGTTTTGACCAACGAACCTGCCCCGAGCAATGCGCCGGAATAAACCGCGCTGGAATTGTTGCCGCCAACACTCAACGTGACCGGCGCACCTGCCGTGTCGGTCAAAGTTTGAGACGCCCCGCCGGTCAGCGCTCCCACGTTAAACGGGCCGGTATTGACGCTCGCGGCGAACGACACCGGGCTGGCTTGAGCGGAATCCAAATTTAACGTGGCGTGGCTAAGGGCATTTAGGTTGTTGAGTTGCAGGACGCGGTTGACCGAGCTCGCGATAATACCCCCACCCGCGCTGGAAACCGTGATGACGCCGCTGTATGGATTCGGTGCGCTCAATTTCACCAATCCCGTGTCTGCGCCCCCATTGATGATGGGTCCGGAGACCTGCAAACCCGCCGAGCCACTGATGGGAGCGGTGAATTCGAGCGTCTCAAATCTCGCGCTGCCATTCGCCGTGCCGCCCAGCGCTCCGACGATCGAGGGAGCATTGACCGTGGCGTTGCCGGCGACGGTCAAGACACTGTTGTCGCTGGCAGCACCGGCCTGCTCCAGGTTGCCGCCATTCAAAATGAGGTTGCTGATCGTGATGATCCCGCGCGTCGTATTCCCTGACACGTTGTTACCGATTTTACCCAAAAGGCGGCTGGTGGTCGTGCCGTTCGCGTCAATCTCCAGCGAGTCCCCGCCGAAAATGTAATTGCTCCCCGATGAGGTGGGAGTGGGAGTCCTCAACGTAAAAGTGCTGAAGTAAGCATTCCCAGCCGAAGGCACTCCCACCGGATTCCAGTTGGTCGAACCGGTAAAGCTGGAAGTATTTTGCGCATCGCTGGTCGTAAGCGTCACGTTGGCGGCGCGCACCGGGAAAAAACCCAGGCTTAAAACCACGACGATCACGGAACCAAAACGCCCCACCGCGATCTTGTTAACTCGCTCGAAAGAATGTGAACTTCTCACTTTGTATTGAATGATGATAAATTACGAACGAGAGCGTCAGTGGTTCAGGGCTTGAAGGTCAGGAACTTGAGCGCGGACTGAAGCGTGGGCTCAAAGTCCTGGGAGTCCTGATAGAAATAGCAGATGCGGCTGCCGTCATTGTTCCAGGTGGTCAGGTAATACATCGATTGCGCCTTGATCCACTCCACGTGGCCATCACAGAAAAGTTCGTTGCCCCCAGCCGGCAACGCGCCATTTTTATGCGGCGGCATGTTGTCATAAATCGTGCGGCCGGTGGCCTCCCCTCCCCATTTGCCGTTGATTTTCATCACGCAATCGGCGGCCACCACCCAGTAAGATTTGGCTCGGGTCAGTTTAATTGGACTGTGACCGGGAAAAGTGCCGACCGAATTGAGCCAGTTTTTGTAGCCGGAGCCGCCAAAATATTGGTAGCCGATGTCGTATTGATTGAATGCGCCGGGTTCGTATTGCGGCAGTTGAGTCAGATTGGGACAAGACCAAATGCTGTTGGCCCCGTTAGTGGTGACATTCAATTGCACGCTGGCAGCGGCCGAGGCCGAGGGCGGCTCCATTACATTTTGGACGCCCTGCCCGTTGAAGATATGTGATTCGACAACGAAGTCATTGTTATCGCCGGCATAAATGGTTGTGCCTATGCCAATTTGCCGGAGATTGTTCATGCAAGACGCCCGCTTGCTTTTTTCCTTCGCCCTGGCCAACGCTGGCAGCAGCATCGCCGCCAGGATGGCAATAATGGCAATCACGACCAGCAATTCAATCAGCGTGAATGCCCGTTTGTGAGCAGATAAATGTTTCATGACTTATTGCTTCCGGGGTAAGTCACAGTTTCAACCGGTAGAACACCGATCCGTTGGTTGAATTGATCGGCAAAGCAACCTCATTGGTTGATGCCGAGCCGGTGACGTCCGCCCAATTCGTCCCCAATCCAATTCCCGGAGCATTGGTCTGGGCCTGCAAGGTCCAGCCGGTGTGATCCTGCGGCCACGAGAGCGTAAGTGTGCCGCTGGTCGCGCTGGCCGTGATGTTGGTGCTGTTGGGATTGACGGTGGTCGTCGCGATTACAGCGATGGTGCCGTCCAACGCGAGCCGGTTCGTCCACACCAAACCGGATGCGGGCAGCGTCGGCAGCGTTAGCGTGCCGAACGTCCCGCTGACGGGCGCGCTGAACAGCGTGAATGAATCGCCCGCGATAAGATTGGTGGAACCGATATTTGCCACGGTGAGCGTGGCTCCGGAATTCACCGTGACGGCCGGCGCGACGAATTTGTCGCTGCTGGGTGAACCGTTGCGATCGATTTTCATCGCCACTGTTCCCGAAACCGATACCGCACTGGTGGCCGTCAGTGTGCCGATGGCGTTGGTGAGCGCGCCCCTCGCCGGGGTTCCGGGCGCGAGTCTTCCGCCAGCCTGAACGGTGACGGTGCCGCCGATGCTGCCGCTGCCGCCCAGCGTGCCGTTGGTGCTGACGGTGATGGCCGAGTTGCCGTTCGCCCCGTTGACGAGCAGCGTTCCGCTGGCCACGGTTGTGGGTCCGGTATAGGTGTTGTTTCCGGCGAACACAACCACGCCAACATCCGTGCCGTTATTCACCGTGGGCCCGCCCAGCTGGAGGTTGCCCACACCGCCGATGGTGGCATTCACGAACAAGGTTTCCGAGAGTCCGGCCGAGCCCAGCGCTCCCATGTAACTGGTCAGGCCGCCTTGCAGCGTGATGTTACCCGCCAGCGTCTCAACGAAACTGTCCCCGCCGTTGGCATAATCCACGAGACCGCCGTTGATGATGAGATTGGGCACGGTCATTACCTGTCCGTTAGTGCCTTTCATAATGAACCGGCCGACGGTATCAATGCTCAACGCCGAGCCGGCGAAGGTATAAGCGGCGGCATCCGCCGGAGAGCGAATAGCGAAGATCCGGGTGAAGTAGCCATTACCGGGGGTCGGCGGATTGCCGTCCTGCCACAATCCGGGCGCGGCAAAGCTGGACGTGCCGGTAGGATCGGTGCCTGTCAGTGGAATCCAGGTCGCAATGCTGGCAGCCGTGATCACCAGATCGATGGACTTGGTCGTCACGTTATTCGACAAGGTGGCAGTAACTCCGTAAGGCAATGCGCCCAAAACGAAATTG
>DATAZE010000032.1:0-36392 GCA_036272195.1 Verrucomicrobiia bacterium | reverse complement strand
ACAGGAACCATCTGATAAGCCTTTCGGCCAAAAACATCCTGCACCGGCATCGGCGCCTGTCCCCTCATGCCGACGCCGATGGTGTAAACCTTGACTCCCAACGCCTGTGCGGCGTCGGCAGCCGTCAACGGAGCAAGTTTGCCGGAATTATTCTGGCCGTCGGTCATCAGAATGACGATTTTGCTCTTGGATTTCAGGCTGCGCAATCGGTTGATGGCGGTGCCCAGACCGGAACCGATGGCGGTGTGGCTGCCGTCGATGACGTCGAGTTCGAGGCGGTCGAGATTTTGCAAAAGGAAATCGTGATCGAGCGTAAGCGGCGCGGCGATATAGGCATCGGTGGCAAATGCAACCAGCCCAATGCGGTCGCTCGGGCGCTTATCGATGAATTTTTTCAGAACGCCCTTGGCCATTTCAATGCGGCTCAAACGACCGCCGCCGACTTCAAAATCTTCCGACGCCATGCTGCCGGAAAGGTCAATGGCCACGGCGATATCAATGCCGCTGGCCTTGAGTTGGGTCTGGCTCTTCGTCCAACGAGGCTGGGCAAGAGCAACGATAAACGCGGCCAGCGCAAGCCAGCGCAGCGTAGCAAGGAAAGCGCCTGATCGGGAACGCGACACATCGAGAACGGCCCGGACGAGTTGCACCGAGGAATAAAGAAAAGCCGGCGGTTGCCCGCGTTTGCCTTTCAGCCAGGCGAGCGCTGGCAGCAGCAGCAGGAGCAACAAGAGCCATGGGTGAGCGAATGCCATTTACAATTTCTTTGTATTTTCGCTTTCCTGATTTTCGCCTTCCACTTTTCTATCGACCGGTTCCGTTTCCTCCACGAGCCGGACGGCGGAGCCGTGGAGTTCGCGTAACTCGTTTTCGCGCGGCTCATAGCGCGCGAATTTCACGAGGTCGCAGCTTTTAAGAAAATCGCCGAGGCTCTCCTTCTGGTCCGGGAGCAACAGGTTTGTATTTTGCAATTCGTGCAAAAATTCCTCGGTGGTGCGTTCCGGCGCGCGGAAAGTGAATCGTTCCTCGAGGTAAAAACGCACGGTATCGGACACGAACGTACAGAATGGTTTCGGTTGCGCAATCAATTCCAGCGCGTCGTGCAATTTTTGTTTCGCACGAACATGCGCGGGAAGTAGCGGTGGGACGAAGATCTGTTTGCGACGCAATATGAAATATAAAAACAGGCCGACAGCCGTCATGAACAACGCCACCGCAACCGCTCCAATCGCGATCCAAAGCCAATAATTCGGAAATTCCATCGGCGGCTTGATGTCGCGCAAGCCGTCGGCCAGGGCCGTGGAATTGGAGGTGGCGTTGGTCATCTCAATCAGTATTGGAAGGAAATGAATCTCATCCGCGCAATCTCCTGCGTTCCCGAGTTTCAAAAAATTTCGCGAGCGTGAAAGTATACGGCTGGTCGGTGCGCAGCTGGATGGCATCAATGCCGGCGGTGCGAAAGACCCGCGCAATGTCCGCCTGCGCCTTCGCCTGGCGCTCGGCGAACGCGGCGCGTTTGCGCGGATCACCAGTGCTAACTTCCACAATTTCACCGGTCTCAGCATCCTCCAGCACCAACCGCCCGAGTGCCGGCAACTCAAGCTCGCGCGGATCGGTGATTTGGACAGCAACGACGTCGTGACGCCGATTGACCTGGCGAAGCATCGTGAACGAGGCTTGTGCAAGCGATTCGAGAAGCATCAATTGCGGACGCAACCGGCGCTTGCTCTTCCCACGGGGACTCGCGGGCGAACCGATAAAGTCCGAAATAACCACGGTTATGGCCCGGTGCGAAGTGACGCGCATGAGAAATTCGAGTGCTTCATTCAAATCGGTCCCACGCCGTTTCGGCTCGAAAAACAAAACTTCGCGAATAACACGCAGGACGTGGCTGCGGCCCTTGCGCGGCGGAATAAATTTCTCGACTTCGTCGGTGAAAAGAATCAGGCCCACCTTGTCATTGTTGCGAATGGCGGAGAAGGCGAGCACGGAGGCGATTTCGGCGGCGAGTTCGCGTTTGGATTGATCGCGCGAACCGAACAATCCGGAGCCGCTGACGTCCACGACCAGCATCAGGGTAAGTTCACGTTCCTCGACGAACTTTTTGATGAAGGGATGGTTCATGCGCGCGGTGACGTTCCAGTCGATGGCGCGGACGTCGTCGCCGGGCTGATATTCGCGGACTTCGTCGAAGTTCATCCCCTGCCCTTTGAACACGCTGTGATACGCGCCCGCGAGCGTTTCGCTCACAATGCGGTTGGTGCGCAGTTCAATCTGGCGGATTTTTTTAAGGATTTCGCGGGGGATCATGGGAAAAGGACGAAGGAAGAATGCAGAATGAAGAATTGCTTCTCCATTGTTCCTTCTCAATTCTTCATTTGCTCACGGCACCGGCAGTTCATCAAAGATTTTCTGGACGACGGTTTCGCTGGTCTTATCCTCAGCTTCGGCTTCGTAGGTGACAGCGACGCGGTGGCGCAGGACATCCATGCCGATGCTTTTCACGTCCTGCGGCGTGACATACCCGCGACCTTTGATAAATGCGTAAGCCTTGGAGGCGAGCGTGAGCGCGATGGTCGCGCGGGGGGACGCGCCGAGTTGGATGAAATCCTTGACCGCGATTTTGTAGTGCTCGGGGTCGCGCGTCGCGCAGACGAGGTCCACAATGTAGTCCTTCACTTTGTCGTCCACGTAGATTTCATTGATGACCTGGCGGGCGTTGAGGATTTGCCGCGGGTCCACTACCGGGCTGGTGGTCGGCGTGCCGGAAGTTTTGGCCATGACCTCGAGAATTTGCCGCTCTTCGGCGCGTGTGGGGTAACCGATTTTTAGCTTCAACATGAAGCGATCGACCTGCGCTTCGGGCAATGGATAAGTGCCTTCCTGCTCAATCGGGTTCTGCGTGGCCAGCACGAGGAATGGCTCGTCGAGCTTGAAAGTTGTTTCACCGATGGTGACCTGGCGCTCCTGCATGGCTTCGAGAAGCGCGCTTTGGACCTTGGCAGGGGCGCGGTTGATTTCGTCGGCGAGAATCAGGTTGGCAAAAATCGGACCGCGCCGCGTGGTGAAGCCGCCGGATTGCGGATTGTAAATTTGCGTGCCGATGATGTCGGCCGGCAGCATGTCTGGCGTGAATTGCAGCCGGGAGAAATTGACGTTCAGGCAATTGGCCAGCGATTTGACTGAGAGGGTCTTGGCCAGGCCAGGCACGCCCTCAAGGAGCACATGACCGTTGGCCAGCAGGCCGACGATAAGGCGTTCGACGAGATAATTCTGGCCGATAATGACTTTGCCGATTTCGCTGAAAAGCGGGCGTATGAACGCGCTGCCTTCCTGCGCCGCTTCGTTAATGGCGTTAATTCCTGTATTCATTGCAAATGTTACTCACGATGGACATATAAACCGGGGGTCGCGTTCAAGCGAATTTTTTCCTGGCTTGAAATTTTTTGGCATCACACCGTCCCGAAGGCCAGCCAAAAGCCCTGGTTACCAGCTACAATCTTTCAAACCGATATTCTTTGGTCTTTAAACCAGGCAATTTCCCAGGCATCATTTCCGAATCGGTTGCCCAAAAAAAGTAAAAGCCGTTGCCGATTTGCCGTGCCGATGATTGTATCTGACGGGCTTGATTCGTGAAGTTTTAATTCCAAATCGTATGACGAAAAAAATATTCGGAATCCTGGCGTTTTTTGCCACGGCGGCTTTTGCGAACGCGGAAAAACCGCTTACCGCGTACGTGAACACATTTTTGGGTTCAGCCCCGATAACGAATGTAGCCGATATCGGTTTCACGCCACCGTGGCGTGTCTGGGCCGGTTTGACGTTTCCAGGAGCTTCGTTGCCGAACGCGATGGTGCAATTAAGCCCGATCACAAAATTCGGCAGCGGAGCGGGCTATGAATATGAAGACACCGTCATCCACGGATTCGCGCACGCCAACAAGGGGCATTGGAATCTTTGTTACCTGCCGATCCTTCCGGCGTCCGGCGTGGTTGATCCCAATGATTTTGGGTCGCAGTTCGATCACAAAAACGAATCGGCGTCCCCCGGTTACTACCAGGTTTTTCTCGAGCGCTGCAAAATCAACGCGGAGCTGACCACGACTTTGCGTTGCGGGTTTCATCGATACACTTTCACCGATGCACAGGACAAAAAGCTGGTGGTAAATCTCGACGTGTCCAACGAGCGCGTGTCGGATTGGCGAATAGACCCGAGCGGCGACCATGCGTTCCAGGGATTTCAGGAGGCACGGGAAAAAGTTTATTTTTATGCGGTCGCCAATCAAAAATTGAAGGGCATTCGGGTGCTTGAGGGTCGCCAACACGATGTTCCGCTCGTGAATTTTGAAGGGACGAACCATGTCCTGGAAATCAAAATTGGATGTTCCTATGTCAGCATTAAAAACGCGAAGGAAAATCTGGAGGCAGAGATAGCGGAGAAGACTTTTGAGCAAGTCAAAGAGGACGCCGCCAAGACCTGGGAAGACATGCTGTCAAAAATCCAGGTGACCGGCGGCACGGAACGGCAAAAGGGATTATTCTATTCCTGTCTCTATCGTTCCTTCATGTGGCCGGCGTTGCGCAGCGATGTGAATGGGGAATTCACGGATGAGCGCGGACAGGCGGTCAAAAAGAATTTCCGCTATTACACCGTGCCTTCGTTGTGGGACGATTATCGGAACAAGCTGGTTTTGCTGGAAATGCTCTCGCCGGATGTCACCATGGATGTCATCAGTTCGCTGGTTGACCGCGGCGAATGCACAGGTTTTATGCCGACGTTTTTTCACGGTGACCACGCGGCGGCTTTCATCGCGGGATCCTATTTGCGCGGGTTGCGCAATTTCGACGTGAAGAGCGCCTATGACTTGCTGTTGAAAAATGCCACGGTTGAGTCGCCTCGAGCCAGGCCTTTTCTCGCGGAGTACATTAAGAAAGGTTACATCTCCACGCCCGCGATAGAACATCCCACGGTGGAAACAAAAGCCAAAGCGGGCGTCACTAAAACGCTCGAATATGCCTACGACGATTACGCCGTGGCGCAGCTCGCGCACGAACTTAAGGATGACAAAAACTACGCGATGTTGATCAACCGCACGCATAATTTTACCAATCTGTTTGATGCCTCCACCGGATTAATGCGCGGGCGCCTTACGAATGGTGATTGGGTCACGCCGTTCAACCCACAATTTCCATACTACGAATACATGTACCGTGAGGCGAATGCGTGGGAGTCATCGTTTTTTGCGCCGCAGGACACGGAGGCGCTTATCAAATTGTATCCGAGCAAAGCGGCATTCGAACAGCAACTGGACCAGCTCTTTTCCATTCCGTGGAACCCGAATTACATCGCGATGAACATCAATAGTTTCATCGGCCAGTATTGCCAGGGCAACCAGCCGGACCATGGTTTTCCATATCTGTATTATTGGGTTGGCAAACAGGAAAAATCGCAGGCGATTATCAACACCGCCATGGCGCGATTCTATGGAATGGACAGCGGCATGACCTTATGCGGCATGGATGATTGCGGCGAAATGTCGTCGTGGTATGTCTTCAATGCCATCGGATTTTATCCTTATTCACCCGCCGATCCGAACTACATCGTAACGGTTCCGATGTTCGACGAGGTGAAAATGCAGTTGGGCCATGAAACGCTCACGATTGTGAAAAAGAATGCCGGGCTGAAGATCGCTGAAATCACCTACGATGATCACAAGCTGAACGGTTATTTCGTTTCGCACCAGGAATTGGAACGCGGAAAAAAGCTGGTCATCACCACAGCGCCTTCCGCTCAGAAATGAAACGGGGAGCGCCCCTCCTTTTCATTTCCGCTTTGTTTTGCGAGCGGCTTCTGCTTAATTCAGCCCATGAAACCACGGCAGGCCGCCATCAGGCGCGTCACCAAAGAGACCCGGATCAGCCTCAAACTGAACCTTGATGGCCGCGGGAAGTCATCCATCAAGACAGGGATTCCCTTTTTCGACCACATGCTGACCCTGTTCGCCAAGCACGCCGTCATGGATTTGACCCTCCGTTGCGACGGCGACCTGGAAGTGGACGCGCATCACACCGTGGAAGATTGTGGCATCGCCCTCGGCCAGGCGTTTGTGCAGGCGTTGGGCGATAAAAAGGGTATTCGCCGCTATGGAAACGGTTTTGATCCCAAAAATCCCTTCACTGGGGAGGCTTACGTCCCGATGGACGAGTGTTTGGCCCGGTGCGTGGTGGATTTCAGCGGACGCCCTTACCTGGTTTGGCGCGGATTGAACGATTTTGCCTACCAAAAGCTCGGGCGCGCCGCCAAAACACAGGATTCTTCCAGCCGATTCCGCTTCGGACTGGCGCGGGAGTTTTTTCAGGGTTTTACCAACGAAGCACGTTGTAATCTGCACTTGGAGCTGTTTTACGGCGACGAGCCGCATCATATCGTAGAGGCTCTGTTTAAGGCATTTGCGAAGGCAGTAGACCTCGCCTGCCAGCACGACCCCCGGATCGCCGGCCAATTACCCAGCACGAAGGGGAAATTGTAAATCCATCGAATAATGCCGCCTAGCTCTTCGTCAAACCAATGGCTGAATTAGCATATTCCTCGGCTGAAGATGCAGCGCTGGTCCGGGCCGCGCAGAAGGGCGATACGGACGCCTTCGAGGAATTGGTCGCGCGGCACCGGGACAAAATCTATGCGCGCGCCTTCAGCATGATGCGGAATGAAGATGAAGCCGTTGATCTTTCTCAGGAAGCATGGGTGAAAGGCTGGCAACGCCTGGCGCAGTTCCAGGGCGATTCGAGTTTCGCCACGTGGATAACGCGCATCGTGATCAACCTGTGTCTCGACGAATTGCGAAAGCAAAAACGGCGCCGCACGGAGTCCATCGAAGGGATGGACGAAGAAACCGGCGGCGTGGAGCGGCAGATGCCGGTGGTGACGACCAATCCGACCGAGCGATTGGAGCGCGGCGAATTGCGGCAGAGAATTGACCGGGCGCTCGGGCAGTTATCACACGAGCATCGGACGGTACTGGTGCTGCATGAATTTGAAGAAATGGAATATAAAGAAATCGCCAAAGCGATGGATTGTTCGATCGGCACGGTGATGTCGCGCCTGTTTTATGCGCGACGGAAACTGGCCTCGCTACTGGCGGATTTGAAAAATGAAAATGATTAAATCATTAACCAGGTTAAACGAGTTAACCATCAGCCCATGACTGAAGAGCAACAACTGAAATTGCAGACCTTCTTCGACAAGGAATTGCCGGAAAAGGAAGCACGCGAAATCGCGTCGTGGCTGGCCCGCGACGCCGACGCTACCGCGCTGCACGCGGAATTGCGGAATACGCGCCAGGCGCTGAAAGGATTCGAGCCGGAATTAAAGGTGCCGGAATCGCGTGAATTTTACTGGTCGAAGATCAAACGGGAAATTGAACGCTCCGCCCCGGCCCGGGCCCCGGCAGAGCAAGTGTCCCTCTTCACTTCCCTGCGCCGGTTCCTGTTGCCCCTAGGCGCGGTTGCCACGTTGGCACTCGTGGGAATCATCACCCTTCATCAATTTGGCGGCGGAGTGGTCCGTCCCGTCCCGGTCAACGCCATCCTGGCCGACGCGGGAGCGTTCACGTATCGCGACGAATCACAAGGCATGACCGTGGTGTGGCTTTCTTATCCTGCGGAAAAAAAGTTGGCGGATAGCCCGTCGCCCGATACGCTCCCAGCGAAATGAGACTAGGATTGATCTGCCTTTGCCTGTTTTTCGTGGCAGCCCTCATGCTTTCCACCGGCTCGGCGCGTGCCCAGTCGGACGGCAGCGCGACGTTTGAAGCGCTGCTCGTCTGGGGCACCAACGACGCCAAGACAGACCCGAAATTCAAGCCGGCTGACCCAGCTCTTGCGGAAAAACTCAAAAAATCCCCTTTCAAATGGGAACATTATTTTGAAATGCACCGTGAGAACGTGAAGTTGAAACTGAACGAAGAGCAGACCATTAAAATGAGCCGCAACTGCGTCATCTCACTGACGAACCTCAAGGATAATCAGATCAAATTTGAATTGTTCGGCAAAGGCACGCTCGCGAATACCGTCACCCAGTCGCTGCCCAAAGGCCAGTTGCTCGTCACCGGCGGCGACGCGGAGAATTCAACCGCGTGGTTTGTCGTGCTGCGAAGGGTGGAGTAGTCCATCGCAGGATAGGCATCCTGCCTGTCTCCATTTTCCACTTTGGCGTCGAAATAATCCAAGACGAGACCTGGGTGCATTCAGTGTCTCAGCCGCAATAACATCGCGCTCGCGTGCGGGACGGACACTTCCGCATTGCCACCCTTGACTGTAACCTTTTGCGGCTTCTCCGGATTCCATTCGCCTTCCAACGAAACTTCCCTGCCTGCCAGACTCACCTGGTTTGTGCTCGTTACGGAGGGAGCTTTCAGCCGGAAAACTTCCGCCGCGGCATAGTTTGACGGCAACACAATCGCAACCGCGGCATCGCGGGATAAATCTTTGTTCACCACGGTGATCCAGAGCGAGCCATCGCCGTGCCGGGTGGCATAGGCCGAGACATTGATTTCTGCTTTCGCATCCGTGGTGAGTTTTAGCAAATCACCTTTGCCAGCCAACGCGAAGGCCAGCATCCCGTAATACTCGGGGCGGGCGTGGCACTTTCCAGCCGAGTCATGAATAATCGGCGAATAGTGACTGATCCAACCGAGTTGATTGATATCGGTCTCCATGTTGACGCCATCACCGCCGAATGTGGCGACCTGAAACATATAATCCAGCACCCAAAGCGCCGAAGCGAAGGTATCACTGACTCCGGCTTTGCCGCCGCCATAGAAGGAATTGATTTCGTTGATGCGAAACGGAAAGCCGCTGCTCCGGCTCACGCCTTGCAACCGCTGCAGTTTGCTTTGCCATCCGTCGTCGAGCTTCAAGAGATTTTCGATGGTGGCGCCCGGAGTCTTTGCTCCCGTGCGATAATAATGATGTGTGAGAAGGCTGATGTCCCTGCCCTCGTTGGTGGCGAAATTCAACAACCACCCCAGGTTACCAGCGACATCGGGCCCCGAAAACTTCGCCGAAGGCAACGCAGCGCGAATGCTTTCCTTGTAGGCAAGATAATTGGAATAGTAGGAATTGAAGTCGTGATATTTCAAAGTGTAACGACCGTGGATGTCCACCTCGTTGCCAATCTCAAATGACTGCAAACTGTCACCTAAAATCCCGGCAACTTCCTGCGCTTCCTGCACCGCCGCTTCGCGGGAACCGGTGCCCAGATTCAGGCCCCACATGACGCGCCATCCCGTCGCACGCGCAAAGCCCGCTAGGTCCTGCAAATTGCGGCGGTTGATGACTGTCACGTTCGTCTCCGTTTGCACCGTGGCAACGCCATCCGGCTCATACCGCGTATGATCGGAAATGTTTCCCCCAACGCGAATCAATCCGTGAGGGCTAAGATTGCGATAAAGGTAAACCAGGGTCGTGTTATCGGGACTGAAGTAATTCGACTGGGCGGCGGCGGAAGTTTCATAACCGAAGCCGATGAAGTCGGGAGAAATCCGGCTCATCACGGTTTGCGGCTCGATCTGAATTTTTACATCAACCGCGGCATGAATGGCGGGTGCGTTGCACCAGATAGTCGTGGCGAAACCAAGGAGCGCAATTTTTAATTTCCATCGCACCGGTGAGGGGAGAACTTTCATGCGGTCAAAGGTCTAGCAGAGCCCGGCAATCACCGCGAGTGATAAAGAGAATGTGACTGACGGCGTATGACCGTATTGAAATGCACTGGTGTCACTCGTGCCAAAAAAACGCCCCGCATTTACCTGCGGGGCGTTGCGTTTTTAAACAGCTTAATTAGCTTCCCACGCTGGCCAGTTCCTCGTTGTTCGCCACGTTCACAATTTTGAACTGCTCGGCGTGCATGCTGGGTTCGGCGCGGAATGAGAGTTTGCCGAAATAGCGTTTTTCCATTTCGATTAAATGCTTCTCGTCTTCTGTGCGCAGGCGTTCCAGCACGGTCGGATTCACGACGATGCGGAGTTGGAAATCCGATTCATCGCGCGAACGTTTCTTCAGGATTTCGCTGAGCTTGCGCTGAATTTCCACGCTCATGGTCAACGCGCTCTTCACCTTGCCGCGGCCTTTGCAATACGGGCAATCATCGTAGACGGCTGCGCGCACGCTTTCGCTGTGGCGCTGGCGGGTCATTTCCATCAGGCCCAATTGTGAGATGGGCAGGATGTGCGTCTTGGCCTTGTCGCGGCGCAGGCCTTCCTTCATGCGATTGTAAACATTCTGCCGGTCGCGGGGATGTTTCATGTCGATGAAATCGAGCACGATCAATCCGCCCATGTTGCGCAGACGAAGCTGGCGGCAAATTTCATCCGCCGCCTCGATGTTCACCTTGAGGATGGTTGATTCCTGGTCGCGTCCGCCTTTGTGGCGGCCGGTGTTGACGTCAATGGCCACCAACGCCTCGGTTTCATCGATGACGATGTAACCGCCGCTCTTCAAATGCACCTGGCGCGAGAACGCGTTCTCGAGTTGTTTGCTGATGTTGAACCGGTCGAAGATCGACTGCGGCTCCAGGTAGAGCTTGATCTTATTGGCCGAGCGTTTCGAAATCTTCGAAATCATGTCGCGCATGCGGTCGTGGGCCTTCTGGTTGTCCACCACAATGCGTTCGACGTCCTCGGTGAGGAAATCGCGCACCGTGCGCTCGATCAAATCCGGCTCCTGGAAAACGCAACTCGCCGGCGGCTGGCTCTTGATGCGCTGCTGGATCTGCTGCCATTCTTCGAGCAACAAAAACAGGTCGCGGATGAAGTAACGCTTCTGCTGACCTTCGCCTACGGTGCGCATGATGACTCCCATGCCGTCCGGAATGGGAAGCTCGCGGAGAATTTTTTTCAACCGCTGCCGTTCCTGCTGGTTCTCGATCTTGCGCGAGATGCCGCTTTGGTCGGAGTTAGGCAGCAGCACAAGGTAACGCCCCGGCAACACCAGGTTCGTCGTTACGCGCGGGCCTTTGGTGCCGATAGGACCTTTAGTCACCTGCACGATGATCTCGCTGCCCGGCGGATAAACGCGCGGGATGTCCTTCTGCGTGATTTTTGGCTTGTCGCGCCGGCGGCCTTCGCGCTCGACGATTTCCACGCCGCTGTCGAAGTTGCTCGGCACGATGTCCCAATAATGCAGGAAGGCATTTTTCTCGAAGCCGATGTCCACGAAGGCGGCTTTCAAATCGTCCTGGAGATTGCGGACCTTGCCTTTGAAGATGCTGCCGACGAGGCGTTCCTCGGTCGTGCGCTCGATGTTGAATTCCTCGAGCTTGCCGTCTTCCGAAACCGCGACGCGCGTTTCGAGCGTCTCGGCGTTGATGATGACTTCCTTATGGAGTTTCTTTTCCGGCTTGATGAGCCGTTGAACTTTCTTGACCAGGTTGGTCGCCGCGTTGCGGATGGAATCCACGAGGCCTTTCGGTTTCGTGTTGAGGGGGACCGGTTCAAAGGGTTTTTCCTTCTCGACCGGCATGGGCGTGGGCGGCCCCTGCTCCGGTGACTCCATTTTTTCCTCCGGTGCCGCGGGCGCTTCGTGGGGAGCGCCTTCCGGCGGGAGGCCGGCGGCGATGTTTTCCGCGCGGTCGATTTCCTGCGCGTGGCGGCGGTCGTAAACCTTCTCCGGTGTTCCCGTACCGCCGACAACCTCGGCGCGCGCCTCGGTTGCTTCACGATCCGGTTTTTGCGAAGTATGTCCCAGTCCGCCGCTCGGCCGGAATCTCATTCCGCCGCGCCGGCGTCTGGAAAAATTTCTTTCGCTCATATTAATAAACCTTTCGATACATGTATACGTTTTGCAGCATGCCCAAGGCGATCAACGAGCCGAGCACCGAAGACCCGCCGTAAGATAACAGCGGCAGTGGTATGCCCGTCACAGGGACTATGCGAATATTCATGCCGATATTGATGAACACGTGGCTGAAGATTAGCGTCACAACGCCAACCGCGATCATCTTGCCCAGGCGGTCGCGCGCCTGGCCGGCGATCCTGATTCCTGTGAATAGGACCACCGCATACAACGTCAGCACCACAAGGGAGCCGACGAATCCTTTCTCCTCGGCAATCACGGAGAAAATGAAATCATTATGGGCCGCACCCGGCGGCAAAAACTGAAGCGCCGTCTGCTTGCCCTGCCGCCAGCCGCGGCCCCAAAACCCACCGTCGCCCACCGCGATCAGCGCCTGGCGCACCTGGTAGGACTTTTCCATTTCGGTGAGTTTGGCCTTGGCCTTCTCCTCCTGCGATGCGTTCGCGTTCGCGAAGCTCGTGCCGAAATAAACCAGCAATCGTTGACGCTGGTATTCCTGGATGGGAATCCGTAAATGCGGCGGCGCAAACAATACGTCCCCCAGCAACAGCATCCCGAGCAACCCCACCCCGCCGACAAGCTGCAGCAAATACCGGCGCGGCGTCCCGGCCACAAACATCATCGCGAGGCCGGTCGGTATCAGCACCAGCGCAGAACCGAGATCCGGTTCTTTCAAAATCAAAACGAATGGCAACATCATCAGGCCGATTGCCTTCCAGAAATTGCCCGGCAAGCGCAATTCGTCCGGCGGGCGGCTCAGGAAATGGGCGAGGGCGAGAATCAATGCGAGTTTCGCGAATTCGCTGGGTTGAAGTTGAAAGACGTGCAAATCGAACCACCGCCGCGCGCCAAAGCGAACGGAACCCACGCCCGGAATCAACACGGCGATCAACATGACAATGATGAGCCAGTAAAGGACGAAGGACCAACGAGCGAGCGAGCGATAGTCCAAAAAGCAAAGCAGGACTGCACCGCCCGTGCCTACGGCATACCAAACAATCTGCCGAAACCAAAGTTGGTCATAGACCGGCAGCGACGTGGCAGTTTCGCCAATCATCGTCGCGCTATACACAAAGGCGACGCCCACAAACATCAGGCAGGCAAGCGCGGCGAGTTGGAGCTTGTCCACTCGCGGCTGCTGTGCGCTGTTGATGACGTCAAACATCTATTTTTGTAGCGGTCCCGACAGGTCGGGATGACCGCCGCAGTTAGTTGCCTTCAAATCTTTCATTTCAAATTCCCTGCCAAATTTCGATTGGCCGGAACGCTTTTCTCTTTCTTCAAAATCGCTTCATAGACTTCCCGTCCAATGGGCGCGCAAGTCGAGCCGCCAGACGCCCCGTTCTCCACCATCACCACCACCGCGTAACGCGGATGTTCATACGGCGCGAAGGACAGGAACCAGGTCGTATAAGTGATCCCTCCGTCGTGCTCGTTTTGGGCGGTGCCGGTCTTGCCGCACACACGCAATTCGGTGTTCACCGGTGAGCCGCGAAACGCAGCATAGGCAGTGCCTTCAGGGCTTTCCGTATCGTCCAGCATGGCTTCTTGCAAAATGCGTAGGCTGCTGGGCCTTACACCGATGCTGTCGCGCACCAACCCTCTCGGGTAATGAATCGCCTGGGCACCGGAGAGCGGATCCTGCGGCACCACGGAATCCACCAGGCGCGGCCAAAGCACTTTGCCGCCGTTCGCCAGCGCGGAAGCAACCACGCACATTTGCAGCGGTGTGACGTCGATATACCCCTGCCCGATGCAGAGATTCGCCGTGTCGCCATCCGTCCATCCGGAGTCGATTTTCTTTTGCGTGGGAAACAAGCCGGTCGTCTCCTGGCGATTATTCATGCCGATGCGTTCGCCGAGATGAAAACGGCGGCCCAACTCCACTATTTTATCCGCGCCCGTGTGCAGGCCGTTGTAAATGAAATAAGAATTGCTCGAATGGATCAGCGCGCGCCTGAAATCGTAGGTGCCGGCGGGCGCAGTATCGCGGATTTTTCGGCGACCGAGATAGATGCAGCCGAACGGCGGTTTCTCGGGATCCAACTGCACTTCATATTGTGCTTTGGGATTCATTCCATTTTCCAAACAGGCAAGCGCAACGATGGGTTTGAAAATGGAACCCGGCCGATAATTTTCCTGCGTAGCGCGATTTTTTTCCGCGCCGTCGGTTTGCACCACGTTCGCGTAGTAATCCGGTGGAAAGCTTTGCCGATCGACGTAATAATTCGGATCAAATGACGGCGACGACGCCATCGCCAGCACGTCGCCGGTGTTCACGTCCATGACCACGACCGCGCCCTCGGTATGTTCAACATGCGGCCCATGTTGCAGCGCGTGCTCGGCGGCCTGTTGGATTTGCAAATCGATCGTCAGCACCACATTGCTTCCCGGTTCAGCCGGTTCCCAGATGCTCTCGCTCTGGCGATAACCCTGGTTGTTGACAAGCACCGACTTTCCGCCGGCATGTCCGCGAAGATAAGGGTCGAAGGCATATTCAACCCCCACTGCGCCGCGATAATCCGGCAGCCGGTAAGTAAAATAACTTTCCTCACCTTCGGCCGAGCTGTCGTCGAACTGTAAATGGCCCAACAGGTGCACGGCAGTATTGTGCAGCGGATAATAGCGCATCGACTGAACTTCCAAATCCACGCCGTCGGGACTGATGGCCTGTTCCTCGAAGCGGGCCACAAGATTGGGATCGATGTTTGCGATGACAGGGTACGGCAGCGCGAGCTTTTCCCGGTAATGCTGCGCAAAATCCCGGAAATCCAGCGATACCGGCCGGCGCAACCGCTCCCCTACCTGCGCCACGACGTTGCTGGCCACGTCGTAACGCGCCTGCCAGGTCAGGGAGTTGATTTGGTCCTTGGTGAGCCGGATGCGAACTGTTTGGACCGAGCGCTTGCGGTCCCAGAATTTCCAGAACGGCGGCGAATTGGTCACCAATTTTGCCGGACGCAATCGCGTGTATTCCTTCTGAAAATCATCGCGCAAATCATCGAGATACAAACTGACGCTGTAGTCCGGAGCATTTTCCGCGAGCGCCACGCCATTGCGGTCGAGAATTTTTCCGCGCACCGCCGGAATGCGCACCGTGCGAAACGCCTGCGTTTCCAGGTGCTGCTGATAATCCTGTGCCGAGACGATTTGCACCCACCAAAGCCCCGCCAGGAGGACAAAAATCCCGACGAGGACGCCGGCCGTCAACAACCGGAGTTGCGGGTCGTTCTTTTTCAGTTGGTCGAAAACTAACATTGTGCAAATGACGAATGACGAATGACGAATGGCCCATGAGAAGCATTTGCTTCCCGGCCATTCGTCATTTGGCATTCGCAATTCATTTTATCGTCTGCTTCGCCTTATTTCCCGGTCCGGGCGGAAACTGCTCGCTTCGTGTGAACTGCGGTAGCTGAACGTGCGGTCGAACCAATCGAACAACAAAAACAGCGCGGGCGTAGCCGCCATCCCACCCACGCTCATCACAATCCATTGCCAGACGGACACCCAACTCAACGACGGCGCATGGCCGCCCGTTAAAAGCAACAAGAGTGTGATCGCCGGCACAAAGGCGCTGGCACTCAGGCCGAGAACAGTTTGCGCGAACAATTGATCGCGCAGGATCAGGTCGCGTTGGGTGTAAATGAAAAACCCAACCAGGAACAACGGGAAGATGGTGATGCCCAAAGGATTTGCGGAAAGCGAATCGAGGAACAGTCCTCCGGAAACCGCCACCAGTGTAATGGTCGGCAACCCCGCGCTCAACCCCGCGTAAACCATCAACGCCGGCAACAAATCAATCTGTGCCCCCAGCAGGTTGCGAAGGCCGTTGAAGGCCGACTCGCAAAACACCGCCAGAAACGCGACGAACAGGATTAAAATGGAGTTAAGCGTGTTCATGGAAACAGCACCCACACTTCATCCAGCGAACTCAAATTCGCCGCCAGTTTGACTCGCGCCTCGGTGTAAAGGCCGTATTCGACCGGTCGTGAATCGGCGATTTTGCCAATCGGTATGCCCGCCGGGAAAATGCCGCCGAGACCGCTCGTCATGACCGTTTGCCCGGGAGTCAGCTTCGCGTTCTTGGACAAAAAACCCAGCGCCACCAACGAATTATCCAGCGGGTCCGTGGCGCCAATCACGCCGGTGTCCCGGGTGTCGATCACTTCCGCGGCCACCTTACAATTGCTGTCGCCAATGAGCACCACGGTCGAACGCGTCAGCCCGACGGCGGAAACGCGGCCCACCAGGCCGTCTGTGGTGAGCACGGCGAGGTTCTCACGCAAGCCGTCGCGGCTGCCAAGATCAAGCTGCACTGTGCGCCACCAATTAGCCGGGTCACGTAACACGATTTTGCCAAGCTTCAGCTTCCACGGTTTGGTCTGTTGCCAGCCAATCATCTGGCGGAGACGAGCGTTTTCACGGACGGTATCCTGCGCCTGCATGGCTTCGAGACGCAGTTCGTCGTTTTGGCGGCGGAGGCTGTCATTTTCCTTTAACAGTTCGCTGCGGGTGGTGATGGCATCGCCGGCTTTGTTGGCAAGTTGATCGGAGGAATTAGCCAGGCCGAAAAGAGGAAGGAAAAGGCTGCCGACGGCCAATTTCAGCCGGGCGGTCGTGTGGCTGGGCAAATTCAATAGAATCAGCGTCAACAAGGCGACAGCGCCCAGGGCTATGTAATGCGACCGCTTTAACATTCGATTGTAGCGACGGTCCATGACCGTCGCTCACGGTGATGAATCCGGCAGTCACAGACCGCCGCTACATCCCGTTTCGATGCGGTGAAACGCGGAAGGAGTTACTTGGAGTTGGAAGAGACGCGCTTGAGAAATTGAAGTTCCTGCAGTACCCGGCCCGTGCCTTCGGCAACGGCGCTCAAGGGATCATCGGCGATATGCACCGGCAAGCCGGTTTCTTCGGCGACCAGCCGGTCAATGCCGCGCAATAGCGCGCCACCTCCGGCCATGACAATGCCTCGGTCCACCAAATCGGCGGACAATTCAGGGGGACAGCGTTCCAGCGTAATGCGGATGGACTCCAATATCTGAGAGAGCGGCTCTTGCAGGGCTTCGCGGATTTCTTCGGAGCGAATGTTCAGGGTTTTCGGTAATCCTGCGCTCAAATCGCGGCCCTTTACTTCCATGGTTAATTCCTGCTCCAGCGGAAAGGCAGAGCCAATTCGAATTTTAATTTCTTCCGCTGTGCGTTCACCGATCATCAGGTTATAGGCGCGCTTCATGTGCGCGACGATTGTCTCGTCAAATTCGTCTCCGCCCACCCTCAGGCTGCGGCTGAAAACGATGCCGGCGAGGGAAATGATTGCGATTTCGCAAGTCCCACCGCCGATATCCACGATCATATTGCCCGCTGGTTCATGCACTGGCAGACCGACGCCGATGGCTGAGGCCATGGGCTGCTCGATTAAATACACTTCTCTGGCTCCAGCATGAGTGGCGGAATCTTTGACCGCCCGTTTTTCCACCTCGGTAATTCCCGAAGGCACCGCGACGACGACGCGCGGGGCAATGAGCTTGCGGTGATGGACCTTTTGTATGAAATGGCGGAGCATGGCTTCGGTAATTTCGAAGTCCGCGATCACGCCGTCTTTCATTGGCCGAATGGCCACGATATTTCCCGGCGTGCGTCCGAGCATCCGTTTGGCTTCATCGCCAACGGCAAGGACATTTGTGGTGCCCGCCTGAATCGCGACCACGGAGGGTTCGCGGAGCACAATTCCGCGGTCTCGTACGTATACGAGGGAATTGGCTGTCCCAAGGTCTATCCCAATGTCATTGGAAAACAGGCTTTTTATCTGTGCAAACATGAATGTTGCCTAACGGTCGAGAGATTAAGAGCCTTTGCCAAAGAAGGTCAAGTTATTAACAATGCTGGTGGCCAACGCCGCCATTCTTCGTTTTACGATGATGCGCTGCAGCCCGTAACGGCCGATTTTTTGTCATGCTACACGAGGAAAAAAGGCGCAGAGGTAAAGTTAACAAGAAGCCGAAATTCAGAAATCGGTACGAATCAGAGAAATCGATGGAACAAGATTACGGTCCTCGTTCTCCTATTGTTATCGATGAAGCCTTTTCTCATGTCTCAGCGCCACCACATGTTTGAGTAAGCCCACAAATTCCAACGCATCAACTACTTGCTTCGATGACTACCTTGAATCGCTCGCTAAAAGAAATCCTCGCCGCCTGGATTTCTGGAGCAAAAATTAATTTTCCCCCGGTGGACAATGTCCGCAAAGAAACCGTCCCTTGTCGGGTCAACCCGTATTTGCGGAATTTGGCACACCAGTCTAAACCTTGACCCGTGAACTCCTTGTATCGGCCGTCTCCTTCCGAACTGCCGCCCGGCGCCTTGTTATCTTTGACACCGGAGCCGGCGGGCGAGCCGATGGGTCCACATGTCCCGAAAATTCTTGTCGCCGACGACAACGTCGTCATCCTCAAGGCGCTCTCGATAAAACTCAAGTCGAACGGCTACGAGGTTCGCACGGCCATGGATGGCTCGACGGCCGTCAGTTGTGTTCGCCGCGAAAAGCCGGATCTCATCATCCTGGACATCAACTTCCCGCCGGATGTGGGCCACGGCGGCGGCATCGCCTGGGACGGATTTCTGATCCTCGAATGGTTGCGTCGCATCGACGAAGTCCGGAATACGCCGATTATTTTCATCACCAGCGGTGAATCCGCCAAATTCCGGGAACGCGCCCTGGCTGCGGGGGCAGTCGCCTTTTTTCAAAAGCCCATCGACCAGGAAGAAATGCTGAGTGTCATTCGCCATACGGTTGGCGAAGCCCCGAAATAGCGCCCAGGCTCGTTTCGTAATCGCAAGGTAGGGACGCCGCGTTGCGGCGTCACCGTCCGCGTTCAGCGGACGGAATGATGCGGTCATTTACGCTTGCGCTACCAAAATCACGTCCAACACCCTTTTTTGCGCAAAGCTTCTTCGAACAGCGGAAATTCCAGCAAAAGATTGCTCACGCCCGTCGTGTGAAAATCACCTCGCCCCTCATAAATCGGAAATCGCAAACAAGGCGTCCGGTGACAAACGCCAAGGAGGTGGCGGTGGAGAACCGCGCTGAAGAAACGTATTATCACCGGACACTATCATTGATAACAGAACCGTCCGAAGAACGCTAACCCTTTTTTGCTTTTTCGGAGATTTTTTTGAAAAGTGGTGCCAGCGACTGGAATCGAACCAGTGACCTCGGGCTTATGAGTCCCACGCTCTAACCAACTGAGCTACGCTGGCAACTGCGGGCGTTAAGGTATTCGCGCGCCGCTGTTGGTCAATGGAAAAAACCATTCCTCGACGGGGAAAGACTTCCGACTCCGCTATCGAACACGCCACATTATTATTCGCAATTTCCCAATTTCAGGAGTACACTACAGTGCAGCACAGCAACAAACCACAATCACCAATAGATCGGAGGAAAAATCTATGGGAATGGAATTCTGGCTCATCCCGGTAGTGGCGATGGTCGTCGCCGGTGTCGCTATCTTCTATATGGTCATCCGTCATGAAGGTGGCTCCGGTACACGCGGCGACGGTCAAACCGTCGTTGATAAACCCATCACTGAGCAACCTCGCCGCGCCGAATGGAATTATTATAAATAGCCGCGTTTGCTAAAAACACGGAACGAAAAATTTTCGCGAGCCATAAGGCAGCGCGGCCCGATATTTTTGCTCCGACACAGTAAATTAATGGGCTTATCCCCCCAGTCCCATAAGCCGCAAATTCCTTGCTGTAAAAATTCCCTCTTGCCATTCTCGCCGCCATGATCCTCGCAGGCGACATCGGCGGTACGAAAGTCAATGTGGCGTTTTTCGGCGATAGCTTCCGCCTTGACCCTGACAATCTCGCCTCCTATCCCAGTCGCGACTATGCGAGCCTCAGTGACATCGCGCACAAATTTCTGAGCGAACGCAAACTCAAAGCGGATTACGCCTGCTTCGGTATCGCCGGCCCCATAAAAAAAGGCCGCGTGGCGGTCACCAATCTTCCCTGGGTCGTCACCGACAAAGACCTCAAGCAATCGCTCAATCTCAAACACGTCTGGCTCATCAACGACCTCGAAGCAAACGCCCACGGCATTCGCGGGCTTACGGCGAAGGATTTCGTGACCCTTAATAAGGGCGAAGAAGGCGCCATTGGAAATGCCGCCATCATCTCCGCCGGCACGGGGCTGGGAGAGGCCGGGTTGTTCTGGGACGGCAACCGTCATCTGCCCGTTGCTTCCGAAGGCGGCCATTCTGATTTTGCGCCGCGCACGGATTTGGACATCGAACTGTCCGTCTATTTGCGCAAACGCTTCGGGCAGGTCGACTGGGAGGCGGTCCTTTCCGGTCCCGGCCAGTATCATATCTACGAATTCCTGCGCCAAAGAAAAGGCGACACCGAACCCGCGTGGCTCGCCGCCGAAATGCGCAGCGAGGAGCCGCCAAAGGTAGTCACCCGCACCGCGTTGGAAGGAAAGGATGACGTTTGCGTCCAGGCCCTCAACCTCTTCGTTGATTATTACGGCGCGGAAGCGGCGAATCTCGCACTCAAAGTTCTCGCCACCGGCGGCGTTTATATCGGCGGCGGCATCGCTCCAAAAATCATTACCAAATTGAACGACGGCCGTTTCATGAAGGCGTTCATTGGCGAGGGCCGGATGAAAAATCTGCTGGCCGCCATGCCCGTGTGCGTCATCATGAACGACAAAACCGCGCTGATCGGCGCCGCGCGTTTCGCTGCCATGCAATCGGGAAGGATTTTGTAATGGCGCTCTGTGAACGCAGGTCGAATTTGCCGCTCGAATCTTATCATTAAATGAAAACCGGCTTACGCGTGATCGCGGTCGTCGTGGTTCTCGCAGCTGTGGCCTATTGGGCCGCCGCGGGCGCGAATCGCGGATGGACGAAAACCCTCATACCTGTCAAAGTCCGGGACGACATTACCGGCATCGACGGCGTGACCTATCAGAAAAAATTCGTACCAGGCGTGGATTTTCTGGCTATTGCCGTTGGCACTGCGATTGTGGCAACTGGAGTTTCATTTTTATTTCGAACAAAAAGCAATCTCAAGCATCCAACCAAAGAATAATCACTGACATGAAAACCCAACTCCTCACTCTCCTCGCCTTCACCGGTTTGGCCACGTCCGTCTTCGCCGCGCCGGAAACATTCGATTTCAAAGATCCGAAAGGCGTTAACAACGCAGGATTCAAGCTCGACGCGCCGTTGGAGTCCATCAACGGCAGCGCCAGCGGCATCACCGGCACCGTCACTTTCGATCCCGAAAACGCCGCCACCGTCACCGGCAAAATCGTCGTAGCCGCGAATTCGCTCATCTTGCCGAATCCCATGCAGCAAGGCCACATGCGCGGCGACAAATGGCTGGACGTGACCAAATATCCGGAAATCAGTTTCGAGGCGAAGGAATTGAAGAACGTGAAAACCGAGGGCGACGTGACGACCGCCGACGCCGTGGGAACGTTCACCTGCAAAGGGGTCTCCAAAGACCTGACCATCCCGGTGAAGCTGACCTACCTGAAAGACAAACTCAGCCAGCGCGTGCCGAACATGAAAGGCGATTTGCTGGTGGTCCGTTCCAACTTCACCATCAAGCGCAGCGATTTCAACATTAACCCCGGCCAACTCGAAGACAAAGTTTCGGATGAAATCGGCATCACGTTGAGTATTGCCGGCGCGTCAGCGAAATAATTTTAAAACACCGCGCCAACCGTCCTGAGGTTCACTTCGGCTCAGGCATTGTGTCTTCCGGTCGCTCGGCTTCGAAATAATGGCCCACTCGCCATAGGGCCATCGCCACGCCTGAAAGCACTGTTACGGCGATGAGGGTACCTATGAGCACATCCAACCGGTTTTCACTGGCAGTGTCTTTGATTCCGATGAAAAAATAAACAATCACCGAAAGAACCACGGCCGCGATTACCAGCGGCGCACGCCTTTTTCCATTGGGATGCAGAACAAACCGCAAGAACAACACTGTCAAAATCCCGCCCGCCAGGAATGCAATAACGGTTGCAACTGAAAAGCGAACTTGAATCTCCGGGTTGACCTGTTTGAGCGAAGCCAGAAGCGCCGCCATCACGGCAATGCTCAATGCGGAAACCCAAATCACCAGCTTCTCAAAAGCGCGACCATCTTTTGAATCACCAGGCGCCATAGGGACTTTGTTCGTGCTCATATTCAAATCATACGCCGCCCTGCTCGGGAATGAAAGTCCCGCTGGAAAGGTATTGGGCGGGCTTGAGCCTATAATTAGAATTACTTAAACTATAAACTAGTTAAATAAGTGGTTTGTTAAACAGGCGCTTCCGGTTCGCGATTACTAATTTAACGATTTAACCATCTAACTCTTTTAACCTTTTCCATCAAACATTTTGCCCGGGTTCAGAATTCCGCTCGCATCCAATGCCTTTTTCAACTCCCGCATCACGCGCATTTGGGCATCGCCCGCGAATTTCGGCAGGAAGGATTTTTTAGCGACGCCAATTCCATGTTCGCCAGTGATGGTGCCACCGAGGCGAATGGCTTCGGCGAAAATTTCTTTGAAGGCTTCCTCCACGCGATGCATTTCCTCATGGTTCCGCTCGTCGGTCAAAAAGGTGGGATGCAAATTACCGTCGCCCATGTGGCCAAAGGTGCCGATGCGTAGCTGGTATTTCTGCGCGACGGCGGCGACGAAGCGAATCATTTTCGCGAGCTCGCTGCGCGGCACGGTGGCATCTTCGAGAATCGTCGTCGGCGCCACGCGGGCGAGCGCGGAGAAGGCGCTGCGCCGGGCCATCGCCAGTTTTGCGGCTTCAGCTTCGTCCGCCGCCACGCGGATTGTCAGCGCGCCGTTTTTGCGGGCAAGTTCCTCCATTTTCGCGGCCTCCTCGGCAACCGCCGCGGCGTGCCCATCCGTTTCCATCAATAACAACGCCTCGCAATCCAGCGGCAGCCCGACCTTGGCATAATCCTCCACGCAATGAATCGTGGTGCGATCCAAGAATTCCAGCGTGCAGGGAATGATTTGCGCCGCAATGATATCCGAGACGGCCTGCGCCGCCTGATCCATTTGCGCGAACGTGGCCACGAGCGTCTTTTTCGTCGCCGGTTTCGGAATCAATTTCAGCAAGACTTTCGTGATGACGCCCAGCGTGCCTTCCGAACCGATGAAGAGATCCTTGAGCGAATAACCCGCCACGTCTTTCACGCACTTGTTGCCGGTCCACAATATTTCGCCGTCGGGCAAAACAACTTCGAGGCCCATGACGTAATTGCGCGTGACCCCATATTTAAGACCGCGCAAGCCGCCGGAATTTTCAGCGACGTTGCCGCCAATGGTTGAAATTTTCATCGAGCCGGGATCGGGTGGATAAAACAACCCGGCGGCATTTGCCGCATCCGAAACCGCCTGCGTCGTCACCCCCGTTTCAACCAGCATCGTGAGATTCGCGCAATCCAGCTCGATGATTTTGTCCATCTTGACGAGACAAAGGACGATGCAGTCCGCGACGGGCAGGCTGCCGCCGCTCAAACCGGTCCCCGAGCCGCGCGTGACAACGGGAATCCCGGAGGGTGCCCGCAATGCGTTTGTAGTTCCGCCTTTAGGCGGCTCGGGAGCGGGACCGCCTGAAGGCGGAACTGCCAGCGGTGCACGCTCGATGCCATTTTGGCTCGCGAGCTTCAGGATGCGTGTTACGTGTTGCGTGTTGCGTGCGAAAACGACGCAGCCGGGCATTTGTTTGAGCGCCGCGGTGCCATCGAAGGAATAAGGGATGATATCTTCCCTGGCGGTAAGAACGTTTTCCGGGCCGACAATTTGGCTGAGGTCGGAAATTATTTTTGGCGCGAGCGGCATGGGAATCCTTTTTACGGATTTTCGAGCAAACGACGAGGAATATCTCGATGCCCGTGCATCGCCCGCCGCATTGTTATTTCTTTATTGTCGAGTTGGTAGAACAGAACGTGCTTTTTGAACGGGCGAAAGACTACAAAGAATCGCCACTTCCGCAGGGTGGGATGCGTAAAGGCAGTTGAGGGTCCAAGTTGCGGATATTGGGCGAGAAAGCGGCAAGTGGCTTCGACTGCATCGAGATATCGATCGGCTATGTCCCAACCGGCGTTCAACACGTACCATTCGAACTGTCGTTCAACGTCCGCAACAAAGACGTCCGATTTTCGGACGTTCATGAGATTTTTGATTGAGTGCGGTTTCGAACCCGTTCGCGTATGGAATCAAAATCGTCGTGAGTCAGGGGAGAAGTCGGGCTATCCGCCGCCTCCAACAGCCAATTTTCCAATTCAGGTGTCACCTCAAATGGCCTTTGTCGCTGGTCGCGCAAAGAGCGAATCACATCGTTCACCAATTCGCTCGCGTCAGTACAATGACCCGAGCGGACTTGCTCCTCCAGAAAATCTTCGACGTCTTTCGCCAAGGCAATCGTCATGGTCTTAATTTACCGTGCCTCAGCTTCACTGACAAGCAATCTGGCAGGGTAAACAGCTTGAAGGTGGGAGGCCACGCGGCAGCGCGGACCCTGCCGGGAGATTGATAAAATATTTTTCTTGTACGATTTTGGGATTCTTGGTACGGCTCGTACATGGTTCAACTCATTACCCATGCCCACAGGAAATCCGCGGGCACGGAATTCAAATTGGTTCGCGGAGATTGCGTGCTGGGAATGGCGTCGCTGCCGGCGGATTCAGTGGATGTGGTCATGACCTCGCCGCCGTACAATCTCGGAATCAAATACGGTAAATACGATGATCACCAGGTGCGCGATGCGTATCTGAAATGGTCGCTGGAATGGGCAGCGCAGGTGCAACGAGTGCTCAAGGACAAGGGGTCATTTTTTCTGAACGTCGGCGGGTCGCCGTCCAATCCCCTGCTGCCCCATCAGTTGATTTTGGAAATGTGCAAATTGTTCACGCTGCAAAATACGTTTCATTGGATCAAGTCCATCACGGTCGAGACGCGGGCGGGTGAATTAATTTCCGTGGGACATTTCAAGCCCATCAGTTCGCATCGATACGTGACAGACTGTCATGAATATGTTTTTCATCTCACCAAAACCGGGAATACGGCGATTGACCGATTGAGCATCGGCGTGCCCTACGCGGACAAGTCCAATATCAAGCGGTGGGGCCACACGAACGGCCATGACAAGCGTTGTCGCGGGAACAATTGGTTCGTGCCTTATAAGACGATTCGCAGCCGCGAGGAGCAGCGTCCGCATCCGGCGACGTTTCCCGTGGAATTGGCCGAACAATGCATCAAGTTGCATGGTAGCGAGGCGGGATTGGTCGTGATGGATCCGTTTCTTGGGATTGGGCACTCGGCAGTGGCGGCGAAGAAGTGCGGCGTGGCAAAATTTGTAGGGTTTGAAATCGATGCGGAATATTTGGCTGAGGCGCGGCTGTTGTTGAATAACGAATGACAAATGGAGGTCGTTTTCGATTTGGAACTTGAAGTTTGGAACTTAAAACACCTACCCGTATTCCGATCTCCCCTCCCCTTTTCTATTTTGCCGACTTCCTACTTGAAACTTGAAACTGAACACTTGAAACTTCGCTATGATTATTGCGCCTTCATTCCTGGCGTCGGACTTCAGCCATACTGCCCGTGAAGCGCGGCGGGTGGATCGCTCCGGCGCGGATTGGCTGCATCTCGATATCATGGACGGCCAGTTCGTGCCGAATATCTCCTTCGGTCCGGCGTTCGTGAAGGCCGTTCGGCCGTACTCGAAACTTTTTTTTGACATCCATCTGATGTGCGAGAAGCCAGAGATTTTATTCGAGCCATTTGTCGATGCCGGCGCGAGCCAGATGATCGTGCACGTGGAACTCGGTGAGCACGTGACGCAATTGCTGTGGAAAATAAAGTCACTCGGCAAAAAGGCAGGGCTGGCCATCAATCCGCCGACCGCTATCAGCACGGTGTTACCGCACCTGGATAAAATTGATTCGCTTTTGATCATGACGGTGAATCCGGGATTTGGCGGGCAGGGATTCATCTACGAAACGCTGCCAAAAATCCAGCAGGCGCTGGCGTGGCGCACGGAGAAGAAATTGAATTATCGTATCGAGGTGGACGGAGGCATCAATTTCCAGACGGCCGGCGAGTGTGCCAG
The DNA here is from genome assembly GCA_036272195.1 of Verrucomicrobiia bacterium. Lineage (GTDB taxonomy): Bacteria > Verrucomicrobiota > Verrucomicrobiia > Limisphaerales > DASXHY01 > DASXHY01. The sequence goes on along the minus strand of DATAZE010000032.1, from coordinate 10,399 downwards.
GGCGGGCGCGGACACGTTTGTGGCCGGCACCGCGCTTTTCGGCCAGCGCAGCCTGAAAGCGGCCGTAACGAAGATGCGGAAAATTGTCAAAGCCAACGATCCGGCGCTCGCGGACCTCGGCGTATAATAAGTATGGCACAAATCAAATTTGGCACGGACGGATGGCGCGCGGTGATTGCGGAGGATTTTACGTTTGCCAACGTGGCGCGTGTGGCGCAAGCGGCGGCGGATTATTGGAAAGTGGAGGGAGAAAAGCGGAAAATCGAAAACAAAGTGATTGTGGGTTATGACCGGCGTTTTCTTTCCGATCGCTTCGCGCAAATCTGCGCGGAGGTTTTTGCGGGAAACGATTTTAAAGTCGTACTAACCCCGGAACCGACGCCGACGCCTTCGGTTTCTTTCGCGGTCAAGGACCTTAGCGCAATCGGCGGGGTGATGATTACCGCCAGCCATAATCCGCCGATTTTTAACGGATTCAAACTTAAGTCCTATTACGGTGGCTCGAGCAGTCCCGAAGAATGTCAGGCGGTGGAAAGTTTTATCGATCGCAACCCGGTGCGTTCGAAAAATCTGAGCGAGGCGATTGCCGCGAGGCAAGTGGTGATGAAGGACGTTCGCCCGGCGCATTACGCGGCGCTGAAGCGGTTGGTGGATTTCAAGTTGATTGCGAAATCGAAACTGCGGTTTGCGCACGAGGCGTTGTTCGGAGTCGGCGCCGGGTGCTTCGAGCAATTACTGGCGGGAACGACCTGCCGGGTGACAACGTTGAACGGGCAACACGACCCGCTTTTTGGAGGCATCAATCCGGAACCCATTGAAAAAAATTACGCTGCGAGCAGCGCCTACCTGAAAAAACATCCGCACGATATTTGCCTCGTGACCGACGGCGACGCGGACCGCGTGGGTGGCATGGACGGGCGCGGCAATGCGTTGAGCACGCATCAAATTATTTGCCTGTTGCTGCATCACTTGATTGTGAACCGTAAAGGCCGGGGGCGCGTGGTCAAGGCGCTCACGACGACATCGATGATGGACAAGATGTGCGCAGCTTACGGACTGGAACTGACGGAAACCGGCGTGGGCTTCAAATATATTTGCGCGGAAATACTGAAGGGCGGCGTGCTGCTGGGCGCGGAGGAAAGCGGCGGGATTGGTTTTCCCGGGCACATTCCCGAGCGCGATGGCATCGCGGCCGGGCTGATGTTGCTGGAGTTGCTCGCGACGGAGCGTGTGCCGGTGACGAAGTTGATTGCGAAGCTCGAAAAGCAATTCGGGCCGCATCGTTACGGGAGAATTGACACCCATTTCCCGCTCGAAAAACGCGGCGCGCTGATGGATTTCCTGAAAAATAATCCGCCGGCAAAATTGTTGCGTTCGCCGGTCGCCGATGTGAAAAGCTACGACGGAGTGAAGTTCGTGGCGGCGGATACGTCGTGGCTTATGCTGCGCGGGTCCGGGACGGAGCCGATTTTGCGGATTTACGCCGAGGCGAAATCCGACGCCGACGCGCAGAAACTTTTGAAGCTGGGCGTTTCTTTGACAAAGAAGGTTTAACGACGATTTCCCATTCCTGGATTTCCCCGGCGACGATGCGAAAAATGGGATGTGGATCCGGGAGCGAAACCTCGCCGTGCGCCGCCAGAACGTGGGGGGCGCGAAGTTTCAGTTTTCCCCGCAGGTGTTCCCATTCATAGAGCAATTGGCCGTTCGTTTCGGTTAATTTAACTTCGATTTCCAGACGTCCGATTTTGGAGGCGTCGAAAGTGTAGCCGCGCCGCGTGGCTTCTTCGTGCACAATTTTCAGAAAGGCGGCGAGCGCGGCGACAGGATTTGCATGGGCGCGAAAGCGATGAAGTTGCGGGTGATGTTTGTAGCCCTTCGTTTTCCCTCGCAGGACTTTTTGCGCCAGCAAAGCTTCGCGCCACAACGCGACCAGGCCTTGGGCGTCGAGATATTTCGGATGCAGCGTCCAGAGTCGCATGGCGAAACTGAACCAGATTCCACTGGCAGGCGCGAGCGCTAAACGCTAAGGTTTGCGCGGGTCGTATTATGAGTTGCCGACAAGACGCCGGTGCTCCACAGGAGTTACGCCACAGCAAATGAGCCGGGCTAAATTCTTTGCTTCGATGATTGCGATTGTCGCGCTCGTATTGCTTTTTAATTGGCAACGCGAATCGCTGGCGACGCTGCAGGCGGAGAATAACGCGGCGCGGCGGCAGGTCGAGCAACTGTCAAAGGCAGGGGAATCTGTCACCCTGGCATCTTCCGATGACAATGCACCGGAGCAGAAGCAGATTTCGGAATTGTTAAAGCTTCGTGGGGAAATGACACAACTATGCGAGGAAACGAACGAGATTGAGCTCCTGCGCGAAAAAAACCAAAAACTCCTGGCATCCCTGAAGTCTTTAAAGCCAACCGAAACGAACGCTCCTGCGAAACGGCCAGAGGACGCCTTGCCGCAGGACATTCATCCTCGGGATTCGTGGGCTTTTCGCGGTTATGATAGCCCGGACGCCGCTGTCGAATCGGTATGCTGGGCGCTGGCGAATGGGAACAGGTCGGCGTTTATAGCGGCGTTTTCTCCCGAAATGCAGTCCGAGTTCGACACCGACCCTTTTTTGAAGAAAATGTTCCCCGAGGACATGAAACCGGCTGATTTGGGAGAGTTTCGTATTCTGGATCGGCAGACATCATCGGATGACCGAGTTACTCTGACGACGTACTCGACTCACAAGGATGCCAAGACCGGCGATTACGTCGGCGAAACGGACAGTGACATGGTTTTCAAAAAAATCGGCGGCGAGTGGAAAATAGTAGAGCCGTCGAATGATCCATGAGGCAATCGCTACGCTACGTCAAATGAACCGGACTAAATTCTTCGCTTCCATAATTGCGATCGTCGCCCTGGCGTTGCTTCTTGTTTGGCAGCGCGAATCGCTGGCAAAGTTCAAAGCGGAGAATGAGTCGTTGCGCCGGCAGATTGAACAGTTATCGCGCGCACAAGCGCCGGCGATCTCAAATTCTTCTGACAACAATACGTTGACGCCGGAACAGATCTCGGAATTGCTGAAACTTCGCGGTGAAGTGACACAACTGCGCGGTAAGACAAACGAAATTACCTCCTTACGCGAGCAAAATGAAAAACTGCTGGCGTCTTTGAAGGAGGTGAAGCCGGTCCAGACGAATGCTGTCGCGAAGAAAAAACGGCCGGAGGATGCTTTGCCGCAGGATATTCATCCCAGAAATTCGTGGGCTTTTCGCGGGTACGACAGCCCGGAGGCCACTGCGGAATCAGTTTGCTGGGCGATGGCGAATGGAGACAAGTCAGCGTTTATGGCCGGAATGTCACCCGACCAGGCGGCGGATATAGAAAAGCACCTGACTAGCAAAGATTTTGGGGGGGAGATGAAATCGGTCGATATAGGAGAGTTTCGCATTCTGGACCGGCAGGCGTCATCGGATGACGAAGTTGTTTTGACAATGTATACGACTCACAAGAATGAGAATGGCGACTACACCGGAGATTCCGAAAATACGGTTTTTCAAAACATTGGCGGCCAGTGGAAAATAACGAAGAGCGGCCCAGCGAAGTGATCCTTTGGGACGTAAGCATTCAGATTATTTTTGACGCAAAGACTTTGAAATTTGCCGTTCCCATTTTGCGTCTTTGCGTTGAAATTCCAGTTCGGAGCCATGCTCCGCGTTCCGATTCACGCACCCGGTTTGCCCATCCATTCGACGGCGTTGCCGATGACTTTTAAAACGGCGGGATTGTCATAGCCGGGAAAGGTTTCGTGCTCGGGGCGGAAGTAAAAGACTTTCCCTTTGCCGACGGACCACAACATGCCGGTGCGGAATTCCTCGCCGCTCGAATATTTCTCATGGAAAATCACAGCGTCGGGGGTGGGCACGTGGAACGGTTCGAAATAAATTTCGGTTTGCGCGATATCAAATTCCTTTGGCACATCGCGGGCGATGGGATGATCAGGCATCATGGTGGTTACGTGCGACGGCTTACCGCCCTCGCGGAAGCCGGTAATTTCGCAAATGGGCAAATAAACCAGCGCGAGCGGATCGTGCGCGGGCCAATTGGTGACAATTTCCACGCGCGGCGTGATGGGGTCGGTGGGCAGCGGGTCTTTGTAGGCCTTGGGCAGAATATATTCTGTTCGCGCGCCAGGCGGAATGACTTTGGCCGCGTCTTCGCGCGTGCGCTCGTTCATCGATTCGATGAACACCTTGGAAGTCAGAGCCGAGTGCAGGACGATCAGCGAAAGACTGCCGTCCTTGACGCGACCCACGATTTTTTTCACGGCGTCATCGGGCACGAGTTTGTTTTTTGTGTGCGACCACCAGATGAGGACGTCGCAATTGCTGATGGTGTCGTCGGACACACCCTTGTCGGGGTCGGCGAGGCTGACGGATTTTACGGAAAGGTCGGGGAGGGTTCTCAAATAATTGGCGATGTGGTCACCGATGGAATTGGTGTAGGCTTTTTTTGCGGCGGGCGATTGTTCGTCCCAGACAACGACGCGAATGGGCGCGGCATTGAGAGCGCAGGTGAAGCAGACCACGACGGGAAGCAGGAGTTTGAACATGCCGGAATGATTCCTGGTTTAACCGGCAAGGCAAATAGAAATTAGTGAGGAGTCATCATGATTTATTCCGACGCTGGAACGTTCAAAATTATTCGCCAAAGAGAATTGAAAGATTTCCCATTACAATCGTGAGAATCTAGTGCCGTGAAGAATATTTGGATCCATGTCCTGGTTATCGCTGGCTATTCCGGCATCGCAGCAAGCTGGGGAACTCGCGCATCGGCCGACGAACTGCCGACGATGCGTCCGCCGATCGGCAAAAATTTACCCCGGGCTCATCACTACTGGTTCAGCCGCTCCGGGTCGTGGCTCGCCATTTACCCGGAAGACGCATCCACGCTGCGATTGTATTATAGTTATTTGTCTGGTGGATGGGACCAGGCAAATTGGATTAATATTAGTTTTCTGCGCGACGGACAAGCAGTCGAAACCAGCTGTTCCGCTTCTCCGATCTCGTTTGACGTTGCGGACAAATCAACCGGGAAAAATGAGGCTCGCGTTATATTATCGGGAGAGCGGGACGCGCTGATTGAAGCTTCCAGCCTGGGAATTCAACTCCGTCCGGTGCAGAAGGAATTCAACTTTGAGAAATTGGTGCAAGCAGATGAGCGCACCTGGAACACTCATTGGCGGGAATGGACGGTTCAACTTGTAATCGTGGAAGGAAGTTTTGCCGGTATGAAGGATGGACATTGGGAAGTGATTCCCAAACAGGGCAAGTGCCGGGTGGCCATTCGCATTTTCAAGAACGCGCCGGGGATTTTGCCGGCAGAATGGAAAAAGGTGGAAGCCGATGCTTTGCGGGACTGGCGGCAATTCAACCAGAAAATGCCCGGCGTGCCTCAGCGGTATCAGCTTGAGGCCGAACAAGCCTGGCTCAATACCTGGTATGCGACGGCTCCTGCGACACCGCCGAATTTTCCGACCCCTCCCGTGCTGATGTCCAAAGCCTACATGAATTCCCTGTGGCCGTGGGATTGCTGCTTCAACGCACTGGCCCTTGGCGTCACCGATTTGGAGGCTGGTTTGGACCAGTTGCTGTTGCCCTTCGCTCTTCAAAAAGAGGACGGCCAGCTGCCGGATAAAACCGGACCCGAGGACGCCTTCTTCGGTTGCACGAAACCGCCCGTTCAGGGCTGGGCGCTGGGCAAATTGATGGACATGCATCGAATTCCCAATGCCAAACTCGAAACGATCTATCCCAAACTGGTCAAATGGACGGAATTTTGGTTCACAAAACGCGACCACAATGGCAACGGCATTCCCGGCTATTCCGGGGACAATCCAGGGTGGGATTCCGGCTGGGATAATTCCACGGTAAGCGGAGGCGAAAGCGAGAACGAAGCGCCGGAGTTGCAGGCTTATCTGATCTTGCAAATGAAAACTCTGGCCCGCATTGCCAGGCAACTCGGGCGTGAGGACGAAGCCATCCAGTGGGAGAAACGGGCTGCGGCTCATTTAAAATTATTTCGGCAGACTTACTGGCTGGAAGGCCGATTGGTGGCCCGGCTGGATGGGGGTAAACGAATCATTCATCAACCCACGTCACTTGAGCCAATGATGAGCCTGGTCCTCGGCGAGAATCTGGATGCGGACATGTTTAAAGGCATGGTGAAGCAACTGGACGATTACCTGACGCCGTATGGGCTCGCCTCGGAAATGCCCTCGAGTCCACTTTACCGTTCTGATCCCGATGCCTACTGGTGTGGTCCCATCTGGGCGCCAGCCATGTATCTGGTGATCGACGGCTTGAATCGCGGAGGACGCAGAGATCTCGCGGTGGATCTCGCACAACGTTTTGATCGACTGATCCGCCGGGCGGGAGGCTATTATGAAAATTTTGACGCTCAAACGGGAAAGGGCCTAAAGACCAAGGCTTATACCTGGACCTCTTCCGTGCATCTGCTCCTCCTGCACGAATATGGAACGAGTTTCAAATGACGGCCGAAACTCGCTCAACATACAGTGGTCCACGCTGTCCCGATTGCCGGGCTTGAATTGGGTGCGGTGTTGCCTAAACTTCGGCCATGAGCGGACGCAGATTATTCACGGGCGCGGCGATAGTGGCCGCGCTTGGGATCACGGCTGCGCTGTGGGGAATGCAACTGGCGGCGCACCGGCGTTTGCTCGAGCAAGCCGATGACTCGCGGCATTTGCTCACGCGATTAGATGAGCTGGAGATCGCGAATTTTCGATTGTCGAATACCGTTGCGCAGGCGAATACACCTCTGTCCGAGGAGCAATCGGCGGAGTTGGATAAATTGCGGCAGGAAGTTCAATTATTGCGCCGGCGGACCAATGACATCGTGACCTTGCAGGCCGAATTGCGACGGGTTCGCGCGGAGCTTTCGAGGATGCGTGAGGAGATGGCCAGCAACGGGCCGCCCAATGTGCCGCCGGACGATATTTATCCACGGGATTCGTGGACCTTTGCCGGGTTTGACACCCCGGAAGACGCGCTTGAATCGGTGACGTGGGCGATCAGCGAGGGTGACCAGGACACTTACCTGGCCGGACTGGCTCCGGAATTACGTGAGGAAATGCAGATGCAATTGGCGGATGGAAGTTTTGGCGAAACCGGTCCAACGGAAATGAACGGTGCCACGGGCTACCGGATTGTGGATCGCGAAACGGTTTCCGACAATGAACGAAATATCACCGTGTACATGGATGGTGACGGCGGGATTGTATCGCTCACGCTGACAAATGCCGGTGACGGGTGGAGGGTGTCTGGAGAAAATGGAGAATAGGTTATTTCGCCTTGCTACGAACCTCAAACGCTTATTCAAGGAGCCCAATTTTAAAATCCATTCTCCGCTGTAAGTCGGCACTCCCCTATTTCTTTTCCGCGTTAATCCGGGCCTTCATTTTATCGATCTGCTGTTGGACTCCCGCGGGATCGGAAGCGTTGGCCTTCAACTGTTCGAGATATCGCAGGGCCTGGTCAAGACGGCCGGCGGCGGCTTCTTCCTCCGCCAGGCCGCCCAGGATTTGTTCCAGCAAAAGTGTGTTGCGCACTTCCTCGCCTGTTTCGGTTTTTAGCGGCTTCGGATCTTCGACGTCGTGCCAGCAGCGTAACGCTGCGAGGAACAGGTTTTTTGCGTGAGGATAGTCTTTGCGATCCTGGAGATAGATCTGACCCAGCGCGTACAACAAATCCGGCGAGTGCGGATTCGCTTTCAGTCCGCTGCGCAGGAAATCCTCCGCTTCGGCTGATTTGCCCAGTCTTTTCCGCAGCCAATAGGCAGTGACCACGTACGTCTGGATCCGGTTGGGGTCGAGGTCGGTGGATAGTTTCATCCAGGGAAGAATTTCGCCGATTTTTTTGCCTTCCAGGTGCGTATGAACACTCGGCTCAAAACGGCGACTGAAGCGTTCAATCCAATCCAGGGGCTTGCCCATGAATCCATTTTCCTCCTGGCTGTTCCCCTCTTCGGGATGGGCCACATCGCTGTCGCTTTCCTCCTGTTGTCGCGCCTGGTCGAAAACCGAGGGATAATACCCGCTGTGGAAATACACATCCGCCTGCACATAGAAATAATCCGCCACCATTTTGCGGCCGTCCCCAAGCAGATCGGCCAAAACGTTTCCCGAGGTGGCGACGCTGGTGCGTGTCTCGTAACGGGGTTGCAACCACGCGACGAGGCTGAAACAAATCAACAGCAGCAAAATCAGGATTAACGCAGCTTTGCGCATGACTCAATTCAATGCTTTGCGCCGAAATACCAGGCACGCGGCAATCAGGAAAAACGCGGAATAGGCCAGCCCATAAACGGTGTCGCCTAAAACATCGGTCCAGCGAGGCAGGTTGGCGCCGGTCCAATCGTGAATAATCAGTTCGCGCATGTTGAACAGTTCCAAGTGCGGGATGATGAAATAAATCGCGGTCAGCAGCGACGCGGAGGGCTCGGTCATGCGCTCGGCCAACTTGTGAAGAAAACCGCCCATCACCAGGATGCCGATGCTGACGATGAATATGATGGTCATATTGGCCGCAACGCTAAGCGTGACTGATCCCAGCATCGTCATGGCAATGACGATCCCAAGCATCTGCCAGTGCAACCAGAAGGCCTGAAAATAGGCATCGACCGAAAGAGTGTGCTCGCGCGAGGCGCTGACCAGCGCAACAAAAATATAGAACACGAGCAGAGCCACGCCGGTGGCCAGCCAGCATCCGAGGAACTTACCCACCATCACCTGCCAGCGGGTAATGGGTTTGGCCAGGAGCGGAAAAATCGTGCGACTCTCGCGCTCAGCCGGGATTTGCCGGGCGGCGGTCGTCACGGCGATGACGAGGGAACAAACCCAAATCAGCATGAGGCAAATTTCCTTGATGAAGCGGACAATTTGTTCGTCATGGAAAAAATTCATGAGCCACATCAGGCCGGTAATCAGCGCGGTCAGGATAAACAACACGTAGAAATCCTTGCGGCGATAAAGCTCTTTGATGACCACGGCGGCAACTGCAAAAATCTTGTTCATAATTATGATTGTTGCGGCTGGTAACCCACGACCTTCAGAAAAACCTGCTCGAGATTGCACTGATGTTCCTTCACGAGGTCATCGACACGGCCCTGCACCTTCAACTCGCCCTGGTGCAAAATCGCCACGCGGTCGCAGATGGTTTCGACTTCGCCCAGTTCATGCGAGGAAAAGAAAACGGTCTTTCCCTCATTCTTGAGGCGTTGAATGATTTCGCGGACTTTCATGCGCCCGAGCGGATCCAGGCCGCTGGTTGGCTCATCGAGGAGGAGCAGATCGGGATTATTGATAAGCGCCTGGGCTATCCCGGCACGCTGCTGCATGCCTTTGGAATAAGTGCGGATGGGCCGTTTGCGGGCGTGTTCCAATTCCACCAATTTCAGGAGTTGGTCGATGCGCGCCTCCGTTTCAGCTTTCGGTATTTCAAAAATGCGCGCGTAGAATCGCAGCAATTCCTCGGCGGTGAGGAACTTGTAGTAATAGGTCAACTCCGGCAGGTAGCCGATGCGCTGGCGGGCAATCGGCTCACGAACATTAACATCGAAAAGATAAGCCGCGCCTGCGGTGGCATTCACATACCCCAGCAGGACGTTCATGGTGGTGGTTTTGCCGGCTCCATTCGGCCCGAGAAAGCCAAAGACCTCCCCGGTCTGGACGCTCAGGTTGAGGCCGGCCAGGGCGACTTTGGTTTGTTGCTTCAATTCGCGGGAACGATATTCGACCCGCAAATTTTCTGTCCGCAGAACAGCGTTCATCAGGTGTCAAAAATTATTATGCAACCGATTGTGCAAGTCAATTCACCTCCGGGCCGGTGGCTTCCCGGATTTCAATGGCAGACCGTAAACTTGTCTTGTGCCAAAAAATATAAATTTCTTTAGATCGGTGCGAGATAAAAGCTGAGTTCGAAGTAGGGCAAACGAACAGTTGTGCGCGAGGTGCAAGTCGCACCCGCTGATCTTTCAGATTGTATAATGAAACAAAAAACCCGAAGCCTTTCGGCTTCGGGTTGTAAGTCAGTAGCTGACTATTACGGCAACTGATGGCCCGAGGTGGCACCCAAGGTGCAGGTCGGCGCCGAGTTCACAGGAGAAGCGGCATAAGTTCCGCTCGAGGGGCATTTAACCGCGCCTTGGCCGGTGCCGTTGATCGAGCCCGTGCCGCCACGGCCCAAATAGACTGTCAGCGACGTGAGCGCCGGCTTCGAAGTGCTCGTCGCGCCGGATTCCAACGCCCATTGCTGCTGGGCGCCGTCAATCAGGCGGAGGTTGTTGATGCACGTATTTTTGCGAGCGGTTTCACGAGCCTTGATAAAGTTCGGG
>DATAZE010000031.1:0-69789 GCA_036272195.1 Verrucomicrobiia bacterium | reverse complement strand
GTCTTTTGAAAGCGTGTCGCCCGGGCGATTGCACTATGGCACGAACGAAATCGGCGTGGTGATCACGGACAATGGCGACATCAATTATTTCTCCATGATCGTCTCCGGCGATGTATGCCTGGGGGATTGAACTGGATAGCCGTTCGCCCCGATTGAGTGCCGTTGGTGCGAATACCAACGGCGGGACGGTGAGAGATAGGCGTTTGGGGGCGCGTGGTTATCTGGCGTGATTGGGAAGATGCTCGCCTGGGCTCGCCTCGCGTTGCTCGATATAGTTTTTATTTTTTTGGCTTTGACCCAGGGTAGTGCCGGGGACGGCGCAACCCTGGGCTTTGTAGGCACAACATCGTTGACGTTGAGGGAGGAGGACGGGAAGATTTTGTCAGGCTTTTTTTTGGTCGCCGTAGGGTTCGACGTGGACGAGGACGTCTTCGACGGCGGGGAATTTTTCGAGGATGCGGTCTTTTACTTCATGGGCGATGGCGTGGCCTTGTTTGACGGTGATGCCGGGGTTGACTTGGACGTGCATGTCCACGAGGTAGCGGGGGCCGCTTTTTCGTACCATACATTTCTCTACTTGTTCGACGCCGGTGATGGCTCCGGCGGCGCGACGGATGGCTTGAACAACTTCGGGTTTGGCGGATTCGTCCATGAGTTCGCTGAGGGCGGGGCGCAGGAGGAGGATGCCGTTGAAGGCGATGATGACGGCGGCGACGATGGCGGCGATGTCGTCGGCGCTTTCATAGCCTTTGCCGCCGATGAGGGCGATGGTGATGCCGATGGCGGCGGCGGCGGAGGTGATGGCGTCGCTGCGGTGGTGCCAGGCGTCGGCGCGCATGGCGGTGCTTTCGATGGTGGTGGCCTCGCGGTTGACGAAGCGGAACATGGTTTCTTTGATGAGGATGACGCCGATGAGGACGATGAGGGTGAAGGCGCGGGGGCCCTGGCCGTGGCCGGCGATGATTTCCTGGACGGATTTCATGCCGATGCCGGCGGCGGCGAGGAGGAGCATGGTGGAGACGATGGCGGCGGCGATGGCTTCGGCTTTGCCGTGGCCGTAGGGGTGGTCTTCGTCGGCGGGCTCTTCGGCGACGACGAGGCCGCGCCAGACGACGATGGAGCTGAAGATGTCGGCGAGGGATTCGACGGCGTCGGCGATGAGGGCGTGGGAATGGCCGAGGATTCCGGCGGCGAGTTTGCCGGCGGCGAGGAAGGTGTTGAGCACCATGCCGAGTAGGGTGGCGCGGAGGCCGCGTTTGAGTCGGGCGATTGCCATAGGATAAGCCGCCGTTGACATAATCATGGAACGGGGGATTTGCAAAATAGTATTTTGGGGAGGGAAGGGAGTGGGGAAGTTTTCAGTTTCAAGTTTCAAAGTTTTCAGTGAGGAGGGGAGGGCTGTGATTGTAGTATATTGATGGTCAAAATATTAGGGGTGGTGCGCGGGATTGTGGGGGTATTTGTGGGGTTTGTGGTGAAAAGAAGGTGGGGCGATTTTTTATTTTGCGTATATATATGTTGGTGTGGTGTTGAAGGTGGTGGGGAATGGAACAGGAGATTGCCAGTTGAAATTGATTCATCTAATTTGGTTGTCATGAGATATGTCGGCTTGGCGCGGCGATGCGCGGTTGGGATTTTGCTGTGCTGGTGCCTGAGCGGGTGCTTTCCCGCCTCGGACAGCCAGACCGATGAGAAAAGGGAGCCGTATTTTATCAATGGCAAATCGCTCGTCGGGCAGATGGATTATCAGGGGGCGATTGATTCTTTTGAGAAGGCGCTGGAGGTGAATCCGCGGTCGGCTTCGGCGCATTTCGAGTTGGGCTGGCTTTACGAAGATAAGGCGAACGATCCGGCTGCGGCTATTTATCATTACGAACGCTATCTCAAATTCAGCGCGCATCCCGATCAGGCGGATGTGGTGCATCAGCACATCAACAGTTGCAAACTGGAATTGGCCAAGACGGTGTCGGCGGTGGGGCCGTTGGCATCGCCGGCGCAACGGGAATTGGAGCGCGTGTTGATCGAGAACAAACAGCTTCGCGATAACGTGACGACCTTGCAATCGCAGCTTGAACAAATGAAGGGAACACCGGTTGCGCGCGTGCCAGAGCCCGCGTACGTGACGCCGCTTCCGCAAACACAGGTGGAAAGAAATCCCGCGCCATCGCGTCCGGTGGTGATGACGCCACATAACACAGAACATATCGGGCCCAGTTCGAGCACGCATCCCATTCCAAAAACTTACAGCATCAAATCCGGCGATAACCCCGCCGCGCTTGCACGAAGATTTGGCGTCTCCCTCAACTCACTGATGGCGGCCAATCCGCAAGTGAATCCCAAGCATTTGCATGTCGGGCAAATCCTGAATATTCCCGCGCCCTGATTGCATGCTGTCGCGCCTTACATTTTTAGTGCTCACGGTATTCTGGCTCACAATGACTTATTTTTTGTGGCGTTCCGAATACGTGGGCCACAACCAGGTCGGCAGCAGCGTGCCAATCAATTTGGTTTGGAAAAAAATTCAAACTGCTTCCGACGTTTCGCCTTTGCAGATGATTCATCACGGCCAAAAAGTTGGCTATTGCCGGTGGGCCTCCAGTGTGGGGCAGGATCTTTCGACCAGTAAAATTTTGACGGACGAATCCATGTCGCCCGAAAGCATATTGCCGACGCTCGACGGCTATCGATTGAATCTCGAAGGCAACGTCGCATTGGAAGACATGCCTGGTCGCCTGGGATTCGATTTTGAAATCCGGCTTTCCACGAACGATGTCTGGCAGGATTTTCATTTGCGGGTGAAGCTGCAAAAAAATGTTTGGGAACTTCATTCGCGCGCGTCCGAGCAGACGGTTTATCTGGTGATGGAAGAAGGCCGCCGTTCGCATACGGAGCGCGTTTTCAAATTTTCGGAGTTGGAAAATCCGCAGACATTATTGCAGGAATTCGATCTGCCGGGACCGCTGAATCTGCTGGGTGCTTTCGGCTCGCTGCCGATGAAGACCGGCACCAATGATCTTTCCGTGATGCCGGAAATTACGTGGAAAGCGCGCAACGATTGGGTCACGATGGGCCATACCTCCGTGCGCGCCTATCGCATCGAGGCCTCCATTTTTGATCGTTACCGCATGCTGATCGTGGTCAGCCGCGTGGGCGAAATTCTCCGTGTGGATTTGCCGGATGGCTGGCAACTCATCAATGACCAAATATCCAGTCTGTAGCCGGCGCCGCGACCATGATCGAACTCATCCACCTTTTCAAACAGTTCGGCGAATTGACCGCCGTCAATGACATCAATCTCGTCGTGCCGCGCGGGGAATTTTTCGCCGTGCTGGGGCCCAATGCCGCCGGCAAAACCACCACCATCAAAATCCTCGCCGGACTCATCAAGCCGACTTCGGGTAGCGCGCGCGTGGGTGGTTACGATGTTCAGACGCATCCGCTCGAAGCGCGCCGCCGCCTGGCGTACGTGCCGGACTTTCCGTTCCTCTACGAAAAACTGACGCCGTGGGAATTTTTTCGTTTCACCGGCCAGATGTTCCAGATGGACAATGCGCGCATCCAATCCGCCGCCCACGATCTCATCGAAAGATTTTCGCTGGAAGCTTTCGTGAACAAACCCATCGAAGGCCTTTCGCACGGAACCCGCCAACGCGTGGCGATTGTGTCGGCGTTGCTGCATGATCCCGAGGTGTTTGTCATTGACGAACCGATGGTTGGCCTCGATCCCCAGCACGCGCGCGTAGTCAAGGATGTCTTGAAGGAACGCTCGCTCAAGGGCACGACGATTTTCGTTTCCACGCATCAATTAAGCGTGGCGGAAGAAATGGCCGACCGCATCGGCATCATCCATCAGGGCAAATTGGTCGCGCTGGGCACGCGGGAAGAATTGCGAAAACAAAGCGGCGGCTCGGGTGCGCTGGAGCAAACCTTTCTCACCCTGACTGCGCAGCAAGCCGGCAAAACGGTCAGCGCATCCTGAGCCACGGGGTTTGTCGCGCAGAAATTTGCGATGGGCTTTGAACGCAAATTGAGTTTGCCGGTCAATAGACATAAGCCTTTTCCCGGAGAGTGGGTCGTGCTGTGGCAAAGAAACACGAGCAGCATGGGGAAAACGGTGTCTGGAAAAGCTGCGGGTCCGTTCCAGCAAGGGCGCACCTTGAGTTGGTAGAAGCCAGAAAAACCCAGGTTTAACCGTGACTCAATATCTGAAAAAAAGATGAAGATTTGTTTGACAGTCAGCAAGTTCCTCAAGTAAAACTCTTTTGCTTTTACTGTTGGAACTCCCTTGCGAGCCAATGATTAACTAAAATAAAACTATGAAGAAAGTTATTGCTTCTGCCAGTCTGCTCGCCATCGGCGCAGTAGGCGTTTATTCCGCCCGGGCTGACTGGGCTGCCGGTGCCGATAAGCCTTGGAGTGTTTCCGCAACGCTCCGCGGTTTCTACGACAGTAATTATAATACCGAGCCCAACGGTTCGATCGGCAAAAGAAGCAGCTTCGGTTATGAAATACGCCCGCAAGCTTCGGTTAGTTGGTCCGACGGTCCAACCACCCTCAGCGCGAGCTACACCTACTCGCTGAAATATTTTGAAGATCGCCCTGGCGATAAAGCAGACCAGAGCCATGACGTTGAGCTTGCCTTCACCCACGCATTTGATGAGCACAACAAGATGGACGTTGAGGAAAGTTTCATCGTTTCGCAGGAGCCGGAAGTGCTCGCGGGCGGTGGGGCGATCACTCTGCCGGTTCGCGCGAATGGCGATAACATTCACAATAATTTTGCGCTCAATTATGATCTCGGCGTGTCGCGCCTGCTCAGCTTCGTGATTGGTTATGCCAATAGCTATTACGATTATACCGGGGCCTTGCCTCCGGGCACGGTTAATACCCCGTCGTATGCCACTTCGCTGAATCGCGTGGAGCAGACTTTCACGCTCAACAGCCGTTGGATGGTGCAGCCGGAAACGACTTTCATTGCCGGTTATCAGTTGCTCTGGGTGGATTATCTCCGTGGTGGCAATTTGACTCCGGGATTCGTGCCGCCTATTCAAGAATCGCCGCAGTTGCGCAATAATTTTACCCATAATCTTTATTTGGGTGTGGAACACAGCTTCTTCCCTAATTTGACCTTTTCCGGACGCGCGGGCGTTCAAATTTCGGATTATTACAATTCCGACCGGCTTCCGACCGGTAACACTGGTGCCGCCAGTATCGGGCCATTTGCTGACTTGAGCTTGAGCTATCAATACATTGATACTGGTTCGCTCACGGTTGGTTTCCGCCAGTCCAGAAATCAAACAGATGTTGCTGCCAATGCCAATGGGTCTTTGACGCAGGATCAGGAATCATCCACGGTTTATGGTTCCGTGAACCAAACCTTGTCATTCCTGTCGCCCAAGTTGGTCGCTTCTTTGACGGCGCAATATCAGAATTCGGTATATGAAGGCGGCAGCACTTTCAATAACGAAGCCGATCAATATTACTTGTTTGGCGCAAATTTCAGCTATCAATTCACCCATTATTTCTCTGCCGAAACCGGATACAATTACGACCTCGTGAGTTCGGATGTTCCGGGCCGTGGTTACGATCGTAACCGTGTTTATATCGGTGTGACTGCGTCTTATTAAGCCGCAGGTTTGTTTAAACAGATGACGATACAGGGGCTGGGCTAACATGATCTAGCCCCTGTTTTTTTGACGACGTATGGATCCATTAAAAACCACTAATGCGCCCGAAGCCAAGCTTCACTTTCTTGATTATTGGCGCATCATTCGCATCCGCAAGACCGTTATTCTGGCAGTGTTCCTTCTCGTGGTCATCACTGCCACCATCGTCACTTTCATCCTGCCCGAAGCCTATTCCAGCCGGGCCCGCATTAAACTTGAGCGCGATTCCACCGACGTCGCGGGAGTGGATGGGCAGCGCAATATCAGCGGCGTCTATGATCCTTACTTCATTCAGACTGAATTTGAAGTCATCCAGTCCGAAATCGTCCTGGATGAAGTCATTGACCGCCTCAACCTGAACGAAAAATGGCAGAAGAAATATAATTCTGACACCAAGTTCAAGACGACTGATACCCGCACGGCGCTCAAGCGCATGATTGATCTGCGTCCCTCTCGCAACACCAGTATCATTGATATCACTGTCTTCAGTGACGATAAAAAGGAAGCCGCCGACATAGCCAACGCAATTGCCGATGTCTATTATGATTATCGCCAGAAAGTCCGCACGGAATTGACGATGGGTGGCATCAAAGCTTTTGAAAAAGAATTAGATGTTCAAGACACCAAAATTACCGCCAAGGAGGCTGAGGTTGACAAGTTGCGCAATGACTTGCATGTCGTTGAAAATGATCCTCAAAATACCTCGCAGCCCGGCTCTTTGGGGCCGATGGATGTGATTCATTATAACTCGATCAAGATCGAGGGCGAGGCGGTTTACATCCGTGAACAAACGATGTTGGACAAGCTCAAAGAACTGTCCAGCGCCGAACTCATTCAAACCATTCCGACTGCCGCTCCTGATACTATTCTGGCCCAGTTGCTGCAAAATTCTCTCGAAACCGAATCGCGCCTCATCACTTTGCGAAGTGATTATGGCGATCAGAATCCCGAAGTTCAACGCGCGGTCAAATTGAAGGCGGGTTTGGACAAGGAAATTGATGATCGCGTCAACGGCATCATGCAGGCGATGGAAACGCGCGTTGCTTCATTGAAGGCGGTCGTGACGAATTCCCAGGCCAAAGTTGACAGCGCCAAGGCTGAGGATATTGATACTGCCGAACGGACTCGCCCTTACTATCTGGCCAAATCTGAATTGGATCGCCTCCGCAAATTCCGTGAAGTGCTCGCCTTGCGCACCTTCCAGGAAAGTGTTGATCTCAAGATGCCGAAGACGACGATGGTGCAGATCATCGAGCGCGCTGAAACCAGTCAGCGTCCCGTACGTCCCAATAAGCCCCTGAATATAGCTTTGGGTATCATCATCGGCTTGGTGGTCGGCATCGGTCTCGCGTTCTTCATCGAATATCTCGATACCAGCGTCAAGACGATTGACGATGTCGAGCGGACGCTGCAAGCGCCCGTGCTCGGTGTCATTCCACAAAACGTCGGCTATCTCGTGGAAGAAGGCGTCGAGAGTCCGCACGCGGAAGCGTATCGCGTGTTGCGCACGAATCTATTGTTTTCCCGCAAGGATGATAAACTGAACACGGTGGCGGTCGTCAGCGCTGGCGCCGGTGAAGGTAAGTCCACCACGGTTTGTAATCTCGCGACGGTGTTTGCGCAAAGCGGCCAGCGCGTGCTCATGGTTGATTCCGACCTTCGCCGTCCCACGTTGCATAAACTCATGGGTGTTTCCAACAACCTGGGCTTGACCAACTATCTGTTGAAACAGAACACGCTCGAAGAAGTCATCCAGACCAGCAAATTGCCCGCCCTTGATTTCATGGCCAGCGGAAAGCTGCCCAGCAGTTCGCTCGGTATCTTGAGTTCGGGACAGATGAAGGATCTCATCAACGAACTTAAGTTGCGTTATGATTTCGTGTTCTTCGATTCGCCGCCAATCATGGGCGTTAGCGATGCCTCCATCCTGGCCAGCGAAGTGGACATGACTCTCCAGGTCATCCAATATCGCCGCTACCCGCAGCCGATGAACATCCGCGCGAAGCAACTGATCGAGAAGGTCGGTGGCAACCTGATCGGAATCGTGTTGAACAACATCAATATGTCGCAGGATGAAAGCTACTACTACTACAGCGGCTATTATCACGACTATTATTCGAAGAACGATGACACGGATCCCGCGTTGGGCGCCAATGGCAGTGCTGGAACTGCTGAAAAGCCCCGCGTGGACATCAATAAAAAGTATTAATCGCAGTAATGACGGTTTGACTGTTTTGCCAAGCATGGAATCTATGAAATTTTTTGGGCGTGGGTTTGCCGGGTTGACCTGTTTGTTTCTCGGAATTTGTTTGATGGGTTGTGAGACTACGGATTCTTCTTATAAATACGATCCGCTGAGTCAAAATAATCAAGCTGCTCAAGCGGGAACTCCCGCGATGTCTGGTGCTGCCCCATCGGCCAGTGGTGACTTGCTGCATGTCGGCGATGCCATCACCATTACATTTGCCGATTTGCCGACGTCGGTTCCACCGATTGATGACAGCATCAAGGAAGACGGTTCCATTACCTTGATCCTGAATCAGAAATTTCAGGCGGCTGGCAAGACCATCGGTGCATTGCAAGCGGACATCCGTGACCGTTACGTCCCGCAATATTTCAAATACCTCACCGTCAGCATCAAAACTGCGGACCGCTTCTTTTCCGTCGGTGGTGAAGTGCGCAATCCCAGCCGCCAGGCTTATACCGGTTACATGACGGTGACACGCGGCATTGATACCGCCGGTGGTTTCACTGATTTTGCCAACAAGGGCCGCGTGGAAGTGACCCACGCCAATGGCGAAAAATATACCGTGAATTGCGGGCGCGCCTTGAATGGCCATCCTGAACTCGACAAGGAAGTTTACCCCGGCGACCGGATTTACGTTCACAAGCGCTGGTGGTAAAATCTTGAATGGTCCAATTTAAAATTGTTTCCGGCAAAATGGCGGGCACCGAAAAGGTCGCCCGCCATTTTCCTTTTACAATCGGACGCTCCGCTTCAGCCGATCTGCAGTTAGCCGATGACGGCGTCTGGGACAAGCACCTTGAACTGCTCTTCGATCCCGCCGCGGGTTTCGTCCTGAACACCCATCCGTCCGCACTCGCCGCCATCAATGGCCAGCCGTTTCAGCAAGCGGTTCTGCGCAACGGCGACTCGATCGAGATCGGCACTCTAAAAATCCGTTTCTGGCTTGGCGAAACCCGCCAGAAAAGTTTGCGCCCGCGCGAATATCTGACGTGGGCGGCTTTCGTGCTCATCGTCATCGCGCAATTTTGTCTTATCTATAGCCTGATTCCCTGATCAGTGCCGGAAATGGCGCGTGCCGGTGAACGCCATCGCCAGATTCCGTTCATCTGCCGCCGCGATCACCTCCGCATCCCGCACCGAACCGCCCGGTTGAATCGCCGCCGTCGCACCCGCTTCCGCTGCCGCGATCAAGCCGTCCGGGAACGGAAAAAATGCGTCGCTGCAAACCACGCTGCCTTTGAGCGGCAACTTCGCCTCGCCGGCTTTCCATACGGCAATGCGGCTGGCATCCACCCGGCTCATCTGTCCTGCCCCGACGCCCAGCGTGCGGTCCGCCGCCGCGTAGAGAATTGCGTTTGACTTCACATGTTTGACGATGCGCCAGCCGAAAAGCATCGCCTGTAACTCCGCCGCCGTTGGCTGCCGTTTGGTGACAATTTTTAGATCTCCCGCGCCCGTGGTCTTCAGGTCCCGTTCCTGCAACAGAAATGAATCCGCGCCCACGCTGCGAATATCGCGCGCCTGCGCCGCCAGCGGACTCTTCAACACTTTCAACAGCCGCAAACTTTTTTTCTTCTGCAACAGCGTGAGCGCCTCGGCGCTGAAATCCGGCGCGATGATCACTTCGCTAAAAATTTCGGCAATCGCTTCCGCGCAGGGCAGGTCGAGCGGTTGATTCACGGCAATGATGCCGCCAAACGGCGCTTGCTTGTCCGTGGCGAACGCCTTGTCCCATGCTTCGCGCAACTCTGCGCCCTGTCCCACGCCGCAAGGGTTCATGTGCTTGAGGATCGCGAGCGTCGGGGGTTCATCTTCAAATTCCGCGATTAAACTTGCCGCCGCCGTAAGATCCAAAATGTTGTTATAGGAAAGTTCCTTGCCGTGAAGCTGCTGGAAATAATCGGAAAAGCGTCCGTAAAGCGCCGCCGCCTGATGCGGGTTCTCGCCGTAACGCAGCACTTGAACGCGCGGCGCCTGGATCGTGAGCGATGCCGGCAGCGCCGCCGTGGCAGGTTCAAATTCCTTCGCCAGATGCGTTGCGATCGCCGCGTCGTATTGAGCCGTGCGCGCAAAAACTTTGGCCGCCAATTTGCGGCGCGTTTCCAGCGTCACCTCTCCCGACTCGGAAATCTGCCGCCCGACCTCGGCATAGTCCGCCGGGTCCACCACCACCGTCACGCTGTCGTGATTTTTTGCCGCGCTGCGCAACATCGAGGGTCCGCCGATGTCAATATTCTCAATCGCTTCATGCAACTTCACGCCGGGCTTCGCGACCGTTTGCTCGAACGGATAAAGATTAACCACCACGAGATCTATCGGCTCGATGCCGTTGGTTTTCGCCGCCGCTTCGTGTTGCGCGTTGCCGCGGATGAACAGGAGTCCGCCGTGAATTTTGGGATGCAAAGTTTTCACGCGGCCATCCATCATTTCGGGAAAACCGGTGTATGCGCTCAATTCCATCACGGCGAGCCCGGCATCGCGCAGGGCTTTGGCGGTGCCGCCGGTTGAAATAAGTTGCACACCGGCGGCGAGTAATGATTGCGCCAGCGGGATAAGCCCGGTTTTGTCCGACACCGAAAGTAACGCGCGTTGAATCTTTGCCATAGGCCGCTAACTTTTCCAAACCGCCGCACGGAGTCAATCGGCAAATATTTTCTCGACCCGATTTCTCGAGAGATGACCCAAATTCACGAACAAAAAATTCAGCTATTTTCGCATGCGCGGCCAAACGCCGCTGGCCATTTGCGCCAGTCTATTTTATTGTCGGCGATCCTATGAAAAAATTTGCCGCCGTCCTCGTGGCCCTGTCTTTTTTTCTCCAGCAAACTTTCGCCGCCGATCCCGCCGAATTTCCCGTCACCATCCACGTTGACGCCGCGCAGCCTCGCGGAGAACTCACGCCCATCTGGCGATTCTTCGGCTACGACGAGGCGAATTACACTTACATGACCGATGGCAAAAAACTTCTCACTGAACTTAGCCAGCTTGGCGCGCCGCAGGTTTACATTCGTTGTCATCACTTGCTGACGAGCGGCGACGGCGCGCCCGCGCTCAAGTGGAGTTCAACCGGCATTTACAGCGAGGACACGAATGGCAATCCCATTTACAACTGGACCATCGTTGATCGCATCTTCGACACTTATCTCGAACGCGGCCTCAAGCCATACGCGCAACTTGGTTTCATGCCGGAAGCATTGAGCACGCATCCGCAGGATTATCCGCACGATCCGCCAGCCAACGAACGCGCGCCCGTGGAGGCCGGCCAGGCTTATCCGCCAAAAGATTATGCGAAATGGGGCGAGCTTGCGTATCAATGGACGAAACATTGTGTCGAAAAGTATGGCGCGGGCGAAGTCGCGAAATGGTATTGGGAAGTTTGGAATGAGCCAAACATCGGCTACTGGCACGGTTCGCACGCGGATTATTTTCGGCTGTACGATTACGCCGTTGCCGGGGTGCGCCGAGCGTTGCCTTCTGCGCGAGTTGGCGGGCCCGAGACAGCGGGCGGACCGGGAGGAAAATTTCTTCGCGAATTTCTCGAGCATTGCGCGCGCGGCACCAATTATGTGGATGGCAAGATCGGCGCGCCGCTGGATTTTATTTCCTTTCACGCCAAGGGTTCACCCGTTTTCACCAATGACCACGTGCGCATGGGCATGGCGAATCAATTTAGAAATATCAACGACGCTTTCGCGGTCATCGCATCGTTTCCTGAATACAAAAAAACACCAATCGTGATTGGCGAATCTGATCCCGAAGGTTGCGCCGCCTGCCGCGAGCCGCGCGATGCCTACCGCAACGGAACGATGTATTCCAGTTACACCGCCGCGAGCTTTCCGCGTGAATACGACCTTGCCGCCGAGCATGGCGTGAATCTTTTGGGCGCGCTGACCTGGGCATTTGAATTTGAGGATCAACCGTACTTCGCAGGCTTTCGCGCATTGGCGAGTCACGGGCTGGATTTGCCAGTGCTGAATGTCTTCCGCATGTTCAGCAAAATGAGCGGTCAACGCATCGCGGTCACCAGCAGCGCTGGCTTTGATGCCCAGACCATCCGCCAGCACGGTATCCGCGAGACGCCTGATGTGTCCGCTTTCGCCGCCCTCGATACGCACCAACTCACCGTTCTCACGTGGCATTATCACGATGACGATGTTGCCGGGCCGGAAGCGGCGGTGGCGCTGAAGCTCGATCATCTTCCGGCTTCCGTCACTCACGCCACACTCACGCAATACCGCATAGACAATGACCACGCCAATTCCTACACCGCATGGCAGCGCCTGGGTTCGCCGCAAGAACCTACGCCGGAACAATACGCCCAACTCGAAAAAGCCGGAAAACTCACCGCCATCGGCGCGCCGGAAAAAATTACGACGCAAGACGGTCGTGCGACCATCCAACTAAAGCTTCCCCGGCAGGCGGTCGCACTTCTGGTTCTCAAGTGGGATTAGATTGACGACCGGTGAAGTCTTCACATTCCGCTTTTCAATCCATGCGATTGGCGTTTAACTGATCGCACCTCTATGAAAAATAATTTGTCGTCGCCGGCAGGATTGAATCGCCGCGCATTTCTCACAGCTTCGACGGCCATTGCTGGTGCGGCCGGGCTTGCCACGCTGGCGCCTGCGAGCGCGCAAGCCGGATTGTTTTCTCCGCGTTCGCTCATCGCCAAAAATGACGTCGTGCTTTTCCAAGGCGACTCCATCACTGACATGGGCCGCAAGCATGAAGCGGCCGATAAGCCCAACACATCGGATTGCCTCGGCAACGGTTACGCGGGCATGGCCGGATTGGAATTGCTGGTGGATCGTTCCAAGGACAACTTGACCGTTTTTAATCGCGGCGTCAGCGGCAACAAGGTTTTTCAACTCGCCGACCGATGGGATGCGGATTGCCTGGACCTCAAGCCGAATGTGCTGAGCATATTGATTGGCGTGAATGATATTTGGCACACAATCACCGGCAAATATCAAGGCACGGTGGAAATCTACGAACGCGATTATCGCGCATTGCTGACGCGCACGTTCAAGGCGCTGCCCAAAGTGAAGTTGATCGTCTGCGAGCCGTTCGTGCTGCGAACCGGTGCGGTCACCGATAAATGGTTCCCGGAATTTGACGGTTATCGCCGGGCCGCAAAACGCGTAGCGGACACTTTTCACGCCACGTTCATCCCGTATCAATCCATTTTCGACGAAGCTGCCAAGTATGCCCCGCCTGATTTTTGGCTGAAGGACGGCGTGCATCCCGCACCACCGGGAGCATCACTGATGGCGCTGCATTGGCTTCGGACGGCCGCTGGAAAAAAATAATCTGCCGCGAATATTTCGTCATAGCCCCGTGTGCGCCGCGCAGTAATGGCGTCCGCACTTTTCTCTTTAAAGAAAAGTCCTATTTGGGCGCCAGCATTGCTCGCGCATCCTTGTTCCACGCCAGCCCCCAATCTCGCATCGCTTCCAGCACGGGCCCCAAACCCTTGCCTTTTCTGGTCAGCTTATAAGCCAGGCGCTTGGTGCCATCCTGCGCCGGAATGTGTTCGATGACGCCTTGCTCAAGAAGCCGTTCGAGCCGGTCGCTCAGGATGTTGGTCGGAATACCTTCGGGCGAATTTGCAAAATCGCGGAAACGAGTCCGCCCCAGGAAAAGATCGCGAATGATGAGCAGCGTCCAGCGGTCGCCGAAAAGATCCAGCGAGCAAGCGACGGGGCAGGGGGACCGGCGGGGCAGGGGGCTGGCTTTGTGCGGTTTGGCGGTCTTGTTCATTTTCATGTTCCAACATTAACATTCATAACACTTGCATTCCACAAGTAATATTACTTGTAAAAGACAAGTGATGTGGCATCGTTTAAACCATGAATGAACAACAGGAACCAAAACTTGATGCGCCGGGCGCCGGGCTGCCCAAAAGCGAACTTTTTGTAGCAAAACTTCTGTTCGCGTGGAGACGCTTCAAAGGAAATCGTGAGACCTTAACGCACATTTTAACCAGGAACGGCATGCGATTCAAAAGCTGGCCCGTGCTTGCGATGAGGAATCAGCCAGCCGGCGCGTGCTGATTGAGCGGGTGCGCGGGTTGGAGGACAGCAGCCGCTATTGGTCGGTCTGGATGACGCTTGACCATTTGCGTATTATGAATAGCCGACTTGGCAAAGTCATAACGTCGCTGGCCAAAGGAGTCATTCCGCCCGGCAAGGCCAGCACCGCGAATGTCAAACCGAATAAAGAGGTGGCCAGTTCCGTGGTCGCTGAATACGAAACCGCCTGCGATCAACTGTTGGCCGCGGTCGCCGATGTACAGAATCTAAAAACCCGCCACACGCGGAGAGCGCAAAGGCAACGCAGCTTCAACGAGGCCGCACGTTTTTTAGTGCGGAGAGGAAAAATCGCACCATGAACACCTACGCGCAGACAGCCGGCTTCAACGAGGCCGCACGTTTTTTAGTGCGGAGAGAATGATTGACGATATCGAGCGACCCTAAATAAACCGTCGCTTCAACGAGGCCGCACGTTTTTTAGTGCGGAGAGGCGATAGTTGCGCGCCGTGGACATACGAGCTTGCATGGCTTCACGAGGCCGCACGTTTTTTAGTGCGGAGAGCTTCATCAAGGCGCAATCAGTTGGATTTATTCCGCTCGCTTCAACGAGGCCGCACGTTTTTTAGTGCGGAGAGTTCCAAAGGCGATTGCAACTTCATTCTTCCAGCCGACGCTTCAACGAGGCCGCACGTTTTTTAGTGCGGAGAGCGCTTCTTTGCCGGGGGTGGTAAGTAGTGAAATGGTTGCTTCAACGAGGCCGCACGTTTTTTAGTGCGGAGAGGAAAACGTGTTTACAAGTTCAAACGTCCGTGCGATAGGCTTCAACGAGGCCGCACGTTTTTTAGTGCGGAGAGAGGAGGCGTAGGCGGCGGAGGGCTGTTGTTAGTGTCGCTTCAACGAGGCCGCACGTTTTTTAGTGCGGAGAGGGGAGTGATGGCGGCGCGGGCTGTGTCGAGTTCTTCCTGCGTGTAGGGGAGTAGTAGTTCGCCTTTGGCGTCGGGCTCGATGTTCACCCAGAGCACTTCTGCGTCGGTAAATTCGGCGCGGCGATTGCAGCGGCCGATGCGTTGGACGAGGGAGGACCACGGGGCGAGTTCGGTGATGAGTAGGCGCGCTGATACATCTACCCCAGCTTCAACGGCTTGGGTGGCGATGACGATGCGGTCGCTTTCGGTGTTAGGGTCGCCGAGCAGGATGTCGGTGTGCTTTTTGCGATCCTTTGGGCGGAAGCGCGAGTGAATGAGCGCGATTTTGGGTGGATCGTGGGGGGCGGGCTTGCCTTTGCTGGGGGTGGTGAGGGCTTGATAAATTTCGCGCGCGCGCGAAACGCGATTTACGATGACGAGGGTGAGTGTGCCGGGTTGGTGGCGTGAGGCGATCAGGTCGGCGAGTCGCTTGGGGTAATCGTTTTTGGTGGAGGAGTTGAGCACAAGGGGCGCTTCTTCGTCTAGCGACGAAGCGGGCGATAGTTTCTTTGGCGCGGTGATGAGTTTGTGCGGTTGTCCGGCGGTTTGTTCGGCGTCGCTCAATTTTTCCGTGGGCCAGCCGCCTTCGGGCTTGGGATGATCTACGGTTGCGAGTCGCGTGTGTTCGAGGGTGGCGCTCATCCACCAGGTGGGGCACGCGCCGATGGTGGGCATTTTTCGATCGTGGCGGAAGGCGTCGAGTTGGGCGCTGGTTTCCACGCCGACGCCCATGAGTTGGGTTTCGTCCATCACCCAGAGACAGTCATTATTTAAAAGCGCGAAGTGCATTGGCCAGCGGTAACGGTTCGTGCCATAGCCGCGATTGAGGGCGCGGCTGAGGAGCATGTCCTGGGTGCCGATGAGGATGGTGGGGCGTTCGGGGTGGATGTCCCACTCGCCGCCGTCCTCACCGCCCATGAGGATGTGAACACCGACTTTTCCTCGGCGGTTTTCCGGTTTATTATCCCAATCTAGGCCATGAGCTTTGAGCCATTTCTGAACTTCGTCTTGAGTTTGCTCCACGAGCGTCCGCATTGGCAGACAGTAAATCATCCGACGCGGCCACGCTGGATTTTGAAGATGAACACGATTCCAAAGCCAAGCGAGGACGACGGCTGCAGTCTTGCCGAGGCCTGTCGGAATATCAATTAGTTGAGAGCGACAAACAGTGCGAGAATCGTTGCCTGCCAAACGGGACTGGTAGCCATAGGGTGGATTAGCCGAACCGTCGGGGTTACGCGTGGCAATTTTAAAAAAATCGGCAAATGTCATTTTTTAATGGCTTCCTGAATAATATCGGCTTGCTCATTTCTAAATTATTCCCACGCAACTGTTACAAATTAAAACTTCACAAAAATATTTGCGCTTCGTGATGACGGGGCTTATTTCCCACCCGGGCCGTAACCTGCCGCTGGGGTTCCGTCTTCGTTCAGATGACCGGTGACCCACAGGACTCCGCGGGTCACGAGGTCGAGGTAGCGCGGGTCGGAGACGGTTTCGTTGTTGTGTCCGATGGTGGTGCTGAAGACGCGGGTTTTCTTCGGGCCGTATTGATTGGTCCAGACGACGACGAAATCGTTAGTCTTCGGACTGCCGTCGCGTTGCTTGACGACTTGATAGCCGTGCGCGAGTGGCGTGGCGGTGTCGAAGATGTGGATGTTGTTGTAATGTTCTTCGTGGATGGTGGTCCAGTTGGTCAGGCCTTTGGTGATGGGATTGGACGGGGCGGTGAAATCTATGGCTATGGGCAGTTGCGCGCCGTGTCCGCTTGATTGCAAGCCGAGGTATTCAAACCAGTAGCCGTGCGGTGTGCCGAGGGTGACGGGATCGTTGGGGTTGCCAATGCGATAGCAGTGCATGGCGCAATGGAGGTTGACGCCGGGGATGCCGTCCTCGCGGTGGGGCTTGAGCACGCCCTGGACGATTGCGGGGTCGTTGATGTCCGCAGCACATTCGTCGTGGATGACGAGGTCATAGCCTTTGGCGTAATTTGGGTTGCCGTAAATGGGAAGCATGGGTCTGGTGCTGGAGTCGTCGGTGTAAATTTGATCAACGACCACATTGGCGCGTTCTTCGAGGCCTTTTTTGAGGATGTCCTTCTGGGCGGCGTAATCATGGCAACAGCCGCCGGCGATCAGTAAAACTTTCAAAGGATTCGGTGCGGCAAAAACGGTGGCGGGAACGGTGCAGGTGAGCAGGAGCAATCCTGATACAAAAAAGGAGATAAGTGGGTTGAGTGGAGTAGGCTTGGTCATGCCGCTTTATTAATGACTAAGTCGAAGCTATACAAGCTTGGAATATTTGATCTTATAAACGCTTTTGAAGATTCGGCGTATTTGCCTGCCGGGAAGTCGTCGAGAAGCCGGGTATAAATGGGGATAGAGGCGGATAAAGATGTGGCTGGCGACGGCGCGTGCGCTCCCGTGGATAAGACGGATGGCCCTCTGCACTTCGACCGGTTGACGCCATTTTAAGAGCAGCGATAAGATGCGTCCCAATGCTCTGCGACATGCGAATGTCGCTTGACAGTCCACTGTAAAAAAGCTTTAACCAATGGCACTCTTGGAGTGGCTGTCTGCATCCGGGTTTTTTAAATTCTTATCGGAAGGACAATCTTGAAATTACGTGCTTTTCAATCGCTGTTTTTAATTCTTTTTCTTGGAGGCGGCATCGCAAAATCAGCCACGCTCACTTGGACGAACCTGGCAGGCGGTTCCTGGAGCGTTGCGGCAAACTGGATCCCGAACCAAGTTCCGGCGAACGGTGATGACGTCATCATCACCGGCGGCGGCACTTACAGTTCAACCAACAATATCGGCATCACCCTGGATCGCCTGACTCTCGGCGGTCAGACCGGAACCCAGACTTTGATTGCGAATGGGCTTTCTTTGACCAATACAAGTATCATCAATCCGAACGGAGTATTCGACGGGAACGGCGGAACGATCAGCGGTTCACTCACAGTGGCTGCGGGTGGCGTATTAAACTTGTCGGGAGAAGATTTGGAGGGGGCATTGACCGTTCAGGCCGGAGGAATCTTGAGTCTTTCCAACACAATTTTCTTTGCCCAGAACAATTATGCGCTTGGTTATTCCAATACCGCGACTCTGACCAATTATGGCACAGTGATTTGGTCGGGCACTCTTTACGGGGCGGGAAATTCCCCTTCCAAGATCGGCGGCGGCATTATCGTCAATGCGGGTTTGTGGAAGTCCGTGGACAACGGCACGATACAGACTTATAACGTACAAAATACCAATTATTTCATCAACACCGGCATGCTGGTAAAAACGGGGGGGGCATCAACGACTTCCATCAACTGGAATTTCATCAGTAACGGAGGAACGGTTACGACTGAGAGCGGCACTTTCAACATGGGCGATTGGATCGGCAGCGGAACAGTGTATGGCAATGCGAATTTTTCAGGCGGAACTCTCAGCGGAATTATCGGTTCCAATGCGGTTTTTAACTGGTCCAGCGGCGATCTGGAAAGTTCATTGACCATTCAGACGGGAGGAACCTTGAGTCTTTCCAACACGATTTTCTTTGCCCAGAACAATTCTGCGCTTGGTTATACCAATACCGCCGCTCTGACCAATTATGGCACGGTGGTTTGGTCGGGTACGCTTTACGGGGTTGGAAATTCCACTTCCAAGATCGGTGGCGGCCTCATCGTCAACGCGGGTTTGTGGGAGTCCGTGGACAACGGCTCGATACAGACTTATAACGTGCAAAACACCAATTATTTCATCAACACCGGCACGCTGGTGAAAACTGGGGGGACATCAGCGGCTTCGATCGACTGGAATTTTTCCAGCACTGGCGAGATTGATACGCCGAGCGGGTCTTTGGCCCTGAATTGGGCGGCTCCCAGTGTGCTGCACGGAAATTTGAATTTGGCTGCAGGCGCAATATCGAGTCCCATAACCGTGGCTGGCACGGCAATTTTAAACTGGTCCAGCGGGGATCTGGAAAGTTCATTGACGGTTCTGGCGGGAGGAACTTTGAATCTTTCCAACACTATTTATTTTGCCCAGAACAATTCTGCGCATGGTTTTAGCAATATTGTTACTCTGACCAATTACGGCACGGTGATTTGGGCGGCGAATCTTTACGGGGCAGGGAATTCCACTTCCAAGGCCGGCGGCGGCATCATCGTCAATGCGGGTTTGTGGCAATCTGTGATCAATAGCACGATGGATACTTATAACGTGCAAAACACCAATTATTTTATCAATACTGGCACGCTGGTGAAAACCGGGGGCACGGGAACGAGTTCCATCAACTGGAATTTCATCAATACCGGAGGATCGGTTACTACTACCAGCGGTGCTTTCAGCATGGGCGATTGGATCGGCAGCGGACCGATATATGGCAACGCGAATCTTTCAGGCGGAACTCTTAGCGGAACATTGACGGCGGGAGAAAACATCAATTTCTCGGGAGACATCAATGATTCCCTGATTATTGGTTCCAACGCGGTTTTAAACTGGACTGGCGGCGACCTGGAAGGTTCGTTAACGGTTCAGGCGGGAGGAACCTTGAGTCTTTCCAATACGATTTATTTTGCCCAGAACAATTCTGCGCATGGTTTTAGCAATATTGTTACTCTGACCAATTACGGCACGGTGATTTGGGCGGCGAATCTTTACGGGGCTGGGAATTCCACTTCCAGGGCCGGCGGCGGCCTCATCGTCAATGCAGGTTTGTGGCAGTCCGTGATCAATAGCACGATGGATACTTATAACGTGCAAAACACCAATTATTTCATCAACACCGGCACGCTGATGAAAACCGGGGGCACGGGAACGACTTCCATCAACTGGAATTTCATCAATACCGGAGGAACGGTTACTACTACCAGCGGCACTTTCAGCATGGGCGATTGGATCGGCGGCGGGACGGTGTATGGCAATGCAAATTTTTCAGGCGGAACTCTCAACGGAACCTTGATCTCAGGAGCAAAAATAAACTTCTCTGGAGAAATCAATGAGTCTTTAGTTATTACTTCCAACGCAATTTTAAACTGGTCCAGCGGCGATCTGGAAAGTTCGTTGACGGTTCTAGCGGGAGGAACCCTGAGTCTTTCCAACACGATTTATTTTGCCCAGAACAATTCTGCGCATGGTTTTAGCAATATTGTTACTCTGACCAATTACGGCACGGTGATTTGGGCGGCGAATCTTTACGGGGCTGGGAATTCCTCTTCCAAGGCCGGGGGCGGCATCATCGTCAATGCGGGTTTGTGGCAATCTGTGATCAATAGCACGATGGATACTTATAACGTGCAAAACACCAATTATTTTATCAATACTGGCACGCTGCAGAGGACTGGTGGGACTGGAACGGAAAGCATTAACTGGACGTTCAACAATACCGGCGAGTTGGATTTGGAGAGCGGAACGCTTTCATTTGGGGGAACAGCGGTTCAGACCGCCGGGATTTTACAACTGAACGGAGGCAGCCTTTCCGTCACTCAACCGTTTCAGCTTATGGGTGGCGTGCTTTCCGGAACCAACACCATTAGCGGGAATATCGTCAACAGCGCCACCCTTGACCTTGGTGCAACTCCCGGAACCCTTCAAATAAATGGGAGCTATGTGCAGACGACTTCGGGCACATTGAACCTCAAGATCGGTGGAGTAACGGCAGGTTCACAATACGATCATCTGATCATCAGCGGTGCCGCAACTTTTGGCGGCGACTTGAACGTCACCTTGATTGACCCCTTCGTACCGTCAGCGGGAAATAGTTTCGGCGTGGTGAGCTATGGTTCATTCAGCGGCGGCTTTGCCAATGACAACGGCCTGATTTTTTCCACGAACCTGTTGTTCCAGGAAACGTATCTGGCCAGTTCGCTGAATCTCGTCGCGGCCGGCAACACGAATCAATCGGTCACTCGACCGGCGATCATTTCCCAACCCGCCAGCCAGACGGTTATCAATGGCCAAAACGTATCTTTCTTTGTCACCGCCACAGGCACGCATCCGCTGGCTTATCAATGGCAATTCAACGGCGCTGCTATTTCAGGCGCGACGAGTGGCAGCTTGACACTGGCCAATACCAAAACCAACGAAACTGGTAAATATCAGGTGGTGGTGTCCAATAATGGCGGCTCGGTCACCAGCGCTGTTGCCGTGCTCACGGTTCAGCCCATTGCCGACCTCGTCGTCATGACCGTCACGAATCCTTCAGCGGCAGATGCCGGAGAACCGTTCGTGGTTTCGTGGCAATCGCTTAATCAGGGAAGCCAAACCGCGATCGCGCCGTGGGCCGATTCCATCGCCATTTCCACGAACTCCACAGGTGTGCCACAAATTCATCTGGGAGATTTTACTTTTCACGATGATCTCGGCAGCGGTCAGTCTATCAATCGCAGCGAGACAGTCATCGCGCCTGGCGGATTGGATGGTGTGTATTACGTCGTGGTGACGACGGATTCGGGAAACCAGGTGCAGGAGCTTGGCAACGAGAACAATAATGTCACGGTTGGCAGCACGCCCCTCCGGCTGCATTCACCCGATTTGCAACCGGGGAATCTTTTGGCTGCCCCTGCCACTGCGAATTTTGGCGACAGTTTTATATTTTCCTGGAACACCACTAACGCCGGTTCAGGGCCGGCCTTTTCTTCGTGGACGGATGAAGTTTACCTCGGCCCGTCGTCAAATAGTCTGGTCGGGGCAATACCATTGGCCTCAGTGGTCATCACGAACGTGCCGATTGCCAACGGCGCCGTAGTTTCAAACTCAACCACCATTTCACTGCCGCTTACCGCGCAATCTGCTGCGGGAACCTACTACCTGCTGGTGTCAACCGACGATGGCCAAACCGTCGCTGAGTCGAATGAAGGAAACAACCTGGCGTCGCGCCTGATCAACCTTTCACTGCCTCCATTACCGGACCTTTCTGTGCAAGGCATCATGGCGCCGCCGCAAGCGCAACCCGGCCAGATCGTTTCGTTGACCTGGAAGACTACCAATTCTGGAAGTGCAAGCGCCAATGGCACTTGGTCTGAATCTGTTTATCTCGCGACGAACAATACCGGCGCCGGCCTTTCCAGATTGGCGACATTCTTTTTCACGAACAATCTGGCGGCGGGAGGCGCGGTGACGCGCAATGAGATGGTGACGATTCCCCTTGCCAGTCCGCTGGGAAACGTCTGGTTCGCTGTCAGTGCCGATGTTTACAATGAAATTGTCGAGCAGAATGAGACGAATAATCTGGGCGTGGCAACTATGCCCACCGCTATTCCTGCGGTTCTCTCGCTTTCACTTTCAGCCAGCGAGACTATCGAAGGGGCCACCCAGCCGGTTCGCGGAGTTGTCACTCGCAACGGGGACGAATCTCAACCGCTGACCACATCCATCAGCGTAAGCGACGCCACTGAACTTGCATCGCCATCGTTCGTCACAATCCCGGCCGGCCAGGCTTCGGCGTCGTTCGATCTGACTCCGTTGATTGACGGCCTCGTGCGCGGACCGCAGACAGTCATCGTCACCGCCTCGGCTGACGCATTCACCAGTGCGTCCGCGTCCGTCATCGTTCAGGACGCTGACATGGTGCATTTGAGCCTGACGCTGGCCACGAATACGGTCATGGAAGGCGGCTTGATTTCCGGGACGGTGACGCGGAATACCGGCGCCAGCACGGCGCTGACCGTGACCATCAATGCTTCGGATTCCACGCGGATTTCGACCCCTGCGCTGCTGGTTCTGGCCGCCGGTCAAAGCTCGACAAATTTTGAAGCTCTGGCCGTTGAAAATTCTTTGATCGAAAATCCAATAACAAATTCCCTCACCGCGACGGCGCCGGGCGCTGCGAGCGCCGTCACGAACATCGTTATTTTGGATGACGATCTTCCGAGTATTACCATGACCTTGGGCGCAACCAGCGTCAGCGAAGGGGCCGGAGCGCAGGCGACGACGGCCACATTCACCCGCACGCCCGTGACGAGCCGGTCGGTGGTTTTGCAATTAACTTCAAGCAACCCCAATGCCGCGATCGTCCCGGCGACTGCGACCATTCCGGCGGGCGCGGCCTCGATCAGTGTTCCCGTGGCGGCGGTGAATAATGATCTGGTGGACGGCAACAAGACATCTACTCTTACCGCGTATATTCTCGCCAGCGGCACCTCCACGGTGGTATCGCAAGCGGCATCCGCCGTTTTGACCGTGACGGATGACGACGGTCCCACTCTGAAATTGTCTCTTGCAAGCCATCTGGTGGCGCAAGGTTTGAATCCAGCGACCTCGGCAGTTGTGTTTCGAAACACAGGAACCAATACTGCACTCGTGGTATCTCTGGCTTCGTCCGACGGGGCAAAGTTGGCAGCGCCCGCTTCGGTGACGATTCCTATCGGCGCTTTTTCGGTCAATTTCAATGTGGCGAGCCTGAACGGTGGCGCAAGTGGAAATGAAACTGTTTCTGTGACCGCCACCGCCGCGGGCTTTAACAGCGGATCGGATTCTCTCGTCGTCAGTGATGCCAGCTTGCCGGACCTGGTGGTTTCTTCGGTGATCGCGCCCGCTTCAGCCGATACCGAAACCTTCGCCAATCTTGGATATACGATATTGAATCAGGGATTGAGCGCGATGTCTTCGAATGTAATCATCCAAACACTTTATTTATCCACCAACCGTTCCCTGGACGGAGCTACATTAGTCGGCAGTTATCCTTTTGCCGGATCGTTGCCCGCCGGAGAGGCGTTTTCGCAAACATTTTCTATTCGCCTGCCTCAAGCCGCCGGAGATTACTGGGTCATCGCGCAAACCGACGTGAGCAATACGGTCGCCGAAATTTTAGAAGATAATAATACCTCGATTTCCAGTGTGCCCATACATGTGACTCCGGCTTACGAAGCCGTGGTCGCAACGACCGTTCACAGCGCCGTCGCGAATACACCGATTCCCTTTAGCGGCCGCGCTTTTAAACCAATCTCGAACCAGCCTGCGCCGTTTGTGCTGGTAAACATCCACATTTATCTAAGGCAAACGCATCGCATCATTTCCGCTTTAACCGATAGTCAGGGAAATTTTTCAACGACGTGGCAGCCATTACCGGGCGAGGCTGGGATTTACACGATTGGCGCCGCCCATCCGGGTGATGCCGACGCGACGGTTCAGGATCAATTCACGTTGTACGGCATGACCGCCCAGCCCGCGCTGTTGACAGAGACAATTTTTCAAGGCGGAAGCGTGACCGACGTGGTGAACATCGTAAATGCCGGGGACGTGCCGTTGACCGCCTTGAACGTGACCACCACCAATGTTCCTCCGAATCTAATGGTGACTGCCACGCTTCAAACCAATTCCCTCGGCGAGCTTGCAACCAATCAGTTATCGTTCACCATTAAAGCGACCGACGCATCCTATTCGCAGGCGCAAATCGGTCTAATTGTAACAAGTGCCGAAGGCGCGACGGTTCAGGTTCCGATCAGTGTGGCTGTGCAGGGCGTTGTCCCGCGGTTGGTCGCGATGCCTGGACAGTTGGTGTCAGGCGTCACCGTCGGCGATCAAAAGCTGGTGAGTTTTCAAGTCGTCAACGAAGGTGCTGCCGAGAGTGGACCCATTTCCATTTCGCTGCCGGCGTTGCCGTGGTTGAGCCTGGCCTCGGCAAACCCGATGCCCTCACTCGCACCCGGGGCCACGAACAGCGTGACCTTGCGATTAATGCCGCCGGCTGGCACTGCTTTGAACACGTACTCTGGCAACCTGGGCCTCAACGCCGCCCACGCCAGCCTCAGCGTGCCTTTCCAGTTTCGGGCTTTGTCTGAGGCAAAAGGAGATTTGAAAGTTGTGGCGGTGGACGACTTGACGTTCTATGCTGCCGGCTCGCCGCCAGTGACGAACGCAACTGTCATCCTTACGGATGCCACGACGGGGGCGGCCATTACAAATGGAGTGACCGGCCACGATGGAGCCTTCTATGCGAGCCAATTAACGGAAGGTTATTATAACCTGCAAGTTTCCGCCGCCCAACACACCGATTATCGCGGAACCATTCTGGTTTTGGCAGGGCAATCGAACGAGATTGACGCGTTCGTTTCATTTCAAAGCATCAGCTATACCTGGATCGTGGTTCCTACGGAGATACCGGACGAATATACCATCGCCATCCAGACTGAATTTGAGGCCAACGTGCCGATACCCGTGGTCACCGTGGAACCAACGGTTATTGATCTGGCGAATATGGTGGGAGACACCTGGCAGGTGAATCTTTCTGTTTCAAATCACGGGTTGCTGGCGGCGCAGGATTGCCAACTCCAGTTTGACACGCATCCTAATTTCAAATTCACGCCGCTGATCAACAATCTCGGCACGCTGCCCGCGAACAGCTCAATGGTTATCCCCCTGACCATTCAACGCCTCAGTCCACCAAATACTACCAATATCATCACTGGCAGCGGCCCCGGCATGAATCCTGGCGGCGGCAACGGTGGAGACGGAAGCGGTGACGGCGGAAACAACAGCGGAAGCAGTGGCGCGCCCTGCACTGCCAGCGGGCAATTAAGCAGCTCCTATCCTTGCGGTGGCGAAATGAAATCCTCCACCGCTCCGATTGTTTTTCCGAACGCGGGAAACTGTGGGACTGTTTCCGGTTTGGGAGCGCCCGGCGGTGGCGGTGGCGTAACCGGCGGCGGCGGCGGTGGTGGTTACGGCTTTTCAGGCGGAGGATATGGCTATACATCAACCAGAGGCGGAGGCGGTCCCGCAGGCGTAGTTACGGGAGGCTTGACTCCCGCAAGTTCCGCGCCGCCCATTAATTATGCTCCTCCGTGTCCCACCAATGGTTCCCCTGCCAGTTCTCCAGATTGCGGTCCGTTGCCGATCCTGAAAGATTGCCTGCCATCGTTGCTGCCTGACTTGCCGAATTGCTTGCACGGTGCTTATGAATGCGGCGAGGATATCGGCAGTAAAAATCCCGAAGGCGTAGAAAACTGCCTTGAAGCCGGGGTGGATTGCGCGGGCGCGCTTGGCCACGAGATTCCCGTTGTCGGAGCGGTTTTGGGCGTCGTCGGAGATTTGCAGTGCCTGAATCATTTACTCATGTGTTTTGGTCCGTCTTCCCCCGGCACGCTAAAACCTCTATCTTTACTTTCTGATCCAGCCGAAGCTTACAAGTCTGGCGTCCGAAATCTTTTTGATTTGTTCAATGACTTGACCGGCGCGCCGGATGGCGTCTGGGTCAATGAAAACAGCACCACTAACACGACCGTTTGGATCGAGCGACTGCGGGAAGCGATGGCCCCATCCTCCGACGGCGGTGCGGCTATCTCTGACGCGGAACGCGCGGCGTTACTCACCGGAATTGTTCCCGAAGAACTCTCGGCATCCGAGTTGAACCGGGTCATGGATCGTTGGAATCGAACGCTGACCAACTGGTCGCAAAATATTTATGAACCGTCCAATGCTCCGGCGGGGCAGAGCACTGATTTCATCAGTCTGAGCGCGGCCAGCCTTCATCTCCAGTTGGCTGCGCAAAATCAGGCGCTGGCGGAATCGGGCGGGTTCTCCGATCCGTTGACCGCGTATATCCAGACGCTTAACTACAACGCAACGGCGGGCGGTCGAGGCGGCGTCTGCGGCAGTGTAAAACTTGAATTAGACCAGGATGCCGTGCTTAGCCGCGAAGCGTTTAAGGCGACTCTCCAGTTTAACAACGGCGAGACAACTCCTTTGGCGGCCGTATTAGTCCAGCTCAACGTGGTTGATGCGTCTGGAAATCCGGCCACGAACTTGTTTGGCATACCCATCCCGCAATTAGTGAATCTCTCGGCGGTGGATGGCTCCGGAACGCTGGCTGCGGGCACCAATGCTTCCGTGATGTGGACCGTTATACCGACGGTGGATGCCGCCCCCACGGCGCCGGTCGTTTATTATGTCGGCGGAATGTTGCAATACTCGCTTGATGGCACCCTTGTGTCCATTCCGCTGACTCCTGTGCCGATAACCGTGCATCCGGTTCCACAACTGGACGTGGATTATTTCCTAGAGAGAAATGTTTATGCGGATGATCCGAATACGCCCGCGATTGAGCCCAGCATACCATTTTCGCTCGCGATCCTGCTTCGCAATCACGGCGGCGGCACGGCCCATGATTTTACCATCACATCCGCACAGCCGACCATCGTGGACAATGAAAAAGGATTGCTGATTGATTTCAAGATTATCGCCAGCCAGGTGGACGGGCAAAATCTGCTGCCGTCTCTTATGCTTGACTTGGGTGACATCGCTCCCGGCACGAATGTGATCGGCCGCTGGCTGATGACTTCGACCCTTCAAGGTTTGTTCACGGATTATGATGCTTCTTTCGAGGCCGTGGACGATCTGGGAAATCCAAAACTTTCTCTGATTGATAACGTCTCGATCCATGAAATGATTCATGTGGTGGATGCTCCCGCCCCGTTTGCCGACGGGCGTCCGGACTTTTTGGTCAACGACCTGCCAGATCCCAATGATTATCCCGACACGGTTTATTTGAGCGATGGCACCTCCAACAATGTTCAGGTCGTGCTGGCATCGCAAGTGAATGGAACTGTTTCAGCTGGCAATCTTCAGGTCCAATTAAATGCCATGATGCCGGAAGGCTTCGTGTATCTGAATGTGCCGGACCCCGCAAACGGCGCGTATCAATTAGTCAATGTTACCCGGTCGGACGGCGTTCCTATTTCTCTCGACACCAATGTTTGGATCACCGACCGGACCTTCGTCGGCCTGGGACGTCCACCTATCTACGAACATGTGTTACATTTGTTCGATTATAACAGCACGGGTTCCTATATACTCACTTACTCCGCACTGCCATCGGCGGATACCACAGCACCGGCCAGCGCAGTCAGCCAGCTTCCAGCAAATTCCTACGAGCAAATTCCGGTCAACTGGTCCGGCGCTGATGATGCGAGCGGCTCGGGAATTGCTTTCTACGATATTTATGTGAGCCAGAATAACGGCCCGTTTTCTGCATGGTTGACGCATACTTCGGAGACAAGCGCGATTTATCAAGGCACGTACGGAAGCGCTTACTCATTCTACAGCATCGCGACGGATGCTTCGGGCAACCGCGAGTCGGCGCCGCAATCACCCGATGCTCAAACGATGGTAAGCCTTACCAATTCTCCGCCCGTCATCCTCGCCGCCACCAATGTCACCGTTGATGAAGGCAGTGTAGTGACGGTGTTGATGCCGGCAAGCGACCCCGACGCCGCGCAGGTTCTAACCTTTAAATTGGCAGGCGCGGTTCCGCCCGGAGTGACGATCAATTCCGCTACCGGAGCCCTTAGATGGTCCACGGGCGAGGCAGACGGCCCAGGCACAAATGTTTTTTCGGTGATTGTCACCGATAATGGATTGCCCGCGCTGAGCGCAACTGGAATGGTGACGGTAATTGTTCGCGAAGTGAACCAGCCGCCCGTGCTGGCTCCGATTGCGAATTTCGTGGTCAGTGAAGGCCAACTGGTGACATTTACGAATCACGCCACCGATCCGGATATTCCAACCAATACCCTGACTTATAGTTTGGCCGGAAACATTCCAACCGGCGTCACACTGGATCCGGTTACCGGAGTATTCCGTTGGACGCCGAATTCGACGCAAGGGCCGACGACAAATTACTTCACCTTGACGGTGACTGACAACGGAGTGCCGCCGTTAAGCGCTTCGCAACCATTCAACATAACTGTGCGGGACACCTTAAGTGATTTTAACCTGAACTTCGGCTCGACCAACCTGCTCAACGGCGAGACGGGCACAGTGCCGATCATTCTGGCCGCAAGCCTGCCATTGACGAATATCACTCTGCAACTGAGTGCGCCAGCTTCTGAATTGACAAATCTCGTGTTGCGTCCGCTGAGCCCCGAAATTACCCAGGGCCTGCTTAGGGCAGCGGGTTCAAACAATTATGACATCAGTTTTGATCTCGATCCTTCCCAACAAACCGCCAGTGTGCGTACGATCGCTGCCCTGGACTTTTTGACCGTGTCCAATGTCCATTCGTCGGTGGCTTACATCGTTCCGTCTCAGCTTTTGGCGTCGCAATCTGGCGGGGCGGCAATAACGAACGGAAAGGCGAATCAGGCGCGGATCATTATTGTGGGCATCGAACCGGTGCTTGATTTGGTAAAATCAAACCAGTTGATCCTGACATTGTACGGCCAGCCTGGTTCGACTTATGGCATTTTCAGCGACACAAATCTACAGTTTGGTTTATGGAATCAGTTGACGAACTTTATTTTAACGAATCGGTTCCTTAGTCTGCCGATTTCAACAAACACTGTTTCACCAATCTTCTATCGTTCGGAGAAGCAATAAGGTAATACGATAAAGTTACATCTTATCAAACCGCGGCCTGACAAATGTCAGGCTTCCTTTTCTACGAAACTATTTTAAGTTATTACCCGCGGTTCTGGCAAAGGGCACGACTGCACTCCAAGAAGTGCAGCCGCATCAAGTCCGAGAGGTCGATCAAATTTTTTATTTCTCCGCAGGATGATAGCCTTGCCAGAGCCATTCGAGCGCTTCGGGCAGGGTTTGCCGCTTGACACTTCCGTCCGTATGGCCGGCGTTGCGCGCAAAAATGAATTGGTAGTGGTAGCCTTTGTCAGCCAGCACTTGGGCCATGTGTTCGTTGGCCACGACCCAGTCGTGCATGTTATCGCGCATTCCGTTGGGGTTGTAGAGATCGCGGTCACCGACTTCGAGCCAGATGCGGATGGGCTTGGCGGGGTTGTTGGGGATAAGCCGCTCGTGATATTCCCAGGCGCCATGCGGAGTCTCGTCGCTGTGCGGCCATTGCTGGTTCACATACGTGCCGGAATACGTGAGCACGCGGTGATAAAGTTCCGGGTGATACCACGCCATACTCAGTGCGCATGAACCACCGGAACTGCCGCCCATCGTGGCCCGGCCATCGGGATCCTTCGTCAGCTTCACATCACACTTGCTTTCCACCAATGGCAATACCTCCTGCTCCACGAATTCAGCGTAACGTCCGGACATCGTATCATACTCCAATCCGCGTTCGCTACCCTGCGCATCACCGCTGCCGTTGCTGATGGAAATGCCGACCATTGGCGGCAATTTGTGTTCTGCGATCAGATTATCCAAAACAGTGAAGAGCAACCGATCGGGGCCGTCCGCGCCGACGATAAATGGCGCGGCAGTGCCGGCCACGTATTGTTTGGGGACATAAACCGAGAGCTTGCGTTTGTAAGGCGCAGGATGGCTCGTGGTAACGATCAGCTTGGTCGGATCATCCGGACTTGGCTTGCCAAAAGTCCCTTGCTCGCGCGCGATGCCGGGATAAATCTTGCTGTCGGCTGAATTCATCGTGAATTCATAGATCTTTCCCTGCGGCACGTTGGTATTTACCATCGCATCGGGCGCGGCATGATGCGTCGGGCCGATGACGAAATTACCTTCGGCGTCCATCGGCGCGTTTTCACCATCCGGCAAATCTTTGGCGGCAACGTATCCGGGGGTGTGGGGATCGCGCGTGGGTGGCGACGGGCGGACGGGCCGCGCGGATGGCGTTTGATTCGTCGTTTGCGCCTTGGTGGAAGCGGGCGCCGTCACCAGGAAAATTCCAGCGGCGCACCAGGCGCAGCCACGTATCAATCGGGTCGTATTCATGTGTTCTTCAGAAGTGGGTTGCCGGAAAAATGACAGAATCCTTATGTTCGCTTCAAGGGAATTCACTGGAACTTGAGAGAAATTTTATTGGCAATCTGGCTGCCTATGGCGAGCACTAAGTGGGAGTTGGTGGGTCAATTCAGCCTGAGGCGGTCGTGAGTGTCCCATTGCGACATGTCGGACACGATGATTTGGTCGCCGACTTGAAGACCCGTGAGGATTTCGATGGTGCTGACCGAACTGCGGCCAAATTTGACGAGGATACGCAGCGCACCAACCCCGCCATCAGTCACCTTGAAAAGCCCAAGCTGGTTGTCCGCATCCGCCTGCACCGGACGACCGACGTAGAGGACATTTTTTAATCGCGCGATTTCGACGGTCCCATCCACACTCAAATCCGGGCGCGCGCCTTTGGGAAGCGGAGAATCCAGCGCGACATCCACAGTAATCGTTCCGTTTTCGACGGCGGGATCAACTCGAACGACATGACCGGTGATGAGGCCATTGTGCGTGTCTATCTGCGCGGGTTGATCTATCTGCACGTCCCTGGCCTGGGTTTCGGCGATTTTTATGGCGGCCTTGAGTTTCGCCATGTTGGCGACGCGAGCCACCGATGCGCCAGCGGCCAGTTGCTGGCCTTCCTGAAGCGGGTTGTTCATGTCGCCCAAGCGCTGGAGGACGCCGTCCATGCCGGCGCGAATCTTAAGGGCGGCCCGCTGATTTTGCTTCAACTCAAGTTGGGCGCGAAGCTGCGCGATTTTGGCGTCCTGCGCGTCGAGTTGCGCTTTCGCGGAATCGGCCATCGCGGCGAGGCGCTCGCGTTCAATATCGAGAAGTTTGGACGATTCATCGGCTTTGGTTTTGGCTTGCGTTAAAATTGCTTGGGGAGCGATGCCGGATTTGAAGAGGTCGGTTTCGATCGCGCATTCGAGTTTGGCGTTGCTGTAGTCGGCCTCGGCAGTGGCAACTTCTTTGCGCTGGGTCAATTCGTCCGTTTTTAGCTGCACGCGGAGTTTGGCGAGGTCGGCTTCAGCGCCTTTAAGCTGCCACTCGGTGTCGAAGACCGCCTGATCCACCTCTGGATTCGCCAACTCCACCAGCACCGTGTCTGCTTTGACGGCCGCTCCCGGCAATACCAGAATGCGTTCCACGCGCCCGGCGTTTAGCGTCGGAATCCAGCGGGTATCTTCCGGCACGAGCGTACCATTGCCGCGCACTTGGCAGAGCATCTCGCCGCGTTTAACCGTGTCCAGAAAGAGCGAAGCTCTTTCCACGGACGGCGCGGCTGGCTTGAGGCGCGAAAGCGCGAACGTGACCACCGCCAGCGTGACGGCCACGGCGCCGATAATGAGCCAGCGGCGCGACCGGCG
Organism: Verrucomicrobiia bacterium; assembly: GCA_036272195.1. GTDB lineage: Bacteria > Verrucomicrobiota > Verrucomicrobiia > Limisphaerales > DASXHY01 > DASXHY01. The sequence continues at coordinate 37,882 of DATAZE010000031.1, read as the reverse complement.
GCGTTTGCGGATTTCGGCTGAGATGGGAAGGTCCATAATGAATAATCAAACTCCGGTAATAATCTGGCCGTCCAGCATGTGAATGGTTCTTTGCGCATCGCGCGCGTAATTTGGATCGTGCGTGACGAGGCAAATCGTTGCGCCGTCGGCATGCAATTCACACAGCAAGCCCATCACGGCGTCGCCATTTTTTGAATCGAGATTTCCGGTGGGTTCGTCGGCAAGCAAAATGGAAGGACGGCCACCCAAGGCGCGGGCGACGGCCACACGCTGTTGCTGGCCGCCAGAAAGTTGCTGCGGGTAATGCTTCGCGCGCGCCGTCATGCCGACTTTTGCGAGCGCTTCATCCACTCGCTCGTGGCGTTCGGCGAAATCCAAACCGCGGTAGGTGAGCGGCAGGGCGACGTTTTCCCAAACGGTCAAGTCGCCGATGAGATTGAAGCTTTGGAAAATGAAGCCGATTTCGCGATTGCGGACGCGCGCGCGTTGGGCATAGCCCAGGCGCCCGACGCTTTCGCCGCGCAATTCGTACCGGCCGCCGGTCGGCGAATCCAGCAATCCGAGAATGGCCAGCAGCGTTGATTTGCCGCAGCCGGACGGGCCGGAAATAGCAACGTAATCGCCGGGGCGGATTTCAAAACTCACCTTCGCGAGCGCGTGCGTTTCAAGTTCGTCGGTCAAAAAAATCTTCTCGATGCTCTTGAGTTCGATCAGTGGCGCGGGTGTTGGCATAATTTCAAATCATTCGCAGCGCAGCGCCGTGACCGGATCGGTGCGGGTCGCCCGGCGCGCGGGGAAGTAACAGGCAAACAGCGCGATGACCACAAACAGCACGGAAACTGAAATGATGGTAAGCGGATCCGCCGGACCGACGCCGAAAAGATAGGCTCGCAAAACCCGCCCCAGAGCCAGCGCCACGGCGATTCCCACGGTCACACCGGTGGCGATGAGTTTCAAACTTTCGGCCAGGACCAGCGTCAGGACATCGCGACGTTGCGCACCGACGGCCATGCGAATGGCGATTTCGCGATTCCTGGAATTTACCGAAAGCGAAATGACGCCATAGATTCCAACCAAAGCAAGAACGGCTCCGATAGCGGCGAAGCCCGCGAGGAGCCGCATCGCGAACACCTGAGCGGCGATGGAATCAGCGCGGATTTGGTCGAGGGTTTTTACATGATCCACCGCGACTCTGGGATCAACCGAGTGCAATGCATGCTGAACCGCGGCAACAAGCGCGCGCGGGTCGGAAGCGGATTTGACAAGCAGATGCTTGGTGAAGGCGGGAACCTGCCAATAACAAAAGTAGGCTTCCGGCCCAGGATTGCCCGCCAGGGAATCGCTGCGCATGTCTTCGACCACGCCAATGACCTTCATCGGACGCTTCGGAAAAAATTGAGTGTAGAGTATTTTTCCGATGCAACTGGCGTTCCCGAAACGCTGCCGCGCCATCGTTTGATTGATGATGCCAACGAACTGGGTATCGCCGGGTGCGGGAATCGCCTTGTTGGCCCAGTTATCCCAAGTATCGCTCGCCCGAAAATCCCGGCCGATGACGAGGTGCATCTTCAGCGCGTCAAAGTAGCCGGGCGTGATGGCGCGCTCGCTGACGATGGTTTTATTCGCCGGCTTGTCATCGGACTGGCCTTCGACGGTGAACAGGCCGGTCCATTTGTTGCCGGTGAAAGGTACGCCCCACGCGAACGCGGCTTTTTCGACTCCGGGCAAGGCCGAAACACGCTCCAACGCGCGTTTGTGAAAACCCATAAAATCATCCTCCATCGGAGTAACGCTGAGCGTTAAGATATTTTTAGTATTGAAGCCGGGATTGAGCCGGGCCAGGTTGGCGACCGTCCCAAGCAGCAAGCCCGCGCCGATCAGCAAAACAACGGTGAGGACAATTTGCACGACTGCGGCGGCGGCGAGCAACCGGCGTTGCGCGCGTCCGATACTGCCGCTGCGTCCGCCGCTGCTCATGGCGGAGGCCGGGTCGGATTGGCAGGCGCGAAGGGCAGGCAGCGCACCCGCGAGGATGGCCGCCAAAAACGCCAGGCCAAAGGCGGCTCCAATAACCGGCCAGCCTACCGTCACCATATCCAAGCGTGGAATTGCGAAGCCACTAATCATCTTGATAATTTTGACGATGGCCACCGCCAAACCGCTTCCGATGAGACCGCCAAAGAGCGCAAGCAGCAACGGTTCGGCAATCGCGGCCGAGAAAAGTTGTGCGCGACCCGCGCCAAGGGCGCAGCGTACGGCATATTCCCGTTGTTGCCGCAAGCCGCGAGCGAGCAGCAGGCCGGCGACGTTGCCGCACGCAATCAAAAACAGCAGGGCCACGGCGCCGAGCAAGGGCAGAAGCAGACGGCGTCCTTCGCGGTTCAGCAGAGTCATCAATGAGCCCGTCTTCACTTTGACGCCGCCAGACACGCCTTCAGCGCGCGCGTGTCGGCCAGCGATGACCGCCAATTCGGCTTGTGCCTGGCTCGAAGTCACGCCGGGCCGCAAGCGGCCGATGACATCGCACTGCTCGTATTTAAGTTTGCTTTCGCGGACCATCACGGGTCGCCAGTAATCCACCGGCGCGTTGACGTCGAAGTTGGGTTCGTTGTTATTATTGTCCGCCGGAAGAAATCTCAGGCCGGGCGGCATGACCCCAATAACGGTCAGCGGTTCGTCAATCCGGCTGATGTGAATGGCCTGTCCGATAATGTGCGGATCTCCCTTGAAGGTTTTTTGCCAAAGATCGTAACCGAGAATGATCTCGGAAAATCCCGCAATGGAGTCCGATCTCATGATGCCGAGTGATGGGGAAAATGTTTGCCCCAGAAGCGGCTTGACGCCGATGAGGCCAAAATAATTTGTTGTGACGTCAAGGCCCTGGATGAATTGGCTGCCATCCTCACGAATCAGGTACTCAAAACTCCACCAATACGGCGCGATGGATTCAAAGCAATGCGCTTCATCGTGCCAGGCAACCCACGTCTTTACGGGGCAACGCCCTTCGTAAGGCTGGTCTTCCTTGCCCGCCGAGAGGCAAACGACGCGTTCAGGACTTGGATACGGCGGAGGCGTCAATAAGACCCCTTCAACGACCGCGAACATGGCGGAGGTCAGGCCAATTCCCAAGGCAAGAGTCGCGGCGGCCACGCAAGTGAACCCCGGTTTATGAATCAGCGCGTGCAAGGCAATGCGCAAGTCGTTCAAAAAAGCGGCCATCACAGACAAGGACACCGGAGGGGCGTGGATTTGTATGGGAAATTTTTAACCGCAGAGGAACGCAAACCTGTCTCCGCGAGGGTGGATAACTCACGGTGACTTCTCGAAGATCATGCCAGTCCAGACTGGCCGCAGGCAAAGAAATAGCGCCGGAAAGTTGTAACTCCTATCAAATCAGCAGAGTGCTTTAGAATCACCCGAATGGGTGAATCGTAATTTTCCAGCGCTTGAGTATGATTGGGCATGCCCCCGATTCGTCAATCGAGGGAAAGCCCAATCCCATGCCATCCTAACATAAAAGTACGAACTTGATCATGTTTCGTCCCCTAAGCAAGCGAATCGACAAAATCCACGCGTCGAAATAAAATCACCCACTTTGAACGGCAGCGCACATAACTCTAAACCGTCTTCGGCACAGGCCAGATGGCTGCTGGCCATGGTGCTATTATTATGGCCACTATTCAGTAAGGCCCAGAACCTAGTCGTAAATGGGAGTTTCGAGTCGGTAACCCCGGAACTGGCGAACGATATTTATACAGTTTCTTACGGGGGGCTCGCCACGAACGCAGTTGTCGGCTGGGCTTTTGGAGTTTCGGGCGGAGGCGCCTATGATGGGATTATCAGCAGCCGCGGATCGAGCTACTTTGAAACCAAGGTGATTGACGATGGTTCGAACGCGGCATTTCTCCAGGGAGTGGGATCAATTTCTCAGACGCTCACACTGGCGGCCGGGGCTTACAAACTGGCTTTTCATGCCATGGGCCGGGTTCCTTTTGGACCTAATACGATTGAAGTTTCCCTTGGCGACCTGCTGAACGAGACTTTCACTCCAACCAATACCAGTCAGCGGGCATCCAATAATTGGATTTTTTACACCTACAACTTCATTGTGCCCGCGTCTGGAACTTACGTGTTGCGATTTAGCGGCACGATCCCTTTTGTCCCGGTCTCGACGACAATTCCGTACTCCGGAGGCAGTGATTACACAACTTATATTGACACCGTTTCGATCATCGCTTCCGTTGGGCCCAAATCCAAACAAATGTCGCCGGGAGTGGTGATGTCAAATATCAGATCGGCATTGCCAGGCTACGACATCGTTTTTATCGGCGATAGCATCACGGCGGGGGCGACACTTTCCAACCCGGCAGTGGAATCGGCATCCGTTCAATGCGCCCAGTACCTTGGCCAACGGCTGGGTGCGGCTGTGCACATGTCAAATCAGGGGCACAGCGGGCACACCACGGTGGATTGGAAACCTTCCACGAATGCGGCGTCGGATTTTCAGCGCGCGATCACGGCGGCGGCTTCGCTGGAGTCCAACCAGCCGGGGCAGTTAATTTTTTCGATCATGCTTGGCGCCAACGACAGCGCTGAACGAGGGCCAAACGGCGCGCCGGTTTCGCCCGCTGCGTACCGGGAAAATTTGCAGTCCATGATTGATCAATTTCTGGCCAGTTATCCAGAGGCCAATGTGTTTGTTCATCGCCCCATTTTTTACACGACTAATACACAGAACGGCGCCTTGTATGGGCCGATCGGGCTGGAGCGGCTGCGTTCGTATTTTCCTGAGATAGATGCGTTGATTTCCACGAACGCGATGCGCCATCCGGGGCACGTCCTTGCGGGAGACAAATCGGCATTCGAGTATTTTTCAACCAACTATCTGACAGCTCTAACGCCCGAAAAAGGAGTTCAGGGCACGTTCTATCTCCATCCCAATTCCGCTGGTGCAGCAGTCCTGGGAATGGACTGGGCCGACGCTATTCATACAGCCCTGGACGAGCGGCCGCTTCCCGCACGAGTATTGACTCACATATCTCAAGTCCGGAATTTGACCGCGAGTGAGTCAACCAAATCGGTGCCAGTGCATTTATTAGGCACAATGATGGATACGGTCGAGACGGATTCTGACCGTCGAACTATTGTCTTGCAGGATCAAACGGCTGGAATTTGTGTGACGACGCAAGCCAGCGAGCAGGACGTTCTGGCGCCGTTTCATCGGGGAGATCTGTTGGAAATCGAGGGCCTCACCGCGAATTCGCAGTTTGCCCCCGTTGTTCAGGTTCAAATGGCGCAAAAGCTGGGCACAACCTCGATACCGGCGGCAAAGCCCACCTCGTACCAAGAGTTGGTGGCCGGCGCTTCGGATTCTCAGTGGGTTGAAGTAAAGGGAGTCGTGCGCCAATGTTTTAATTCCGAGTCGGGAAGTGACGTGCAAAGAATCGTCGTTGAGGTGGATGGTGGGCTGGTGCAAGTCACGCTGAGCCGGCGTGCTGCCGCAGGGGTCGAGCCGGATGCCGAAGTGAAGGTGGATGGGATTTGCGTGAACCGGTTTAATCGAAAACTACAGGCATCGGTTCCGGCATTGCAGGTTCCTTCTGAGGCGCAGGTAATTATTGAAAAGCGAGCACCGGCGGACCCTTTCTCAGTTCCGATTCGCTCACCGGCGAGCCTTTGGACGTTTTCACCGCAGAACTTTTACGCCTATATGCATCGAGTCCATGTGCGGGGAATAGTGACGCACGCCCAATCGGGATCGTCCATTTGGATTCGTGAAGACGACAAAGGATTAAATTTTCGGACCAGCCAGCAAGATCATTTGAAGCCCGGGGACATGATTGACGTGTTGGGATTTCCGGCATTTGGATTGAACGCTCCGCGTCTCGAAGACGCGATTTTTCGAAAGGTTGGCGGCGCGCAGCCGCCCCTGCCGATCGTGCTGACGAACCTGGATGAGGCCTTTGATCACGAGGATGATTTAGTCAGCGTTCAAGGGGTTCTAACTCAAATCCAATCTTTTCTGAATGGGATTTCTCTAACGCTTGACCAGAACGGGCAGTTGTTCAAGGCGATGCTAAAGACGCCGACTCCCGGGCGCTCCAGTCCGGACTGGCAAATTGGCGCCAAGGTGCGAATCACCGGAATTTCCACGTTGGCAAGCGATGAAGGGCAGCCTTCACCGGGAATATCCCAGCCTCCGTCGTTTCAAATCCTTTTGCGTTCGCCGGCGGATTTAGAAATTGTCCAGCCACCACCGTGGTGGACCCTTCAGCACATCGCGCTTATGCTTGGAGTAATCACGAGTATTTTAATCATCGCGGTCGGGACGGTGGTGATGGTTTCCCGCAACCGCCTTCGGCAGCAGCAACACCAGCGCCAGATGGCGGAGGCGGAGTTCTACGCTATTTTGTCGGAACGCAATCGGCTCTCGCGCGAGATTCATGATACTTTGGCGCAAGGGATGACGGCCGTTCTGGTCCAACTGCGGCTGGCGAGGAAACATATAAATCAAAGCGGAGAAACGGTGCTCCAGCATCTGGATACGGCGCTGACGCTGGTGGGAGCCAGTTTGCAGGAGGCGCGCAATTCAATTTGGAATATGCGCTCGCATGTTCTCGAAAGCAGCAATTTAAGCGCAGCTTTGGAGGGAATTCTAAAACAAATGGCGGATGGCACCGAGATCGCGACCAGCGTCGAGATCACCGGAAAGCCAAGGCGGCTTGCCCCGGTAATCGAGAATAATGTTTTGCGTATTGGCCAGGAAGCCATCACTAATTCGGTTAAATATTCCGGGGCGCGGAAAATCACGATGCAACTGGATTTTGGAAGAGAACAATTCCGGTTGCGGGTGAAAGACGATGGCCTGGGGTTTGATCCCGGCGACCGCAATGAGAAGGAGGGCGGTTTCGGCCTCGTTGGAATGCGCGAGCGGGCCATTGAATTGAACGGCAAACTGGACATCCGAAGCGGACGCGGACAAGGCGCCGAGGTCACTTTGAGCGTTCCCATTTTGCGAGATTGAGAAGGCACTTTGACTAAGCGCAAGACAGAGCCAATTTATCAAGCGTGTGAAACGACCAGATAAAATAGGAGTCATGTTGGTGGATGATCATCCCGCCTTTCGCGTAGGGATGGCTGCCTTGATTGAAATGGAGCCGGATCTTCAGGTCATCGCCCAAACCGGTTCGGGTCGCCAGGCATTGGAAATGTACCGCCGTTATAAACCGGATGTAGTGTTGATGGATTTGCGGTTGCCGGACCTGGGTGGAGTTGAAGCCATTATCGCCTTGCGCAAAGAATTTCCCGACGCGCGCGTCATCGTTTTGACCACCTTTGATTTGGATGAGGATATCTTTCGCGCCATTCAGTCTGGCGCTCAATCCTATCTGCTCAAGGATACGCCGGAAGACGAATTGATTGCGACCATTCGCGCCGTCAACGGAGGCAAGGAAGCCTTGCCACAACGAGTGGCCGATCGTCTCGCCGCACGCCGCCGGCGTCCCGACCTTTCGCAACGCGAGCTTGATGTCCTCCATCAGCTTGCCCGGGGGCGCACCAATAAGGAAATTGCCGCCCATTTATTTATTTCCGAAGACACGGTCAAATCTCATATCAAAGGCCTATTTTCCAAATTGGAGGTCAAGGATCGAACGGAGGCAGTGATCACCGCGTTCCGGCACGGGATTGTGCATCTGTAACTCAAGCTGCCTCCGGGTCGTGTGGAGGTTGAATAATGTTCTGCAGAACCGATTATCAAATTCACTCCTTTGGGTGAGTGGACGCCCGCGCGGCACCCTCTTATTCTTTGTGACATCTACATGAACACCGAGCCCGCAACCGGACAGTCGGGTACTTTGTACGACATGGCCAGACCTGGCAGTTAGCAATAATTAAACAGGCAAGTCCTATAGCAATGACCGCAATTCAGATAACGATAGCTGCTATGAAAACTGCGTTGATGACCCACCCGGCGCGTCGCGGAGGCCGGTCTGGCAACTATCGGCGCGGATTTACCCTGATTGAATTACTGGTTGTTATTGCTATCATAGCCATACTCGCCGCCCTGCTTCTCCCCGCCCTGGCGAAGGCCAAGACGCAAGCCCAAAGAACGCAATGCCTCAACAATCTCAGGCAAAATGTTATCGCCTATCGGATGTATCAAGATGACAACGCCGGGACCGGTATCTATTACTTCGACGACACCGGCAATAACGCGTTGTGGATGGGAACTCTTTCCCCTTATTACGCTGCGGCACATCAAATCGTATTGTGCCCGACCGCGTCTCTACGTAACAACCTCACCACTTCCAAAGGCGATGCCAAGTCCTCCTGGTACTGGGCCTCTGCCAGTAACACCAACTTCTACCTGGGAAGCTATGCCATTAACGGGTGGCTCTATGGCGACTCGCCTATTTCCGGTGGATCTACTACCGTGGATGCAGCGGGGTATTTTAAAAAGGAGTCAGCCGTACAATTCCCGTCCGCCACACCCGCCTTCTATGATGCGGTCTGGGTGGATGCCTGGCCGAGCACGGCGGATTTGCCAAGCATCGGCCTTGACCTCATCACCGGTTCGCCCGGTGTGGATCTGCCACCGAACGGGAACGAATACGACCGTTTGCTGATCGCGCGTCATCCGCTGATTCCCGGCAAGACCGTCTATAACCAAATGATACCCGGCCAAATTGATATGGCGTTCGTTGACGGCCACGCGAGCGTGTTCAAATTGCAGGACGTAAAAACGGTCTATTGGTGCCTCGGATGGCCCGGTCCTATTGGCAGTCCCTGGAGTACAAAGCCCTAAACAACTAATCGGTAACATTTTTTCATCGCAGTAAACCTCCTCTACTCATATGAAATTAAAATCCAAACCCACCGCCGGCCGCACGGCAAATCATGCTCTCGCTTATCTGCTCGCTCTAGCGGGAGTCATGTGCCTGGCGATCACCGGCCGCACTCAAATTGTTACCAATGGCAGCTTTGAAGACCCCGGGCTCGCGAGTGACCAATACACCGTGTCATTTCAAACCCTGCCGACAAACTACGTGACGGGTTGGATACTGGGCACTTCGGGTGTCGCTACTGGAAACGGTAATGGTTACGACGGCGTTTGTGGCGGCAACGGTTTCACCGGCGGAAATTATGAGGATGGGATGAATTGCATCTTCTTGCAGGGCGGTCTGGCGGCGACCACGGTGACGCTGTCTCCGGGTTCCTACACTTTGTCGTTTTGGGCGATGGGACGCGTCAACTCGGGCAACGGCGCGAACCCGATTGCGGTGACGGTGGGAAACGACAGTGGCAATATTTCTTCCAACACCGTGACGCCTCCCAACACGGCGCAAAACGTGTTGAGTGACTGGACGCAATACCTCTTTAATTTTAACGTGACAAGCAGTGGTGTGTATCAGTTGACATTTCAAGCGACGATCCCGTACGGCCCCAGCGGCGATCACACAACTTTCCTGGACAATGTTTCGATCACTCCGGGAGGCATTCCACCTTCCTTTACTACCCAGCCAACTCCCGAGGAAACTGTCTATACGGGTGGGACGGCGCACTTCTCGGCCACGGCTGCCGGTTCTCCGTCGCCCACCTACCAATGGCAGATCGAATCGAACGGGGTCTTCGTCAATCTGAGCAATAGCAGCCGGATTTCCGGCGTCACGAATTCGACGCTCACGATCAGCGATCTACTCCCGGCCGATGCCACCAACTACCTGCTGCAAGTCTCCAATTCGGCCGAGACGACGAATAGTTCGGCCGCGGAATTGGTGGTGCTGCCAGCCCTAGCGCCCGGCAGCTATGACAACGCAGTTCTGGCTGACAATCCGGTGGCCTATTACCCGTTGAATGAGTCCACTGACCCAAATTCTGGAACGGCGACAGCATTTGATTTTGCAGGTGGATTCAACGGCATCTATGGCACTTCCGTGCTAAATGGTTTCGATGGGACGGTTGGCCCGTTGCCCTCGGACGGTTTCCCCAATTTTTCCGCGAATGATTTGGCGGCGCTCTTTCCTTCCCCCAATGGGGAAATTACTTTGGCTCCATGGGAGCTGAATACCAATACTGTCACCATGACGGCGTGGATTTACCCTATTGGGGTGCAGAATCCATTTGCCGGTTTGATTTATATCATTGGCGGGGCGGACGGATCGGGATTTAACTTTTGCGCGGGCGGAGACGTGGACGCCAACGGCAACAGCACGCTGGGTTATACCTGGAATTTTGACGGGGGCACTTACGGCTGGAATTCCATGATAGCTCCACCGCAGTTTCAGTGGTCGTTCGTGGCCCTGGTGGTCACTCCCACCAATGTGACCGTTTATATTTTCAACACCAATGGCGCTCCTTTGATTGCCAGCCAAAGCCATAATCACGCTGTGGAACCATTTGCCGCGGCGCCCATGCTCGGATTTTTCGATGGCCAGCCAAATAATGATGCGTTTAATGGATCGATGGATCACGTGGCCATTTTCGGCCAGGCATTGAGTGGGCTTCAGATTGCGGATCTTTACGCCGCCGCCGCGGGAAGCGCGCCGCCGGTTCCGCCCGCCATTACCAGCCAGTCGATGCCTCAGGCACCGACTCTATATGCCGGTGAAACCGCGCATCTATCGGCCCAGGCAATCGGCATACCAGCGCCTACCTATCATTGGCAGGTCGAATCGAACGGCCTCTTTGTCAATCTGAACGATGGCGCCCGCATTTCCGGAGCCAACAGCTCATCACTTACAATCAGCAATGTCAGTGCCGCGGATGCGACCAACTATTTATTGAATGCCTCCAACATATATGGTTCGACGAATAGTTCGACCGTGCAAATGACGGTAGTGCCGCCGCCCGAGGCTGGCAGTTACGCGAGCGTGATCGTGGCTTCTCATCCAGTGGCGTATTACGAATTGAATGAGACAAGCGACCCGGCTTCCGGGACGGCGGTGGCGTATGATTATGTCGGCGGCTTTAACGGAGTCTATGGCGTTGACGTAGCTAACGGCTTTGACTCAATCGCCGGTCCGACGCCTGCGGACGGTTTGCTCAATTTTCCAAGCGACAACGCGGCGGCGAGCTTTATCAATACCGGCGCGGCTGACACGAATTCGGCGATTACCCTGACTCCGTGGGAACTAAATGCCAATACTGTGACCTTCACCGCGTGGATCAATCCGACCGGGCTGCAAACGGCATATGCCGGCTTGATCTACGTCATCGGCGCGGACGGCCTGGGCTTTAACTTCTGTCCAGCAGGAGACACGAACGCCGCCGGCAATCAGGATTTGGGTTATAGTTGGAACTATGACCCGAACACTTTCCACTGGGATTCTGGCATAGCGCCCCCGCCCGGGCAATGGTCGTTTGTCGCGCTGGTCATCACGCCCACTGATGCGACAGTCTATATCCTGAATACCAACGGCACTTTGACCGCGACCAACACTCCCATCGGCGGTCACGTAGTGGAACCATTTTCTTCGGCGACTCAACTTGGATTTTTCCCCGGGGCGGCGAACGCAGAATATAACTACAATGGCTTGATGGATCACGTGGCGGTGTATGGCCAATCGCTGAGCGGGAATCAGATTGCCTCGCTGTATGATGCCGCCGCCGGTATTATCCCTTCAGTCACGTTGCACGCAGTTGCGAACGGCCCGAACAGCATTGTCCTGACTTGGAATGGCGGAGGAACACTTCTTCAGGCGCCCAGCCTGGCAGGCCCGTGGACAACCAATTCAGCCGCCATGTCTCCGTACCAGGTGACGCCCTCGGCACCGCAAATGTTCTACAAAGTGCTGGTTAAGTAATCCGGAGAGAAGAGGCGACCACGGGCAGTCGGAAATGGGATTCCGGCTGCCCGTCTTGACGTTATTAAAGTAACATAAAGTATTTAGAACGCGGTTTGTTATTGGTTACGGATCCGTTTTGCGGGATAAAGCCGGGATCATCTTCGACTCGTAGCCGGGCCATCAGTATGTTTTTGTATGAGATTAGATACGGTATTTAAGGTTCGCCCATCCGTGCTTCAGATGTTTGCAGCCGCAACAATATTCTGCGCCTGGCCGCCACTTGCGGCCAACTCCCAGAATTTGGTTGCCAATGGCAGTTTTGAACAGCCGGGCGTTGTCTATGGCGACTATACCGTAACTTTTGGCAGCGTGGCCACCAACGCCGTGCCGGGTTGGGCCTTCGGCTATTCTACGGGTACTACGCCCGGTGTTTACGACGGTCTCGCCTCTAACAATGGTGGTCTTAACGATGGGAATATTGAGGACGGCACGAACGCCGCCTTCTTGCAAGGCGGCAGTATGGCCCAAACCGTCAAGTTGAGCGCGGGTAACTATAGTCTGTCTTTCTGGGCCATGGGACGCTCCGACACCGGCACCGCGAACCCAGTTACGGTATCGGTGGGAAGTTTTCTGTCTCAGACCGTAACGCCTGGCAATACGACGGAATCCATGTCGAGCGATTGGCAAAACTACACCTATTATTTTAACGTGCCGAGCAACGGTTCCTACCCGCTGGTGTTTCAGTCAACTTTGCCGTACGACCCTCCCAGCGATCATACCACTTTCATAGACAATGTCTCGATTGCAGCCGTCGCGGGAATTCCACCCCCGGCAATTATTTCGGAGCCTTCCGCGCAGCAAATTATTTATGTGGGTCAAAGCGCGCAGTTCACCGTGCAAAACACCGGCGCTCCTCCGCTCAGCTATCAATGGTGGAGGGAAACAAATGGAACCTATATCAACGTGGCCAATGGCGGGCGTTTTTCCGGAGCTACGAACGCTACTTTAATTATCAGCAATCTGAGTATCGGAGACTCTACCAACTATAAAGTATCTATTACCAACATAGGCGGAACAACCAACAGCACTGTTGCCGCCTTGACGGTGCTGCCCGTGCCTTCTCCTGGTTCGCCCGGGAACCTGGTCACGGTCATCAATCCGAGCTTTGAGGATAGCCAGCAACCGGGGGACATGTACACCACGGGCTACGGAACCCTCAATCCTCAGACCGGAGTTCCAGGCTGGCAGTTCAGCTCTTCCGATGGTGATTCTTTTTCGGGCATCGTGACTGAGTCCGGCACTCTTTTGGGCACGCCCAAGTATATTCCCGAATGCTGGCAAGCGGCCTTCATCCAGGGGACCGGTCAGTTTTCGCAGGCGGTAACCTTCAAGTCCTCGGGAACAAATATCATCCGCTTTCAAGCCGAAGGACGGGGTGACGGAGGGGCCGGGTCCGAGGCGATTGCAGTTTCGGTGGATGGCAATCAAGTGGGCACTTTTACTCCATTGACGACGCAGTGGACGGTTTACAATTCGCTCCCTTTTAATGTGACCGCCGGGGTTCATGTTATTAGTTTTGCCGGGACAGTTCCTTCTTCAGTGTCGGATCGCACCTCGTTTATTGACGCTGTAGAGGTTGTCTCCTGCGCGGCGGCGGTGGTTGTTCCCCCAGCTTCACCAGTTTACAACATCGTTTTTGTGGGAGATAGCATTACCTATGGAGCCACTCTGGCGGATCCGACTACACAAGCTTCGGCGGTACAGTGCATGCAAAGTTTGGGGACGCGTTTCAACATGGCCGTGCGGATGTCAAACCAGGGACACAGCGGCGCGACCACCGTTGATTGGCTTCCCTCGAATTCCTATTTTCAAGGCGCTGAGGCTGCCGCGGCTGCGTTGGAGGCAAGCGAGCCCGGGCAACTGATTTTCTCCATTATGCTTGGAGCCAATGACAGTGCCCAAAGCGGGACGGACGGCTCCCCGGTTTCCCCTTCCGACTTCATGGCAAACCTGCAAGCGATTACCGACCAATTCCTGGACGATTATCCCACGGCATACGTTTTTGTCCACTATCCGACCTGGTATTCGACCAATACTCATAATGGCGCAGTTTACGATGCTCCCGGTTTGGCGCGTCTGCTAACTTACTTCCCTGAAATTGATCAGTTGATTTCTAATTGTGCCATCACTCATCCCGGCCTGGTGTTCGCGGGAGACAAGCTGGCCTTCAATACCTTCTCCAACCATTATCTCACCGATCTAACTCCGGAGTCAGGGGTCGAGGGGACTTTCTATCTCCATCCCAATGCGACGGGAGCCGCGATTCTCGGAGGTCTTTGGGCTAACGCCATCGTGACGCCTTTGAATGTAACTTCCAACAATTCCTACGTTGCCTGGCTGCAGAGCTGTGACATAACGCCGGGAGCGCCACGAACCGGGTTCAGCGATACTCCGACGAATTCCCTGCTTTGCAACGGCACGATCTATGGCAATCCCAACGGCCTGCTTGCAACCCTCGAAAGTCGCACGTATCTCGACGTCTCGGCTGATATTCGTTATGACACCAACCTTACGGTTGTTCTTGAGGAATCGAGCAGCCTTACAAACTGGAGCCCACTTGTGTGGCCTATTGCTCCAAGCCAAAACTCCGTGGCTAATGGCTTCATCCGTCACGAAGTCCAGGTTCCGATAGATAACCTTCAGCAGGGGAAATTTTACCGCCTCCTGCTGCAGTACTGATTTAAGGAAGGGCTTTTCGATTTGCGGTTGTTTCATTTCGAGAGAGAGTCTGACGTTTGTCGATCGTTTCAAATGATAGCTGCGAATTAACGCCTGAGAAAATTCGTGGATGTCCTCTTACCGTTGGGAAAAGGCTAGCCGCTCCGTTGGCCGAGCAAGGCAGCCGCCCTCCGCACGGCCGCGCGCGGCGACAAAACTGATCTGGACGCGAATTGGCACGACATCGCGATCGTACAAATGCGGTTGCGAATAAACCCTTCCACGAAATCCAAGGCTTAATGGTGGCGTGTCCAGAACGGGCATCGGCAGCACGCCTGCGGAGGAGGTCCCCATTGCAGAAACCAAGGCCATGGCGGTAGGTCGTTCAGCCGGAGGTTGAAAACGGGCGATGAAGCACGACTCCAAACTGGCAAGACTGCTGACACTCGCTCAAGTATCCCGCCACATCAGGAAATTGGCTGAAGGCATTTTACTGTCGTGATAGCAAATTGCCGCGCCGGTTCCGCGACTGCCGCTGTGCGAAAGCAACGCGACCATAGGTTCCAGGTTCCAAATTGTTGATAGCCCCACGTGCAGTGAACAGACCGAATTCGACAAATTGATTCTCCCCCGCCGCTCGTGCCAAGTTGATTCCGCGCATGATCCTTTTGCTGTTTGGTGATGGGACTTGTCTGCACAGAAGTGCGTAAGTTATTACGCGTGCGGGACGAAACCTCCGGCGATCGGAGCCACGTATGTACGTGCGAACTCGCAATTGGCAAACGCGTTCAGGTCGTAACGGAGGCGCTGAATATAATCGGCATTCAATCCATCATGGCCTTTTGCCGTCAGCATCTCTGTGATGACATCCTTCACATGCGGATTACCATACCTCGAGGAAGTCGTTTATCGTAGAACTCAGCGGCTTGGGAAAGTGGAACGGTCGCCAAGAATCTTTTTTGGCCTCCGCGAACTGCGCTGCCGCCACCTCAATCGGCATGCCAATGGGCTTGCCAGCAGGTTCCCATTTGAAATGCTTTACGGCATTGGTGATATAAATTTTGCGGCGGTCAATCCCTGCTTCGGCTTTTCGCAATTTCTGAATGTTGGGAGAGGAAGGAATCAATGGTTGCGCTGGCGTTTCATCGGATTCTTTCATGAATCAAATCTGACCCTGATTTCCTGAATCGCAAACCCGAAGCACTGTAACTTTTGTTTCAAAGATTTCGCAATTCCGATGGGTGTTCACGCCCAAAATGCCGGGGCGTTTGTTTCCGATTTCTACGCTCCCCGTTGTCGCGGCCAGATTGCCACTGAATCTGCTTTCTGAAGCAGTTGTTTGCCGTATCAACCTAATTCCCCACCGGCAACTTTGACGTTCCGGTCTTCTGCATATACTTCGCCACCGCTTCACCGCGCGAATGCACATGCAACTTCGTGTAAATATGCTTCACGTTCATGCGGATCGTTTCAATGCTCAACGACAACTTGTCCGCAATATGTTTGTAAGCCGCCCCGTTCGCCAGCAATTCCAACACCTGCAACTCCCGCGGTGAAAGCGCCACCGTGTTCGATTGCGCCTTGCCCATCTCGTTGAAATAGGCCACCACCTTTCGCGCGATACTGCTCGACATCGGCGCCCCGCCCGAATACGTCTGCCGAATCGCCTCCAATAAATTCGGCGTGCTCGTCCGCTTGAGCATATATCCGTTCGCGCCTGCCAAAAGCGACTTGAAGATTTTCTCACTCTCTTCATAGACCGTCAGCATGAGAAATTTTAACTCGGGAGAACTCGCACGCAACCTCCGCACACATTCAACGCCATCCATCCCCGGCAAATTGATGTCCATCAGCACCACATCCGGGCCCTCTTTAGGAATTCCTTCCAGCGCGGCCTCCGCCGTGCGATAATCATTGATGCAACGGAACCCCGGCGCGTGATTGATCTCCCGAACCAGATTCTCTCGTATCCAGGTTTCGTCCTCCACGACCACGATTGTAACCTGACCATGAGGCCGGTCGTTTTGTTCAGATGTTCGATTCATGACGCACTCATTTTGTGTTCAACCATCGCCACACTCAACAATAGGGAGGTTCCCGTGTCCGGCGTGCTTTGCAGAGCCAGCGTCCCGCCGATCGCGCTTAATCGTTTCTGCATATTCTCCAATCCATTGCCGGCCCGTTTGATTTCGTCGCGGCAAAATCCACGCCCATTGTCCTGAATGAACAGCGTTAACCGGTCGCCGCTAAAATCCAGGCCAAATTTGATCTGACTGGCCGCCGCATGTTTAACCGCATTGTTCAACGCCTCTTTCACCACCATGTACAAATTGTGCCGCACCTCAGCGGCCACCGGAAAGTCCGGCAATTTCAACGGCACATCCAGCGTGCAGGCAATCCCCGTCTGCCGCAAAAAATCTTCCGTGAAATAAACCAGATAATCGGCCAACTCCTTCAACGTGTCGTTCCGCGGATTGACCGCCCACACAATCTCATCCATCGCTCGAATGCTATCGCACGCCGTTTCCGAAATCACCTCAGGCAACTCGCCGAGATTCTCCACCCCTTTGCCATTTTGTTTCATCACGTCCGCCAGCTTTTGAATTTTTGTCAAACTCGCACCCAATTCGTCGTGGATGTCTCGCGCGATGCGGGCACGCTCTGTCGCCAGCACGGTCTCCTTCTCCAACCGCTGAATGTTTCGCGACGCCCGCCTGCGCTCAACCAGTTGAACGGTTCCCACCACTAGCGCCAGCAATCCTCCGCTCACCGCCGCTAAAAACCAGCGGCCTTGCCAGAAATGTGTCAGCCGTAAATCTTCAAACGAAGTGGCCCCAATGATCTCGCTGAACTTCCATCCGCCAATCCGCCCGTCATGCAGCAAATGAATTTCGTCAAAGGTCGCATTCCCTTCAAACCGCGTGACCAGGTTCGTCGGCTGATTGATTTCTGTCGCATTCAGGGACAAATCAGGATTCAGCCACGCCGTCACCCGGGCCTCATGACCCGCAACATAGTCAATCCTGAAAGCGATATACTTATGCGTCCCGGCGCGAATGTATTCCCAATTAAACCCCGGTTCGCGGGTCGCTGAGTTCAGATCTACATAACCCTTTTCACTGTTCGTCACATTCATGGCGCAATACGCCCACGCCTGCCGGCTGCTCCCGAGACCCAGGTGTTGTGCGTTCTTTTCAAAGAACACCAATCCCGCGTTATAGTCGCCGATGGATTTGATCGCCGAGTCTGCAATGGGATCCACGCGAAATCTGAAATAAAGCGTCGCTGAAGAATTGGCATCCTGTGGCTTGATCGCTCCGTTCAGAATATCCTCACCGGTACCGTTATCGCAGACCAGTTGAGTCTCCGGCCGATTCCACAAAACCGAAGAACGCGCGGTCAAAGGCACGGCCATCAATATCCATGCCAGCATTCTGACCGCCGCGAGGGAAAAGGGCTTGATCAATAAATTTTTCACACATTCAGGGACGCCTGAGCCATCATTTTACGCGCTTTTATAAACAGGCGTCCACCGGAAATCCCGCGTCCACGACTCGATTTCATTCTCGCGGAGCTAAAAAATAGCTCTTTCGTCGTCGAATGCCGAATACCCATGTTCATGGGTATAGTCTTTTTCCAGACCGAACCCACAATAGCCCACAACCCAATTTGCACCCGTCGCCGGTTTCGGCGCGAAGAAGAAACGTAACAACGTAACACAATTCAAAATGAAGAACCCAACCAACTCGCAACCCTCGTCGGCGGCCAATCGCCATCCTGTTTTCCAAACCATCATCCTTAGCCTGAGCCTCATGGCCGTCCTGCTTTTTGGGTCAAACAACTCTTTTGCGCAAACCACCAACGCCTTCGACACCGCCGCGGATCCCGCCTACTCTGGTGACGTCGCCGGCAACGGCCTTGGCACCGCGGGAAATCCCAACGGAGGCTTCGGCTTCGGCCCGTGGACCTTCACCATTCAGAACACTGGCGGTGCTTTCATCAGCAGCACCGGTCCCAGCGGAGATTCTTTTGACATCTGGAACACCACTGTCAGCAGTTCAACCATCGCGTCCCGCCCCTTTGCGTCACCCCTCGTGCCGGGCCAATCCTTTTCCGTGCAACTTCGCTTAAACAGTCTTGATAACTCCGGCACCACCAATTCCCTCGTCCTCGAAGACACCAACGGCACCCCCATCTTCACCTATTGGCACGTCGGTTTTGAACCCAATAACGCCGTGGACGGCCACTATTCCGATGCCGCCGTGACCAATGGCGCAGCAGTCGGGTTCAGCTACAATTACCAGCAATTCTGTTCCTTTACCTTCACGCTAAACTCTCCGACCACCTATACTTTTACTGACAACACCACCGGGCACACCTTTACCGGCGTTATCTCCGGTTCCATCGGTCAAGCCGCCTTTGTTCGCGGCAATTCAACGGCTGGCACCGGCGGAGGTGGCGACGATTTTCAATTCGATGCTCTGCAAATCGTCTCCGCCTCACCTCCCACTTTCACCTCGTCACCAGGCCCGGGTTCCTTCAGTGGTTCCCGCAGCAACCTTAGCGTGCAGGTGCTGGACGGCAGCATTCCCGTCAATCCGAACACGATCGTATTAAAACTGGATGGCGCCACTATTTCTCCCAACATCGCCAAATCCGGCGGTGTCACCATCGTCAGCTATTCCGTGAACCCACCGCTCAGTGCGGGCGCCGTGCACGCCGCCTCCATAACACTTGCGGATAACAATGCGAATGCCTACACGAACACCTGGAGCTTCACCACGGCCTTCCAGTCGTTGCCGTCCGTCATTCCCGGCCCGATCGTTGCCAGCAACCAGGAAACCGGCATCGTTATTTTCTCCACCAATGATGATTGGGTCGGCGCGAACTACGATTCGAATTCTGGCAAGACAGTCTATGCGCGGTTCAGCATGGAATTCGACAACTTGAATGGCGAAACCGGCGGCGGCGGCGGTTACGGCGGCTTGCAATTTATTTCCGGCGGCATCAACGGCCCGCAGCATGTGATCGCCGGGAACGCCTGGGTTTCTCAAAGCTGGAGCGTGGATCCTTCACCCGCGCCGCAGGCGGACTTGAATCCGGAAACGCCCATCGTCTTTGGCGAATGGCACACTATTGTCGAGCGCGTAGATTATTCTCCGAGCGGAAACGCCACCGTCAACCTTTGGTTGGATCCTGACTTCACTCAAACCGAAGACGCGCAACCAAACAGTCCCGTTACCGTCTCCACCGTGAATACTTTCGATACCATCGCGCTCCGCACCGGCAATGGCACTACCAGCGCCACCTTCAGTAACATCGTGTTCGCCGCCACGTCCGCTGGCGCCGGCTTTGCGGTTCCCGCAGCGGCCCAATTTCTGAACCTAATTCCCGCCGCCAACGATCCCTCTGCTGCCTTGGCCACGCCGATAAGCGCTCAAGTAGCTTTTGGCAGCTTCAGCATCGCTTCTAACTCGGTAGTCCTTACTCTGGATAACACTGCGGTAACGCCGGCCTTTACGGTCGCCACCAACGCAATCACCGTCAATTACCAGCCGCACGCACCCTTCGCGGCAGGCTCCTCTCACACCGTTGCTCTAACTGTCACCGACTCCAACGGCACGGCCTATTCTACAAGCTGGTCTTTCACCGTTGATCCCTACCCGACGCTGCCGGTGAATATTCCTGGTCCGATTGATGTGATTTACAGCATCAACAGCGACCTGGGCATTCAGATCTTTAACAGTCAAAACGAATGGATTGGCGGCAATTATCAATCCACCTCCACCAACACGCTCTATACCTATTTCAGCATGGAGTTTTTCGATTTAAACGGCGAAACCGTCGATGACGTTGGCGGCTGCTATGGCGGTTTGCATTTCTATGAAGGCAGTAACGAACGCCTGCTGGCTGGACAATCGTGGCTCAGAAATTCCTGGAGCATTGACGATAAGAGCGGTGGCGAGGGCGGCGAACTCGCCCTGCCGCCGGTCGAGACGATCGTCGTTAACGAATACCACACTATCGCAATTAAAAGTGTGTATTCTCCCGGCAACAACACTGCCGTCACCGTCTGGCTCGATCCCGACTTCACCAAGGCTGAAGCCAGCCAGCCAAACCCGCCAGTAGTCGCCTCCATGGACAACACCTTTGATAACATTCGGCTCCGTTGCGGCAACGGCTCGGCTGCTGCTGAATTCAGCAACATCGTGATGTCCGCGACCTCCCCGTTTGCCGCTGCCTCGGCGTTGAAACTCCAATCCCTGGCCGGCAACTTGAGTCTTTCGTGGACTGGTGTCGGCACACTTCAAAGCGCCGCTTCCGCAAAAGGCCCGTGGACGGATGCTCTAAATCAGGCGAACCCCCAAACTATAGCTACTACTAACTCCGCGAGCTTCTTCCGCTTGCGGCAATAAGGGATCCGATCTTTGCAGTCTTTGGAAGATACATTCAATGCTGGCGGGAGTTCCAGTTCCCGCCAGCTCTATTCAAAACATGAACAGATCGAAAATATCGGTGGTAACTAGTCCGCGTGGCTTTACTTTGATAGAGTTACTCGTTGTAATCGCTATCATCGCCATCCTGGCCGGGTTGCTGCTGCCGGCCCTGGCTTCCGCCAAAAAACGGGCAACCCAGTCCGCCTGTTTAAGCAACCAAAAACAACTTGCCCTGGCTTGGCTGATGTATTGCAATGATAACTCAGATAAAGTAGTCGGATTCAGTACCGTATCTTCTGCGGACTGGCGGTTGGAAGCGGATTTAATCACCATCGCGCCTCCGGCAACTTTGGGCGGCAACGACGCCGCAAAATGGCTTTTCCAAACGGGCTATAGAAACGGCCCGATTTATCAATACGCACCCAACCCGGACATTTTGCATTGCCCGGGCGACATTCGGTTCGCCAAGGCTGGTTTTTTTTGCTGGGACAGCTATTCGGGAGCTGGCGGTTTCGTCGGCGGCGATACTCAGTTCTCCCCTCTGCTGGGAACCATCACCCGGCAGTCCCAGTTAGTCCATCCGAGCGAACGATTTCTCTGGGTAGAGGAATGCGCCTCGCAACAGCAAACCGCCTTCGGCCTGACCTTTGCCGAGAACCAGCATACCTGGGATATGTATCCCGGCGCGCCGGATGTCACGCCGACAAATCCCTTTTTCACCGCCGCATGGGTTGACTCCCCGGCAGCTTATCACGGCGCCAACAGCACTTTCAGCTTCGCGGATGGACATGCGCAACCTCATAAATGGGTAAGTGATTTAGTCATCGCCTTCGCCAACAGCATGAGCCCCTCAAAATACAGCAACGTCGGCGGCGCCGGCAGCGCCGGGAGCCAGGCTAACACTGCTAGGACTGACTTGATTTATGTAGCCAGCCACTTTCCGACTTCTTCTAATCCCTAAACGTGAACGTGAAAACCATTCGCCAAGTAAGCGTGTCGTTGATCTGAATGAAACGGCGCCGGCGTCTTTTTTATTAATGCCTGGCGGATGGCCATTTCGTCTTCGGCTTCTTTCTTTTTGTCGAAAGGAAAAAAGCGCTGCCTCTTTCCGTCAACCAATCCGAGGTCAACCAACCATGTTTTCTTGCCATTTTTTACGCCCTTTGATTCACGATAATACCCCTCTCTGCACTCTCCGTATTTAAAGTCTCATTTATTTTCATATTTCCTAAGTAATTAAATGGTGCGCGAGAGAGGACTTGAACCTGCTTTTGCCATTTCGCTTCATTTCGTGAAAACGACTCAAAGACTCTGTAATTAATGACTATTTTTTATATTAGCAGATCCCCCTAGGTCGAAAAGAGACGTCCTATTTGCGAATCTAAACTGTCAGGAATTGTCAGGAAAAAATCCCGGAAAGGAAGCATTAGTTTGAGTCTGTGGCAATGTCCCACGTGACCATAAGTAATGTTTCCGAGCCAAACTTGGTTGGGACGGTCGGAGCCGCCAATTTTGCGGAATCGGTCGGAGGCGATGGGCTTTCGATGTTTGACCTCACAAACGTGATTAATGATAACGATGGCAATATGACACTCGGCCCGTTACGAATACCATTTTGTTTCGAATAGCGAGCAACTCCAACATTCCTCGGATTTTGTTATGCGCGCATTGACGACCGGCGCCCCCACCGGTGTGTCATACAACACCAGAAAACCGTAAACCAAGTCAATTGCTAGGTGGAAGGAGCATTTAGGTCCTACACGACTGGATAAGTTCAATCGAATGATGATCGGCAAATTCCTGGTCCAGCGGCAAGCGAAGGGAGGCAAAACTTATCCACATCGGCGTTGCTGGCATTTTTGCCGACATAATGTAATTCCATATTTTCGCGCACCAAGCTAAAGAGCAGCTTCATGCTTGCCCTTGTTCGGAGCAAGCGGGGTTTGGATTTTGCCCGGGATTTGAGCCTGTTGCGTGTCCGCCGATTTCGTGGCTGCAAAACAAACAGCGAGACTGGTCAGGTTTTCGCTCGCTGAGTTCGATGGCTCGCGGTCTTGCTCGATGGCACAGAGCAACTCGCCCATGGCGCCGCGAAAGCCGTCGTTAAACCACTTCCCCTCCAGTTTTGGCTTCGCTCGGCCACGTTTCAGGTCGAGCGTGATATCGTGCGCTGCGCAAATCGGCCCGGATGCCTGAATCGTTCCGGCGGAACCGGTGACACAGATGGCTTCTTTTGGTCCGAAACGGGAATGGGCATCAAAGCTCAACGTGGCGCTTCCGCCCTCGAATTGCACCAAGGCGCTTCCGATCATCGGCGGTTTCAATTGTTGCCCGGGCACGAGGGCGCTTGCGGCAAAAACCCGAAGCGGTTTTCGTCCCGCAAAAAAAAGGGTGGCCATGTCGAACCAGTGAATTGCGAAATCGAAGAGCACCACATGATGAATGCCCTCGAACGGTGTGCCTTTGATCCAGGTGTGATCCCAGTTCAAGCTCATTGAAACCGTCTGCACTTCTCCAATTAATCCGGCGCGAATGGCTTGAGCGATATAACTGGCATAGGGCGACCAGCGCCCATTTTGGTTGATGGCGAGCTTGCATTTTCGTTTCGCGGCCAGCGCCACCAACCGTTTGCCAACCTCCAGATCGAGCACAAACGGTTTTTGACTCAGTACGTGTTTCCCCGCGTTGAGCGCCGCTTCAATGGCGGCGACGCGTGGTCCGGGGTGCAATGCGATGTCCACCACGTCCACGCCACTGTCCTCCAGGAGGCTTTGATAATCTTTATAAATTGCCGCCTTCGGGCAAAACTCCTCCCTGCGTTTCCGCGCGGCTGCTTCCACCTTGTCGCAGACCGCAACGACCTCCCAGCCGGCGGCAGAATAGGCGGCCAGATGCGATGCGGTGATCCCGCCGCAACCAATCATGCCAATCCTGGGACGATACCGATCAGGTTGCGGTGGGCCGTAGGGCAAATTGGGCGCGGGAATGATAGGTCCCGCAGTTTTGGCGGCCAATGAATAATTGCGTTTTGCCATGCTTCGGCGTGCGTCAGGTCATTTTAATTTTACGGTGCGCTTGAGCCGGGCGCTCAACACGGCGCTGTCCACCATCTGCTGGCCAATGCGGCAGATTTTCGGCGAGAGAGGCCCTGCGGGCGGCTGGTCCCGCTGGAGGCAATCAATAAAGTATTGGATCGGATTTTGGAAGGGTGGTTTCAATCGGTCCACAGGAATATTTTCGCCTTCCGGCCTTTTGCGAGTTTGTGATCGGATTCCGGGATCGTAATCGTAACTGCTGATCGTTCCATCCGTGCCCTTGAGCACAAAGCCACATTTTGGCTGAGGCTGAAGGGTCCACGGATCGGTGAAAGTGCCCCAGCGCGTTTCGAATTTTGAGAGGCCGCAGGCATAGCGCGCGACGGTGATGCTATGCTCGTCCACTTCCAAACCATTGGGAAGGTCCGTCACAGCCGTGACCTCAACGGGCTTTCGCCCATTGTGATACCAGGTGCCGAGCGTCGTGCCATAGCCCAGATAGTCGAGTAACGAGCCGCCGCCCAGCTTGCGCTGGTAAAACCAACTTCGTCTTTTTTCAGCCGCCGTCGGAAGGGTTTCGACTTTATCCGCTCTGTGCCAGAGCGGACCGCGATTGCCGCCGTAGAAATGAACTTCCTCCAGTGCGCCGATGTGTCCCTCAGTTAATAGGCGATGAGCGGTGCAGTGGCTCGGATACCAGCGCAACGGCCAGTTGATGCCGAGGAACACCCGATGCTTCTTCACGATGGCAATCATCCGATCCGCCTCTGCCACTGACGCGGCGAATGGCTTCTCCACCAGGATATGCACACGGTGAGGCGCGACCCGCTCGACATATTCGGCGTGCCGGGCCGTGGCGGGGCAAAGGATGACAAAGTCGGGCCGCGACTTTTCAATGCACTCATCGAGGTCTGTAAAAACGCGCTCGACCGGGAGGTTGAAGTTGGCGATGGCCTGCTGCATCCGCTTTGGCTCCTCGTCACAGATTCCAACGATCTCAGCCTGCGGGTGGTTGAAGACCATGCGCAGCAGATCGCCCATGTGCATATGATCGAAGTTGATTCCCGCAACACGAAGTTTCATACATTATGAGCTTACAAATCCATTCCCTCCCCGTTGCGTAACGTGCGGCATCTCTGGCCCAGTCGCCGGCACTCGGATTCAAACTCATCTGGCGGCGCGGTGTTGAACTCAAACATATCGAAGTGATGGGGAACGGCGAGGTCGGCGCTGATGTCATGAGCCAGCATGGCCGCTTCGCGCCCATCGAGGTTGCCCGCCACCCGCCGTTCGGGGTGGTTGCCATTGATGGGCACGAGCGCCAAGTCAGGCTTGAAGGGGCTGACCTGGCTGGCAAGCTGGTCGTGCAACATCGTGTCGCCGCTATGATATATTGTAATTCCATTCAAGCGCGCGACATAACCGAGGAAGCGGCAGTGGCCGAATTCGTCACGTTCGACCGTGTTGTGCGCGGCGGGAATACCGTGAAATTCGATTCCGGCCACGGTGACGCGCTCGCCCGCGTCCACTTCGATCAGCATTTGCCCGGCTTCATTGAGCCGCTTCAGCACGAAGGAACGATTGGCGCGCGGAATGAGCAGCTTTGCCAGCGGATTTGCGGCGAATAAAGGCCGAAGCGTTTCAGGGTCAAGATGGTCGGTGTGGTTATGCGAACTGGTGATAACGTCAATGCCGGCCAGGCGGCCGGGGGCGATGACGCGCTCGGTGAGGCGCTGGTGCGGTTTGTCGGTGCGGGCGTATTTTTTGGTCAGTGAATCAGAAAGATACGGGTCAAAAAGAATCGTTCCGTCTGGCGTATAAAGGAGAAAACCGCTTTGGCCCAGCCACCATAACCGGGCGCGGTTTGCAGCCCGGGCAAGGGCGATGTCGGCCAGCAGCGTATCATCCTTTTGAAAGGCCGGTTTCATTTCATTTGTCGAGGCCCAATTCCTTTCGCGCAAGCTTGACGCCTTCCACCAGGCTGGCCAGCTTTTGTTTCGCAGCCCAGCGTGCGGTTTGGCTCAGGCCGCAATCGGGCGCAAAAACGAGCCGGTCCGGCGCGGCATGTTTCAGGCATAAACGTACGCGGTCAGCTATGTCGCGCGGAGTCTCGATATAATAACTTTTTACGTCCACGATGCCCACGGCGACATCCATCCGGCGGGCGATTTGCGCGATAAGTTCAACCTCCGCGAACTCCCGGCTCGCCATCTCCACGTGCATCTCATCGCATTTGAAATCAAGGAAGGCCGGGAACAGGGGCGCCAGATGGCGCGGCCCCACAGCGCGTGCCTTATAGTTCCCAAAACACAAATGCGTGCAGACTCGCGTCCGGCCAGCCACCGGCTCGACGGTGCGGTTAAAAATATCCACAAAGCGTTTCGTGTCCTCGCGGTACGCATAGCAGCTCATGGAAGGTTCATCCACACTGATCTCGGTGCAACCTGCGGAAACAAGGTCTTCAAGTTCCTTTCGCACGATCGGTATCAACGCCTCGGTCAATGCCCAGCGATCCGGGTATTGCTGATTGGGAAGCAGCCGACCGCTCAAGGTATAAGGCCCCGGCACACTGGCTTTCAACGTGGTCTGTGATCCGTGATTGCCCGCCTGGAATAATCGTTTCAGGCGCTTGTATTCTTCGACCGCGCCAAGCCCGCGCGGAGCGCGGAGCGCCGCGATCACTTGATGTTTGCCACGTTGATCGTGCGCCGGCGGACCAAATCTTCTGGGTGATGAGGATTCCAGTTGGATGCCCTCCAGGTAACCGTAGAAGGAGAGGTTGAAATCCAGGCGGGTTTGTTCGCCATCCGTCACAACGTCCAATCCCGCGGCCAATTGATCGTGCAACGTGGTGATAACGGCGTCGTCCTGGGCTTCAGCGAGGTCGGAAGAACCAAAGCGGTCCAGGTTTTGCGAAGCGAAATCCAGCCACCCGGGAAACGGATAGCTGCCGATGACTGAAGTGCGGAGAGGGTTGGTTTTCATTGCAATATTAAGCGCCTGATTCGGCATAGATTCGCGCCATCCGATGCGCATGTTCATCGTAGGCGGCTTCAAAGATTTCGGCCGCGCGATCAATCCCGACTACTGCGGCTCCCGTCAATACCCTGGGCGGCTGGCCAGCCGCTGTGAGACGTGCGGCCACTTCGGCTTTGATGGCGTTGACAAGCAGACAGCCGCCGATGGTTGAGCCAGGCGATACGGCCACGTCCAGGCCGGGAATGGCCACCATTGCGTCACCCACCGGCGCGCCGGTGTCCAGCACCAAATCGGCAAAGTCCTGAAGCTTCTTGCCGCCGGGATGCTTTGCCGGGCTGGCTTCGGAATGTTGGCGCGTGACGATGGCCACAACTTTGACGCCCTTCTTCCGAAAACCGTCCGCCATTTCCACCGGTACGAGATTGCAGCCGCTTGACGAAATGATGAGCGCCGAATCCGCCGGGCGCAGGGCGAAGTTGCGAAGAATGCGTTCGGCCAATCCTGAGACGTTTTCCAGAAACATGGCCTGGCGTTGCCCATTGGCGCCGATGACGAGATTGTGAAAAGTGAGGGAAAGTTCGACGATGGGATTGAAGCCCGGAAACGAACCGTAGCGCGGCCACATTTCTTCGACCAGTATCCGGCTGTGCCCCGAACCAAAAACGTGGACCATGCGCCCGGCCAAAATGCTCTGCGCGAACCAGTCAGCCGCCTGATAAATTTGCGGGAGTTGCGATTCGGCCTTGCCCACCAGATCGCGCGAGCGTTGGAGATAGGTTTGAGCGGGAGAGGAGTTGTTCATGATAAATTCATTTCTGAAAATGGAGGGCATTCCACGCCGCGCCGAAAGCGCCCGCAAAATCGCCGAGCCGGGCTGGAACAACGGCCACGCGGGTGCGGAGGGGACGCCATTCGAAGGAGGTCAGATATTGGTTGAGCGGGCGGAACAAAGCCGGGCCCGCCTCGGCGATGCCGCCGCCAAGGATGACTATTTTTGGATCGAGCACGTTAATGAGCGAAGCAATTCCCGCGGCCAATGCTTGCACGGACTCAAGCCATATCCGCCGGGCAGCGGGGTCATTTCGGTTGCTCGCAGTCACGAGGGCCCGGGTGGAGGCAAAGCGTCCTTGTGAGCGCGATCGGATGCTGCATTCGCCGATGGCATCCTCCAAGCTGCCCGGCGTGTGGGCAATGTCCAAACCGCCGGCGGGGTCCAGGGAGATATGACCAAAGTGTCCCGCGCGGCCAAGGTGACCACGCAATAAGCGTCCATCCACGAGCGCCGCGCCTCCAACGCCGGTTCCCAAGGTAAGTAAAATTGCGTTCTGCGCTCCTCGCGCCGCGCCGCGCCACACTTCGCCCGCCAAAGCGGCTTGCGCATCGTTCAGGACGGACACTGGCCCGGCGGAGTTCAAAAACTTCCGCCAAATCAAGCCTTCCAATCCCGGCAAACGTCCCGGCATGGAGCGGATCGAGCATTGGTCATTTGCGACCAGGCCCGGCGCAGCAAGGCCAATCCACGTGGGCAGGCAACCCAGTGATTGCTCGATGTGCGACTTGGCCAGCCGCACATTCATGATCCAGTTTTTCTTTCCGTCATCCCCGGTCGCAGTGGCAGTCTCGGCCAGCTTGCGGCCAAGCGGAGTTACTGCCAGCGCTTTGATGCGGGCGCCTCCAATATCAATCCCAAGCGCGTATTTCATGGCTGAAGCTGCCCCTCGCTTACGCACCAGCCACCATCCACAGCCAGCACTTGTCCCGTCGTGAAGCTGGAAGCATCGCTCATGAAATAGACCGCGGCTGCATCGAGATCGGTGGTGCGCCCGGGGCGCCCGCCGGCCAGCGGTTGTTTGGTTTTGATAAAGGCTCGGATGGTGGCGTCGTTGATGGCGCGTTGCGCCATGGGCGTTTCCGTCAATCCAGGCGCAAGAACATTGAAGCGGACTCCTTTCGGCGCGTAGAACGCGGCACAGCTTTTGGTGAAGCCGTCCACCGCACATTTCGCGGTGGCGTAGGCGTGAGTGGCAAAATAGGCCGGCGAGGGCGAGAAACCCAGCACCGACCCCATATTCAAAACCGTCCCGCCTGTGCCCTGCGCAAGGAACTGGCGCACGACCGCGCGGTTGGAATAAAAGAGCGAAGTCAGGTTCAGCTTCAAGGTTGCTTCCCAACCCTGGTCACTGATCTCGTGCAACGGGCCGTCCCCATACTGCCGCCCGGAGCCGCCGGCCACGTGATACAGACCATCCACTCCGCCAAACTCCGCAACGGCTTTTGCCACCGCTGAGACCGCAGTGTCCGGACAAGTGGCATCGCCACACATCATCGTGGCAGCCTCGCCGACTTCACGCTGCGCTGCGGCCACATTCTCTGGCTTCAGACCGACAGCCAGGACCCGCGCGCCCGCCGTGACAAACGCTTTGACTGCCGAGAGGCCCAGGCCCGCCGTCCCGCCGATGACAACGAGCTTCCTCCCGGCCAACAGGTTCGATGAGCCGCTCAGTTTCATGATGTCAGACAGCCGGCGGTGACATGCGTGGGAAATGATTCCGTCTGCAAGATACTCCACCATGGATGGGAAAAAAGTATTCGTCAATTTAATTGAACACTTTGTATGACAACTGGTATGATAACCGATGAACTGATATGATTAAAACGCAGCGTTGCCGCTCGAATTTTTTGCTTCAACAACGAGCATAATGAAAAGGAAAACATGTCGCGTCCGAGGACCGAAAAAGTCAACCTGCTGAAAACCAAACTGATCGTCCGGATCAAGGACGGCTTCCATAAGCCGGGAGATCGTTTTCTCTCCAACCGGGCGCTGGCGAAGCGCTATGGAGTCAGCTATCAGACCGCTCACCGCGTCGTGACAGAATTGAGCGTCGAAGGCTTGCTGGAGCGCCGGGCTGCTTCCGGGACGTATGTGGCCGGGCAGCGGCCGCTTTTGCGCGGAGTCGAGTTATGGTTCCATGCCCGGGCGCGACGGCCGGGAAGTTTTGGCGCCAACCTGCTTGAGCATCTTCAGCGAGGATTGCGGGAAGCCAAAGTGCCGCATGTGGTTCGCTGGCCGTCCAATAATTCCCACTTGTCAGTTGATTACTATCCAGTCCTTTGGGAAGTGCCGGCATTGCTGGCGGAAGCTGCTTCCGCCCGCCGTTACGCGCTTTTGCTCAACGACCGTCCCGAGCCGGGTTTGACAGCGACTTTGGTTGACGCCGTGGCGACCGACGATTTTTCCGCGGGCGTGTGCGCCGCGGAGGCGCTCCGGGAACACGTGCAGGGGGGGCGAAGGTTTCTTGTGCTCGCAGGGCCGGCAGCCGATAAACGGAGCAAGAACAGGGTGCGCGGTTTTCTTTCCTGTCTGCCCAAAAGCCGGGTGATAAGCGCGGGCGGCTGGTATCTTGAAGACGGAGCAAAGGTGGCGGCGCGGGCATTGGCAATCGGAAAGGACGGCATTTTTTGTGTCAACGACCGATTGGCCGAGGCTCTCCTTTTGCATTGTGAGACGCAAAAAATAAGACGGCCGGCAATTATTGGCCATGACAACGCTCCCGTGGCCGAGGAATTGCACCTCTCGACCATCGCCATCGAGTGGGACGAGATGACATCCGTCGCCATTGAGACTATCCGACGGCGTCTGGCTAGCCAATCAGGCAATGCACGTCACATCATTCTTACACAGCGTCCCGTTTATCGCCTGACAACTTGAATGTTCCGGGGAAGCCAGGAGGAACGCTTTTTTATTTTTGACAGAATACGACAATTCGAATCATGAAGTTCAAATTGCCAACCGGTTTGTTCAGAATACGAATAGACCGGCCATTTGTTTCTTCCTAGCATCCGGCTAATGAATTCTGTGTCTGCGCGCCCAAGTCCCGGAAACAAACGGGCGATTTCCAAGTCGAGCCAGCCTTTGATCAGTACGATTTTGTCACTCTTTGTGCTGTTGCTCATGGCCCTTCTCGATTGCAAAGCGGTTTGGGGAGCGGAGCCGGAGAGACAACTAACGTGGGGAACCAGCGTGATTGTCCTGAAGTCGCCTTGGGAAGGTTCTCCTTCATTGGAGGACGTGCTGGCTGACCATGAGCACACGATTGTGCTGGATCGCTTTTACCGTACCGGCGGTGAAAATCGTCCGGTGACGGCGACTGAATGCCATATTACTTATAATCAGGACACGCTCTTCGTGGTGTTTCGTTGCAAGGAACGGGATATGGCCTTCCCCGTTTCGGACAAGACTTATCCCGATACCAATCGTGCGACTAGCTGGTATTCGATGCAGGGTTCGCCTGGCGCATCGGATTCCTGGCCGCCGCTTCCCGATGAAGTGGATTTCTTCGTCCAGCCGGACCTCGCCAATCCAACGTGCTACCAATTCGCGACGACGCCGGATGGCTTGAAACTTGGCTGCAGCCGGGTCTTGAAAGATGCCGCCCAGGCAGACCAGGGGGTTCGATCCGGGGACGTGGGGGCGTTTGAAGTCAGCGTTTCCAAGGGGGCTGATGAATGGACCGCCTTTTTTAAAATACCGTGGAAGACCGTGGGTGGGACCGCAAAATCCAGCTTTGGATTTTTGCCCCTTCGGACCCGTTGGCGCGACGGTGAATACAGCAGTCCCGCCGCGATTGACTTCAACGAATTGCTGCCAGTGGACCTTTTTATCAAGGCTGAACCCGCTGGCAGCCCTGAGCCGGCACCATGTCAGGCCAGCCTTTGCGAATTGCCTTCCGGCATGCTCCACTGGCAGATTCCGGCAGTGTTGACTTATCCCGATGCGGAAACTCTCAAGCAAGTCTGGCAATTGGAATCCTCCTTATCCACGCCAACGGACACGAATAATCTGGGTCAACGCCTGTATCTCACGCAGCGATGGACGGACCTGTTGCTACTGGAAGGATGGATTTTCCGCCCGCGAGTCAGCGAGGCTTTGACCAATGATCTAACGCTAAAATATTTTCGCCAAAAAATGAACGCCGCTTTTGAGAAAAATGATATTCCGAGCGCGTGTCAATTATTGGATACGTACTTGGGACAGGTTGATAAAATTTCCCGGTGGTGGTTTGCCGATGAATCGCCGGGCGATATTCGAGATGAGGAATGGACGCCGGTCGCCAGCGTGGACAGCCTGGCAATGAAAGACAACACACTGTTGATGCGGTGCGAAGCCGGCGGCCGCAACATTGATCTGCACCTTGCTCTGCCGAAAACCGGCGGCATAAGAATCTATGGCCGCGATGAAGGTTTTTTCAAACCGGCTGACTGGTTGCCGATAAAAGCCAGCCGATCCTCAAAATCATGGACGCTCCAGACCGCCGATGGCAAGGTGGCTGTGAATCTCAAGCCATTTTCAATTGATTTTTACAACGCCACTGGAAAGGTCGTGACGCAAATCGGCGTGAATGATCTAAGGTTCCGGTTCGGCGCGGACGGCAAAGTTCTCGCGGTGGATTTCAAGAACCAGCTTGATTCAAACGAGGTCATTTATGGCTTTGGTGAGCGCTACGATGTCTTCAATGAAAATGGGAACGTGTTTACACTTTGGGGTTCCGACGACTGGCTGGGAAACGGGCAGGGTCTAAGGAATACCACCTACAAACTCGTGCCAATCTATCACAGTTCCAAGGGCTATTCGGTTTTTGATAATTCAACCTATCGGTTAAGGGGCGATTTTAGGAAGGCGGATCCGGCCAAATATCGCCTGACGCAACAAGGTCCGATATTGGATTACTACTTTTGGATCGAGACGCCGCAGCAGGCGTTGCGCTCGTACACGGCACTGACGGGCAGGGTGCCGTTGCCGCCCAAGTGGGTCTTTGAACCTTGGATGGGCCGCGGCGGCGGTGCCTGGGCGCACGGTCCATTGGGCAATGCGGTTGCCGAAGAAGAGAACACATTCAACCAATTCGCGGCGCTAGACATTCCACATTCCGCGATTTACGCCGAAGGCCCCTCGGCAAGTTCGCCTGAACTGAATAAATTCATGGGCGCGCATGGCATCAAAGTGTTGGGCTATTACATGCCCGCGGTTCGCCGGCCAGAATCGCTCATGCCGGAAATGAAACCCGAAGAGCTTCCCGTTCTGCGCTTCCCAAACGGGAACACCGCCCCCGGCCCCAGGGATATGTACGTGGATTTCACCAACCCGAAAGCGAAGGAGCTTGTCCGGCGCGCGTTAAAGCGCGAGTTGGATGCCGGCGTGGCGGGAAGCATGGTGGACTTCGGCGACATGGTGCCGGACGATGCCGTATTTCATGACGGCAGGCGCGGCGATGAGATGCACAATTTTTACTCCTTTGAATATCATAAGGCGATCAGCGAACTCTACCGGGAAAAGCGCGGGGATGATTTCATCCTGTACGGCCGGGCGGGCTCACCCGGCACGCAACATTGGCTGGGCCAATTTGCGGGCGATCACCCATCCGATTTTGACGGTCTTAAAGCCGTCCTGACCGGTGCGCTGAATCTGTGCGCCTGCGGTTTTTCCACCTGGGGCAGTGATCTGGGCGGATATTTTGGCTTGCCAGAACCTGCGGTTTATATGCGCTGGATTGAATTCGGCTGTTTCAGTCCGATCTGGCGACCTCACGGAAAGGCAACGCGCGACCCGTGGTATTTTGGAGACGCCGCCGTGGCCAGCTACAAATACGATGCGTGGGTTCGGGAAAATATATTGAATTACACCTACAATGCCGCCGTCGTGGCGAGTGAGACGGGTGTTCCCATCATGCGTTCCATGCCCTTATCTTTTCCCGGCGAATTGCCAGTGGCCGCCGTGAGGGATGAATACATGTTCGGTGGAGATATGCTCGTTGCCCCGGTCATCAACGAAGACAATTTCAGGATCATTGCCTTTCCCTCCGGCGTTTGGACAAGTTTGTGGGATGGAAAAACGGTCACGGGCCCCGCTGATGTCAAAACCGACGTCCCATTGGACGTGATCCCGGTTTATTTGAAACCGGGGGCAGTCGTGCCAGCGCAACTGAATCGGGAATTACAATTCGGTCGCAGCATGAGTGGTGGCCGCGTCAGTGTAATGATTGTCACACCGCCCGGGGAGAATGAAACCGTTTCGCCGGTCAATGAGGAAGGAAAAGCGGCAAAAGTGACAGTACAATCGAAGGTTAATGGCATTACCTGGAAACTCGAAAACCGTCCTGAAACGGCTTATCTGCTGGTGTATGGCGTCAGCGATGCCGCCACGGTGAAGGTGGACGGCAAAGTCCTGCCAAAGCTCGCGTCATCCGGATTTGATGCGACATCGGCAGGCTGGCAAGCTGACCAAGCTGGCAACCGTTTGGTGATTTGCATGGCCTCGGACACTGGCCGGTCGAAGACGGCGGCCCGGACAATCGAACTCAACCTCAGCGCCGGCAAGAATTAAAAACAGTCAAATGTGAACATTCTGAGAGGGTGAAAAAGAAGCTGGCAGCCTGTGCATTAATTGCCGCCTGGACGGTCGTATCGTTCGGGGCCGATATCGAAATTTTGGAGATCGAGAAATCCCGGACGAGCTTTCAAGGTCAGCACCACCAATCCGCGTATTCTGGTGAGGGGAGAATTCGCCGTATGAAACGAAGAGATCTATACGCCATCCGCCACCGGAAACCCTTTCGGGAAGGAAATTTTTTTCGACTCTCCTTACGGGTCGAAATTTTGACTCCAACGGACGAATTCTCGAACCTCGCTCCCAACCCACATCGGGTTGGTCATCCACATGGGTAAAAGGAGCCACAATAGCGGAAAGGGACTTAGCCGGAGAAGATTCATAGCCAAAAGCGCGACGGTCGCCGCAGGCGCGGCGTCGTCGCCGCTGCTTACGGAATACCTCTGGGCGGCGGATGGGGGAAGACCTTTGGCCATTGTGTTGGTCTCGAATGACGCCGTGGCGCAGGCGGCGCCATCCAGGTGGGCGGCTGGATATTTGCAGGCAGCGCTCAACGCGCGCGGAGTTTCGGCGAGGATTTGTAATGCTTTGGAACAGGTTTCCGCCGGACAGGAAAGCATCGTAGCCGCGGGCCGCGAATCGGCGGAGGCGCGGGCCGGTGGAATAAACCTGCCAGATGTGCCGGAAGGATTGGGTTTGGGGCATACTACCATTGGCGGGAACAAGGTATTGCTGGCCATTGGAGCGGACACGCAGGGATTGGTTTATGCTCTTTTAGATTTGGCGGACCGGGTGAAGCAGGCTGAAAATCCGATGGCAGCTTTACGTGGTGTGGAATCATCGTTGGAACGTCCCGCGAACTGCATCCGTAGTGCGATGCGATCACTGGTCAGCGAGGTCGAAGACAAGACCTGGTATCATGATCGTGCGTTCTGGCGCGATTACCTGACGATGCTGGCTGCGCAGCGATTCAACCGGTTTAACCTCGCCCTGGGAATCGGCTACGACGGATCGTCGGGTTTGCGCGACGGCTATTTTTATTTCGCATATCCCTTTTTAGTGCAGGTGCCGGGCTATGACGTCAAGGTGGCGCGGTTCAGCGACGAGGAAAGGGCGGCGAATTTGGAGACGTTGAAGTTCATCAGCGATGAGGCGGCGTTGCGCGGATTGCATTTTCAACTCGGCATCTGGACGCACGGTTACAAATGGACGGATGGACCGCGGGTGAATTATGTCATCGAGGGGCTGACGGACGACAGGCAAGCGGAGTATTCGCGTGACGCACTGCAGGCGGTGCTGGAGGCGTGCCTGGCCATTAAGGGCGTAACGATCCGGATTCATGGCGAGAGCGGGGTGCCGGAGGGGAATTATGATTTTTGGAAGACGGTATTTGACGGAATGGTGAGGACCGGCCGGCCGCTGGAACTGGATATGCACGCGAAGGGCATGGACCAGAAGACGATTGAGGTGGCGCTGGCGACGGGACTTCCCGTGACCATCTCTCCCAAATTTTGGGGGGAACACACTGGGTTGCCGTACATGCAGGCCGCCATCCGCAATCTCGAGATGCCGGCGCGCAACGCACAGGACAAAGGTTTTTTTTCGCTCAGCTCCGGTTCACGAAGTTTTCTGCGTTACAGTTATGGTGATTTGCTGGCCGAGGGACGGAAGTACCAGGTGTTGCACCGGGTCTGGCCGGGAACGCAGCGGATACTGTTATGGGGCGATCCGGCCATGGCTGCGGCGTTGGGCCGGAACTGGAGTTTTTGCGGAACGGATGGTTTCGAATTGATGGAGCCGCTGTCGTTCAAGGGGCGCAGGGCCTCGGGTCTGCCGGGCGGGCGCGACGGTTACGCGGACGCAACTTTGAGCACGGGTGGCAGTGGTTGGGAAAAATTTCTTTACACATACCGGATGTGGGGGCGGTTGGGTTACAACCCGGACGCGAAGCCGGAGACGTGGCAGCGGATGTTGCGCAAACAATTTGGGCCTGGCGCAGAATCGGCGGAGGCGGCGCTTTCGAGCGCGAGCCGGTTGCTGCCGATCATCACGAGCGCGCATGCGCCGTCGGCGGGCAATAACAACTACTGGCCGGAGATGTATCTCAACCAGCCGATCATGGCCGACACGCGGCGCGGACTTTACGATGATTCGCCGGCCCCACGGCGGTTTGGCACCGTCAGCCCGATGGATCCGCAGATGTTCCTGACGGTCGAACAGTTTGCCGGCGAATTGATTCAAGAAAAGCGAGGCTGCAAATATTCGCCTGCTGACGTCGCACGATGGCTGGAGACACTGGCTTTGGACGCGAAAGAACATCTCGCCAGAGCAGAAAGGGCGACGCTGCCGCGAGGAGCGCCGGAATTTCGACGGATGTCGGTGGACGTGGCAATCCAGAACGGAACGGGTCTTTTTTTCGCGTGGAAATTTCGCGCCGCAGTTTTGTATGCGTTGTACGAAAAGAGTGGGCATCGGCCTGCGCTGGCGCTGGCAGTGACGGCGTACGGCAAGGCGCGCGCGGCGTGGGCTGAATTAGTGAACCATTCAAAGGGCGCTTATGTGGCGGACGTCACGTACGGTTTGACGCCGGAATTGCGCGGGAACTGGGCGGACCGGCTGGCGGCGATTGACGCGGACATTGCCGCGATGCAAAAGAAGATGGACGAAACGCCGCAGCCCATGAGCGGGAATTCACGTGTGATTGAACACGCCACTGAACTGGTTTTGCTGCCGGAAAAACAGGTTGGGGAAAGGATTTTGCACACGGCGCCGAAGACTTTTAAACGAGGCCAGGCCTTGACGGTGGAAGTGACGGCACCGGGCCGCATGGCATCGGCGCGGCTGCATTACCGGCGCGTGAACCAGGCGGAGACTTGGCGTGTAACGGACATGGGCGGCAAATCAGAGCATTGGTCGGCGGCGATCCCAGCGGAATACACGGACTCAGCATTTCCGCTCGCGTATTATTTTGAGCTGTGCGAAGGCCCGAGGGCGCGATTGTATCCGGGACTGGGCGCAAATTTGATGGGACAGCCGTATTTCGTGGTAAGGCAGAGTTAGCAGGTCTCACACTGTTTTGGGGATTTTCGTTATCCTGGAAAGTTCAAGGAGAGTTTGGGCAACCGCAATTTTCTAATCATTTTTCCAAGACCGTAGGCGCTTTCTGGGAGTTACACGTCATAGAGTTCAAATTGCTAATCGGTTTGTTCACAATACGAATAGACGCGTCGTGAAATTCTACACTAGGATTTGAGTCAATATTCCATGAATGCCATGACCAGAAGCCGAAGTGTCACGATGTCCTGCTGTTTGACGGCGGAAGGTTTTCTGGTTGACCCGACTCGCTCTTTATCCGTCGAACATCACGGATGGTTTTTCTTTCCAGAGCGGTAAACCTCACGATTATGAAAAGAAGTACCGGATTCACATTGATCGAATTGTTGGTGGTGATAGCGATCATCGCGATTTTGGCGGCGTTGTTATTGCCGGCGCTGGCGAGCGCCAAGGCCAAGGCCAAGCGGATCTCCTGCGCGAACAATTTGA
>DATAZE010000030.1:0-60074 GCA_036272195.1 Verrucomicrobiia bacterium | reverse complement strand
GCCCGGGAGCAATGCGAGACGCTTCACTGCTTTAAGGACCGTATTGACCGGTTCGAGCATCGCCCCCTCTTCAAACGAATTCTTCGCTGGAATTTTCACCACGCCCGGGAGCACGAAAGGCATCACGCGAACGTATTCCGCGAAACCGCCGCCGGCGGGTTCAAACCCAGCCGTAATTCCCGTGCGCTTATATTGAGGGCACTGGGCAAAAGCGTGGTGGCGGCAAAAATGGCAGTCCATACACGGCACATGATGATGCAGTGCGACGCGGTCGCCAATCCCAAAACGACCCGCGAGAACGTTTGCCCCACCGACGATCTTGACGATCGTTCCGGCGGTTTCGTGGCCAAAAATACGCGGGGGTGGCACGGTCCCATAGTGGATTTTTTTGATGTCGGTCGGGCAGACGCCGCACGCGGCGACTTTCACCAAAAGTTCATTCCGGCCAACTTTCGGGACGGGCACAGTTTCGATGCGGAGATCATTGGGGCCGCGATACACGGCGGCGCGCATGGTTTTCGGGATCGCAAACACAGGTCAGTTATTAGCGCAAAGACCCGGAACCGCAAAGGAAAGAGTTCTTTAGCTCATCCCACCCAGGCGCAAAATCAGACAACCAAAAAATCTCCAAACCACGATTCCGGTTCGCAGCAAAATTCCCTCGGCTGTGAGCGCCACGTGAATCGCACCATTCGCGCGTGCAACGCATGATTGCGAAAAATCAGCCGCCGCCTCTGCTCATCCGTCAGCCGGTCCTCCACCAGCGCCAGATATAAATCCTCGTCACCGCCGTAAAGTTTGTCCCCGATGATTGGGTGGCCGAGGTGCGCCATGTGAATCCGGATTTGATGTTTGCGCCCCGTCAACAACCGGATGCGCAAGAGCGTGAAATCGCCTTCCGCGCACGAAAAACGTTTCTCCACGAAAAATTCCGTTCGCGACGGCAGCCCATCCGCCCGCACGCAATCCTTCACCGCCACGCGGCTGGCTTCGTCTTTGCCCAGCGGCGCGTCGATCAGTTCGTGTTCCTGACGCACGCGCCCATGCACAATGGCAACGTATTCCTTTTCCACGAGCCGATTCTCCCAGAGCCTCCGCAATTCCCGTGCGGCATCATCGCATTTGGCGACCAGAGTAACACCGCTGGTCTCGCGATCGAGCCGGTTGACCAGGTGCGCGGGTTTATCCTTCCCCAAATACAGGCGGATGCGGCTGATCAAACTCGAATACTCGTCCGTCTTGGTCGGATGACACACCAACCCGGCGGGCTTATTGATCACCAGAAATTCATCATCTTCATGAATAATGGCAAAAAGCTTTTCCAAAGGCACGGAAGAGGTCATCAGTTTTTATTCTACTGCGCGCGAAAAATTTTAGCCGCAATAGCCTTGCTATTCCGCGCCACATCCAGAATGTTCATAGTGACAGGAACTACTGGCAACAATTTCTCATTAGTTTCCACGGCAAGATTCATTTATGGACCCAAAGCTACAAAAAAAATCGACGCAACATACAGCAGATTCGCTTTCGGACTTCAGAACGGACAAACGCGTATTAATGCTTTCAGCCATGGCAGTGGTTATTGGCGCGTTGAGCGCATTGGTCGCTTGGGCACTCCTGCGGCTAATTTGGCTGATCACGAATATTTGTTTCCATCACAGCTTTTCCGCAGCTCCTGCCACGCCCGAAGGAAATCATCTCGGTGCGTGGGTAATACTTATTCCGGTTGTGGGCGCGTTGATCGTGGGCATCATGGCGCGATACGGTTCGCCTAAGATTCGCGGCCACGGAATCCCGGAAGCGCTCGAGGCCATTTTGCTGGGGAGAAGCCGGATTGAACCAAAAGTCGCCATCCTCAAACCGATTTCGACCGCAATTTCACTGGGGACCGGCGGACCGTTCGGCGCGGAAGGCCCCATCATCATGACCGGCGGCGCGTTTGGCTCACTCATCGCGCAAGCCTTTCACCTGACGGCTGCTGAACGGAAAACCCTGCTCGCCGCGGGTGCCGCAGGCGGCATGGCAGCGGTTTTTTCCACGCCCATTGCCGCCGTGCTGCTCGCGGTCGAATTGCTCCTGTTTGAATGGCGCCCGCGCAGTTTCATTCCCGTCGCCGTCGCCGCTTCCGTTTCCGCGGCTTTGCGCGTGCCGTTGCTCGGTTTGGGACCGGTATTTCCCGCGCCACCCCATGAACCTTTGAGTGCCTCCATTTTGCTGGCGGCTGCTTTAATTGGAATTCTGGCCGGTTTCGGTTCC
Organism: Verrucomicrobiia bacterium; assembly: GCA_036272195.1. Lineage (GTDB taxonomy): Bacteria > Verrucomicrobiota > Verrucomicrobiia > Limisphaerales > DASXHY01 > DASXHY01. The sequence continues at coordinate 57,818 of DATAZE010000030.1, read as the reverse complement.
GGATTAATGACCAGCCTCATTTACGGCGTGGAAGACCTTTTCGAAAAGTTGCCCATTCACTGGATGTGGTGGCCTGCGCTGGGGGCAATCGTCGTCGGTGTGGGCGGTTGGATTGATCCGCGCGTGTTAGGCGCGGGTTATGACAATATTCAAGGACTGTTGAGCGGAAACATTATTGGAACGGCATTGATTGCCCTGCTCGTCGGCAAAGCAATCGTGTGGTCAATTGCTCTCGGCTCTGGCACCTCAGGCGGCGTGCTGGCGCCGTTGCTCATCGTGGGCGGCGCGCTGGGAGCGGTCGTAGGCCGTTGGATGCCAGTCGGCGACCCCGGCCTGTGGGCGATGATCGGCATGGCCGCGATGATGGGCGGCACCATGCGCGCGCCCTTCACCGGCACCATTTTCATGCTGGAAGCAACTCACGATTTAAACGCCCTGCCGGCGTTGCTCATCGGCTGCATCTGCGCGCTGGGCGTCACGGTGCTCATCATGCGCCGCTCGATTTTGACCGAGAAACTCGCGCGCCGCGGCCAGCACATCACCTGCGAATACAGCATCGACCCCTTTGAACTGTTGCGCGTCGGCGAAGCCATGGACACCACCCCGCCGGTCGCCCCCGCCACGATGACCGTCGGCGAATTGTCGAATCGCATCGCGCAGGAAGACCCGGTATTTACCACGCGGCAGGGAACGTTGTTGTTGGACGCTCAGAACGAATTGGCGGGAATCATCACGCGCGGCGACCTCGTGCGGGCGCTGCGAAAAGACCCCAGCGGACAAACGGCCCTGCTCGAAGCCGGCTCATCAAAAACCATTGTGGCGTTTGCCGATGAACCCCTCATCGATGCCATTCATCGGATGGTGAAAAATAATATCGGCCGCCTGCCCGTGATGGACCGTGAACATCCGCGCCAGGTCATCGGTTATCTGGGCCGCTCGAATGTCATGTCCGCCCGGCTCAAGAGCCTCGAGGAAGAAGAGCTGCGCGAAGGCGGCAACTTCGGCAAAATGTTGCCCGCCCAATCGTAGCGCTCCAAACTTGCAGCAGCCGGCGTGAGGCGGCTCACAAAGAAATCTCACCCATCATTTAGGAATTTGAAACGGCCGCGAAGCGGGGTATGCTCCCGTTGGTGAAAGAAAAGTGGAATCGCGCGCTGCCGTTTGCATTGATGGCATTATTTGCGCTGAGCCGCTGGCCGGGATTATTTCCGCCCAGTTTCAGCATGGCGTACGCGGTGGTATTTTGCGCCGGCGCCTTTTTCGCCAAACGTATGGCCTGGTGGCTCCCGCTCGGCACACTTCTTCTCACCGATGTCGCCCTCAATTTCTATTATATGAGCAAGGGCTGGGACGTCTGGCAATGGTCCGTCCTGAAATATCAGTTGGTAAATTATTTAGCCTACGGCGTGATCATCCTGCTGGGAAAACGGTTTAAACCCCGCTCATCCTTTCTCGGCCTCGTGGGGGGCGGCGTTCTTGGCGCATTGCTTTTCTACCTCATCACCAACACCGCCTCGTGGCTCTTTAATCCGTTCGACAATCCGGAATACAAAAAAGATATTTCCGGCTGGCTGCTCGCCCTCATCAAAGGCACTGGCGGCTGGCCGGATGCCTGGACATTCTTCCGCAACACATTACTCAGCGGAGGCCTCTTTACCGCCCTGTTCGTGTCTGCGCTCAAGCTGACCGCACCCGCCGAATCTCCGTTGGAAAAAGAAGCCGGCGCCCGCGCGCCTGAAATCGCCCCCGAAGGCGGGGAAACTCCCGCACCTGAGGAAGCCAGGGCGTGAGCCGTTTTGCGCGGCGCGCCTCATATGAATTTCAATTGAAACCTCGGCGTGACGCCGCGCGTCACACCTCGCATCACATTGCATGAAGATCGGCGTCATCTCCGACACCCACAATTATTTCGACCCGCAAATCCCCGACCTCTTTAAAGGCGTCGAACACATCATTCACGCCGGCGATGTCGGCACCACCGAAATCCTGACCGAACTTGAACAAATCGCTCCCGTAACCGCGGTATACGGAAACACGGACTCGATGCTGCCGCTGAAGGAAATCGAGGTGTTCGAATTAGGACGCCACAAATTCCTTCTGCAACACATCGTGCAACCGCACACGCCGGCAGTCTTGCTGTCCGATCGCATACAACGTGAGAAGCCTAACGCAATTGTGTTTGGGCACACGCACAAGCCCTTTAATCAAACCATCAGTGGCATCTGGTATTTCAATCCAGGTTACGCCGGCAAAGCGCGCTTCGGCATGGAACGCAGCGTAGCCCTGCTCCATTTTCATCGCGACAAAATCAAACCGGAATTTTTGAAATTGTCATCCTAGTGGCACGGGCGTCCCGCCCGTGCGTTTCAAATAACCTGAACTATCCGGCCAACTTCGCTGCCATTTCCTTCACCTTCCGCAAATCCAATTTCCCCGTCCCGAGCATTGGAAAACTCTCCACTTTAAAAAACTGGTCCGCTCGCGGCTTCCACAAATTCGGCAAATCCGTTTGAGATAATTTTTCCAGCGTGGCCTGCAATGGCTCGTCTGTCAGTTTGTGCAGCACCACCAGCCGCTCGCCCTTTTTCTCGTCCGGCACAGCCGCAACGACGAACGCTTGCTCGGTTGAACCGGCCAGTTCGTGCAGCCGTTCCTCCACCTTGATGTGCGGGACCATTTCCCCGCCGATTTTGCTGAACCGGCTCAAGCGATCGGTAATTTGCAGAAAACCGTCTTCGTCAATCGCAGCAATGTCGCCGGTCGTATACCAGCCGTCGTGCAACACCTCCGCCGATTTCTCCGGTTTCCCAAGATAACCCTGCATCACATTCGGTCCGCGCACGAGCATCAGCCCAGGCTGGCCCATCGGCAACGCCGCGCCCGTGTCCGGGTCCACGATGCGCACGGACACACCCGAGAGCGGATGGCCGATTTTCCCCCGCTTGGCGCCGACCTGCCGGAAGCCTGCGGAACGAAAATCATGCGTGTTCACCGCTACCGCCGGCGAACATTCCGTGCAGCCGTAACCTTCCAACGGGCGAATGCCAAATTGCTCCTCAAACGCGGCCGCCAGCCGATCCGGTAATTTCTCCGCCCCAGTCATCACCACGCGCAAGCTCCCAAAATCCTCCGGCGCACAGCCGCGCATGTAAAGTTGCAGGAAAGTCGGCGTCGCCAGCAAAAACGTCGCCGAATACTCCCGCACCAGCGGCCCGATGGTTTTCGCATCGAGCGGATTCGGGTGATAAATCGCGCCCACGCCCGCCACCACCGGCAGGCACAGCGTGCCAGTGAATCCGAACGAATGAAAAAATGGCAGCACACCCAGCACGCAATCACTGCGGCCCAGGCCAAACACCTGCTCCAATTGCTCGATGTTCGACCCGACGTTGTAATGGCTGAGCATCACGCCCTTCGGTTCGCCGGTGCTGCCGCTGGAAAAAATCACCGTGGCCAAATCGTCCAGTTCAACTTTCTTTTCACACCCCAACGCGCGCTCCAGCAAACCCACCGGAAAAAATAGTGCCATGAAGAAGGCCGTAAGTTTTTCCACGATTGACGGCGAACCGGCACCCCCGTTTGTAATTCCGCCTTCAGGCGGTTCCGCAGCCTCATTCCGCCTGAAAGCGGAACCCCGAACCACATCCTCCAAAAACACGACCTCGCCCGGCACCTTCAATTTCACCTTTTCCAGAAACGCCCGCGACGTAACCACCGTTTTGATTTCGCATTGGTGAATGCACGAGCCAAGCGTTTCTTCTGAAACCGTGTAGTTCAAATTGACCGGAACCTTGCCCGCCAGCATCGCCGCGAAATTCACCAACGCGCCCGGCACCGAAGGCGGCAACAGCAGCCCAACCATTTTTTGTCCCTGCCAGACTTTTTTTAATCTCCGGCCAAGAAAAATCGTTCGCGCGAGCGCCGCGCCAAAACGCACTTTCGGATTTTGCGCAGCGGCCATCGCAAAGCGCAGCGGATGCTTCCGCGCCGTCCCCACGAACGCGCGATGGAGCGTTTTCATCCGTTCCTTGCGATCCGCCCACGCCTCGGCCATCAACTCCTGCACGGCCTGTCGGACCTCGAACGGCGTCGCTGTGTGCGGCATCGCTTTCCCGTAATTCACCGTGATGGGATGCGGAAAGCGCCGCGGCCATTTCCAAAGAAAACGCCCGCCCTCAAAACTGAAAATGCTCCCCCAGACACCGTCCAGGGCCACCGGAATGATCGGCGCTTCCACGTCTTTCATGATGCGCTCGAACCCGCGGCGAAACGGCATCATCTGGCCGATGCGCGTGATTTGGCCCTCGGCGAAAATACAAACCACGTCGCCATTTTTGATGGCGTCGCTCGCCATCTGAAGCGACTTGAGCATTTCGCGCGGGCGTTGCTCGGAGGAAATCGGAATCACACCCAGCATCCGGGCAAACGGCCGCATCCACGGCAATTCATAATGCGCCTTGAACATCATGAAGCGAACCGCGCGATCGGTCGAAGCCAGCAGCAGCATCGCGTCCGCGAGCGAGAGGTGATTGGAAACAAACAGCGCGCCGCCCTTGGCGGGAACGTTTTCGCGGCCCACCACGCGAATGCGATAAATCGTGCGCGTGAGAAACCAAAGCACGAATCGCAACAGCGCATCAGGCAGCAGCCAAAGCACGTAAATCGCGCCCGCAAGCGTCATCACGCCGCCGGTCAAAAAGATGGCGCGCGGAGAAAATTGTAATTTCTGAGCCAGCAACCAGTGCGCGCCCGAAGCCAGAAACACGCCGACGAACGAAAGCAGGTTGGCCGTGGCCTGAACTTCCCCTTTCGTTTCGCGCGATGGTTTATGTTGCAACAGCGCCGCGATGGGCACGATAAAAAATCCGCCTGTGAACCCAAGCAGCGCCAGCAATACCAGCGCCTTGCCCACGGGCAATCCCGGAAGCGCGAGCAACGCAGAAAAAACCGACAGCCCCACCGCGCCGAGTGGCACCAGCCCATATTCAATCTTACCACCAGACAAATATCCGGCCGCGACGCTCCCCAACCCAATCCCCAACGCAAGCGCGACATTCAGAAAGCCGATGTGCGTTTCATCCACGTGCAACACATCCGCGCCGTAGAAAAACAGATTCAACAGCAGCAACGCGCCGAGGAAGTTGAAATAGGTATTGCCGATGACAGCGAGCCAGAGCGGACGATCGCCGCGCATGGCGCGAAGTTGCCGCCAGACTTCAGACGGAAAATTCGCATTGAACTTTTTGGCGGGATCAGCCGCCGGGATGCGCGTAATGCCAAAGCAGGTGGCAAATCCAAAAATAGCGAGCGCAATCAGGATAAAGCCAGAAACCCATTGCCGATGATCGAGCTTTTGGGACAGCACCGCTGCCGCGACGGTGCCCAGGATAATCGCCATGAACGTGCCGAGTTCCAACAGCCCGTTGCCCCACGAAAGTTTTCGTTCCGGCAACAATTCCGGCAGCGACCCGTATTTGGATGGTCCAAAAAAAGCGCTGTGCGTGCCCATCAGGAAAACGCAAGCGAGCAGGATATGGCGGTTCAACGTCCACAGTCCGGCCAGCACCAGCGACATGATTGCGAGCTCGAAAACCTTCACACCCAGCATCACCGAGCGCTTGCTAAAACGGTCAGCGAGATAACCGCCCGCCATCGAAAACAGAATGAACGGCAGCGAGAACAGCGCGCCTATGGACTCCCCGAATTGATGTTGCTGCGCCGAAGTCATCGTCGTGCCGAATATGGCGACGAAAATGACGAGGTTTTTCAGCACATTATCGCTGAACGCGCCTTGGAATTGCGTGACAATCAAGGCCCAAAAACCGCGCAGCGATCCGACTTCCTGCGATGTATCCGTTCTATTCATGGCTCGCTTCTGATTTGCACGCAGCCTAACAACGGAGCCGCGAAAGGACTAATTGAAAAAAATTCGCCGACAACGGTATTTCCGATGTTGCCCCTGGAACGCAATTTCTAATGGAAGGTTTGAATCAACAACAGCACCCCAACGCACACGAGTCCGAGGTGAACGTATTTGAGAAAATCGTCTCCCTGCAGCCGATGATTAAGCACCCGGCCAAGAAATATCGCAGGAATCGCCGCCGGCAGGGAAACCAAATAATAGTGCGTCACCGCGGGAACCCACAATCCAGCCAGCCAATAAGCCGCCATCGCGATGATACTGGCGGGGAAAAAATAGCCCTGAAGCGTCGCGCGAAAATGCTGGGGAGACCAGCGGCGCATCGCTCCGTAAATGACCAGCGGCGGTCCATTCATCCCATAAGCTCCACCCAGTATGCCGGCGAGGAATCCACAACCGACCAACCATCTTCGGCTGTCGTCACGGAGTTCCGGCGGTTTTTTGCCCAGCAAAAAATACCCGGAGAAGGCAATAATGAATATCCCCAAAACGGCTTTGACCAGGTGTTGGTGCACACTGGTCAGGAGCAGAAGACCGAGCGGGATGCCCGGAAGCGTGGCCGCCAGCAGCCAACTGGCGCTTTTAGTATGGATTTTCCGCCAATCCTGCACGATTACGATGGCGGCAATCGTGATGGAAAGCAGCACGGCAACGGGCGCCGCGACCTGTACCAGGAGAATAAGAGCCAGCAAAGGAACCGCCACCAGCGCTTCCCCAAACCCGAATGTCGAGCGAATCACCGTCGCCATAAACACCACCAGCAGAACACCCAACGTCGAAATATCCATCATCAATTTTGAATTCCCTCAATTCTGGCAGCGCCATCCCGAAGTCGCAACCATTCAAATCATCCGTCTCCAGGACATCAATTTCTGGACACAAACGGTTGTGAAACAAGGCACCAACCGCCGCCAATGACGCATTCCAATCGGCGCTAGATAGTGGCACAAGCGGTGCTGCCCGAGGGGAGAAGCATCTGTTGGGGTTTTATTTTACGTGGGAATCCGATGCAACGTTTTACCGCGGAAAAAAAGAAATGAAATCGGTTACGACCATTCTCTTCGTTGAAAACGATGCAGTTGCGCTGACAATGTATCAAAAGCGCCTGCAACGCGAAGGCTTTCACGTCGAAGTAGCCGAAGACGGCATCGGCGCGCTCCGCGTTTTGTCCGAAATGACCCCGGACGTCGTCATCCTGGACCTCATGTTGCCGAAGTTCAGCGGCCGGGACGTTTTCGATTACATGCGCGCCGACCCGCAATTCAAGGATGTCCCCATCATCCTTTTTTCCAACGCGCCAAAATCCGAATGGCCAACCAATGCCGAAGCCAGCCCCACTCGCGCGTTGCCTAAAAGCGAAGCCAATTTTTCCGCCCTGCTCGAATTGATCCGTGAAATGAGTGCGACTGCCGCATCCTCCGCCACCAAGACGAACAAGGCGGCCAAGGCTCAAACAAACACTGTTCTCTCACCTGACCCCGCGCCGGTTTTGCAAATGGCTGGCGGCCCCTCGACAGATGACTCACTGAGCGAAGCGCCCACCGAAATCATCACCCAGCAGACCGACACCGAATTTATTGAATACGCCATCGCGGACATGCCGGTGCTTCGAGAGCATTGCCTCGCATTTATCAAAGCGCCTTCCACCGAGGGCGGCCGCAGCAATCTTTCCGCACTTCGCCAACGACTCCAGGTTTTGAGCACCGGCGCGCAAAAAAGCGGCTGCGCCCGATTGTCCCTGCTCGCCGGCTCGTGGGAAGCGCTGCTCGCCGACATCGAACGCAAGCCGATGGGCACCTCGCCATCCATCCTCCAGACCCTCGCCCAAGCCGCGGATTGTTTGCGCATTTTGCTGAACAACAACGGCGCAAATTCGATGCTGCCGCTGCCCCAGGCGCGCGTGCTGTCAGTGGATGACGATGAAATTTGCAATGAGGTTGCCGTGACCGCGTTGAAACGCGCTCACATGGGCGCGGACAGTGTGCAGGACGCCAACGCCGCTTTGGAACTGCTCAAGGAAAATAGTTACGACCTGGTTTTGCTCGACATCAACATGCCCGCTCTCACCGGGTTCGAAGTGTGCGAGAAACTGCGCGCCTTGCCACAGCACGCGAAGACACCGGTAATCTTTGTCACTGCCTTCAACAATTTCGAAAATCGAAAACAGAGCGTGCTCAGCGGCGGCGGCGATTTGATTGCCAAGCCCGTTTCGCCGTTGGAACTCGCCCTGAAAGTCACGATTCATCTTTTGAAAGCGCCGCCGAAGGTCGCCAGCCCGGCGCCCGTGCCTGAAGCGCAACCCGAGCCCGAGCAGGGCCTGGTTTGGAAAGAGCCGGAGGCAGTCATTTCACATGACACCGAGGTTTTCCTCAAAGGTGTCAAAAACCTCAATTCGGCGCCCAGCCTCGCCGCTCCGACCACCGAGACGCGTACGACCGATCCCGAAAATCCAAATGCCGAGGAAATTTCCGCTCCCGCTACTTTGATCGCCGCCAGTCCGGTCGTCCCGGAGCCGATCGCTGTAGAGCCGGTCGTCGCAGCTCCGGCCGTTACGGATTCAGTTATCACGGATTCAGTTGTCACAGATCCGGCCGTCGAAGTTCCGGCCGCCGAACAGGAAGTGAAGCCCGCTGAATCAGTAGAGGCCCTCGAACCAAAGACTTTGGAAAGCGTCGCTCCAATGCAGCCGCTTTCCGACGAAGGCGTGGTTGTTCCGACGCCCCGCAGCAGTGAACCCGCTCTGCCAACTTTAAACGGCAGCAGCCAAGAAAAGAAACCTATGAATAAAGAGAGCAACCCGCAGTTCGAAACACTCGTAATGGATGTAGTCAACATTATCTTCGGTGAAAATGCGCCCGACATCAATGTGCGCCTCGTCCGCATGGCACTGGAGCAAGTCTGGGCCAACCGGGCAAACCTTCAGTCCCTCGACGCCATTGCCAAAGAGATCGCGCGAATCATCTTCGGAGAGGGCGCCACGTCGGACCTGAACGTCCGCCTGGTGCGCATGGCATTGGAACGCTCCAACTCTATCGCACTGTTCAAGGCCGCCTGATCAAAGACGGTCTTAGCCGTCCCCCTCCGGTTCATCCCGGAGGGATGACGGACATTAGCCGGGGGCTGGAGCATTGACAGAAAAGATGTAGCGGTGTGCAGCGAGGATTTTTGGCTTTTGGCGAGGCTTCGGCGAAGGAGCAGGTTTAAAAAACCCTGTGACTGAGCCGAAACGACTTGTCCGTCGTAGCCTTGGCGAAGGCGGAAGCCAAAAACCAAAAAGACCGCTTTCCAAACATTCTAAGCGCATCGCTACATATTTGATGGAAATGCTCTCGCCTGCCCAAGCAGGCGCAGCCCCCGGATAAAACCCCAAATTCCGCGCGCTGAAGGAGCGCCGGAAACCACCGCAAAGCCAGACTTTTCCCTGCCCGCCTCGCCTTACTTGGTACTGTCTCCCGGTCTATCGCCATTCGTCTTCCGCACCATTTCATCGCCGGGACTGGCTGCTTTGAATAATTCATTCGTGCCCAAATGTTTTAGCACGAAACTTTGCAACGCGCGCGTGTCGGCGGTTAAGATAATCCGGTCACCTTCGCGATGATGCCCAAGCGCTTTGGGATTCGCCTCCAGAAATTTCTCCAGCCAATCGTAGTCGAAAAACTCGAGCCTCAACGTCGGCTCAATCCGCCGCACATGCACCAGCAGGTGGCCGGGAAACATTGAATAAGCCACCAGGTCGGCTTGATTGGTTGCGTAGTTGCAATCGGTGGGAATCAAATCCAGAAACTGCTCCTCCTTCAGCTTGAATAAGTGCGCGCTGAACTGGCCGGTTTTTTCGCCTTCGGTAACAATAAGATTGTACTCGTTGCGGTTGGTCGATTGCTCAAATTTCCAGATTTCCGGATTATTGGTGTTGCCACTCTCCTCCCATTCGCCGAACAGATGCTGGTCCATGACCACATCCTTGTCCGTATAGAACGGATTGACGGACGGGATACACGCCGCCAACAGGACAGCCGCGGCAGCGCACGCCAGCAGAGTTCGTTTTTTCATAATCGCTTCCTTGGGTCAGACCGTTTGAAGCGACGATAACGCGTTTGCTCTTGAGCGCAAGCGATTGTTCACCTCTGAAATAATCTGCAGCATTCGTTCATTCGTCTCCGCATCCTTGACGGCAATACGCACCGCGTAATTGCCCAACCCGCGCCCCATTGCGCCCGCGTCGCGGAGGAACAATCCGCGGGCACGGCAATGCTTCACCACCATCGCTGCGCCTGGGCCGTTCTCGGGCAGATGACAGAGCAAAAAATTGGCAATGCCGGGCAGAACTTCCCAGCCGGTTTGTTCCGAAAGCCGTTCCGCCAGTTCATCGCGCAAGCGATGCGTTTCTGCATAACGCGCCGCGTAATAATCCGGGTCCCGCAGCGCCGCCACCGCCGCCACCTGCGCCGGCAAACTCACCGCCCAGGGCGGGTTGATGGCGCGCAAATCCTCCATCATCGCCATCGGCCCACACAAATACGCCGCCCGCGCACCGCTCAAGGCATACACCTTGGACATCGATTTGCAGACGACTACATTCGCGCTGGAAGCAGCGAAACGTTCGAGCGATTCATCCGGTCCGGCATATTCGATGTATGTTTCATCGATCCACACCCGCGTTCCGCACGGCACGGCTCGTAACGCCTTCTTCAACTCGACGCGCGGAACATGCTGGCCGGTCGGACTGTTCGGATTTACCAGCACAATCAAATCGTAACCTCGCGCAGCGAAGCGCGCGAATTCCTCGAGGTCGAGTCGATAACCGTTCCCGCGCGCCAGGGCAATCCGGTCCACACGGCAACGCACGACGTGTTTCAGCACGTGCGCGTATTCGCCGTAGGTTGGATCGAGAATCAGCACGCGCGATGACGGCGTCAGCCAATGGCGCAGCGCGAGAAAAATCAGGTCAGACGACCCCGCGCCCGGCAAAATATTTTCCGGTCGCACGCCGCGCGCTCGGGCAATGGCATGCACCATCCCTTCGCAACTGGTCGGAGGCGATGTGCGTAACAGCCACGACAAATCCTCTCCCAATGCGGCCATCACCCGTGGCGACGGCGGAAACCACGCGTCCAGCACATCGGCATTGACGATCCGATGGCGCCGTTCAAGATGATCAAACTCCGGGCCAAGAGCCTCGAAAAACGCGCCGCCGTGAAAACAAGCGGCGGGTTTGCGGAACGGGATTTCCAATTGCCAATCCGCCGCGCGTTCGAGTCGGTTGAGCAACGAGGTAAAATTCTTGATGCGCTCGGCCATCTGCACAACGGTCGCCGTGAGCAACTCGTACGTGACTGCGCCCGAGCGGATTTGGTGCCCGAGTTTTTCCAGGCCGACGTGCAAATATAAATCCAGCACCTCGCGCCGGCCAATGGCCATGATGCGCTCGCCGTTCTGCGATTCAATCCAGCGTAGCGCCGCGTACATCAGCAACCCGGCCGCTTCGCGCCGGCGGAAGCGGTTCGTCACGGTTAACAAACGCACCTCGTAAAGCCGCTCGCAGGCGAGCTCGGGAAAATTTTCGCGGCACAGGTATTTGTCCACCGAATAACTACCGAATCCGGGCGGCGTGATGCTCACGAAACCAGCGAGCGCTCCTTTCAACAAAGCCACGATGTAAACGTTGAATTCATCCAACGGATCATGCAGCGCACCAAATTGGTTTTGTGCATGCTGCCCAAGCTCCCGGGCGTAAACTTCGTGCCGCAGGCGATAAATCTCCTCGCGGTCGGCTGCCGTGGCGATGCGGATGACAATACGATTGGAAACGGATGATTGTTGCATGTTATCCTTTGTTAGGCCGCAAACAGGGTCTTTTGCATGACAGGTTTGTAACGCCGTTTTGGGAAAAGCGTGAATCGATAAAATTTTCCCGCCATCGGTTGCCTCGATAGTGGCACGGGCATCCTGCCCGTGCGCCCCCCCTCACCGTTTCAACTGCACCAAATACCACGGCTGAGGGCCTTGTATCACCGTCATCGTCGCATTCGTAGTTGTGACGAGTTCCGCGCCCGATTGTTTCAACCACGCTTCAATCGTTGTGTTTCGATCGTGCAGGTTAAAACCGCCCACCACGGCGTATTCAATTCCGAGCGCGCGAATTTTTTCCGGCGAATCCTCAAGGAAAAACGGCTCGACCCACCTCGACCCGTAAGGTTTCCACAGCGAAATGTCGAGGTCATCGCCCGTGCCCATGAAGCCAATGACCGTAAGCCCAGGCGGAAACGAAGGGCGAATGCCCGCAAGCGGGTCAGGCCGGTCCGCGTAAACCCGGTAAACTTTTTGCGCGCGCAACAATTGCGGCTGGCCTGGATGCCGCGCGACAATGCCCGCGAGAATTGTATTGGCGGGCCACAACGGACGTGACGGATTCAACACCAACGCCACCAGCGCCAACAGCAGACAAAAGCCCGCCGATGCCACCCACCATCTCCGGCGAACAACCAGCGCCTGTCCCGCACCGAGCAACAGCGCCGGAAATAACAGCGGATAATAAGGCGCAATCAAACGCGACGGCGTGACCATTCCTGTTTTCATGGCATAGGCGAGCAACGAAATCCACGGCGCAATTAAAAGGAGTCGAGAGACGAGAGTTGTGCGGTGAGAGCTTTCCGCAAGCTTCCGATTTTTCAAACCCGCCACAATTGAAAACACCAGCAAGACACTGACTCCAAACCCAAGCCCCGCCGCATCCTCGATTGGCAGCTCGCCCAGGTTGTTATAACCAAATTCAAAATTTGCGTCCATCAGGCGGATGAGTGCACTCGGGAAAAACATCGACCCATGGTGATTCCACCATCCCGCCATTGGAAAAATCGTCGGGACAAAATTCTCCGTCACCAGCAAAACAGCGTTGCCTGCAATCCCGGCAATGGGATTTTTCATTGCCATGCCCGCGTGTTCAATATTCAGACCCGACCAATCATGGACATAGTGAATGTTCAGGATCGCGGTCGGGATAAACGAGATAAGGAGGGCGATGAGAAACACAAACGGCCACGCGAGCACGTGAACCGTAAAACGTGAAACGTGTTGAGTATTGCGTGTTGCGTATTCAAAACGAAACACTTTCACGAGTGCGGGGAAAAAGACGATTGCCCACGGCAAGCCGAGTGGAAGATTGCTCGCCTTCGCCCCGACCATCAGTGCCGCCGATAACAAAGACAACCCGAGACCGGAACAAAACGGATTGAGAACGGAAAATGGCGCATCGCTCGACCCTCGACCCTCGACCCCCAGGCCGTCGTAGCCTTGGCGAAGTCGGCCCGACCCTTGCTCTTTCCCCCCCGCCCGGAGCGCAAAATCCATCATCGCCAGCGCATACACAGTGGGGAAACCGTCGTTCGCGATGCCCCCTGCCTGAATCAGAAAACAATAACCCGTCGGCACGAGCCACATCCAACTCCACGCCACGCGCGGACGCACGCCCATCCGCGTCCACATACTGAAAATCAATCCCGGCATCAACACGAACGGAACGAAATTGAGCAGAAACAAAACGCGATCGGACTTCAGGAAAAGCAGGAGCGGCGCGGACAGCCATTCGATGCCGCACGCGCGATCGTTCATGCGATAATTCGGCGTGTGAATCCAGAACCAGCGCCCGTGCTCAAGCCATTGCAGCACGCGCGGCAATCGATAGCTTAACCCCGTGTGATCATTGGGTGCATATAACAAGCCGCTCAAAAAAACCAGCCCCGCGAGAATCGCAAAACTCGCCGGCAGAAAACCCTGGAAGCGCCGACGTCTCGTCGGCAAAAACCGACGCCGCAATTTTCCCCACGATTGAATAGGAGATAACGAAGGAAACAGAAGTGATTTGCGGAAAGAGAAAACTACAATCGTCAGGACCACCACCGCAAAAAGCAGGTAACCCGTTTTATTCAACATCCCCAGCGCGGACAAAATCCACCCCGCTGCGCTTGCGAGCGCCGAGATCCAGATCCATAATTTCACCAGACGGAGGAACATCTCGCCGGAGAATAGCGGGCGTGGTTGGGAGTCGGAAGCCAGAAGTCGGTCCCGGAATTGGCAGCGCGCATGTTGGTAGTTCCGCGTTTACGCGGTCAGGTGTGGAAAATGCGCCGAACCGCCTAAAGGCGGAACTACAAGCGGGCATATCCAAGTGCGTCATCGGACCGTTCAGTCCGCTCTAATCCTTATGCCCGCGGCTGTCTATCACCTCGATGAATACCGTCTGACGCGATTTCCAAAAGTCCTGGTAAGCGTGTCCCATTTCCACCGCTGAATAATTGCTGAAGACATTCACCGTCCACCACCAGCCCGGCTTGAAGTTTGACCGCCCCTGTCCCCACACTTCAACCCGTCGATAGCCAAGCACATTCCGGTTGGAATGCAGCGTCTGCCCAAAGTCGCCAACCACGTCATCGCTCGGAATGGCCTCCCATCGCTCCTCGGGGACGACTTCGCCGCCTTCTTTATGCAGGTAATCCTTCGTTTTGGCCGACGGCGTCCAAAACTCGAACTGCCGCATATCTCCCAAAATCCCCTGCTCGCCGTTGGTGTTGATCACTACCGGCAGCCAAAGCCGTCGGGGCGGTTCAGGCCGTGGCGCAAGGTGATAGCCCACGAGGCCAATCACCGCGCAAATACAGACCAGGCATACCAGGCTGCATAATCCGGCCGGACGGCAGGACGCAGCTTTCTTCGGGTTGGCTTCTTCATTCATGTAGTGAGATGGATTTTCCAGCTTCTGAACTGCGGTTTGGGCTTTAGGGTGCAAAGGCTATTCCCCGGCGAAAATTTTGTCGAGACGGTTTATGTTACGATTCAAGAAATCCCCCAGGTAGGGCGGCGTTGCGCGCCGCCCCAAATCCCGTCACGCGCGCATAGCGCGGGACGAAAGCCTGGGAGCGCTGGCCTGCCCATCGTAGCCTTGGCGAAGTTGGGCGTCCCGCCGGCGAGTTACTCCCTTGGTTTTCCATTCCTCTGCCAATCATTCCTCTGCCCTCATCCCCGGTCCGTTAACAACGGTTTTGCCCTTTTTCCGAGGGCAGGTTTTTACCCACTTGACTTATTCAACCGTTCAATAAACGAGCCTCTTGCGCCCACCCCAATGTGTGTTAAAATCGCCGGTAAGTTTAACCATTACAAGTGGGAGCCGTTTGAAAAAAATTAGCAGTCGATTGTCTCGCCGGCGGTTTATAGCCGTCGGTTCCGCAGGTCTCGCGGGCGCGTGGGTCACGTGCTCGAACACCATGCCCGCCCGCACCGCGCGCGGCTTGATCGCGCAGACGCGCCGGAAAATTCTCAAGCCCAATTTCAAGCCCACGCCGGAGCTTTGGGATTCCAACGCCATCACCGCCTCCTGGCTTGGCCACTCGACCGTGCTGGTGAATTTTTTTGGCGTGAACATCCTCACCGATCCGCTGCTCGTCGATCACGCGGGCGCCGACGTGCTCCTCGGCACCATCGGCCCCAAACGCCTCGTGGCTCCCGCCCTCACGCCGGCGCAATTGCCGAAGATCGACCTCGTGCTACTTTCCCACGCGCACATGGACCATCTCAATTCCGCCACGCTCCGGAATTTTTCCGACAGCACCCGCGTCGTGACGGCGCATTCCACCGCTGATCTCCTGGCCGACACGCGCTTGAAAGCGCCGAAAGAACTCGCCTGGGGCGACAAGGCCACCGTGAAAACCGACCACGGCGAAGTGCAAGTCGAAGCGTTTGAAGTGAAACATTGGGGCGCGCGCTGGCGGCATGATTCCTATCGCGGTTACAACGGCTACATCGTTTCACGCGAAGGAAGGAAAATTATTTTCGGCGGCGACACCGCCTGGAGCGATTCATTCCGGTCATTGCGCAGCAAAGGCCCATTTGACCTCGCCATCATGCCCATCGGCGCCTACCAGCCGTGGATTCAATCGCATTGCACGCCCGAACAGGCCGTGCAGATGGCCAACGACGCCGGCGCGACTCATTTTCTTCCCGTCCATTTCAAGACCTTCGCCTTTGGCCGCGAAGGCGTGGCTGAGCCGATGGAGCGTTTGCAAGCCGCCATTGAGCCCGAGCGCATCGGCTGGCAGGATATTGGGCAAACCTTCTCGATGTCCTAAAACGGGTTGCGTTTGGCGTATTACATGTTAGCCGGACGACACGCACTACGCTGGGATACGTAACACGTACTACGCCCCTACCTCACCGACTCATATTTCCGGTGCCTCAAATCGCTGAATAGCGATAGAAACCACAATTTGATCCAGAGCCGGACAATCGGCCACACACCGCGGCGTTCATAGCGGCGCATGGAAGTCGTGGCCGTGATGCTTCCGATATATTTGTAGCTGCCGAAACGTTTAAGCCGACGAATCAGTTCACTATTCTCGCGCAACTCGAGCCGTTCATCAAAGCCGCCCACGCTCGCGAAATGTTTTTTCCAGCAGATGATCACGCCGGAACTGCCGTTGCGCACCACGAAACGATGGATGAAATTCTTCAGCCCATAAATCAGGCGATAAGCGAACCGTTCGGAATCAGGCTGCCCCTTAATCGTCCCGCCCGCATGATGCTCGGTGAATTGTTCGCCAATAGTGCGCAAAGCGTCCGGTCCTAAAATCGTGTCGGCATCCAGGAAGATGAGCAATTCGCCCGTCGCCAGGCGCGCGCCCAGATTTCGCGAAATGCCCAAACCTTTCTCCTCGAGCGTCGCGAGGCGATGACACTTTTCCTGCGCCACCTGCGCGGTGCGGTCCGTGCAGCCATTGGCGACCACCACGATTTCGCAGGCCGGATAATCCTGGCGATTCAGCGCGTCCAATGTGGCGCCCAGGTAATCTTCCTCGTTATGAGCGGGCACGATGATCGAAATAGTGGGAAACTTCTTCGAAGTTCGCGCGCTTGACCGAAGCAACCGTTCCTTGATGCGATTTAAATCCACCCGCGCCAATCCGGTTCGCGCGAGCGTTTGGTTTTGTTCCATGATTAAATCTGGCCAGAGGCAGGCCGTTTAGCCATCGGGGGAAAACCCTAATCTTTCGCGGATTTTAAAAGCAGTGCTGTGGCACTACCCCGGTAATCCCGGAAAAATTACAAATATTTCACCCCATTGTAATAGCAGCCCGGCTGAAGGACGCTAAAGTGCTCGCGTTGGAATCGCTAGGAGGTGGGGATGGTGGCAGTAACGGAAATCACGGGGCATTCGTGCCCCGTGTTTCCATTTCAACCTGATTGGTCACGCCGACGGACGGCTTCTCGGCTGGCATATTCAACTTGGTCCTCAAAATGGCCTGCGCCTGCGGAGGCAAACCATTGGTCGGGTTCAACAACCGGCCCAGGACATCGCGGCTAATTTCGCGCACGGAGGCCACCCGGAGCGGGTCGCGCCGTGCAGCCGGAATTTTGCTTTCGTAACTGTCCCGGGCTTGTTTGGCAAGACGCTGCAAGCCTTCCGCGCGATCATCCTGATCGATGACGAGACTCATGTAGGAAGTCATCAACAAACCTTCGAGTACCGTCCGCAAACGGTCGGGGGACATATCATTGATGTCCGATTGCACGCAGGCGACTGCGTATTGGTCCAGCGTCACGTTGCGCGGATACGAATTGAAGTCGCCATCGATGATGGTTTTGTCCGGATATTTTTGCCCGAGATATTTGAACCATTTCGCCGCGTCCGCAGTGCGGTTGTAAACGTAAAGCGAGTAGATTGCCTGCCGCAAAAAGTTCCGGTGCGCTTTAACGATGCTATCCCTCTGGGCCAGGTCTTTTTCCTCACCGTACATTTTGAGATACGTGTCATTGACCTTGGGAATCATATCGAGATTGGGCCCGAAATCCATCCCACTGCTGAAGGGATTGTCCACAATACGTCCCCGCTGCCAGGTCAATTGCATGCACTGGTAAATCACCCGCCGCAACACGATCAGATCGTCCGTGGGGGAAACCTTGGTAGGATTTTCCGCCGCGCGCTTCAGCCCTTGCGCCGCCCAATAAATCGCCGACGCCTCCGGCAGCCGCCATTCCAATGGCCCGTATTCGTCATCCACCTGCTTCATGAACTCGGGGTCCATCTTGTATTTCTCGCGCAGTATTTGAGCGCGGTTGATTTCCTCCGGAGTTCGCGGATGAATCAACGCCTCAAAATCCGGGTTCTTGCCGCCAAACAAATCCGTCATCTCCTTTTCCCACTGCGTCTTGTAATACATGCTGGCATCGTCGAGATTCGCGCCCATCTTGTGCTGGAAAAACCATGCCAATTCCCGGTGAATCAACACGTCGTCCGGGTTGTAACGCAATCCCTGGTCGCGCAACAACTCGATGCCGTTTTGCACCCAGCGCCAGCGGTCGGGATAATCCTTGAACTTGACCGAAATATTATAGGCCATGTTCCACGCTTCATGCGCCCAGACCTGTGAGAAATGCGGCTCCAGCTTCGTGATCCAATCGGACAATTGCGCCATCTCAAAAAATTTGTCGTCCTCCTGCAACTGGTTCGCGCGCGTCCAAAGCAAATTGGAAATCAGTCCGCGAAATCCCCCCAGCGCCACGGTCGTAAACGCCAGCACCGGCGGCGCATTCGTCAAACCCTCAACATGAGTCAGCCCCAGCGTATCGCGGTCATGGTTCAGCGATTTTTGAAAAAATCCCGAGCCGGAGACCAATACGGCCGCCAGAATCACAAGGATGATTTTTTTCAAACGCCCGTTCATGCGACAACAACTTTGGACTGCTTGTCCGACGTGGCTTTGGCGAAGGCGGATGAATTTTTGACTTTGAACATCACTGACCTTGCGCCGTGGCCAGCTCACGGCGGTTGAAAATGAAAATCCCGAACACCGCAAAGACGCCGCCGAGCATCACGACGATTTGCACAAAAGCCAGCCCCAGTTCTCCCCACGTGATACTGCGCCCGCTGCTGAGCGAGTCGATGGGTGAAAAATCGCGCGCGAGATTGATGACCTTCAAGGCCACGCGGAAAATCGGCAAAATCACCACGTTCAAGGCCCCCACGACCGGGTTGTTGGTCGCCGTTGAATTGTTATCAATAGTGCCTTCCGAAACCACCGTCGTCAGCATCCCCGAAGACAATGCCACAGTCAGAATTGCCAGCGATAAAAATGCCGCCACGGGAAACGAAAGAAAACTCGCCGATGCCAGCCCAACCGCCGCCAGCAAGGCCATCCAGCAAAAGATGATTCCCAGCCCGCGGGCAAAATTCATCCCGAAACCGCCGTCGCGATATAAAACTTCCATGCCGTCATCCAGCGGAAACAGGAGCGCCGCATCGTTCAAGTTGGCGAATGAAATCGTCAACATCTGATTTTTGTCGAAGAGATCGGGCGGAATCCCAAATTCGTGAAATGTATCCGGCGCAAGGCTCATGGCCTCACTGCGCCAAAGGCTTGTTTTGCCCGGCACGCCGATCTGCCAATAGCCATCGAACGTCCCGGACGCGCTTTTTTGCGCCGCATTGAATTTGATTCGCAATTGCAACGGCTCGCCCTTGAGCGACCTCACACCCGACGCCAGTTTGATTTCCCACGTCTTGATGTAACTCGGCGGCACCACCTGGTATTCGGCCTTCACCTGTTCTTCGATCTGTTTCTGCACCTCAGGCAAATCGGCCTGCGTCACGGGAGAATGTTTCAAACGGTCCTCCAAAACGGTGTGCGCGACTTTTTCGATGTCACCCTGGACATCCGGAGGCTTGATCGAACCACGCGCCACCAACACTTGATCGTGCAAAGTCTTTTGTTCCGCCGCCGGCAATTTCGTCGCCCGCCATTGCAACAAACCGTAAACACACGCGCCCGACAGGACCAGCAGCGCCGCATTCAACGCGATGATGCCGAGCCATTTTCCAATCCAGATTTGCCAGCGCGCGATGGGCTTCGTCGCCACCACTTGAATCTGGCATTCCTCGATATCGCGCGCGAGCGTGCCGCAGGAAAGCCAAAGCGTGGAAATGCCGAGCAGCGCGGTGATGGCGCTCAGGGTGTAGGTCAAAAGAATCTGCGTGAACCCCTGCGCCGTGCCGTCGTCCTTGATCAAAATCGGCAGGCCGACTACCGCCACCAATAGCAACACCGCAATCGCCAGGAAAAGCCGGAATCGCAGCGCGGCTTTCCAGGTCAAACCAGCTATGGCGAATAATTGTTGCATCAGATCACGGGGCAAAAACGCTTTCCAGCGTCGCGACTATTTCTTTCCTCCCAATAACGATGACAACTTCTCATCCGCCTTGGACAAATCCACGGGCTTCGCCGTCCCGGGAGCCGGTTTTGCGGGCGCAACTGCCGGTTCGGAGGCCTTGGTCAATTCAGCCAGTTTTTTCTCGTCCGCAGCGGGAGTGACTGGCGTCGCAGGGGCGGCGGCTTGTTTGGTTTCCGGCAGGGCAAGTTTTTCCAGAATCTTTTCCGTGGCTGGCTTTTCGGACACGCCGCCGCGCAAATATTCCGCCACTCGCGCGCCGGATTGCGCGCCGCTGGTCTCCTGCGCCGCGCGCGCCTTTTGCACCACGTCGAGGAAATAACTTTCCAGATTTTGAGTGGGGTTATCCACGCGCACCGCGTCCGTCGCGATGTCACGCCGGATGACTTCCAACACGCGCTCAAGCGTTTCGCGCGGCAGCACCGGCGTGGTAATGCGCAATGTATCCGGACGCGCCAGCAATTCCTTGAGCGTGCCCATCGCCTGGATTTTTCCGCCGTAATAAATCACCACGCGATCGCACACGTCCTCCACGTCCGAGAGCAAATGGCTGCTCAGAATCACCGTCTTGCCGCGCCGTGCCAGGGCGAGGATCAAGTCCTTCACTTCGCGACAACCGATGGGATCAAGCCCCGCGGTCGGCTCATCGAGAATGACCAAATCCGGATCGTTGATAAGCGCCTGCGCCAGGCCAATGCGCCGCTGCATGCCCTTGGAAAATTCGCCCACCGAACGCATCCGCGTCTGGTTCAACCCGACCATTTCCAGCAATTGTTCCGCTCGATTATCCCGGTCATCCTTGTTCAGCTGGAACAGATTCCCGAAAAAATCGAGCGTCTCGCGCGAATTGAGATAGCGATAGAGATACGATTCCTCCGGTAGATAACCAATCCGCGCTTTGGTCTGCACATGCCGCGCTGAATGGCCAAAAACTTCGCAGTGTCCCTTGGTCGGATTCAGCAGCCCGAGCAGCAATTTCACCGTGGTGGATTTCCCGGAACCGTTGGGCCCGAGCAGGCCGAATACCTCGCCGCGCCGGACATCGAAATCGACATTATCCACCGCCCGCGCCTTGGGCCGTCCCCAAAAATCCTTGAACACCTTGGTCAGGCCGCGAACGGAAACAACGACCTCGCCGGATTTTTGATTTCCGATTTCCGATTTTGGATTGGATTCGACAACGGCCATATTATTCAATGCGTTTGCGGAAGATATCGGCTAAATCCGCTTTTGTCTTTTTCTTCGCCGCAACATCAATCATTGCAAGATACAATTCCCATGGCGAAGGGCGGACATAAACACCATTACGCGCAAGAAAAACCATCGCTGCCACAACGGCAGTTCGCTTGTTTCCGTCAATAAACGCCTGAGCTTCCGATAAATGGAACGCATAGCTGGCAGCGACATCAAACAAATCTCCTGGCGCGTAATGAAAAGTATTTCTGGCTGAAGCGAGGGCCGATTCGACCAATCCGCGGTCACGCACTCCATCACTACCGCCGTGTTCAGCCAAACTCCGGCTATGAATGCGAAAGACTTCATCAAGCTCTAAAAAAATCGGTTCACTCACTTTGCCAATGCGCTCAGCAATTCACGATTCTCACGAAAAACAACATCACACGCTTCGTCAAACGATAGTTTCTTTCCGACCCATTGCTTCGACGCACTTTCACCGCCGATTACTTTTTTTGTAAGAAACACAAAAATCTCTTTTTGATCGTCCGCCGAAAGACAGTCAATTTCCTTTATAATCTCAATTGCGCTCATATTCGCATGATATCAATTATTTCATTAACGACTATGCCAATTTCGGCGTCAGTTTCGGCGCGGAACCTGACGGACTCGCCGGTGTTTCCAGCTCCGGATGGTAATGCTCCAGTTCCTCGCCCTTGCGCACCAATCGCGCGCTGTTAAAGATCACGATCAACGAACCGACGTTGTGCAATATCGCGGCCGGAATCGGCGTGATTTTGCCGAACGCCGCGAGCGTCAGGCCGATCACAATAAAGCAAATGCCGAACATGAAATTCTGATTGATGACCGCCCGCGTGCTACGCGAAAGCTTCACCAGGAATGGCAGCCTGCGCAGATCATTGTTCATCAGCGCTATCGTGGCGCTGTGGATGGCCACTTCACTGCCGGCCGCGCCCATCGCGATGCCGATATCGCCCGCGGCCAGCGCCGGAGCGTCATTCACACCATCGCCGACCACCGCGACCTTGTAGCCTTTTAATTTCACCGCGCGGACAAATTCGACCTTGTTCTGCGGCAAACATTCGCCGACCGCTTCTTCGCAGCCGATTTCCGCCGCGACGCGCGTCGCAACCGCCTGCCGATCGCCCGAAATCATCGCAATCCGGCGCACGCCGTTTTCCTTGAGGTCAACCAGCGATTCCTTCGCCTCCGCGCGGGTCTTGTCCTGCATGCCGACCCAGCCGACACACTGGCCGTTGCGGGCGATGAAAATCAAACTCCAGCCTTCGGTTTCGTTCAGGTCGACCGACTTTTCGAAATTGGAATCCACGCCATTGTCCTTGAGCCATTGCGCGCGGCCAACCAGCACCGTCGCTCCATTGACTTGCGCCTTGATGCCGCGACCCGCCGTTTCCGTAAAATCCTTGGGCTCAACCAGCGGCACACCGGCTTCGTCCGCCAATTGCGCCAGCGCCTTGGCAGTCGGATGATTACTGTATTTTTCCGCCGAGGCCGCGAGCAATAAAAGCTCAGCCGGCTTGGTTTCGCCGAGCGGCGCGAGGCGGCTCACTGCCAGTTGGCCAGTCGTCAGCGTCCCGGTTTTGTCGAAGACAAACGCGTTGATTTTGGCGGCAAGTTCGATGTCCGCCACGTTTTTAATCAAAATGCCAAGCCGCGCCGCAGCCGAAAGCGCCGCTACCATCGCGGTGGGCGTCGCCAGAATGAACGCGCACGGACAGGACACCACGAACACCGCAATTACACGGTTCAAATCGCGCGTGAAAGCCCACACCAACGCTCCGATTACCAATACAAGCGGCGTGTAAAAGCCCATGTATTGATCCACGATTTTCATGATCGGCAGCTTGGTTTTTTCCGCCGCCAAAATCAGTTCGCGCACTCGGCCCAGCGTCGTGTCGGTGCCCGCGCGGCTCACTTTAATTTCCAGCACGCCCGTTAAATTTTGCGTGCCCGCGAAAACTTCGTCGCCCGGCTTTTTGTCCGCCGGCAACGATTCGCCCGTGATGGTCGCCTGGTTGAACGACCCCTGCCCGCTCATGATCACACCGTCCGCCGCCACGTTGTCACCCGGGCGAATGCGAATCACGTCGCCAATCGCCAATTCGCTCGCCGCAATTTCCTCCTCGCTGCCGTCTTTCTTGATGCGGCGTGCTTTGGTGGGCGTGAGTTTAATGAGCGATTCGATGGAGGCGCGCGCGCCTTCCGCGGTGCGCGTCTCGATGATTTCGCCCATCAGCATGAAGAACGCAACCACACCCGCGGTCTTGTAATCACCGGAAGCAAACGCCGCCAGCACCGCGATGGCCACCAGCTCATTGATGCTCAATCGCCCCACGCGCAAATCTTTGACCGCAGTGATCACGATCGGATAACCGAGAATCACTGCGCCGATCAGCGCGCTGACGCTGGCCACGCTGCTGCTGTTGTCGAGCAGCCAATCCACGATGAAAGCGTTGATGACAAAAACCACGCCTACCAACGTCTGCCACAAACGCACCGGCGCGTGTTCATGGCCGCAGCCGCAGCTCGCGTCATGGACATGGTCGTGATCGTGGTGATGATGGTGGCCCTCTTCCTGGTCCAAAAGTGAAGTGACTTGCATAACAAAAATTACTGGTTTGTGGTGGCCGTGCTCGGTTTTGGCGGCTCACGGTTTAACTGTAACCACAAATCGCGTGGTTTTCCATCCGCCCGCTCCGCTACATAGATCTTTTCCTGCACATTGGTCAGCACCCGGCCCATGGTTTGATTGAACTGCTGCACCACAAACAAATCCTTGTTCGTCCGGTACCACGGCAGAATGCTGACGAAATTGGAAGACCGGCTCGCCAAATCACTGATGAGTTGCGCCCGGTCGGACTCAGCGAGGTTCACAATCGCGTTCGAGTTGGCTTGCGCGGCCGTCAGGACCTGGTTCGTGTAACTACTGGCTTCCTGGAGCGCCCGGTCGCGATTAATCTGCGCGTTCAGCACCGCCACAAAGGCATCGCTGACCTTCTGCTGGCGCGGCCACGTCGTCTGCACATCGCATTGATCCACCGCCACGCCGATATTCTCTTTATCGAGCAATTCCGTTGCGTGTCGGCGGACCGCTTCCTGAAAGCCCGCTTTGTCCCGCGTGAGAATGTCGTCCACCTTGTAATTCGCCGCGGCGTACACCACTGCGTTGTTCAGGGCGTTCCGCACCATGTTCGAGGCATTAACGAACCCGAACGTGTAACGCACCGGGTCTTCGATGCGGAAATAAAGCGTCGAACGCACATGGACGATGTTGGCATCGGCCGTGATGGTGTATCCATCGATGGCCGGATTCAGCGACGGTCCAGCGGGAGGTTCCGTGCCCGCGAGTTCCTGCTCCGGCGTCACGGCATACCAGCCGACACTCGAAGCGACCTTTTGAATTCCGGTCACAGAAACTTTAACCACCTCATCAATCGGATAAGGAAACGACCAGTGCAAACCCGGCCCGAGCAGCGCTTTCTCCCCCACCCCCAGCGGCTTGCCAAACCGTAAAATAATCGCGCGCTCGTTCGGCTCAACCTTGAAAAAACCGGAGGACAAAAAAACCAGCACCAGCAGGACCATCACGAACCTGACAATGACAAAACTGCTGCGTAGCGCCTCGGTCAGCGCCTGTGAACCGGAGTCCACGTGCGTTTCCGGCGAGTGCGGATGCTCGTGTTCGTCGTGCGGATGAGAATGCTCGTTCATTTTGAAATCAATTCGCGGCCGAATTTGTCAATGAGCCCTTGAACAGCGTAAAGGGTTCAGTTTGCTGATCGAAAATCAGCGTCGATTTGTCCTTGAGCGAGTCCTCCAACGCGGTCAAACGGAACAAAAAGCTCGCCAATTCCGGGTTTTGTTGGAACACACCGAGATACTGCGCAGCCGCGGTCTGACCTTCGCCCTGGATCCTCAAAGCCACACCCTGCGCCGCCGAGAGAATCTTCGACGCGCGCAAATCGGCGTCGGATCGGATGATCTTCGCCTGCGATTCGCCCTCATACTGCACTGCGCTCACGAGCTTATTACGCTCCTCAGTCATGCGCCCGAAAACCTTGTCCGTGGTCGTTTCCGGCAGGCCGATTTTTTTGAAACCAAGGAACTCGATGTTGATACCATAATCATTCGTATGCAGTTGGGATTCGACCGAAGCGAGGATTTCATCTTCGATGGGGCCGAATTTCGAGCCGCCGGTGGTCGCCGATACCAAATCCGAGAGCGGGTGTTTTCCAATGACGGCGCTCTTCGGTGTGCTGATCAGCGTGCCGAGTTGTTGCTCCACGGCGGGAATGCCCCCCGGAAATTTCTGCAAAAACACGCCCGGCTCAGTAATCCGCCAGCCAACATACACCGAGGTCAGCAGCGTGAAACCGTCCGAGGTTAAATCCTCGCGGAATTTGTTTTCAAATTCGGAGCTTTGGATGCGCTGGTCGAACTTATAAACGCGCTGGATCGGCGGCGGCAATTTGAAATACAACCCCGGCTCGTTCACCGGACGCGTCGGCTTGCCGAACGTCGTCACCACGGCTACTTCCGTCGTCCGCACTTGGAAAGCGCACAGCCAGAACGCAAAAACGATCACCAGCAACACGCCGATGACAACAATGAGTGAATTTCGTTTCATGTATCAGTAATTATTTCTTTCCGGTTATCGTGACATCTTCCAGCAGGTCCTCCCGGATCTTGGTCTGCAAATCGAACTGCAACACGTCGTGCGTGTTGGTGGTCAGCAAAATATATTTACGCGCGTTGGCCGTGGCCCGGCCAAACGTTTGCAAATACTCCCGCTCCATGTAAATCGATGGCGCCGCCGCGAACGCCGGTATCCGGTTCGTGAACAAGGCCGCTTTCGCCCACGCGCTGACTTCAGTCCTCGTCCGATCGCCTTCTGCCACATCAATGATGTTCGTCGCGGCCGCGGTGGTCAGCGCGTTGGTTTTGATATCGTCGGCTTGCGCGGCGAGAATATCCGCCAGTTTGGTTTGGTTCGCGCCCACGACCTTTTCATAATCACCCGCGACCTTCTGCGGCGGATGAATGTCCTGCAACCCGACAAAAATAATTTTCGCACCCAAATGACGTTCGTCCGCCGCCGCCTGGATCCGCGAGCGCAATGCATCCGCCGCCGCTCCCCGTTCGCGCGACATGATATCCATAAAATCCGCGCTCACCAGGTAGCGCACCACTTCCCGCGTGGCCAGGTCATCCAACAGGTTGGTCGCGCTTTCATTCTTATAGGCCCAATCCAGCACATTGGTGATTTGGAATTGCACCGGAATGCTCACCGTCAACAAGCTCACGGGCGGCGTGCTCTTGACCGCGCCCTCAACGTTGTTTGTCGATAGCGCACGCTCATCGCGATTGGCCACCAGGAAATTCTCCTCCTTCGCGTGCGCGACGGTCCAAAGAATCGTGTCCTGGTTCGACAAAGCCGGGTCAGGTTGCGAACCGACGATAAAACTTTGAATCTGCTCCGTGCGATACCGATAGACCTTGTCAATCGGCCACGGCCATTTCAAATGGCCGCCCGGCCCGAGGACCGCCGTAGCCGGCCGTCCGAAATGCTCCAGCAACGCCTGTTCGCCCGGGTCGATGAACACCATCGTGGTCGAAAGAAACAACGCCGCGACTTGCAGCAAAACAATCCACGCGAGGGCTTTTTCGAAAAATCGGTAAAACCACGTCTCCGAAACCTTGAAGCCAAATTGATAATCCAGCGCCTGCCCCGCGGTCTTGATGAGCCCCTCCGGCTGCCCCAGCAATCCGACCAGCCTGCTTTCATAAAGCGGCCGCGCCACTTTTCCTTTCACGCGCGGGCGGTAAATCTCAAGGATCAGATTGATGAGCGTCTCGATGGCCACCAGGCCCAGCAGTGCGCTCAGTCCTTCCGCGACATAATAATCCATCCGCGCGTAACCCGCCTCCACACCCACCAGTCCCAGCGCCACCACAAAACACAGATAAGCGCCCAATAACAGCCAGCTCGCCCCGGGGCGCAGCAGCCGATGATTCTCCAACCGCGCGATCGTGGCGGAGAATTTTCCAAAGAGAAACAGCCCCAGCGCAAACAGCGCAAACAGCGCAATGCCCACAGTCGGCTGCTTCAATTCCCCCAGCAACGGGCTTTTGGAAAACCAGCGCCAAAGCAAAAATGCCCCCACCGCTTCGGCCAACAGCAATAGCACCGTGAACGCGGGGACGAAAAAGCGCTCGAACTGCTCGCGCGAACGTTGCGCGGGAAAACCCTCCGTGTCTTTCGTCTCGAACAAACTTGATGCGCCCTTGCTGCGGGTCAGTTCGTCGAATTCGAGTTTTTCAATCCGCTCATTTTCCTCGAGCCGCATCTGGAACCAGCTCACCGCGGCCACCAGCGTGCCGATGCCGAGAAAAATGCTGCAAACCTGGCCGGCCACGGAATCGCTGACGCGCGCCACCGCGAATGCCGCCACCGTGATGGCAAAAAGGGCCAGCAGATTAATCAGCCCGTTCTTTCGTATGCTTCGTTCCATTTGGGGTCGGTTAAATTAGTGAATCGTTAAATGAGTTAAACCAGCGGGGAAAACTTCGCGCAGCACTTCTTGCCTTATTTAAGTTATTCAACCGGTTATTCATTTAACTATTTTCAACTCAGTTCTCTATCTTCAAACAACAATATCGCCAGGCACAACGCCGCGCCTACATATCCCACGACATAACCGAACGCTTTGCCCACATATTCCCAGGGAAACGTCGTTTTGCCCGTTTCCAGCACGTCCGCGAGCCAGAAAAGCTGCCAATTTGGCGTCACCGTGTAAAGAACGGACGCCCACCATGAGCCTCTCTCCGCGTGCAGCCCGAAAAGGTAATCCGACATGATGCCAATTAAAAAAACGGCTGAACAAATCGCCAGCGTGGGAATCACGTCCACCCGGGTCGAACAGGCCAGCGCCAGCGAAGCCAGAATCCACAGCGCGAACAACACCAGGATCGCCGCCGGCACCAGCCGCCAGTCCACGCTGGCCGCCTGCCCCATCGTCTGCTGTTGTTTGGTAAACGTAAAAATCAGGTAGGCCGCCAGCGTCACCATCGCCAGCAGCGCGAAAAATGCGTCGCTCACAAAAGGCCGGCGCAGGAAAAAATTGCTGAACCCGGCAATTCCGTACGCCAGGACCAAACCACCCCCAAAAATCCCCAGTGCGCCCATGTCGGTGCTGCCGTAGGCATCAAAGGCCATCCGGCTGGCAACCAGCGCCGCGACCATATTTACATAGGTCATCAACGTCAGCGCCATGACCAGGCCGGCATATTTGGCGAGCAGAAACTGCGCGCGCCCAATGGGTTTCGAAAGCACGGCTAGCGCCGTTCCGGTGCGGATTTCCCGCCCCAGCGAGGACGAGGCCGTCAGCACGGCGCCAAACAGCCCTGCCAGTAGCATCACGGCCAGCACACTGTTTTTCACCAGTTTCGGCTCATCGCCAAAGGCAAAGTAATAAGGAGTCGCCAAAAAAATCTCAAACGCGGCTGTGGCGGTCGTCAGCAGCAGAAAAATCGGCTGCCGGACCAGTTCCATGAACGCATTGGTGGCGATAGTCGCGAACTGTCGCATTTAGTCAGGCTGGATAAGCTACGGAATACAAAACCGAAAGCAAATCGTTATTCATCAATAAGACAGGACAGTGAAGAATTCGTTCGCCTTCCGGAACTGTGCGTCTGAAGGCACAGCGCCTCTTAACCTCGTAGCAGCCGACGTCAGGAGGCTCATACATTAATCTGGAACGAAAAACGTAAATACGAAAGAACCCACACAGTCACGCACCACGCACCACGCATCACGTTTCGCGTTTCACCTCAAAAAACCTCATTACGCTATCCCCATGCTTAAGCATTTTTCTCTCGCGCCAGAAGCTGGGAATTTCCAGCGTATCCCGTTTCGTGTGGCCCAAAACAAACAAGCCATCCACCGCCAGCAACTTCGGCAGATTAGGTTCATCCAAAAGCTGCTGCGCCAGCGAGGTTGAGCGTCGCCCCACATTTTTTTCGCCATACGGCGGATCGGCCAGCACCAGATCAAACTGAGTGCCCATCTCTGCCATTTGCGGTAGCACGCTAAAAACATCCTGCACCCGCACCTGTAACATCTCCGGGCCGAAACCCGCCGCCTCGGCATTGTGCCGCAGCACCTCGGCGTGCCGCTGCGATTTCTCCACGCAAATCGCGGAAATCGCTCCGCGACTGAGCGACTCAAAGCTCAACGCACCCGTCCCGGCGAATAATTCCAGCACGCGCGCCTCCGCCACCCGGCCGCCGAGACTGTTGAAAACCGCCTGCTTCACGAGGTCAGGCGTGGGCCGCACATCCAGTCCTTTCGGTGCCTTCAAGATTCGCCGCGCTGCCTTTCCGCCAGTAATTCGCATCGCTCAATTAAAAATGAAAAATGAAAAACTATAAATGAAATACTGAATCCAACCATGAGGGCCGGCATTTTATAATGGGCACGTATCTCACCCGCCAAGTCCGCAAGGACGATAGGCAATAGCCCAGCACTTCAACGGTGGGTGATGCCGATCCCCCTTTTCAAATTTTGTATTTTAAATTTTTAATTTTAGTTTTCTCCCGTTTCGCCGATAGCAAATCGGAGTGCTGGCTTTCAGCATGAAAACTGGCTATTTTTCGCATGCGGCGCGGCGGCGGGCACTATCGCCTTCCGCACATTATGACGGCTCACGAACTGGTTTCCAAAATCAAGAATCTGCCTCCCATTTCACAGGCAGCGTTGCAGCTCGTTAACCTCCTCGATCAGCCCGCTGTCAGCAATGACGACGTCGTCCAGGTGCTCAAATACGACAACGTGCTCACCGCCAAGCTTTTGCGCGCGTGCAATTCACCCTATTTCGGCCTCGAGGAACCGGTTTTGTCCGTGGATCAGGCGGTTTTGATCATCGGCCACGAGCAGATTCTTCACGTCGTCCTCACACTCGCCTTTGGCGGAACGCTGTCAGTCCCCCTCACCGGCTATGCCGTGGAAGCAAACGAATTGTGGCGGCATTCACTCACCACCGCCACCGCTGCCGAGTATCTTGTGTCCAATGTGGTTGAGCTGAACATCGACTCCCACGTCGCGTTCACCGTCGGCTTGCTGCACGACATTGGGAAACTCGCGTTGAACCAGGTTCTGACCCCGCAACATCAAGCTGACATTCAGGCTGGAATCGCCAATAAAGGCCTTTCGCGCAGCGAAGCGGAAAAAGAAGTTTTGGGCACCGACCACGCGGAGGTCGGCGGCGCGCTGCTGCAGGCGTGGAATTTACCCGATGACATCATCGAAGCTGTCACCAATCATCACCACCCGATCATGGAACCGCACCCGAAGTTGTCCGCGATTGCCCATGCCGCCGATTACATCGCGCATCACGTCAGTTCCGCGCCCGGTCTGGACGCCCGTACCGTCCACCTCGACGCGCGCGTTGCCGAAGCGTTCAACCTCACGCCTCAGCGGACGGAAGATATCGTCACGGAAGTCCGCGACTCCTGCGATCAAGTGGATCGACTCATGGGCATGAGCTAGCGCATTAGTGGCACGGGCGTCTCACCCGTGCGTCTCAAAGTCCGACGGGAAAAACCCCAAGCTCCAACTCAAGCCCATACCCGCCAGCGCCTTTGGAGCTTGGAGTTTGAAATTTCTCTGGAATTTGGAATTTGGAACTTTTCCCTCACCGCCGCATCCGCGCATCCAAAATGGTATTCAATCCACCCATCACCTTTTCCACCGCAATCATCCGTATGCCCCCCGGATGCTTGAGAACGGCCACGCGTTCCTGCGGAGGACGCCAGATTTCCTCCACCGTATTTCCCCATAGAACCACCCCCGGCAAACCCAGCGCCGCCGCCAGGTGTGAAATCCCGGAATCATGACCAACAAAGGCCGCGCCAGGTTGAATCAGCCGCGCCAACTCCGTCAGCGGCAAACTCTGCGCCACCCTCGTGCGCGTCACCGGCAGCGCCGCCGCGAGCCGCTGTAGCCGTTCGCCTTCCGCCTCGCCGCCCACCAGCAGCAATTTCAAATCAGTCGAATGCGCCAGATACTGCAACAAATCCGCCCATCTCACTTCCGGCCAATTTTTCTTTTCACTCCCACTGCCCGGATGCATCACCACCGTGGGACAAGCATCCTGCCGGTCTTCCTTTTTATTTCCCGATGCTTCTGAACCATTCGGCCCCCCGCCCACCGCCAGTCTCGGCACATGATCCGCATCGAAAATCGCGAAGCGTTCCAGCGGCCGCAAATAAACCTTCGTCGCATGCACCTTTTCCGCTTCGTTTGGCCGATACGGCCCGACGACGAATTGCGCCCTCGAACAACGCGCGATATTGGTTTTGAAAATGTCGTCCGGGTCGTAGAGATACGAGAGAATGATGTCGAACTCGGAAAAATAATCGGTCAGGTCCTCCGCCAGCACGCCGCGCCGCGCAAAAAAACCCGCCAAAGCCCGCGCCTCAATGGATTGCACCCGGTCCACCAGGCCGCCGGCCGCAGCCAGTTGAATGATGTGCGGATAACCCAGCACTTCCAGGTGGGCTTCGGGAAAATGCCCGCGCAAGGCGGCAATGGCGGGCAGCGTCAGGATAAAATCGCCGATGGCGCCGCCGCGAATAACGAGGATTTTGCCGCGAGCCGGTTGCACGCACTAAACTGCCCGTCAATGGAACTTCGTCAAGCCGAGCACGGCCACAAAAAGCCCGAACGCCAGCCGGATCGCCGAACCGACCCGCACGCGCTTCTCATTGGCTGTGGCCCAATTCAGCAAATCCCGCAACCGCCACGGCGAAAGCGTCAGCCAGATGCCGGCTACCACCATCAAATAAGCCCACGTCTGGATCACCAGCGCCCAATGCGTTTTGTCCAGCATCGGCCGGCCCGTGTCCACCATCAATTTGGCCAGCAACAGGAACAACACCGCCAGCCCGCGCACCGCGATAAAATCCTGCACGAAAATGCACGTGCCCACTCCCACTCCCGCAAAAAGAAGGAACAAAACATTTTGGTAAGCCGCAAAATCAGAAACCGATTCATGGCTTAAAATCCACAAAAACCAGAGCGTGCCCAAAAGCATAAGGCCGATTCCGATCGGCACATTGCGCGGAAATTTGCGGACCCTTTCTGCATATTCCTTCGGGTTGACCACGCCATAAATCTGCGGCAACGCCATGCCCAGCCCGATCAGAATGCTAAGAGTTGAAAGCTTTAATATCATTTCAATGGAGCCGAAAGAATGGCGAACAAGCGCCAAAAGTAAATGCGAAAGCACATGGCGCCACGGGCGTCCCGCCCGTGCGTTCACTTCGAATACAACTTATATTTTATGTTCAAATTATACTGGTCGAACCGGTCATACCCCCCGATCACCGACCACTTCCCCGTCAATTTGTATTCAATATCATAAGTAGGACGCCCCGACTCGCTGATTTCCTCCCCCGAACGCACGGTCAACCGGTCCCCGCCGCCGCCCCCAAAACCCAGATCAGAAAGCAAATTTTTCCCCACGAACAGCGCCAATCCCTGCGCGCGTTGCTGCGTGGTCGCCGTGACGCCCACGCCACGCGGAATTTGTCCGGTCGTCAGCATCAGCACGATTTCCTCCGAACTCAGACCAGGGATCGCTGAAAACTGCGGCACCGCGTCATCCACCGGCCCGGTCACCTCCATCTTGATGTCATAGCCAAACCGCCGCGCTTGGGCAGTGAGGTATAGCTGCGGCCGATACGGATCTTCGCTCGTCAGCAAAATAAACCCCTGCTTCACATCCAGGCTGCTGAATGGAAACGACACCGACGACCCCGGGTCGATTCTCACCTGCCCCAACGCGAGCGGATCTTTCAAGGTGCCTTCCAGCGTCAGCACCGCGGAAACCGTGCCGTTGAAAAGCGGCGTTTGCACGCGCAGAAATTTGTCCCCTTGCACGTTCACATTCAATCGCCACTCCGCCCACGGCTCGGCTTCCACGCTGAAATAAGGCGGACGCTTCCGTACGGAAGCCGTTCGCTCCGGCACCAGGGTTTGCAAATCCGCAAGGAAAAGACTGTCCCGCAACTTGACCTTGCCGTACACGAGCGGGACCTCCGTGGCATTCGTCAACGTCAGATCCAAATCCGCCCGCAATAACACACTCGGGTTGCGCGCCAGCGGCACATTCGTCCCGCTCACGTGCACTAGAAACTGCGGCAGGCCGTTCGTCCGCCAGACTTGCTCGTTCACTTCCATGCCGCCATCCAGCAGCACGCGCTGCCCGCCGATTTCACCCGAGGCATTTTCCAGCCGAACGTGCTGCCCGTCCAATCGCGCCAGCAACTGGATGTTACGCACCGGACCGATGCTTTCCAACGGCCGCGTCCCGGCGTTCGTCACCGACAATTCGCCACGCAAATTCCCGCCCGGCTCGAGCGAAATGTCCGCGCTCAAACTGCCCTCAGGGCCGAGAATCTGCGGCAGCAACGAAGCGAACGGCGCCAGTTGCGCCTTCTCAATCTGCAAATGCGCGCTCGCTTCACGCCAATCCGGCAGCTGTCGCGTGTGCCGCAAGCCCGTCCAAAAATTTTCGCCCAGCGGTATTTGTCCCGTCACGCGCACCGGCTGTTTTTCGACGTCGAAATTGCATCGTGAAATTCGCGCCGTCGTCCGGTCCATCACCGCCATAAAATCCACGTCTTCAATCGCCGGCAGCGGACGTTCGCCGAACGGCACCTCGACACGCTCCACCTGCAACGTCACCTCGCCTTTCGGCGCCGCCCACGTCCCCTCAAGATTCGCCGTCAGGTTCGGCCCTTTGAGTTGCACACCGGTCGCCGCCGCAATCTTTTCCCAGAGCAGCGACCGGGGGTCGGTGGAAGCCTTCAATTTCAAAGGCTTGTCAGCGTCAATTTCCATCAACCCATCTTTTCCCGCGGGATTAAAAAACACCGGCAGCGTGCCCTCCGCACGCGAGACCATTTGCGTCGCGCTCGAAACCGAAAGTTGCTCGATCGCAACGCCGTCTTTTCCGCCCGTCAAATTGGCGTTGGCTGAAAACGGCAGGTGCTCCGTCGTTTTCAGCGTCGCGTCCGAGGTGAGCCGAAACGCAACCGGGCCGTTCGTCCACCCTCCGGTGAGGTCGAGATGATTCAAAATCGCCTCAGCATCCGCTTGCGGAATAAAATCCTTCAGCAGACGCGCGTCCAATCCATGTGCCTCGCATTGAATCGCTCCGCGCTCCGGCCAGTTTACGTTCGCAGCCAGGCGAAATTCCCGTCCGTCACCGGTCAAAGCCATCTGCCCCAGGCTCACGCTCCAGGCTGCGTTGGTTCCGGTCGCGCGATTGGAACTATTCAACGACGAACCCACGAACCCGATTTGCACCGGCTCTTGCAACTGCAATTCCGTCCGATTGCTCTCGCTCAATTCCACCGCCGTCAAATCCAGGCGCGTCTCGCCGCCGTCAAATCGCGCCGAACCGCGCAGCGATAGCGACGTCTCTCCAGATTTGAACGCGATTTGCGCCGTCTTGAAATTCAACCCTTCACCATCCCACGCAGCCTCAATATCAACCGGACTCATATGCGGAACCGCCGCTTGTTTCACCTGGACCATGGCCGAGTTGGTAATCGCGCGGAGCGGCCCGCCGAATTGGGCGGCGACGGAAGCGGACTTAAAGGAATAATCCGCCGGTAAAAATTGTCCGCCAAAAGCGCCCGAGGAATTCAGGCGTCCGTCGCGAATAAATTTCTCCGCAAAATCATATTTCCCGGCCAGCGAAATTCGCGAGGCATCGTCCATCTCCATCCGGGCGCTTTTCAATTCCAACACCGGCCAGTTCAACTCGCCCTCGACCGCCAGGTTGCTGGCCGTCAGGCTGGTGGTCGAAACGCCGGTGCCGGCCAGTGAAAAAGAAATTCGCGGAAATTTTTCTCCCGGATAAACCACCGCCGAACCGTTAAGCCTGCCCTGCGCTGGAAACCAGTGTTGTTGATCCAAATTCGCGGCCACAGTCAACTTCGTCGGTTGCGAAATAAACGGTGGCTGAAAAAGGATCGCCGCCGGCGCAGTCAACCCGGCTTGCAATGCTGGCGCCGAAATTTTCACCGCATCCAACTGCGCCGCATTCCTATCGCCCGACGCGCTCAATTCCACGTCCAACGGCGGAAGATTGGTCGATGTGGGATTGGCCTTGGCAGTCAACTGCACATTAAAATGGTTCGTCTGCCACGCCGCCCGCAACGCGCCGCCGATGTCCGCATAGTCGGCCATCCCCACCAAACGCGCCGGCACCGTGAAGGAATCCGCGCGCAAACTCGCCGTGTCCGGAATAAAACCTCGCGGCGGAAATCCCGCGGTGACGTCGATGCGATTCGTCCGCCAATCCACCGCGCCCGTGACCGCCAGCCGCCCATCGTGCTCAGCCACCGAAAACGTCGAATGAATCGATTGGGGTTTGGCGTCGATTGTTACCGTCCAGGGCGCGTGTGGTTTCGTCGAAACCACAATCGCAGCCGGCGGCAGGTTGGTGAGCGAAACAGCGGCTGTGAGATTTCCGTTCGTCCAATTTGCCACCGCAATCTTCAAATCTTGTTTGCCGATGGTAACGGTTCCGTTCGTAAGCACCGCCGTCGGCACCCAGTTCCCAAGCGTTTCGGCGACGTTTTGAACTATTTGAAAAATATCGCGCGCAGAAACCGTCGCGGTGGTATTAGTGTGGGCCGACTTGGTTTCCGCCGTGGCGTATTTCCACGAGTCCACTTCCAGAAATTTTTCACTGCGCGTGCCGGTAAAGTGCCTCCATAGCCAGGCAGTGGGAACAAACACCCTCACGTCGCTCGCCATGACCTGCGTGGTGCCATTCGTGAGCGCGAAATCGGAAAGCTCAAATCGCTGGTAGCCGAGTCGCTGGTAATGGGCATAGGTCGCCCCGAATCGTTTTGCCACCGGCCGCAAAGCCCACGGAAACCACAACGGTAACGCAGCAATGCCCAACCCCAACAACAAAACGACCGAAAGAAGAACCCACCAAATTTTTGTTCCAAGCTTCCGGACAGCCATTAATAAACATCATCGCCCAGCCTCCCTCGGGATGCACTGAGGAATTTCCCCATTAAAGTGCCTCGGGCGTCCCGCCCGCGCGTCTCGATTCCCGCCCCCCCGACGGGAGTGGCACCGTTGGGTTTTGCATACCGCCATATTTCCGTCAAATTCACCGCAAAGACAAGGAATCCATCGCAATTAAACCGTTGCAGGCAAGCGTGAAAAGCATTGCAGGCTGGATTCAGGTTAAGCTCCCTGAGCACGGAATGGCTCCGCGTTGCGAGGTCCAAATGGGTCGGTTCTCATGTCAGAAAAATAATTCCGGCCAGGAGATTACACTATCTTTTTTGGATTCTCAGAGCCGATCTTATTTTCGCCTGCGGCAGCGGCAGGAAGGTTGAGTATTACGCGGGCACGTGCGAGGGATGCATCTATATTGGCACAAATATTTTCACGCCCTAATCGGTCGAGGAAACCAGCTTTGCCCATCATAAATAGGGGCTGCGTATGAGGCCCGCTCAGCACAAGATGCTTGCTGTGGCTTCGCAGTCGTTCGTAAAGGTCTTCCAGAGCATTCAGCCCGGTGGCATCCATTGCCAGAACCTTTCTCATACGGAGGATCAGCACATCTGGCTCCTGCTTAAGACATTTGAGGGAACTCTCCAATTTATCCGCAGCGCCAAAAAAAAATGAGCCAAATATGCGATAAACCATCACCCCCTTGGGAACTTCTTTGCCAATGAGCGAATGATGTGCGCCTTCCGTTTCCGTGCTTTCGTCCACTGCTGTGATTTGTGTCGTGTCAGACACACGTTTGATGAACAAAATCGCCGCCAGAACCATTCCTGTTTCCACTGCAACCGTCAGATCAATAATTACAGTCAGGCCGAAAGTCGCGAGAAAAACAGCCGTGTCGCTGCGGGGCCACTTTGGCAGTCGGCTGAAATTATGCCATTCACCCATATTCAAAGCGACATTGATGAGCACGGCACTTAAGGCGGCAAGCGGTATGAACTTTGCCAGCGGGGCTGCTATCAAGAGGATGAGTAACAAGGTGATCCCATGGATGATCCCCGCGATCGGAGTGCGTCCGCCACATTTTACGTTAGTTGCCGTTCGTGCAATCGCTCCGGTGACAGCAATTCCTCCGAATAGAGGACTGATGATGTTGGCAATCCCCTGAGCCATCAACTCCTGATTGGAATCGTGCTGGTCGTCAATCATCCCATCCGCCACGACCGCGCACAAAAGCGATTCGATAGCCGCCAACAATGCGATGGTCATGGCTGGTTGGAAAAGATGCTGAATGGTTTCCAGCGAAAAGCCAGGCAAGTGCGGAGAAGGCAGGCCTTGTGGAATGCCTCCAAATTTTGAGCCGATGGTTTCAACCGGAAGGTGAAAAATGATAACCACGACCGTGGCAAGGATCATGGCGATGATCGAGCCGGGCACGCGCCGTTGCCATTTGCCAGGCCACAGCTTGATGATGCTTAGAGAGCCAGCCGCAAGCAGAAGAGTCGGCCATTGAAACGTGTCCCCGTGTTCGAGGAGCGTTTTCATTTTGGGAATGAAATCGGACGGAACCTTGTCCACGACCAATCCAAAAAAATCTTTGATTTGAGTGCTGAAGATGAGAACTGCAATACCGCTGGTAAACCCAGCCGTCACTGGATAAGGGATGAATTTAATCATCGTTCCCAAGCGGGTTAGGCTCATGATTAAAAGCAGCCCACCGGCCATCATCGTGCAGGCAGCGAGATTTTCGGCACCATACTTGGCGTAAATGCCGTAGAGGATGACGATAAACGCGCCGGTTGGGCCACCGATAGAAACTCTCGTGCCGCCCAAACCGGAAATAATAAACCCCGCAATGACTGCCGTGAAGATACCCGCTTGCGGAGGAACGCCCGAAGCGATGGCAAACGCCATTGCCAGCGGCAAAGCAACGATTCCCACGGTAATGCCTGCAATGAGATCGGCGTGAAAATCGGTGCGGGTATAAGTTTTGAGAGTATCCAGGATTTTTGGACGGAACCCTATGCTGTTCATATCAATGGTGCTGTTCCATTTGTTTGAGCATGGCGATCGAGTCCTCAAAATGCTTTTGGAAGTATTTACGCATCGCATCCAGAACTTCGAGAAGCAATGGATCGCGCAGCGAATAAAGAACCTGGTTGCCATCCTTGCGGGTAATTACCAGATGGCTTTGCCGCAATACGGATAAATGCTGAGAGAGGTTCGCAGGTTCAACTTTCACCTGTTCCAGAATCGTCCCAACGGAAAGTTCCCCTTCCCGCAAGGTCTCAATCACATGGATACGAGTCGGATGAGCCAAAACCTTGAAGATTCCAGCCTTGAACTTGCGCAGGGGCCCAAAGTGTTTCGGATTAAGGGATGCTTTCGTCACAATGATTAAGAATATTCGCAAGTTAGCAAGTACCGCAAGTGCATTGTGGGCACATGCTTTTACGCGAGGGGTGTCTCTCAAAACGGTGGGTTAACCGCAGGCGGCACATCTATCCGGTCGTAGACACACCCTGCCTGGGCGCAGGGCCAGGGTGACGGCAAGTGTAGACATACGACCGTTCACTGGCCACAGATCAGAGCCGGGGTGAACGCCGCTCGTTTTTCACCGCGGCAACCGATTCACATCCTTGTAATATATATATCGCGCCGGCTCCGGTCCCGCCGCGATAAACCATTGCGGACAATACGGCCCAATCCAGATCGCGTCACCCGCCGTCACCGGATGCCAATCCGCGTCCAGCCGATACACGCCGCCGCCGGACAGAAACAACATCCCGTGTTCCATCACGTGCGTCTCCACAAAGGGCAACGTCGCACCAGGATCGTAGGTAAAAATATTCACCGCCATATCCGCCGCGAGGCCATCCGGGATGAGCGTCTTCAACCTCGCGTGCTTGTCGCCGAGAAACGGTGTTTCAGTGATGTCCCGTTCATTGCCGCTGAAAAACTTCGGCGCCGTATGGCCGGCCAGCGGCTCGTAAGTTTTACGAAACACCAGCAAGCGCGAATTTTTGCCCGCGCCGCGAATCTCATATTTCGTTTGCGACGGCAAAAAAGCAAAACCGCCTTCGCTCAGCGATGCCCCGTTCACTTTCGCTTTGCCCGCAACGATATAAAGAAACCATTCCTCATTTCCCGTCTCGCCCGCGCCCACGCTTTTCACATCGAGCGAAATAAGGTATTGCGAAAGCCCAGCGCCCAGCGCCGCCGAAATCAGCACATAAGGCGTGCAATCCGTCCAACCCGGGAACACGCCCGGTACGTGGCCGTCCGGGGTGATCAGCGCGTAATTGCGTTTGATGACGTTGCGAGTCAGGCCGAGTTTCGGATTCATAAAGGTTTAATCAACCGGCCGCGCTGCCGCCCCACAATCTGGCCGCGTTTGAAAATTGTTTGTCCGCGAAGAATGGTCTGAACCACGCGCCCTGTCAACGCGCGCCCCACGTAAGGACTCTGTTTGTGCCGATAAAACAAATCCTCGGCGCGCACCACAAATTTTTCCCGAAAATCGACCAGCGCAAAATCCGCTTCCGCGCCCATCTCGATCCGTCCTTTCGTTTTCGGCAACCGAAACCGTTCCGCAACATTAAACGACGTCAGCTTTGCCACCAGCGACAAAGCCGGGCCCGGAAGCGCCGGCGTCTCGCCGTCCGGTTCCCAGCCAAAATGTTCCCGCGCCTCCCCCGTCCCTACCAACAACGAGAGGAGATGCTGCACTCCCGAAATCCCACCCCACACCTTGAAAAAATTCGTATCCTGTTTCATCTCCGGTGGCGACGGGGAATGATCCGAACCGACCGTCATCACCTCGCCCGCAATCACTCGTTCCCAGAGCGCATCTCGTTCACGCGGCGAACGCAACGGCGGCGCGCACTTGGCCACCGCCCCGAGTTTCAGCATATCGTTTTCGGTGAGCGTCAAATAATGCGGACACGTCTCGCACGAAACGTCTGCCCCACGTTTTTTTGCGTCGGTAATCAACTCGACTCCCTCCGCGCTGCTGACATGGACCACGTGCAGCTTGCAACCCACATCTCCCGCCATATCGATCGCATTTCGGATGGCCTCCAACTCCGCCTCAATCGGCCGCGAATCGAGATAATCGCGGGCGGACATTTTCCCGCGGCTCATTTTTTCCTGCGAAAGTTTTTGCGTGATCGATTCGCTTTCTGCATGAACGGCCACCAGCGCGCCGACGCCCGCCGCGCGTTTCATCCCCTTGCGCAACGTGCCATGGTTCGCGCGCGGAAAATCATCAATACCGCTGTCCGACATGAACGCCTTGAATCCGACGACCCCGCGTTCCGCAAGCCGCTCCAACTGCTCCAGGTTGTGCGGCACGAGCCCGCCCCAAAGCCCGAAGTCCGTCAACGAGTTCGCACTCGCCGCCGCCGCTTTTAA
Organism: Verrucomicrobiia bacterium; assembly: GCA_036272195.1. Taxonomy (GTDB): domain Bacteria; phylum Verrucomicrobiota; class Verrucomicrobiia; order Limisphaerales; family DASXHY01; genus DASXHY01. The sequence continues at coordinate 17,013 of DATAZE010000030.1, read as the reverse complement.
ATCGAAACTGTCCACGTCGCACGTCGGCGGATGCGCATTGAGCGGCATATCGAAGAACATCGTGCCGCCCCCTGCCGCCAGCGCTTGCGAACCGGTTTCAATTCCTTCCCACTCCGCGCGCCCCGGCTCGTTAAAATGCACGTGCGCGTCAATGACTCCCGGAAAAATATGCACTCCGCGCGCGTCGATTTCTTCACTGGCCTCACCGGAAAGCTCCTTTCCCAGCGCAACAATGTTCCCCTCCGCAATCCCTATGTCGGAGACACTCACGCCCTCCGGTGTCACCACCACTCCACCGCGCAAAATAAGTTCAAAATCTTTCATCACGCACATGTAGCGGCGGTCTGTGACCGCCGCCAATTTTTCCGCCGCCAATTTCACCGCCGCTCACAAACCAACGCTAAATTGCCGATAAACTCCGCCAGCACCTCGATTGCCACGCGCACATCCGCCGCCTTCACCGATTCAGCGGGATTATGGCTCACGCCGCCTTGGCAACGCACGAACAACATCGCGACCGGGCAAATTTTCGAAAGCACCACGGCATCGTGGCCGGCGCCGCTGGGAAGCTTGAGCACTTCCAGGCCGCGTCGCGCGATGCATTTGGAAAAAATTTGCGCCAGCGCCTTGTCGCATTGCACTGCACGATTTTCCTGCACCGGCGCCCAAACCAACTTGAGACCGCGCGCCCTGGCATTGCCCCGAGCCTTCGCGCGCAGGGATCTTACCGCGGCCAACCGGCGCGTGTCGCTTTGATGTCGCACGTCCAGCGTCAGCAAAACCTTTCCCGGGATGACATTGCTCGCGCCCGGCGCGACCTCCAATTTTCCGACCGTCGCCGTCACTCCGCAACGTTCCGCTGCGAGCACAAATTCCGCCGCCCCGGCCAGCGCGTCGCGCCGCAGTTCCATCGGTACCGTTCCCGCATGTCCGGCCATCCCGTGCAATTCCACCCGCACCCTGCTCTGCCCTGCAATCGCCGTCACGACTCCAACTGGCAAATTTTTCGCTTCCAGCACCGGCCCTTGTTCGATGTGGACTTCGGCGTACCCCAGAAAAGCATCACGCCGCCGCGCTTTGACAATCTGCTTTTCCTCGATGCGCGCGAGGTCCGCCGGTTTCAACGTTCCCGCGAACGCATTGCTCCCCAGGTAGGCCGTTTGATAACGCACGCCTTCCTCATCGCTGAATCCGACGATCTCCAAATTGAACGGCAGCTTCGTGCCGCGTTCACGAAGCAATTGCACAGCGGCAATCGCCGCGAGCACACCGAGCGGACCGTCATATTTGCCCGCATCGCGCACGGTATCCAAATGCGAACCCAGCAGGAAAGTTTTCGCGCCTCGTTGATCCGAATCCCATCGGCCCAGCAAATTAAACGCCGCATCCTCGTGCACGCTCATTCCCGCCTCACGCATCCACGAACCCACGAGCTTGTTGGCGCGGCGCATCGCCAGCGAGGCAAATGTGCGCGTCAGTCGATTGGGTTCTTCCGAGATTCTCCCAAGCGCATCGCAGCGCCGCATGAGAAGTTGGGAAAGTTGCGCTCCGTTCACGGGTGGCTTCATCTCAGCTTCCCCGATACGTGGAATAACTCCAGGGCGAGCACAACAACGGCACGTGGTAACCCGAACCCGCATCAGCAATTCCGAACCGCACCGGCACCTTGTCGAGAAAACGCGTCTTCGGCAGAGTCGGTGATTTCGCCGCAAAATAATCGCCGACGAAAAAAATAATTTCGTAATGGCCCGCCTTCATTTCATCCGCGGCCAATAATGGCGCATCCGTACGTCCCTCGGCATTTGTTTTGGCGCTGACAATCAACGTCGGTTCGCCCCCATCGAGCGACCACAACTCGATTTTCATCCCCTGCGCCGGGCATCCGTGCGCGGTATCGAGGACATGCGTGCTTAACCTGGCGGTCATGGCTCAGTTAAATCCCGCAGGCGCAATTCGGCAATCTTGAAAATTTCCTCCAACGCCGCCCGGATTTCCTGCTCGGGCGAATTTTTGAGCCGTCGTTCAAATCCCGCCAGGATTGCCTCTTTTTTGTTCAATCGCGCACAAATGACGAATGGAAAACCGAACCGCTCGCGATAGGCCGCATTTTGTTTCTGGAACAGCGCAATTTCCTCCGGCGAAAGCGCGCTCAATCCCGCGCTGGCCTGCTCGCCGGCCGATTCGCGCGTGAGCGAACCCGCGAGCGCCGCGCGGCCGACCAAATCCGGATGCGCGCGGATGAGCGCCAGTTGTTTTTCTGTCGCCGCCTCCCGCGCCGTCTCACAAAGCGTTCGATGCAAATCGTGCGCATTGGCGAATGGCCGCTTCGCCTCCGCCGTTTCCGCAATCCACGGAGAATATTCGAACACCGGCCCAACGACGCGCACGAAGTCCGCGCGGCTCAGTTCATTCAGTTGAGCCAGAGAGATGCTCATACGCTAAACGAACAACGCCGTCTTCTTCAGATGCACCGCATCAATCAATCCTTGGTCCGTCAGTTTCAATTGCGGGATGGGCGACAGGCTCAGGAAAGACAACGTCATGAACGGCGCGTCGAGATCGCAACCCATCGCCTGCGCCGCCGCATTCAACGCTTCAATTCCTCGAATCACCTCCGGCAGCGGCCGGTCTGAAACCAGCCCCGCGATGGGCAAGCCGAGTTCCGCCTTCACTTTTCCGTTCGCCACCGCCACCTGCCCGCCCTGCAAGCGCGCCAACTCTTCGATCACGCGCAAAATGTCCGCATCGTTCGTGCCGGCCACAACCACATTGTGCGCGTCATGCGCCACGGTTGAACCAATCGCGCCGCGTTTCAATTTGAACCCGCGCACAAAACCCACGCCCACATTCCCAGTCGCGCGATGCCGCTCCACCACGACCAGCTTGAGAATGTCCCGCTCCAAGTCCGGCACCACCTCACCCTCCTCGATCTTCGGCGCGATGATCACTTCCCGTGTCACAATCTGGTTCGGCACAATTTCAATGACCCGGATTTTCCTTCGTGGTTCCGCCGCGACCACCAGGTCGCGTGGTTCGTAACGCAAATTCATCGTGCTCCGCGGCAACGGCACCCGCGCCACCGGCCGGCCCAGATATTTCCCATCCTCCGCGACCAGCACCCCCTTCTTGTAAGTCTGCCGCACCCTGAACTTTTTCAAATCGTCCAATACAATAAAATCCGCCCAATACCGCGGTGCGATGGCTCCCAGGTTTTGCAGCCGATAATGCCGTGCCACATTAATCGTCGCAATTTGCAGCGCCGTAATCGGCGAAAGCCCAAGCTTGATCGATTTGCGAATGCTGTGGTCAATGTGCCCTTCACTCACGAGATCGCCCGCCAGTTTATCGTCCGTCGCGAACGAACAATTGACCGCATTGTACGCATTCACCAACGGCAACAGGTGCGCCAGGTTGCGTTCCGTGCTGCCTTCGCGCAGCAGAATGTGCATCCCCAGTCGCAATTTTTCCCGCGCCTCGGCCACCTCGACCGACTCATGGTCCGACCGCACGCCGGCGAGGACGTAAGCATTCAAATTTTTCCCGCGCAACCCGGGCGCGTGACCGTCGATGGCCTTGCCCTTGCCGGCTTCGATTTTCGCCAGCTCACTTTTTGCGCCCAGGTAAACGCCCGGAAAATTCATCAACTCCGCCACGCCCGCGACCCGCTCGTCGCCAATCATCAATCGCAAATCATCTGCCGTGATGCGCGCGCCCGCGGTTTCCAACGGTGTGGCCGGCACGCAACTCGGCAGCATGATGAAAAAATCCAGCGGCAGATTTTTGCTCGATTCCAGCACGTAACGAATCCCGTCCAACCCCAGCACATTCGCGTATTCGTGCGGATCAATCACCACCGCGCCGGTCCCGTGCGGCACCACCGCCCGCGCGAATTCCGGCGCCGTCAGCATCGAGCTTTCCACATGGAAATGTCCGTCGATCAGACTCGGCGCGAGATACGCTCCGCGCAGATCGATGACTTTGTGGGCCTTGTAGTCGCCGATGCCGACCACGCGCCCGTCTTCCACGGCAACATTGGCGGAATGAATCTCGCCGCTGAGCACGTTGACGAGCCGGGCATTCTTGAAGAGAAGTTCAGCCGGTTGTTCACCGCGCGCGATGCTAAGTTTTTGCGATACGTTGCGCATGACCGAGTTCGAGGGAATTTAACCCATTTCGCCCCGCACAAAAGCAAAATACTCTAGTGGCACGGGCATCTTGCCCGTGCGAATCAAGACACAATCCCAAGCGCCCCAACAAATACAAACGCCGCAATACCCCCAATTCATTCGCGTTCCCCTCACGCCACGGGATAACCCCAATAGGGAAATTGCCCACGGAACCCACGTCGCCGCCGTGTTATTTTATCGCGTGCCATCGACTCTCAAAAATATCTGGAATCTACTGAAGGCTTCGGTAAGCGCGTGGAGCAACGACAAAGCACCGAGCCGCGGCGCTGCACTGTCCTACTACACGATTTTCGCCATGCCGCCGCTTTTCATGATCGCCATTTTCATGGCCAGCCTCGTCTTCGACCCCACCTCCGTGCGCACCCAAATGTTTTCCCAGGTCGGCGGTTTAATCGGCAAAAAAAGCGCCGCCGCCATCGAAGCCGCGATGAGCGCCCAATATGAAACCAACAAAGGACTCCTCGCCAGCGCGATCGCCATCGTCACTCTACTCGTGACGAGCACCGGGCTTTTCATCGAGTTACAGGACGCGCTCAATTCCATCTGGGGCGTGAAGGCCAAACCCGGCCAGGGCATCTCGGGTTTCATCCGCATCCGGCTGATGTCGTTTGCGATGGTCGTGGGGATCGGATTTTTATTGCTGGTCTCCCTGCTCGTCAGTGCGGCCCTCGCGGCCGTAAGCAAATTCATGAACGATTTATTTCCCGGCGTGGGCATAGTATCGGTCATCATCAGCGGCCTGGTCTCTTTCGGAGTCATCACCCTGCTCTTCGCGCTGATTTTCAAGGTGCTGCCGGACGTGAAAATCGCCTGGCGCGATGTTTGGATCGGCGCAGGGGTCACCTCGCTGTTGTTCACGGCGGGAAAATTTTTGCTCGGCTTGTACCTGGGCCGCAGCACGACCATTACGGCCTACGGCGCTGCCGGCTCCGTCGTGCTGGTGTTGCTGTGGGTTTATTATTCCGCGCAGATATTATTTTTCGGCGCGGAAATCACCAAGGTCTACGCCAATCGTTTTGGCGCGCACATGAAGCCCGCCGCTTATGCGCAATGGGTGGATGAAGAACAGCCTGGCCCGCCCGCCATCACAAAATCAACCGCTGACGAACTCCCGCCAAAAAACGACGGGCACCCCGGCAGGCGCACGCAGCTCCTTTCAGAATTAAAACAGGAAATCGAGTCATTGCGCCATTTGGTAAGGCGCTGATTTACTGTCATTTCATTCACATTCGACTGCGGAAAGCATCGCACAAAAGTCCAGTGGCGGCTCAAATCGCAGGGCAGGGACGCCGCGCTGCGGCGTCCGCGTTCAGCGGACGGAATTATGCGGTCAACACGGGTTATTCACTCTTGCGCCGCTGACGAAGCATGGAATTGCTCTGGCAGAGCAAGGGAAATTAGCCGGTGGCAATCCCGCCAAGGCGGGAGCCGCCCCCGGAAATATATCCCAAAAGGCAAAAGCATCCCAGCGGGATGCCGGAACGCATCACACCCCCAAACTCCGTCGTCTGCTGCTTAACTATACCGTTAATTCCCCTCAAGTTTCCCCTCGTTCCGCCGAATTAGAATGGACGCGGTCTCAGTCGGAGGCCGTGCATTCATGCATTCGCAGCAATGAACGAAACTTTAAATTCTCCGCCAGCCGCGGCCGGGCCTGAGTCTGCCGAGGCGCGCGAAGCGGAACTGCTATGGCGCAATCGCCAACTCACCGCGTTTCAACGCATCTCCGAAGTGATGCTCGTGGACAAAGAGGAGCAGACAATTTTTGACACGATTGCGCGCGAAGCCAGCGAGATGACCGGCTTTCCGATGGTCGCCATCGAGATGTGCGATTTCGACCGCGCCGTCATGGTGTATCGCGGCGTGCACGGCATCGATCTGCGCGGATTACCCAAGCCGTTTGAAGTGCCCATGGACGTCACTCTCTCCGGCCAGGTCGCGCACTCAGGAAAAGCCCTGGTGGAAATGGAAGCGGGTCATCGCTGCGAAAATGCCGCGCCCATTCTCCGCCGGTTGGGCATGGAAACATTCGTTTGCCTGCCCATTCGTCCCAACGGCAAAGTCGTGGGCACACTAAGTCTTGCGCACCACGAACGCGTCGAGGTGGACCCCCGGACAGTCAAGCAGGCCGCCAGCCTTGCGAATTACCTCGCCACACATTTTGACCGCTTGCAGGCGCGCGACGCCGTGCGCCGCGGCGAAGCTGAATTGGCCGCCGTGTACGACCGTGCCCCGAGCGTGATGTGCCTCTTTGACGAGCAACTCCGCATCATGCGCGCCAACCGCGCCGCCGCGGAATTCACCGGCCGGAGCAAGGAGGAATTAATTTCGGTCCGCATCGGCGAGTTTCTTAAATGCCCGGCCTGCGCGCTGGACGGTACCGAATGCGGCACGACTGAACGTTGCACTCAATGCGACTTGCGAAAAGCCGTCACCGACACGTTCAACACCGGCAAAGGCTGGCATCGTATCCGCGTCAAAAAATCATTGCTGCGCAACGGCGGCCATTGGGAGGAAGTCGTCCTGCTCGTTTCGACCGAACGAATACAAGTCGACGGCATGATGCGCGTGCTCATGTGCATGGAAGACATCACCCACAGCGTTCGGGCGGACGAACAAATTCGTTCGCAAGCGGCGCTGTTGGACGTGACGCAGGATGCGATTTTCGTCCGCGATTTTTCCGACCGCATCTTGTACTGGAACGACGGCGCGCAACGATTGTACGGCTGGACCATGATGGAAGTTCGCGGCAAAACCTCCAGCGAACTCCTGTCTTCAGCCACGGCGCAAGTGAGCCTGGCGCTCGAAGCGGTGCGCGAGCATGGCCAATGGAACGGCGAACTGCGCCAAAAAACCCGCGATGGCCGCGAATTGACCATCCAGAGCCGCTGGACCGTCGTCAATGAGCGCAAAGGCGCGCCCCGCGCCATCCTCGTCGTCAACACCGACATCACCGAAAAGAAAAAACTCGAGGCCCAATTGCTGCGCGCGCAACGGCTGGAAAGCATCGGCACCCTCGCCAGCGGCCTCGCCCATGATTTGAACAACGTCCTCGCCCCCATCCTCATGACCGTGAGTTTCCTCAAGGAGGAAATCGAGGATGAAACCATTTCGGGCATGATCAACACGCTTGAAACCTGCGCCCGCCGCGGGGCCCACATCGTCCGCCAGGTGCTGATGTTCGCGCGCGGCGTGGAAGGCCTGCGCGTGCTCATCCAGCCCAAGCACCTGATTGAAGAAATGGAACGTATCGGACGCGAAACCTTTCCGCGCTCGATCCACATTCAAACCCAGGTTTGCAAACAGCCGTGGCTCATCACCGGCGATGCCACCCAGCTTCAGCAAGTGCTCATGAACCTTTGGGTGAATGCCCGCGACGCCATGCCCGATGGCGGCACCCTGACCGCGCGGGTCGACAACGTGACCGTCGGACCGGAGGATGTGCTGTCGCATCCCAAGGCAAAACCCGGCCCTTACGTCGTCATTTCCGTGACCGACACCGGCACCGGCATCGCGCCCGAGTTGATGGATAAAATTTTTGACCCGTTCTTCACCACGAAACCGATCGGCCAGGGAACCGGCCTCGGCCTGCCGACCGTTCTCGGAATTGTCGAAAGCCACGGCGGCTTCCTGCGCGTCGATTCCGAAATCGGCAAAGGCACCGTGTTCAAAGTCCACCTGCCTGCCGTCCCAGCGGAAAAAGAACGCATCGGGAATGAGGCTGAATCCACGAGCCTGCCGTGCGGCAACGGCGAGATCGTGCTGGTCGTGGATGACGAGCCGGCGATTCGCGACATCGCCAGCCGCATCCTTGCGACTCATGGTTATCGTCCGCTGACCGCGTGCGAAGGCAACGAAGCACTGGCGTTGTTTGAGCAAAACCGCGACCGCGTAAAAGCCATTGTCAGCGACCTGATGATGCCGCGCATGGATGGTCCCACCACGATTCGTTCCCTGCGCAAAATCAAACCGGACATCAAGACCATCATGATCACCGGCCTGGGCGAAGAAGGCCGCGTGGCCGAAGCCAAAGCAGCCGGCAGCGACCTGGTATTGAGCAAGCCCTTCACCGCGGATCAACTTTTGACCGCGCTGAAGCAATTGTTAGGGTAACAAGTCTTACGAGAACGGAGCGCGTACTTCAGTCCGCGTTTTTAAACGGGCTCCGGCATCCTGCCGGAAGACCTCAGCGTGCCAAAGCGTTTTCAAAAATAGGTAGCCGCTTTCACTTTTGAAACTCGACCCTTCGAAGATTTCTATCGGCAAAACTACGCCACGTTCGCATCCGTGACAAAAATCGGCTCCTGGATACCGGACAGGCTCTCGAAATTCTGGATTTTCTCCAAAGTCATCTGGTTAATTTCGTGTCCGGCGGCGATGATCATCATGCCGTCCTTGGTGATCACATTGGAATGAAGCATCATGCCGGGTTTGAGGTCCTTCGCCGAAACCGAAAGCGTGCGCGAACCGGTTTTAACCGAGCCCTCCCCACCTCCCGTGTTGATCGCCCTTACTGAAGCCAGCAATGCCGGGTCGTACCAACCGCCCCGCCCTTCCATCTCGGCAAGCGCATCGAGGCGTGAGACACCGGTTTTCTGAAGCTGAAACATGTCCCAGAAAATTTTGAGCAGGCGTGCGCCTTTCGGGATTGCCTCCCCGGAAATCGAATCGGATGGAAATCCGCATCCGTTAAAATGCTTGTGTTGGTAATGAACAATTTTCGCCACGCCCTCCAGGCGCGGAATGTTCGCGAGCAACCGCGCCGCAGTCTCAGGAAGCCGCGCCACCATTTGCTCCTCAACTTTGGAGAGCACCTCGCCCGCGCGCGCTTTGACCATCGTTTCCGCCGGCACCGTCACGTAACCGATGGGCGCCAGCATCACCGCCAGGTGAATTTCCCAGGCGTTTTCCAGGCCGAGTTTGCTCGTGGCCTCCGCAATCGCGTCCCGCAGGATCTGCGTGCGCCCAAACGACGGCGTGTCCATGATCGACAGAATATCCGTCAGCAATTTGATGCTGCCGCTCAAGGTCTTGCTCAGCAGTTCCTTTTCGGCCATCACCAGCCGGTGCTGCGCCAGCGCGTCATTGAGCGCCTTGGCCAGCACTTCCGGCTGACACGGTTTGGTCAGGAAACGGAAAATGTTTCCCTCATTGACCACGCCCATCGCAACTTCGACGTCCGCGTTGCCGGTAAGCATCACGCGCACGGTATCCGGCGCGCGTTCCTTGACGGCGGAAAGAAACTGGATGCCGTTCATTCCCGGCATCTGCATGTCTGAAATGACCACCGCATACGGCCCGCGAGCGGCAATTTTCGCGAGGCCGGCCTCGCCACCCTCGGCGGTTTCAATCTGGAATTGCCGGCGGAGATTTCGTTCACACGACGCCAGCAGATTCGCGTCGTCATCCACAAACAATATTTTTTCAGACATATGTCCCCCTTGGTTTACGGTTCCTCGGCAAAACAGACTTCGCGCCAGCCGGCGACGCGATCAGTCATGCCAAGTTGCGCGATATAATCCTCATCAACCGAAATCGATTCCGCCGGAACACCGTTTTTCTCGTGGGCAAAAACGTCGGCGACATGGACGGCGGTCAGTGGCGAGAACTCGCGCGACGGCGAATGAGAGGGGCAATGTTGAAGCGCCACCGCCTCCACGATCGGGTTCGGCAATCCCCAAAGCCCCAGCAGGTACGCGCCGAGGTCCGCGTGCGTCGCGCCGAATTCAATTTTTTCCGCCTGCCACAGCAGCACGCCCCGCTGCCCGGCAATATTCCAAATCCGTGCGTATTGCTCCGGCAAACCCGACGCGAGGACGAGCCGCCCGACATCGTGCAGCAGGCCCGCGAGGAAACATTGATCCATCACCTTTGTGTCGCTGCCGTGAACCCGCGCAATCCGGCGGGCCAGCACCGCCGTCACCCAGGAGTGGTTCGCCAGGGCATCGAGGGAAAAATCGGCCAGCGGCGGCTCTTTAAATTGGGAAAATACCTGCAACGACAGCACCAGCGAACGGATCGTCGAGAGGCCAAGATACATCGCCGCTTCGGCCGGGTTGCTCAGCGGTTGCGGCAAGCCAAAAAACGCCGAGTTCACCAGCTGCATAATTTTTGCCGTCATGCCGATGTCGCGCGAAATAATTTCACCGACCCGGTCCATCGAGGAATCTTCCTTCCGCAATTCGGCGGTCAATTGTTGATAAAGCGCGGGCAGCGTGGGCAGGCATTTAATGCGCGTCGCCAACTGCTTCAATTGCTCATTCGCCAGCAACTCGCGCAACGCAAACGCCCGGCTGACCGCCACGCGCAATTCCTCGGCGTCACACGGTTTCGATAAATATTGGTGCGCCGGACCAACCAATCGTAGCACCGCTTCACGTTCGGCATGGCCGGACAGGACGATGCGCACCGTATTCGGATGACGCCGGCTGACCTCGGTCAGGAGTTCCGCCCCGTCCATTGCCGGCATCATCATGTCCGAGACAATAACATCCACCGGATGCGAAGCCATGAAATCCAGCGCTTTCCCGGCGCTGTCCGCGAAGTGCATGTCCCAATCATTCCGCATGCTCCGTAACTGGCGCTGCAAACCTTGCAGCACCCTGCTTTCATCGTCCACGAAGAGAAGCGTTTTCATGCGGCAGCGAGAGCAGGAGCAGCCGCGGCATGGGTTTCCACGGCGGGAGGTGTGGCCTCCGCCGGCCTCGAGACCAGCGGCAGCCGCATGATAAAGGTCGTGCCTTTTCCGATTTCAGTCTCAAACGTCACCATGCCCCCGTGCTTTTTAACAATGTTACTATAAACGACCGTCAAACCCTGCCCGGTGCCCTTGCCCACCTCTTTGGTGGTAAAGAACGGCTCAAAAATCCGATGCCGGTGCACTTCCGGAATTCCCATGCCCGTATCGGAGATGCGCACCTCCGCGTAATCCCCTTCGCGTCGCGTGCGAATCGTGATCTTGCCCTTGGTATTCGGCTGCGCGCGAATCGCATCGCCAATCGCATGTGCGGCATTGACCACCAAATTCAACACGGCCTGGTTGAATTCACTGATAAAACATGGCGTGAACGGCAGACACGGGTCGAGATCGAAAACCACGTCCGCCACATATTTCCATTCGTTGCGCGCCACCGTCACCGTGCTCTCGATGGCTCTGTTGAGGTCCACCGCGCTTTTTTCGCGCCCGCCCGGGTGGGAAAATTCCTTCATCGCGCGAACAATTTTCGAAACGCGCTCCACGCCTTCCAGCGTCTCATTAATCGCCGCTGGAATTTGTTCAAAATGATATTCCAGGTCCGCCGCGCGCACAATTTCCTCCGCGCGCGCGATCAATTCCGGCGTAATTGTATTCTGTTTCGCCGCGGCAATCAATTCGCCATAGCCATGAAGCGCGGCGGCAATTTCTTGAAACGCGTCCTTCAGAAACCGCGTGTTATCACCCACGTACTGCGTCGGCGTATTAATTTCATGCGCAATGCCCGCAGCCAACTGGCCGATGGCCTCCATTTTTTGGGCCTGGCGCAATTGCACATCCATCAACTGCCGTTCCAACTCACCTTTTTTCCGGTCCGTCACATCACGCGTGAGGGCCAGGACGAATTCAACTTCGCCGGTGGCCGAGCGTTCCGGGATGAGACGCGATTCCCGATGGCAGATGCCCTCCGGCCCCGGCAAGGTGAATTCAAAACCGTGGGCCACGCCGGTTTCAAACACCCGGAGCACCTGCTTCCGCCACTGCTCGTGATGAGGCAGCTTCAATTCCGCGAAGTTTTTGCCAAGAAATTCGGAGGGGTCCAATTTGATATCATTTGCCAGCGCGCGATTGCCGTAGGCAAAACATAAGTTCCGGTCCAGCCGGGCCACCGCGTCCGGCACATTATCGGCCAGCGCGCGGAAAGCCTCCTCGCGCTCGCGCAAATGTTCCTCATCGCGTTTGCGCTCGGTAATGTCCCGCGCGATGCCCACCGTGCTGACCAACTGGCCGTGTTCGTTTAGAATCGGGGTTTCAATGGTGTCGAACCAGCGGTTGCCGCCATTGCCGTCCGGGATGCAAATTTCCGCGCGCGCCGGCTTGCCGGAACTGGCCGCTTGGTTATCGCCCTCAGTCAGGTTGGCGGCCTGTGCCGGAAAAACCTCAAAGACAGTTTTGCCAACAATGTCCTCCAGCTTGCGCTGGTAAATCCGCGCCAGCGGTTTGTTGCCCACCAGGTAGCGGCCCTGTGAATCCTTCAGCCACGCCGGGTCGGGAATATTGTCCAAAATCGCCCGCAATAAACGCTGACTCTCGCGCAGCGCAAATTCCGCATTTTTACGCTGGGTGATGTCGCGAAAGATCGCAAAGGTGCCGCAAAAGTCCCCTGCGGAGTCAACCTGCGGCGCGCCCGTGATAAGAATTTGCCGGCGCTCGCCCTGGGCCGTGACGACCTCAATTTCGTAAGTGGATTTCTCCCCGGCCGCGCGCCGTTTAAGTTGCTGCTCCGTGATTACCTTGTTTTTTTCATCCAAAAATTCCAGGAACGTTCTTCCCACCAACTGCCCGGGCCACAATCCGAGCAGGCTTTCGGCGGCCGGGTTCGCGAACGTAAATTTCAACTCCACATCCGTATAGACGACCCCTTCCCCCTGGCCGTTGACCAGTTCGCGATAGCGGGCCTCCGACCGGGTCAGTTCCGCGGTGCGCTCCGCCACGCGCTTTTCCAGGTCTTCCTGCGCCCGTTTTTTATCGTCAATATCCGTGCAGGTCCCCACCCAATGGATAATGTCCCCGTGCTGGTTCCGCATCGCCGTCCCGCGGCACAGGTGCCACCGATAAACTCCATCGGAACCGCGCTTCAACCGATACTCGACTTCATAATTATCGCCGGTGCGCAAGGCCGCCAGCCAGCGGTCAAGGCATCGCGGCAGGTCGTCGGGGTGAAGGGCCACTTGCCAGCCCCAATCTTTGCTCTGCTCAACCGTCAAGCCGGTGTAATCGCACCAGCGTTGATTCAGGTAATCCCTGTTGCCGTTCGCAGTGGCAGTCCAGACCAATCCCGGCGTCGCCTCAGCCAGAAAACGATAACGATGCTGGCTTTCCTCCAGCTTGCGCGCCCGCTCATTGATTTCGTTGAGCAAATGCCATTTTTCGCTGAAGGTGTTTGCCAGTTGTAAAACCTCAATCGAATCGAACGGCTTCTTTAAGACCACGAACCCATCCGAGTGGCCGACTTTTTGAACAATATCTCGCAGGCTATAAGTGGAATAAGCGGTGCAAATGACAATTGGCAAATCCGGCGCGACTTCCCAAATCCGCGACATGGTCTCGATGCCATCCCAGCCGGGCGGCATCTGCACATCAATGAACGCCATCGCGTAAGGCCGGTTCCGCGCGATCGCCGCCCGCACCATCTCCAAACCTTGCTCACCCTGGGATGCAAATTCCAATTCATACCGTGGCTCGCCATCCCCCGGCCCGGTACCGAATAATTTGGCGGAAGCGGCATCCAATGCGTCATCGCACGGTGCGATGCCGTGAAAAATTTTGCGAAAATCCTCATGAATGGACAGGTTATCGTCCACCACGAGAATATGGCGAATATCAGTGCTCATCGGCGTTACGACTGGCGGATAAAATCACTCTGAGACCCGAAGTCCCGATACCAAACCCGGCTTGCTCATGTTATCGCGTCTCAGGCTAATGCTGAGCCGACAGTTCGATATCGGCTAACGGACGCAAAACTCAAGCGTTCAAGCTCATTTGAACAATATTTAGCCAGCCTTTGGCAAAATACGGTCATAGCGATAGTGGCACGGGCGTCCCCGCCCGTGCGGCTCGTCCTCGTCCTCCTTCTCGTCCTCGTCCTCGATTTGTTGGACTTTTCGAGGACGAGAAGGATGACGAGGACGAATTACGGACGCTCTGCACCATCAACCTGTTTTGGGCAACACGCCCGTTTGAAAATGCTCTAAAACGGAAAACCCAGCGAGAATTGCAGCGTGCCCGGCGGATCCCTCGGACGCGGGTTCAAATTGTAACCGTATTCCAACCGCACCGGCCCGATGAACGTCCGCCACCGAAGTCCGCCACCCGCCGAAAATAACTGCGCGTTGCCCGGATACTGAGCGATGCGTTCCGCAAATTCCACGCCGTCCACGAATCCCACCACCGACCACTTCGGCGTGATGCCTTGTTCGAATTCCACATTGGCGCTGGTATAAGTTTCCGCCCCCACGATTTTTCCCTGCGCATTGCGCGGCGAAGCTTCGCCCTCCTGGTAGCCGCGCACCGAATCCTGGCCACCCGGAAAAAATCGGCGCGTGAATGGCAGGTTGTTGCTCGTGCTGCCGCTGGTGGTCACAAACCCGTGCCGCAAACCAAGATGAATCCACTCGCTGTCATTCAGGGTCAGATGATACGAACCACCGAATTCCGCACGCTGAAAATTCGCGTTGCCGCCCAGGTTGTCGCTGGCCACTTCCACATTGGCCAGCAACTGATAGCCGCGGTGGGGATAAAGCGGGTTGTCCCGCCGATCATGGCGGACGTCCAGGATCAATTCGCCGACCGTCGGGTTCTGCGCGCCTTCCTGTACGAAGTTCGCGCTTTGCTCCGTCGCCTGCAGGATGCCGTAATAATAACGCAAACTCGCATCCACCGCGATCGGTTGAAAAAATTTCCGCAACCCGGCGCCTCCGCCGTATTCCACCCGCGTGAAGGAAATTTCCTCCCGCCGCAACCCATTTGCCGTCGCGAACACATCCACGTCGTGGGCAAGCAATTCGGGAACGGTATAAGTGTAATCGCCGCTCGATGACTTGAAGGATTGCACCAGTTTGAGCTGCGAATTGTGCGCCAGCCCCCACAGATTGTATTGATCCACCTCCACACCCACGCGCAACAGGTCGTAACTGCCAAAACCAAACAACGGGCTGACCTCGATGCGCTTGCCCTCCTTCACATCATAACGAACATCCCAGAGATTGCTGCTCACCGTCTGGTAACTCAGTTCCACTGAATCAAAGATGCCCAGGCGCGCCAGCCGATATTGGCCGTTCTCAGCTTTCAGGCGATCCAGCCAATCGCCGGTGTGCAGCGGCACGCGGGCGGACAGCATGGATTCCTTCGTGCGTTTGTCACCGTGAAAACTCACGTCGCCCGCACGCACCTGCGGCCCGGTCTTCACCACCGCGAGCAAATCAAGAAACACATTCGTCCCTCCCGGTTCACTTCGCTCAGTCTGCAGCGTCACCGCCGTGCCCGGGTATCCCTGTCGATAATAATTAGTCCGGATGCCGTGCGTGAAATCCTGCTCCCACCATCTCGAATAAATTTTGTCCAGGCTGTTCGTGCCCAAATCCACCGGCGCATTCGTGTTCGGAAAAAATACTTCCCGCCGCACCGAACGCACGATGAATCTCGGCCCCTGGTTCACTTCAATCCTCACGTCAATATTCCCCGTGTGATCATCCAGCTCCAGGTTTTCCGCCGTGACCCGCGCGTCCTGGTAACCCATTCGGTTAAGCACCTCGCCCAGGTTCGCCACGCTGTTTTTCAGCCGGTCCGGCGAATAAATCCGGTTCTGTTTCAACGGCACCAGGCCGCTGGTCTCAATGAAATAACTCCGCGCCTTCTTCTCCGGCAAAGCCGTCAAGCCATTGAATTCCAGCTTATTGTAATGATACAGCACACCCCGGTTGATTCGGAACCTCACCATCGTCGCGCGCAACGGACGTGGCAACGGCTCCGTTTCATTCCAAACAAACCGCGCGCGCGTCCCATCGCCCTCAATGATGCGGATAATAATCTTCGGCTGCAGATAGCCCTCGTCACGGATTTTCGACTTCAGGATCAGCGCCGAATCCTCCATGAAATTCGCGTCAAAAAACTCAGTCTTGCCCTTCGGCACCTCGAGCAAATTGATAATTCGCTTCAGTTTCAGGTCGCCAAAAAAACCATAACCCGAGATTTTGAATTTGGCCGGCGGAAGATTGGTATCCGCCGCGCCCGCAACGAACGTGCACAACCAGACAATAACGAAAACTGATCGCAGCAAAACACGAGTGAGCCGGACCGCGACTCCGCGAGCCGCATCATATCGCCCTGCCGAAAAATCGTGCATCATTCGATGGTTCCGTGTTCGCCCTCAGGAAATCGGGCATCGCGCCGTTCAATCCCGGCCCGACACGCATGAAATTCTCGAATACACCTCTAACACGCAATGGAGAACTTACCGCATCTCCTCAAGGGGATGTGATTAAAATGGGAGTGAGCAAATCTGCGCGTTCGATCTGACTCCGCGTTCTCATCGGGAAAGTCCGTAAGGACGATAGAAAATAACCCACCGTTTCAACGGTGGGCACACGCGTTCACGCGGCCAAGCCCCTCAAGGGGCGACAGAAAGCCCAGAGAACGGTTCCGTCGTTCCCGAGGAACTCATTTCGGTTTGGCGCCAAAAACCGCGGAGCGGTTATGGATATTAGCCGGGGACAACGTCCCCGGTTACGCGTATAAAACTAACCTCGTCGCGGAGCGACGACGGAAAACCGCCGCTGCCCGCGAATTTCAACCGGCTTCCAAAACACGAAACCGTTTCGCATTTCTTCAAGTAGTTCCCCTGAAGCCACTTCCACCACAATCTCAGTTTTCCGAAAACGGCCGGAAAACATTACCGTAAGTTTTTCCGAATCCTTGAAACGTGCTAAAACAGCTCCCATGAACAGCAATGCAGATCCGACGAGAACAGAAACACCACCCCATTCGTCATTCGTCATTCGTCCCCGCTCATTTGCAACGGAAAAGCCTCTCCTTTCGCGCGCTTGAGGATCAACGACATGCGTCTCGTTCCTA
>DATAZE010000029.1:0-14112 GCA_036272195.1 Verrucomicrobiia bacterium | reverse complement strand
ATTCACGTTGTTGACCATCACCTCTTCCGGCACGGAAAGAACGATCGGCGAGAAATTCAAGATGCCCACGACACCGGCCTGCACCAGTTGATTCACCACTTCCTGCGCGGCGACAGCTGGAACAGTCACAACCGCCATTTTTACGCCGTGCTTCAGAACGAACTCTTTGAGTTCATCCATCCCGAGAATCTGTTGTTTAATTTGTTTGTCGCGACGGCGCTTCGGTTCGGCATCGAACGCTGACACGATTTCAAACCCTTCCTTTTCAAAACCGCGATACGTCAGCAACGCAAGGCCGAGATTACCCACGCCCACCAGGATGACCGGCTGCAAACTCGTCGTGCCGAGTTCATCCGAAATCATTTTGGAAAGCTCGGTCACATCGTAGCCCAGGCCGCGCGTGCCGAACTGGCCGAAATAGGCCAGGTCTTTGCGAAGCTGCGTCGGCTTCACGCCCGCGACCTTGGCGAGCGCCTCGCTCGAGACGGTCTGGATGTTATTGTCCTTTAGCCGTGCAAGGCACCGCAAATAAACCGACAGGCGGTAAATCGTCTTGCGCGGAATCTCTGGGGAATCCTTTTTCAATGCCGCGAGAAATAATTTAATCCTCGTTCCGAATCAATCACGAATGCGTGCTGCTTTGCGGATCAAGCAATCGCGTGATGGCTCGCGCCGCCCTCTCCGAAGCTCCCGGACCGCCGAGCGAGGAGACTATTTTCGCCAGTTTGGCTTTTATCGATTTCCGGCGCTCTTCGTTCTGCAATAATTCCAGCGCGGCACGAGAGATATTTTCCGGCGTGGCGGCATTTTGAATGAATTCCGGAAAAACTTCTTCGTCCGCCAGCAGGTTCGGCATGGTGAGCGATTTCACTTTGACGATGCGCTTGCCAATTTCGTAAGTGACCCACGAGGTCTTATAGAGCGTGACCGCCGGCACGCCGAAAAACGCGCATTCCATCGTCACCGTTCCGGTGGAAGCGATGGCAAGGTCGGATTCCGCCAGGGCCTGGGACAGGTTGCCAATTTGAATTTTAACGCCCGATGGCACGCCCAGCGACTTCGCTTCGCTCGCCAGCGATTCATCCGGCAAAACTATTTTAGCCTGTGTTTGCGTTATTTTTTCCTGAATCAATCCCAGCCCCCTCAGCATCACTGGCAAATGACGGTGCAATTCCTTCATCCGACTCCCTGGCAGAAGCAATATCTGCGGCGAATGGCCCGCGACTGTGGACTGTGGACTGTGGACTGTGGACTTTTTTAGAAACCGTTCCACCATCGGATGCCCGACAAACTCCACGTGCAACTTCGGCACCCGCCGCGCATACCAATCTTTCTCGAACGGAAAAATGCTCAGGAGCAGGTCGAAATCCCGAGCGATTGGGTACGCGCGATCTTCCCGCGAGGCCCAGACTTGCGGCGAGACATATTTGACCAGCTTGGGATGCCAGTCGTGGAACCACCCGGAATTCCGGCTTGTATATTGCCGAACCGCTTCGGCGAAGCGCAGGTTAAAATAATTGTAATCGACTCCCACGATCACATCCGGCTGCCGTTCGAACGCCAGTTTCAGCAATTCGTTAAATCGTCGTCGCGCTTGCAAATAACTTTTCAGCGTCGGAAAGCCGATGATGGAATGCTCGGTCAGATCGAACGCAAGTTCGACGCCCGCCGCTGCCATGCGCGGACCTCCCGCGCCGAAGAAGCGCGGCTCCAGCCCCGTGCGCAGCGGTTGCGTATCCGTGGTGTATTCGACTTCCGCCGCAGTCAATTCTTTACGTAAAGCCTCAACCAGTTCCGCTCCCAGCGTATCGCCGCTCGGTTCACCCGCGATGAGCATGACGCTCTTTGGTCTCATCTACTTTATTTGCTGCACCAGCCGCGTGATTTCGAACGCCAAATCCAATGCCTGCTTCGCCGATGCTCCGCTGACCATCGGCGTTTGTTTTTCGCGGACGCACTCGACGAAATGTTGCAGTTCGAGTTTCAGCGGCTCGTCTTTCGCAATCGGCACCGGCTCGCGCACAATCCGCTTCCCGGCGAATTCGCTGACAATGGTTGAATCTTTGGCGGCCAATAATTTCTTCAGTAGTGAACTTTCCTCTTCGCCGTCGCGCGCGATGCGGTAAATGAACCCCTCCTGCGCCCGGTAATCGAGCGAGATGTAGCTCGGCGTGGCGCCTCCGCTGAAAACACGGATTTTGCGCATCCGTTCGGGACTGACGCGGCTGACGGTGAGATTCGCCACGCAGCCATTCGCAAACCGCAGCCGCGCGTTCGCAATATCCTCGGATTTGCTCAAGACCGGAATCCCCACGGCATCCACACTCGTCACCGGCGATTTCACAAACGCCAGCACGACGTCCAGGTCGTGAATCATCAAATCGAGCACCACGCCGATATCCGTCGAACGGGCAGGGTAGGGCGAGAGCCGGTGGGTCTCGATGAAGCGCGGCTCCGAAGCCGCGGTTTCGAGATATTTGAAAATGGGATTGAACCGCTCCACGTGACCGACCTGCAAAACGCAATTTTTTTGCAACGCCAATTCGACCAGGTGCGCAGCCTGAGCGCTGCTGTCGGTCATCGGCTTTTCCACCAGCACATGCTTGCCCTGCTCGAGCAACGCCCTGGCGTAGTCGTAGTGGGTGGTGGTCGGCGTGACAATGTTCAAAGCGTCCGCCGCCGCTGCCACTTCGGCGGGCGAACCGAAGGCGGGCACATTATATTTTTGGGCGATCTTCTTCGCGTGGTCGGCAGAAATATCGTGGACGCCCGCGAACTCGACCAGCCCGGCAGCGGCAAGTTCGGAATAAATCCGCGCGTGCTCTTTACCGAGCGAACCGACGCCGAGCACCGCCACGCGAACTTTTGAATGTGAAGTCGTCACCATGCTAGTCTGCCAGCGTGTGCCTGTGACTGAAAGCCGAAACGAGCGCCACCGGTAAGTGAGGCCATCTTCCGATGCCGCAGCAGCCGACGTAAGGAGGCTCCAACTTTTTCCGCGGGAAGGATTCTGAGCCTCCTTACGTCGGTTGCCACTAAAAATTTGTTTTTGAACTTCAACCGTGGACTCATAAAGTAGTTCCGTGCCTGTTCTCAGTTACATCGTGATGGCGCTCGTGGCGTATTTGTTTGGGTCCGTTCCCACGGGCTTTCTCGTGGCCAAAGCGCGCGGCGTGGATATTCGCACGGTCGGCAGCGGAAACATCGGCGCGACCAACGCCTTTCGCGTGCTCGGCAAAGGCTTCGGCATTTTTGTTTTGCTGATGGACGCGCTAAAAGGATGGGTGGCTGTGGAAGTGGCCGCGCTAGTCGTGTACCTACTCTTGCCGGGAGCACCCTTGGAATATCTGCGCATCACTGCTGCCATCGCTGCGATTCTGGGCCACAACTTTACTTGCTGGCTCAATTTCAAGGGCGGCAAAGGCATCGCCACTTCCGCTGGTGTCCTGATTGCGCTGGTGCCGCTGGCGCTCGTCATCATTTTATCGATCTTTATCATCCTGTTTCTGGCAACGCGTTATGTCTCCGTCGGCTCCATCGCGGCGGCGTTCGCCCTGCCCTTTGCGACCTGGTTTACCCAACATGACGTCGGCTTGACCGCGGTGATGGCTGCCATCGGCGCACTGGCAATTTTGAAACACCGAAAAAACATCCAACGACTGCTCAACGGCACGGAAAACCGGATACAGTTCCGGAAAAAGGAGGCCACGCCATGAAAGTGACCGTCCTTGGCGCGGGCGCCTGGGGCACCGCCCTGGCCCGGCTTCTCCATCAGTGTGGAGTGGAAACAACTCTTTGGGGGCACAATCCAGCACAGGTCGAAGACATCCGTCGCACCGGCTACAACGAGCGATTTCTTCCCGGCATCGAATTGCCGCGCGAGATTAAGTTGGAAACGGATCTGAATTCCGTTCTGAACGGTGATTGCATTCTGGTGGCGATCCCCTCGAAAGCGTTCCGCGAAGTCACGCGCGTGTTGAAGGATTTTCCCGGCATCATCGTGAGCATGACCAAAGGCATCGAATACGACACCGGCCTGACCATGTGCGGAGTACTGGCGGAAAATGCTCCCCGCGCCAAACACGCTGCGCTGTCCGGACCGACCTTTGCCATCGAAGTGGCGCGGGGAATCCCCACCGCAATCGTCGCCGCGAGCAAAGACCTCGTTGCAGTCGCGGAAGTGCAAAAGATTTTCAGTTGCCCGACCTTTCGGGTGTACACCACGACGGATGTGCTCGGAGTCGAACTCGGCGGCGCGTTGAAAAATGTCATCGCCATCGCCTCGGGCGTGGCCGATGGGTTGGGCTTTGGCGATAACTCCAAAGCCGCCCTGGTCACGCGCGCCATCGCGGAGATTCGCCGATTGGGCGTTGCCTGCGGCGCGCAGGCGGACACGTTTACCGGCCTGAGCGGCCTCGGCGATTTGATGGTGACCTGTTTCTCCAAACACAGCCGCAACCGGGCCTTTGGCGAACGCTGCGGACGCGGCGAAAAGCCGGCCGACGTCGCCGCCAGCATGCACGCCATTGCCGAAGGATATCCGACCGCGCGCTCCGCTTACAAACTGGCGCGCCGCCACGATGTGAGCACACCGATCGTCGATGAGGTGTTTGCGATGTTGTACGAAGGGAAAGACGTCCGCCAGGGCGTGCGCGACCTCATGTCGCGCGACCTGAAGGCGGAGGATTAACATGTTGCCGGCATCTTGCCGGCGAATCCAAGGTCCAAAGTTCAAGGTGCGCCCGGCGCGAAAGGATGGTTGACCGGATACCCCCCCGAATAGGGTGGAATGGGTCGGAACGGTTTCAAGACCCTTGCGGAAGAATGACTTACAACTGCGCGATTTTGACGGAAAACGGGGATTTGGCAGCAGCAAACGGGGAGGGGAAAGCCATTGTTTTAACCGCGGATGGACGCGGATGAACGCAGATGAAAACACGGAATCGGCCGTGGAGGTGATGAGGGCGAATCTGTGCCTGGAAATATTGCCTCTGAGATGGGCGTTTCCGCGAACCTGAATTTGCCTCATTTTCCTTTCCATTCCCTCTTTCTCCCCTCCTTCGTGAGCCCCGTTATAGCATGGATGTCAAATGAGTGCGGAGGATTGACCGTAGGAGAGGCCTTTTGCGTGTCTCTGACCGTTCGACGCAGAATTCAAAAATGGAGACTGCCAGGATGCCTGTCCTGCGATTTATGTGATCGCGCCCTTGATCAACTTCAACAACTCCGCATGGCTCTCCACCGCTTTGAATTGCGGAAATTGCTTCTTCACATTGTCCGGAGAATGAATCAGGAAGCCGACGTCTGCCTCTCCGAGCATGGCGGTGTCATTGAACGAATCTCCGGCGCTGACGACGTGGTAATTCAGGAGCTTGAACGCCGCCACCGCTTTTTTCTTCTGGTCTGCCACCCGCAATTTGTAATCCACAATGCGATCATTCTCCACCACCAGTTGATGACAGAGCAGCGTCGGCCAATTCAGTTGTTTCATTAGCGGCGCGGCAAATTGTTCGAACGTGTCGGACAGGATAATCACTTGCACGAGCGACCGCAGTTCATCCAGAAATTCCTTGCCGCCGGGCAATGGAAGGAGCGTGCCGATGACTTCCTGGATATCCGAGAGCTTCAGACCGTGCTGATCGAGAATCTTGAGCCGGCTGCGCATGAGCTTGTCGTAATCCGGCTCATCGCGCGTGGTGCGGCGCAATTCCGGGATGCCGGTCTTCTCGGCTACGGCAATCCAAATCTCGGGAGTCAGCACCCCCTCCATGTCCAAAGTGACAATTGATTGTTTCACGCGCGCGGAGTGTTTCAAAAAGTCTATTGAGTGTCCAGCCGCTGTGCGCCTCTTCACAATAACCCCATTTGTAGTTTCGCATTTATGCGGTCGGTAGCAAAATCCCGCAACCGACCGCATAAATGCTGAACTACGAACAAACTTCAAGTTGGCGTCTCTGGGCATTTTCAGAGTTACACTTTCCGCCGCTTGCCTGTCAGGAATAGCGTTGCATTTGGCACAGTTTCCGCTATGCAAAAGGCTCCGATGGACCGCGCTAACCATATGATTGGAAAATACTTAGTTGCAGCCGGCTTGAGCTTTTCTGCTGGGATTTCGGGTTGGGCTCAAACGTGGACAACTGGCAATGCTCCGTCGCTCGACTGGGTTTCTCCCGTTTATTCAACCAATGGCGATAGGGTTTTCGCGGTCGCACGCTTGTACGGAATTTATACTTCCACAAATTCCGGCCTGGATTGGAACCGCACCAGCGCTCCCCAAACTAACTGGACTTCCGTGGCCTGTTCGGCGGATGGAAGCGAGGTGGTTGCCACCGTTTCCAAGAACCAGGAATCCTTTCCGGGGAACAATGTTCCGGGTCCGCTTTATATTTCGAGAGATTCCGGAACGACCTGGAACATGGCAAATGCGCCGATCGCCAACTGGTCGTCGGTGGCGTGCTCTTCTGACGGCAAAATTTTGCTCGCAGCGTCGGGGGACGGTTTCGTGGAAGGCCCTCTCTTTGTTTCAACCGATTCCGGTGTCACTTGGAACCCTGCGCCTTTGACGGCTTTCCGGTGGAGCGGCGTCGCCATGTCCACCGATGGACAATTGATGTACGCAAAAATGGACTTCGGCTCAACGTATGTTTCCACGAACCGGGGTGTGACCTGGAATTTAGGTGCGGCACCTTCGACTCTTTTCGGATTGTCCGCCGCTTCTGCAGACGGAATGCATCAGGTCGCTTTCCAGGTCAGCGGTTCGTTGCGCACCTCAGACGATGGCGGCACGAACTGGACAACCGTGCCGGGGTCCAGTGGAGTTTGGCAAACCGTCGCGGCCTCTCCCAATGGCGCGTGGCGCATTGCCATGGAGGGCTTCGGGCGCACCTGGATTTCCTACGTGCCGGATTCGGCTCCGTGGTTTGTGAGCCAACCAATTGCTTCGACGAACCTGTATGAAGCCAAGGCTGTCATATTGACCGCGGCCGCCCTGGGGAGCGCGCCGATTGTTTTCCAGTGGCAACTCAACGGGACTAACCTCTCCGATGACGCGCGCATCACCGGCTCCGCCACCTCCGAATTGACCATCAGCAATCTCCAGGTTTCGGACAGCGGCACTTACACATTGATCGCCACCAACGGCCTGGGCATGACCAACTGCGAGAGCCTGCTTACGGTGATTCCCGACGTCGAAAGACCTTCGGTGACGATTACCACACCGAGGGCGCGCGAAAAAGTGGTTGCCGCGGGATTTCAGGTTTTGGGCACCGCGACCGATAACTCTCAAGTGGCGGGCGTTTGGTTCCAACTCGACTCCGGCCCCTGGACTCCCGCTGGATCAATCGATGGCTGGCGCACCTGGTATGCAAGTTTCAACCCGACCAACGGCGCCAACACGATTTCTGCTTACGCCCTCGATCAAGTTGGAAACGCCTCGCTAACCAACAGCGTGAGTTTTTTTGCGATTCACCAATCGCCAATGTTTGTTCAGATCAGCGGCCAGGGCAGGGTGACTCCGAACTATGACGGGAAGATATTGACGGTTGGTTCCCATTTTAAAATGACGGCCCACCCTGCTCACGGTTATATTTTCGCCGGTTGGTCCGGCAACCTCCAGGCGCTGACTCCCACTCTGCCGTTCGTCATGCAGGAAGATCTTTCGGTGGAGGCGGATTTTGTTCCGAATCCATTTCTCGCCGTGCGTGGGAAATATTACGGCGTCTCGCGAACGAACTCGCCCATCCCGATCCGGGGTCCAACGGCTTTCAAAGCTCAAGTTTCTGCCAATGGCGCATTCGCGGTGGCGTTGATTGGGCGGCCCACTTACCATTTTTCGGGAAAATTCTCCGCCGATGGCACGGCCAGCCATTCAATTCCGCGAAAGGGAACAAGTCCAATCCTGGCGCAACTGCAACTTGATTTGAGCGGAGGTAATACGTTGACCGCTGTCTTCACCGTAGATGGTCTCCCTAACAGCGTCACGGCTACTAAAATATCTCGGTAGATCCGGGAAAGCTCCCAAATTGGTCCGTCAACCTTCGGTGATGACGGTATCTTCGTGCTCGTAAGCCGGCGCACAGCAGCAGAGCAGGCGCAATGTTTCCGTGCCGGTATTCCAGAGCTTGTGCTTTTTGCCCGGCGGAATCGCGATAGCATCGCCGGGTTTCACCTCGCGCAATTCACCTTCGATGCGCATGCGGCCGGAGCCATGCGTGATGTAATAAATCTCCTCGGCCTTGGGATGATAATGCTCCTGCGTGCTGGCACCCACGGGTAAGCGCGCCTCTGCCAGGCTTTGATTGCGAATGGTGGAATTGCGATGCGCCAGCAGTTCGCGGATTTCCGAGCCGTCCTTGGTGTTGAATGCCGGGACTTCGGCGAGATTTTTAATGTCCATAAGACTTATTCCGCCACAGATGCACTCAGATGAAACACAGATTAAAAAAGTTGTGCCGCAGTGAAATCATACTTTGTGCACCTATGTTCAATCTGTGTTTCATCTGTGACTCAAATTGAAAATTTCCCTTTTTCGGCGCACGAACCGCAGGCATTCCGTGTAGCCAACGCTTCGCGCCAGTTCGATCGCCTCTTTGAAATTCATCCCCACTTCCTCCGGTGCGTGGGCGTCGGAGCCGAAGGTAATCGGCACGCCTTTTTGGAACGCCAGTTCCAGGATTTGGCGGCTCGGGTAAATTTCTTTGCAATCCTTTCGCAATCCCGCCGTGTTCACGTCCAGCGCACAATTGTGCTTTTTCGCCGCATTCAGAAATTTTTCATACAACGGCACGCAATCGCGCGTTGGACGATGGCCAAATTTCTTGGGCAAATCCGCGTGGCCGATGATTTCAAAGAGGCCGCTTTCCGCCGCCATAGTCAACCGCTCGAAATAGACTGACCAGACCTCCCACACGTCGCGATTTTTCCATTCGGAAAGTTTGTGCGGATTGTCCACCGCCCAGGAATCCGAAACGTAATGGACCGAGCCGATGAAATAATCCCACGGCTGCAACCTTGCCAGTTCGCGAATCCACTCCTCCTGGCCGGGCAGATAATCAACTTCCAGCGCTAGGCGAATGGTAAGCTGTGGAAACTCCTTCTGCGCCTTGCCGACCTTTTCCACGTATTCCCCAAGTTGATCGAAGCGCATGCGCCAATCGTCGAAGTCATCGCGACGCATCGGCGAGTGATCGGAGAAGCCGATTTCCTTGAAACCAAGTTCCACTGCGCGCCGGGCGTACTCCACCGGTTCGCCGGTGGCGTGGCGGCAAAGCGGCGTGTGCATGTGCAGGTCGGGCGGTAACGACATGGCCCGAGTTTCGAGTTTCGGGTTTCGAGTTTCAAGCGTTGAATCGCAAACAAGATTGACACCGACACCGCTCTTTTTCTAGTTTCACACGGCAAAGACCTCGCGCTTTGCCCCGAATGAAAATTCGGGGATTTTTATTGCTGCGATGCATAACGGTTGAACGAACGATCATGGCGAATACAATTCTAGTCGGCGCCCAATGGGGCGATGAAGGCAAAGGCAAAATCATTGACGTGCTCACGGAGCAGGCGGATGTCGTCGTCCGCACGCAGGGCGGCAACAACGCCGGCCATACTGTTTTCATCGGCAAACAAAAATACGTCCTGCACCTCATCCCCTCCGGCATCCTGCGCAAGAAGAAGGTTTGCATCATCGGCAACGGCGTCGTCGTCGACCCGATCGGTCTGGTCAGCGAAATCGAAGGGCTTCGCAAGCTCGACATCAAGGTGACCGGCAATTTGTTTGTCAGCGAAACCGCGCACGTCGTTTTGCCGTATCACCGTGAACTCGACGCTCAACGCGAGGTGCTCAAGGGCAAAAATAAAATCGGCACCACCAAGCGCGGCATCGGCCCCGCTTACGGCGACAAGGCCGCCCGCGTGGGCCTGCGCATGATCGATTTGATCAACGCCGAGCGTTTCGAGCAGCAGCTTCAAACCAAAATCAGGGAAAACAACGAAGTCCTGAAGGCATTCGGCGCGCGCCCGCTTTCATTCAAGGAAGTCCATGCCACGTATCGCAAGGCTGGGGATTATTTGAGACCGTTCGTGACCAACACGGTTACGCTGCTACACCAATCCGTCCGCCGCGGTGACGATATTTTATTCGAAGGCGCGCAGGGGACTTTTCTGGACATCGATCACGGCACCTATCCTTACGTGACGTCGTCGAACACGACTGCGGGCGGCGCTTGCACCGGGTCGGGCGTGGCGCCGAATCGCATGGATCGCGTCGTCGGTGTGTTGAAGGCTTACACCACGCGCGTCGGCGAAGGGCCGTTGCCGACCGAGAACGCCGAAGTCGCGGATATGCTCCACGCCATGGGCCGCGAATTCGGCGCGACCACCGGCCGGCCGCGGCGCTGTGGTTGGTTTGATTCCGTTGCCACGCGCCATGCCACCATGGTGAATGGCATCGACGACCTGGCGGTGACGAACATTGACGGCCTCGACACCGTGGAGACCATCAAGGTCTGCATCGGCTATCGCGACGGCAAAAAGAAATACGATCACGTGCCGAACGACATCGAGGTGCTGTCCCGCTGTGAACCGGTTTACGCGGAATTTCCCGGCTGGCGCACGCCGACGCACAACGCTCAATCGTGGAAGGATTTGCCGGCGAAAACGCGCAGTTATTTGAAGGCGATTGCCGAACTGACCGACGCGAAACTATTTATCGCCTCGGTCGGCCCCGGGCGCGACCAGACCATTTTTGTGTGAGGTTGGTTGGTAAAATGAGTTAAACGGGCTAAACAGGTTAAATAGGTGGGTGACACTGGCCGTGAACTCATCTAACTATTTAACAAGTTACCCGTTTAACCAGCAACATGAGCGCCCCCGCCCATCTTTCCGCCGAAGCCAAGGCCAATCTGCCGAAGCACGTGGCGATTATCATGGACGGCAATGGCCGCTGGGCAAAACAGCGGCACCTGCCCCGCGTGGAAGGCCATCGCGCCGGCGCGGAATCAGCGCGCGTCATCATTCGCACCGCCGGCGAGTTGGGCATCAATTACCTGACCCTTTACGCTTTTTCAGCGGAGAACTGGAACCGGCCAAAGGACGAGGTGGATGCCTTGATGAAATACCTCATCCATTACCTTAAGAGCGAGACGCCGGAGCTGAATAAAAATAACGTCCGCCTGGAGGTCATCGGTCAGATTTATCGGTTGCCGGAAAATGTGCAGGAGCATCTGAGAAAATCGATCGCCACGCTTTCCAAAAACAATGGCCTCACGCTGGTGATGGCATTGAGTTACGGCAGCCGGATCGAAATCGTGGAAGCCGTGCGAAACATCGCGGAGAAAGCCAAGCAGGGCAAACTTGACCCGGCCGATATCAACGAGGAAGTCATCTCGCAGCATTTATGGACGCGCAACGTGCCGGACCCGGATTTGTTGATTCGCACCAGCGGCGAGATGCGCATCAGCAATTTTTTGCTGTGGCAGATTTCGTACACCGAGCTGGTGGTGACGCAAACGTTTTGGCCTGATTTCCGCAAGCCGCAATTTTTCGCCGCGCTTGAAGAATACACGCGCCGGCATCGCCGGTTTGGCGGACTTTGAGATATACGATTTACGCGCGATAAGCACAATTCCACCCGCTTGGTAAATACCACAACTCGCGAGCCGCTGAAGAAACGAATTCAGGCGTCAGCCGACCTGGAGTGCGCAAATCGTGAATGAAAGAATTCGCTCGTAAATCGTAAATCGTAAATCGTAAATTACCCCGCATGGCAAAACGCATCGGCATTATTACCGCGGGCGGGGATAGTCCCGGATTGAACGCCGGGATTCGAGGGGTCGGCAAGGCCGCCCTGAGTCGCGATATGGAAGTCATCGGTTTTCGCGATGGTTTTCGCGGCCTCGCCGAGAACCTCAAATTACGTCTCGATAAGCGCGCCCTGTCGGGGATTTTAACCATCGGCGGCACCATTCTCGGCACTGGCCGCGATAAGCCGCACCGCATGGAAGTGGACGGCCAGATGCTCGACATGACCGACGCCATTGTGCGCAATTACGAGAAGGAAAAGCTCGACGCGCTGGTGTGTCTCGGCGGCGGCGGCACCCACAAAAACGCCCTGCGCCTGGTGGAAAAAGGGCTGAATATCATCACGCTGCCCAAGACCATCGACAACGACGTAGCATTGACGGACGCGACCATCGGCTTCGACACCGCTTTGGGCATCGCCACCGAAGCCATCGACCGGCTGCACAGCACGGCGCACAGTCACCACCGGATCATTATAGCGGAAATAATGGGGCACCGCGCGGGCTGGTTGACGCTCGGGGCTGGGATTGCAGGCGGTGCGGATGTGATTCTAATTCCCGAAATTCCTTACGACGTGTCCGAGATCGCGTCGGCCATCCGGCTGCGCAGCAAACACGGAACTAATTTCAGCATCGTGGCTGTGGCGGAAGGCGCGATGTCAAAAGAAGACGCCGCAGCCTTCGCGGCAGCGGCGAAGCGGAAGGACAACGCGAAAACCAAAACTGAACGGCAACGCGCCAAGACAGAATTGACCGTGCTCACCGCGCGGCACTCCGGCAACACGTTGCGTCTCTCGAAGCAATTGGAGGAATTGACCCGTCTCGAAGCGCGCGTGACCATCCTTGGTTACGTGCAACGTGGTGGCACGCCTTCCGCGGCGGACCGGCTTCTGGCCACGCGCTTGGGCACAATGTGCGTTGAACTGATCAACGACAAAGTTTTCGGCGTGATGGTCGCAGCGCGTGGTGACGGCGCAAAACCGGTGCCGATTGCCGAAGTCGCCGGAAAATTGAAGCAGGTTCCCACCGGACATCCGTGGATTGAAAGCGCGCGACGCGTTGGGACGAGCCTGGGCGGCTAGAGCCTTTTTTGAAATGCTCTGATAAAATTTCCCATGCCTGACGCCACTCCACCACCGCAATCGAAGCTGAAGACATTTCTGCGCCGATTGTTGAGCACGGTCATCCTCTGGACCATCATTCTGACCGCGTTATTTTGCCGCTACCAATGGGTGTCTGACGGTGCCTTTCTCGTGGTCATGGTGTTTCTTGCCGTCACTGGCCTCTGGGAATTTTATGGAATCGCAGCCAAACGCGACCTCGTGTGCTTCAGCGAATGGGGGATATTTGGCGGCGTGCTGCTGATCATCGGGACATTTTTCCAACTGACCGGACACATCGGCACTCAAGGCTCGCCCGCGCGGGTGAATGATTTTGAAACCAGTTTCCTGATCCTCTTCGTGCTCGGCCTTTGCCTGCGCCAGTTTTTTTCCCGCAGCAACACCGCCGGAATTATCGCGATTTCCACGACCCTGTTCGGCTTGATGTACGTTCCCTGGCTTTTGAATTTCATTCAAAAGATAAATTATTTTCAAGGCCTCGGGATCAACGGAAAATTCTACGTTCTGTATTTTATATTAGTGACCAAATTCAGCGATACCGGCGCTTACGCTGTGGGCTCTCTGATAGGCAAACATAAAATGATTCCGCGCATCAGTCCTGGCAAAACCTGGGAGGGGTTCGGCGGCGCCATTGCGGTCTCAACGGTCGCCAGCGTACTATTTGCGCATTTTTTCCGCGACAAACTCGCGGGTATGAACTGGATTCACGCCGTGATTCTCGGCGTCGTCCTGAGCATCTGCGCGGTGGTGGGAGATTTAATCGAATCCCTCTTCAAGCGCGAAGCCGGCGTCAAGGATTCCGGGCACTTGTTTCCCGGCATCGGCGGCATCCTCGACTTGCTCGATAGCCTGTTGTTTAATGCGCCCATCATGTACTTGTACCTGCGGCACGTTTTGACGCACCCGTGAAAACCTGGCCACAGATGAGCACAGATGAAACACAGATAACGCAGGCGAAGGATTTTAGTCTTCAGCCCGTCACTGAACAACTCATCGGCGCGGCTTTTGAGGTTCATAACGTTCTTGGTTATGGCTTTTTGGAACGAGTTTATCAAAAGGCAATGCAGGTTGAGATCCAATCGCGTGGCATCCAGGTTGACTTGGAGCCGCAAATTAAGGTGCAATTCAAAGGCGTGATTGTTTGGGACTACGCCGCCGATTTATTGGTTGCCGGTAAAATTATCGTCGAGCTTAAGACGGAC
>DATAZE010000028.1:0-178692 GCA_036272195.1 Verrucomicrobiia bacterium | reverse complement strand
GGTTCCTGTGGACATCGATGAAGACACACTGCAGAAAATCGCGGACATGACCGGCGGAAAATATTATCGCGCCGACAACGCGGAGCATTTTCGACAAATCTACACCGAGATCGACAGCCTCGAAAAATCCGAAGCCATCGTGAAAAAATATACGCAGTTCGACGAACTTTTCCGATGGTTTATTTTGGCCGGCATCACGCTGCTATTGACCGAACTCCTTTTGAAACACACGTTATTGAGGAGACTGCCATGAGGGAATTTACGATTTACGGAAAGGCTGAAGCGAGCTTTGGGCCGTGGCGTCCGTTTTTCCACGAAAGAGAATCAAACGGTTCGTCATTCGTCATTCGTCATTCGTCATTCGAGTTATGAGCTTCGCTTCTCTCCAAATTCTCTGGCTCTTGCTGGTATTTCCACCCGCGCTGCTCGCGTTTTTTTGGTGGTCCGGGCGTGTGCGCCAAAAACTCATGGCGCAATTCATTCAATCGCGATTGCTTCCGGGGCTGATCACTGGCGTTTCCAGCACGCGCCAAAAAATTCGCACGGGCCTGCTCATCGGCGCAGTAGTGTTTATCATTATTGCACTCGCGCGGCCGCAGTGGGGGTATTTCGAAGAGGAAGTGGCGCAACGCGGCCTCGACATTATCGTCGCGGTCGACACCTCAAAAAGCATGCTGGCCTCGGACATCGCGCCCAATCGCCTTACGCGCGCGAAACTTGCGGCCATCGGTTTGATGCAACAGGCGAAATCCGATCGGCTAGGCGTCGTGGCATTCGCTGGCAGCGCTTTTCTCGAATGCCCATTGACGTTTGACAACTCAGCGTTTCAGCAAAGCGTCGATGCGCTCGATGTGCACACGATTTCCGAAGGCGGCTCCTCCCTCTCGGAAGCCATTAAAACTGCTGCGCAGGCTTTCAAGGAGGGTGACAATTACAAAGTGCTCGTGCTTTTCACTGACGGCGAGGATAACGATACTGATGCTGGCGCCATTCAGGCTGCGCAATCTGCCGCTAAAGACGGCATGCGAATTTTCACGGTCGGCATCGGCACCGCCGCCGGAGAGCTGTTGCAAAATAAGGACGCGAATGGAAACCTGGAATACATCCGCGACGAACAAGGCAACGTCGTCAAATCGCATCTCAACGAAGCCCTGCTGAAACAGATCGCAGCCGACGCCGATGGCAGCTATTACTCTCTCAGTGGCGCCAATACCATGGACGCGCTTTACGAGAGAAGCCTTGCACCACTGCCAAAATCCGACTCCAGAAGCCAATGGCTCAAACAGCCTTACGAACGCTATCATTGGTTTTTGGCCGTGGCCATTTTGTTGTTGATCGCAGAAATATTTTTCCCGGAGCGCCGACCGAAGGCCCACCATGATTCGAAAAATCAATTGCCTCGTGCCGGCACCGAAACCGGTGCCGCGGCGGCTGCGGTCGCCACGCTCGTTATGTTCATGTGCATAACCGCATCCGCCGGCGCTTCCCCTGCATCCGCTTTGAATGATTACAAAGCGGGAAAATTTACCGACGCGCAGAAGGAATTTGAGCGCCTGGCTGAGACGAACAGCGCCGATGCCCGCCTGGTTTTCGACGCCGGTGATGCCGCGTACCGCGCCACCAATTACGACGAGGCCTTGAAATGTTTCACCGCCGCCCTCGCTTCGCCGGATGTTAAATTGCAGCAGAAGTCGTATTTTAACATCGGCAATGCGCAATATCGCCTCGGCGAAAATGCCAAGGACCTTGACGGCGTGCAGCAACAGTGGGAACAGGCCATCAAGAGCTTTCAGAACGCCGTCGTGCTGGACACCAACGACGTCGACGCCGTGCACAATTTGGAATTCACGAAAAAAAATGTCGCGATGATTGAGCAATTGCGACAGGCCGCGCTTCGGGCCAAGCAGGAAGCCGACAACTCCGTGCGGCAGAGAAATTACCATCGCGCGCTCGACATCCTGCAGCAGGCGGTGCAAAACAATATCGCCGCCAAGCAATTCAAAGATTACGTAAAACGATTGAAGGACATTGATGACATTGCGACTCCTAATCAGCATTAGCTTGTTTGCGTTGGTGATGCAGAGAGTCAGCGCGCAGAGTGCCGATGATTTTTTTCATACCGGCGCCCAGGCTTACTTGACCAATAATACCACGCTCGCCAAAGAGCAGGTGGACAAGGGATTGAAACAGTTTCCCGACGACATCAAGTTGAAGAAGCTGGACGAATTGTTGAAACAACAACAAAACCAGCAACAGCAACAACAGCAGCAGAATCAATCCCAGCAAAACCAGTCGCAGTCGAAACAGGATCAACAGAAGCAGAACCAACAGCAACAGCAACAGCAGCAAAAACAAAAGCAGGACGAAGAACAGAAGAAGCAACAGCAGCCACAGAAAGAGCAGCAGAAGGATCAGGGAAAACAGGCCGACGAGCAGAAGCAAAAAGAACAGCAAACTCCGTCCGGCCAGATGACTCCCGATGAAGCCAAGCAGCTATTGGATTCCCAGAAAAACGACGAAGCCCTGCTGCCCAACAACCGCGATCAGAAACATGATCGCGACCATCCGCTCAAGGATTGGTAGTGGCACGGGCGTCCTCGCGCGTGCGTTTCAGAATCTGATATTCTCAAAAGAAACTCACGGGCGGGGACGCCCGTGCCACTAAAAACAAAAAGGCAGGCCACTCGGCCTGCCTTGCAAAAATTTGATTCGGAACCTTACTCAGCCTTGGCTTTTTTAGCCGGCTTCTCGGACTTGGCAGCTTTTTCAGCTTTGGGCTTCTTTTCGGTCGTTTCAACTTTTTCTTCAACGGGGGCGGCCTCAACCTGGCGGCCTTTGCCGCGCTTCTCGGTCCGTTCGGCAATTTTGCCTTCCGGAGCGGCGGGAGCTTCCGCACCCGCGGGAAGCGTCGTCGTGCTTTCCACCCGAATCTTCAATGTGGTGTTCACATCATGGTGCAGGCGCAATTCCACGTCATGATCACCAAGCGTGCGGATGGGGTGCTCGAGATGGATTTTCCGCTTATCGAGCGTGATGTCGAACTGGTGCTTGAGCTCGTCCGCGATCATGCCGGTCGTGACCGTGCCGAACATCTTGCCGTCCTCGCCCGTCTTGACCTTGATGACGCAGATGAGCTTGGTCACGCCCTTGGCGAGTTCGCTCATCGTGTTGAACTCATGCGCTTCGCGCTCGGCGCGGCGTTGCTTGAGCGCTTCGAGACGGCGCTTGTTCGCCTGTGTGACCGGGATGGCCAGGCCTTGCGGGAACAAATAATTGCGGGCATAACCGGCCGCGACGCGGACCTGGTCCGACTCGCCGCCCAGTCCGATAATATTGCTGGTAAGGATAACTTCAGTTTTCATGTGACCGTTAAATCGTTAAGTAGGTTAATCAATTAAATCGAGGAATCAAAAAGGCACATCGTCATCGGGCGGCGGCATGTCCGGCTCGGCGCTGGATGGGGCAGGGGCGCTGGGCGCTGGCTGGCGGCGAGGCGCTTCGCCTCCGCCTTCTCCACTACCTCCGGTGGCGCTGCCGAGAAATTGCACCACTTCACCGACGACCCCCAGTTTGCTCCGCTTCTGGCCGGTTTGTTTGTCATCCCATTGGTCGAGACGCAGGCGGCCTTCGATGAGAATGGGGCGGCCTTTCTTCATGTATTGCGCGACATTTTCCGCCGTCCGGCCGAAAATGTCCACGTCCACGAAAGTCACTTCCTCTTTTTTCTCACCCGATTCGCTCGTCCAATTACGGTTGACCGCCAGGCCGATTTTAGCAATGGCCATTCCCTTGGGAGTGTAGCGCAATTCCGGATCGCGCGTCAGGTTCCCGACAAGGATGACTTTGTTAAAGCTGGCCATGGCCTGAGAGTTATTTACCGACAGTCGTGAGTTCGGCGGCCAGGGTGAAGAGGACGCGAAACACCTGCTCGTCCAGCGCAAAACGCTGCTTCAATGGCGACAGGGCGCCCGGCTCAATCTCAAAAATCACATTCACGTAAAAACCGGAATTGTGTTTCTTGTCGGCGACGCGCGCAAAACTCTTTTTGTCCATCTTCTGCACGGTCTCCACTTTGCCGCCCGCGTTGGTGATTTCGGCTGAAATCTTATCGATGGCATCCTTGATGCCCTCTTCCTTGCCCGCGGTTTCCAATATAAACAGACCTTCGTATCGTTTCATTTTGTTCCTGACTTATAAATTCTCAAATTCTTCGACTCACTAACTTTTCAACTCGCCGACCGTCCCATTAAATTGGCTCATCGCCTTCTGTATTCCGTCCCGCAACCACATTTCAACCTGTTCGGCGGCGGCCGTCAAAACTTTCTCCACTAATTCTGCCTCGTTCGCGCTGAACTTGCCCAGAACATAACCGGTTATTTCCCGCGCACCATCTTTGCGCCCGATTCCGATGCGCAACCGTGCAAACTCGCGCGTATTCAGGTGCTGCTCGATGGACTCCAGTCCATGATGCCCACCACTGCTGCCGCTCGGACGCAGGCGAATTTCGCCCAACGGCAAATCCGCATCGTCCACCGCCACCAACAATCGCTTCAGCGGGACCCGATAAAATCCTGCCAGCGGCCCGACCGTCTCGCCGCTGGAATTCATGAACGTCTGCGGCTCGCACAACAGCACGCGGCTTTCACCGTATTCTGCCTGCGCTACGCGCGCGTTAAACTTTTTTTCCAGCGCCCAGTTCGCTTTCCAGCGTCCGGACAATTTCTCAACCAGCAGGAAACCGGCATTGTGCCGCGTCTCCGCGTATTCCCCGCCCGGATTTCCGAGGCCCACGATGAGAAACAGGTTTTCCACGCGGACCATTCAAAATGACGTGATCCGCGTTTCGCGTTGCGTGAAAACCGTTCACGCAACACGCACCACGTAACACGTCCGGAATTATTTCTTCTTCTCGGCAGGCGCGGCGGCTTTCTTGTCGCCCGCCGGTGCGGCAGCAGCGCCCTTTTCGGGAGCCTTGGCAGCGCCTTTTTCCGCGCCTTTGGCAGCGGGGGCGGCGCCTTCTTCGCCTTCCTTCTTCTCTTTGATCATCTCCACGTCGCCGGCGGCAGCTGTGCCTTCGACTGGGGCGGCTTCTTCTTCGGCGCGCGGCACGGCTACGGAGACCACGGGGATATTCTTGTCACCGAGAATTTCCACGCCGGCTGGCGCTTTGATTTCACCGATATGAATCGTCTTGTTCAGTTCGAGCGCGGAGACATCAATGACCACCTGCTCGGGCAAATCCTTGGGCAACGCGCGCACCTTGAGCTTGAACAACACGTGTTCGAGCACGCCGCCGCTGTTCTTGACGCCGGCGGCTTCGCCGGTCGTTTCCACCGGCACCATGATGGTGACTTTTTCGGTGGGGGAAACTTCATGAAAATCCACATGCAACACATGGCCGCTTAGGGGATGATGCTGCACTTCCTGCACCAGCGCGAGACGCGTGGGATTGGCGTCATCTTTGATCGCCAGGTCCACCAGCAGGTTTTCGGAAACGGAATGGGAGATCATATCGCCAATTTCGCGGGCGTTGATTTCCACGCTCTGAGGCTTGGCAGTGCCGCCATAAATGACAGCGGGAATACGGCCTTCCGAGCGAAGTTTTTTTGCTCCCGCCCGGCGTCCGAGCGAACGAGGAAACGCGTTCAATGGTACAGATTTCATTTTTCTTAAATTGTTCTGGCTCCGCCCAGTTAACTGGTGCGTCCGCCCTTAAATTCGAATAGCGAATTTACCGACGAATTATTATGGATTCGCTTGATAGCTTCGCCCAAAAGTCCCGCGACTGACAACGTAGTTATATTAACACCATCAATTGCAGGGCGAAGGACAGTATCAGTTGTTATCAGTTCGTCAATATCCGATTTCTTCAATCTTTCCACCCCGATCTCATTCAAAATCGCGTGCGAAACACAGGCCAGAATTTGCTTCGCGCCCTTCTTTTTGAGCAGCGTTGCTGCATGGGTTAACGTTCCCGCTGTTTCGGTCAAATCATCCACCAACAGCACGTTTTTCCCTTTAATATCGCCAATCAGCGCCATCGATTCCACTTCCGTGGCGCTTTTTCGCCGCTTGGCCACAATCGCCAGGCTCGCTTCGAGCGTTTGCGAATACGCGTGCGCCATCTTCAACCCGCCCACATCCGGGCTGACCACGACCAAATCTTTCAGCTTCTTTTTCTTCAAATACTCATACATCACCGGCGCGGCGTAGAGATGATCCACCGGGATGTCGAAAAAGCCCTGGATCTGCTGCGCGTGAAGATCCATCGCGAGAATGCGGTTCGCGCCCGCGGCCACGAGCAGGTTCGCGACGAGCTTCGCGGTGATCGGCACGCGCGGCTGGTCCTTGCGGTCTTGCCGGGCGTAACCGTAAAACGGCATCACTGCCGTGATGCGCGAAGCGCTCGCGCGTCGCACCGCGTCCATCATGATGAACAACTCCATCAGATTATGGTTCGTGGGCGGGGACGTCGGCTGCACGATGAACACATCCTCGCCGCGCACATTCTCCTCGATCTTCACAAACGTCTCGCCGTCGGGGAATGGCTTCACGCTGCATTTGCCGACCTCCATGCCGATGGAACTGCAAATGGCTTTAGCTAAACTGAGATTCGCCGTGCCGCTAAAAATTTTCACGATTGTTACTTTTGGTTAAAACGAAAAATCCACCGCTGCCGGTGGCGAAAAAGCGACCGCGACTCTAACAGCCGGGCGGGTTTGTGCAACGGGAAAATCCTCGGTGCGAAAATGCCGACAAATTGGGAATGATGGGCGGCACGCTGATAAGAGTGAAGATGGGGCCACCCATCCCCTCGTAATCGCTTTGATCCACTTTGATTCAGTCGGATTCACTTTGATAAAATCAAACCGTGTTGCGGATTGAGGTGTCTTGGATGTGCCCCCCCGAATAGGGTGGAATGGGTAGGAATGCCAGGGTCAAAGGTCCATCCGCCGTCGCTAAAGCTGTGGCAGACGAGAAGTCCGAGGCCCGGGGTCCGGAGGCGGGGGCTGAACTGTAGATATTTTTTCATCCCGGATTTGGCGGATTTACCCGGATAAATTTTTGCACCAATGGAATATGGCGAATAACGGCAGTTTTTGCCGAGGGGGAAAATTCGTACCCATAAAGCTAATCTTTCCAACCAGGCTCGAATCCAAAAAAGTTTCGTCGCTGTCTTTTCCATCTGCCCTTTCTTCCCTCCTTCTGTGGGTTTCTTTATAGCATGACTGTCAAATGGCAGGGACGGACAGAAATTGCTCGAAGCTGAGGCTTTGCCAACGGCGCATAACTCGGAGCGTCACATAACACAATGATCCGAGCGGGGAGGTGACGCCACCAAACGTAGACATCGAGGTTACCCGTGATGCGGTTTCACCAGGCAGTATGAGCGATAAGTCAGTTCCCCGCTAACGAGCGCGTTGTAGATCCGCGAGCCCTGGACGCCCGCAAAATCACGACCGAGGCCGTGCAGAAATTTCGGCAGATGCCGGTCGATCAATCCCAACGAACGCGCAGAATTTCGGTCCATTCCGCGCAAGACCTCGGCGTTGATCGTGCGTTTGGTTTGGATTTGCAGCGGGCATGTGGCCAGCGCTTGTTCCCATTTGGCTAAGCCGTCGGCGAACCGGAAATCGGCATAAAGAAAATGTCCGCCCGGTTTCAGCACGCGGGCAACCTCGCTTAGAAATCGCGGGAAGTCCGGATAACAATGGGACGCCTCCACATTGATCACCGCGTCAAAAGTGCCGCCTTCAAATGGCAGATGTTCCGCATCGCCTTGTCGAAAGGTCAGCCCGTCCCTCCGGTGATGTTCCTGGCAGAAACGAATTGCCGCGGGATTCAGATCGAGCGCGGTGTAATGCCGTGGTTCAAAGGTGCGCGCCGCATAGGCCGCGCCGCCACCGTGACCGCAACTCACTTCCAAGACATCTGTCCCGTGCAACGACACTTGTGCGGCCACGTGATGATAAAGTTGGATGCAGGCACGATTCGGCTCGTTCTCCGGCGATAGTGGGATGCCCATGGGCGGATCTTCTTCGAAAGCATAGTTCAGAAAAAAAACGCTTTCGTCACGGAGTCGCCGGGTCAGGAACGGATACCAAAGCCGCCAGATGGTTTTGCGAAGCCAACCGATCGCGAAAAGATTATCAAGAACCGCCATGGCGCAATCTTTATGGAAAAAGCGTGTACAACCTCGCCTTTCGGTCACCGATAAATCTCTCTCCGATGCCCGATTGTTATAATGACGATTTGCAGCACGCGATCATGAATTTCATAAATTACCCGGTAGTCGCCAATACGAATTCGCCATGCAGAACGGCCCTTTAACTTTTTGACATCAGCGGGCCGGGGATTTGTTTCCAACTGCGTCAAGCGTGCTAGAATACGATTTGCAATATCATCCGAAAGTCGGTCCAGTTCCTTCTGCACCGACCTGGGCAGGATCACCTGATACCTCATTTGGATTTGTGGTTACGTTCGGCGCGATAGTCCTCAAGCGTGGTGTAACGTCCCGCTTTCAATTCCAAGGCGACCTTTGGAAGTGCCGAATCGTAGGCATGAATATCGGCAAGCTCTTCTTCCGCTTCGATAAGCCGCTGATACGTCTTTAAATTCAGCACTACTCCCGTGCGTTTGCCTTTGGCATCAGTGAGAAACTGTTCCTCTTTCGCAGCCAACGTTTTCATAGAGACATTCTACAAAAGTTTTTGCTTTCTGCAATCGGTTCCGTTCACCGACAAATCCATCCGCCGCCCACCACCAAATCCTCCTGGTAAAATACCGCCGCCTGTCCCGGTGTAATCGCCCGTTGCGGCACGTGCAACTTCACTTTCGCTTTGTTCCTATCAATCGGCAGCACTGTCGCGGCCGTGCCGGGATGATTGTAGCGAATTTTCGCCGTGACCTCCAGTTGCTCCGGCGGGTGGTCGAAGGGAATCCAGTTGCAACGGTCGACGATAAACTCGTCGCGGTCCAGCGCGGTTTCATCTCCCACGACCACGCGGTTATTCTCCGCGTCCAGCTCTACGACATAAACCGGCTTGGGTGTGGTGATGCCCAAACCTTTGCGCTGGCCGATCGTGTAAAATTCAATCCCGTCGTGATTTCCGAGGACGTGGCCGTGCAGGTTCACGATTTCGCCGCGATGCTTCTGCGCGAGGTTCGCCTGCTGGAGGAATTTGCCGTAATTATTATCCGGCACGAAACAAATCTCCATGCTCTCTTCCTTGTCGGCAGTCTTCAGGTTGCAATGCCGCGCCACCTCGCGCGTATCGCTCTTGGTTTTTTCGCCCAGCGGAAACATGGCACGTGCGAGCTGGTCCTGCCGCAGTGAGAAAAGGAAATAACTCTGGTCCTTCTTCAAATCCCGCCCGCGCTTCAATAGGTGCCGAACGCCGCCAGTTGTAGGATTCGACGTGAGGAGACTCTGATTCCCACTGAATTCGGAGGCGACTTGCCGGCGGGACGCCGGCGCTCCCAGGCGTTCAATCCTTGCGAAATGTCCCGTCGCGATAAACTGCGCTCCCAATTGATCCGCGCGATCGATCAACCGCCCGAACTTCAAATTCTGGTTGCACATCACGCACGGGTTCGGCGTGCGCCCCGCCTTGTATTCGTCCGCGAAATATTGAATCACCTTCGATTGAAATTCCGCCGCCTCGTCGATGAGATAGTAGGGGACGCCCAGCTTGTTGCATACCGCTCGCGCGTCGCTCACGGCCTGCGGGCCGCAGCACTTGTCTTCCGCGCGCGACACGCAATCCTGCGGCCACAGTTTCAGCGTGATGCCCACCACGTCATAACCTTGTTCCAGCAAAAGCGCCGCCGTCGCGGAGGAATCGACTCCTCCGCTCATGCCACAGACCACGCGTGTGCGCTTTTCTGAATTCACCGGGAGACATTATACGATGGGCAAGCAGCCTGTAAAATGGTTTGCGAGACTTTGTGCGGTTCATCTTGAGCTGGCGATATTGGAAAGCCGCCATGGTTTTTGAATGATCCTCGGTTGAGGATCAGACGATTTGCCTTTTGGCCCGAGATAATCTTTTGGAGAAAATTCGCCAATGACTCTTCCCCACGTCCAAATCTCGCCGCCCTTCGCCAGTATGACGCCGATATCATCTCCACCGGCCGTAAAGTGCCAAGTGCTCAATCATCCCTACCTCTGCTTCGATAGACCGTGCTGCGGCTGGTTCCGCTTCGCGGAACACAGCCGCGCTCCGTTAGAGGAAAAGGCTACGGCGCCTTATCAACGACCAGCATCTCGATGGGCATGTTTGTGGGAACGAGTTCGAGGCCGAGTTGGCCAAGCAGAGCTTGTTTCAAACTATCATTCTGCGGATCTGTTGATTCCATTTGCAATCAATATCGAAATTTTGAGTGAGGCCGGTTCCGTCAATGACTGGCATCTGGAAGCAACTTTCAAGAAAACCGGATAAGTTGATAATCGAGCTGTTTCTGCCCAGAAACCGGTTTGAATCTTCGGTTAATTGCATCGGTAGGGAACTGGCCGGCTTGAGGCCTGGTGCATCGGTGTTTCGAACGGTTAATAGCAAGACATCGGTTTCCCGCGTTTCGCGCCTGACGCGCAAGTCGAATTTCCTTTCAATTTCCCGTTGCAACGCCAGTGCGGAGCCTTCGGACAGATTGGCAACAAAATCATAATTGCCGGAAGGAAGCGGTACCTTGCAGAACGTGCGCGCCCAATTGATTCCGTACGCGTGGGGAAAAATGTTCGACAACGGTTGGCCTATTCCCATCACTTTGCCATCAACCCATCCCATTCCTCCCCGAGGAAATTTCGCCGGGACAATTCTGACTTGAGGTGGGGTGTCAGTGAGCACGCGCGGGCTCCACTTTGGAACTTCCCACGAGTAACTTCGGTGCTCCTGGATTTCCTTGATCGTAACAGTCGCCGTTCCCACGGTGAGCAGAACGCCGGCAAAGATGGCGACCGCAGCCTTTGTTTTTGTGTATGCCATAATTTTCAATGCTCCTTTGATGAGGGGTAAAGTTGAAGCGGACGCTGTTGCTCCTTTCGATACGGCCGCGAAAGTCACCACTTTGGCCAGTGCGGCTGGTGCGGCCTTTACCGAATTGGCTGAGATTGTTGCCATCAAACTCCCTGAGGAGAGTGTAACCCCGCGTGCGGCAAAGAACTTTCGCAGCTTTTCGACTGCACGGTTCACTCGCCGGCGCGCCGTCTCTTCGTTCATCCGCAGGGCGGCGCCGATTTCCTTAGCGCTCTTGTTTTCGAAATATCGCAGGACTACTGCATTGCGGTCCGTTTTTCCAAGGCTGCCCATGGCGTCCTCCAACAACGGAGCCACTGCTTTCCAATCCGGGGATTCCGGTTTTTCTACTACGGATTGCATGTATGCCTCCTGCTGGCGGAGTTGCCGCCGGATTTCTCCCTTCATGAAGTTTGCTGAAGTCAGGCGCGCCACCTGGTAGAGCCACCCCGACAAAACCACGCGTGACGAAAGCTTCCCCGCTTTCCGTGCCAGGATAATGAAGACCACCTGGGTGATTTCTTCAGCGTGATGCGAATTGCCCGTGAAGCGGAACGCCGTCGAATGAACCAGGTTCACATAACGCGCCACCAATCTGGCAAAGGCGGATTCCGAGCCGTTGCGGGCAAATTCGCCCATCAGTTCATGATCATCCGGTTCAATCATCCATCCCATGATGTCCATGAATCGGGAAACGGGACAAAGTATTATTCACTTGCCCCAGAGGGACCATTCATGCGTCTGGTTCCTCCGCTATCGTGCGTTCTGAATCATTCCCAGCGACTGTTTTGCCATAACGCTTAATTGACGGTTTGTAGAGTTCGCAGCGTCGGTTAATTCCGGGACCGCGACTTTTGAATCTTTACCGAATTGCCCCAAAGCAAATG
This sequence comes from Verrucomicrobiia bacterium, assembly GCA_036272195.1. Lineage (GTDB taxonomy): Bacteria > Verrucomicrobiota > Verrucomicrobiia > Limisphaerales > DASXHY01 > DASXHY01. The sequence goes on along the minus strand of DATAZE010000028.1, from coordinate 166,790 downwards.
CGCAATCGGAAGCGAAGACCAGGTTGGAATCCTGCAAGCCATGGATTAATGCCGGAACCGAAAGATCCGGACGCTGTTTGAGAGCCGCCAGCAACCAGGCGGCTCGACTGCGCGTGTTTGCCTGATACAAATTATTTGTATCCGTATACGTCAGATTATTGAGTGCAATTGAGAAAGCGGCGCTTGCCTGGTCCGATGTAATTTTCCCGGAAAAGATGGCGTTGGCGAGGCCCGCTGCGGTGTTGTCCCGAACAAAGAAACTTTCGTTTGTCAGCGCACTAAACAATTCCGGCAGGGCCTCCGGCCCGATGTTCGCCAGAGCGATGGGCACATACCCGGGATTTTCTTCCAATAACTTTGTTAATTTGGGAATGGCGGGTTTTCCGATAGAGCCGAGCGCATCAAAACCCCACGTGGCCTGACGATAACCGGCATCTTTCGCCGTCTTGCCCGGTGTAAGGTCTGAGATCAAAAACGGAAGCGTTTTGGCCCCCATTTTGCGGATGGCCTCATAAGCTTTGGCGCGTTTGTCTTGAGGTTGGCCGTAATCAGCATCCAGCAGCCACTCTGAGAGCCGTCGACCCTGGTAACTCGGTTCACCTGGGAAGAAATCGTTTTTTACGATGACCGCGCCGGAGCCAATAAGTAACACACCGACGGCAACAACCGCCGTTTTCGCTTTGGTCCAGGCCATAAGTTTCAATGCTCCTTTGATGAGGGTTAAAGTGGAACCGCTGGCGGCCACGTCTTTTGTCACTGCGACGAGGGTTATGGATTTCGCCAGCACCGCGGGCGCGGCTTGAACGGATTGGGTGGAAATCGCTCCGGCGATGAGCGCCGTGGTGGAACTCACGCCTCGTTTCGTGAAGAACTTGCGCAATTTCTCCAGCGCGCGACCGACACGTTTTTTGGCGGCGTCTTCGTTTGCGCCCAATGCCGCGCCGACTTCACTCATGCTTTTGCCATCGAAAAATCGCAGCACGATTGCGTGGCGATCCTTTTCGTTCAGCCTGGCCATTCCGGCGTCAAGCAACGGAGCGATTTGCCGCCACAAATCGGGTTCGCTTTCATTGAGCAGTCTCTGCATGTGGGCCTCCTGTTCGCGGCGCGCCCGGCGGATTTCGCTGCGCAAAAAGGTGACCGCCGTCAGTCGCGCAGTCTGGTAAAGCCAGCCGGAAATGATCACGCCGCGGCGCAAATGGCCGGATTTTTTGGCGAGTATGACGAAAACGGCCTGCGTGATTTCCTCGGCGTGAGCTGGATTGCCGGTGTGGCGCAGCGCGACGGAATAGACCTTGTTGATGTGCCGCCCCACCAGCTCCGCGAAAGCCGCCTCCGAACCGCGCTCGACGTATTCGTTCAGCAAACTATGGTCATCCAATTCCTGCATCTATTCTTAAATGCCGCTGATGCCGGAAAGGTGACAATTATTCAACCCCAAACTGGGTGCCCGCTTAGGGATAAACCAACTGGTAACTCACGAATGCCAATTGTGAACTGTCCGGCGACCATGAAGGCACATTGATCGTTCCTTGCCCGCCGAAAAGCTTGGTGAGCACACGAATTTTTTTGTCCGCCAGCGACATCAGCCGCAGGGTAACGTCCTGGTTCGCCGGGTGTCCGGTCACGCTTTTGTCATAGGAGAGAAATACGATCCATTTTCCATCCGGAGAGGGATGTGCAAACCAATTATTGTAATCGTCTGACGTAATTTGTTCCTGGTCCGAACCGTCCGGTTTCATGCGCCAGATTTGCATGAGGCCGGTTCGTACCGAATTGAAATAAATGTATTTTCCGTCCGGCGAGTAATCCGGGCCGTCGTCCAGTCCGGTAACGGTGGTCAAACGCGTCTCCGCGCCGCCGGTCACTGGCATCGTGTAAACGTCAAATTCGCCGTTGCGTTCCGCGCAATACGCCAGCGTCTGGCCATCCGGCGACCAGCCGTGCCAATACGACGGCCCGAGCGGCGTGATTTGCCGGGCCGGGCCGCCGGCGATCGGCACGATGTAAACGCGTGATTGTTTATCGCCTTGCGAGCCGTCGCTGATGGCGAGTTGCGTTCCATCCGGTGAAATGCCGTGGTCGTTGTTGCAGGAAAAGGCCGGTGGCGTGTCGAGCAATTCAGGCTTTCCGCCAGTGACCGGCAATTGGTAGATGCTGCCGGAGGTATTAAAATAAAACGATTTTCCATCGCGGGACCAATTCGGCGCCTCGATATGATTGCGAGTGTGATAAACCACGGCGCGATCGGACAAAGCGAGATTCACCGTCTCCAAAGTGCATTCCAGCGCCGGTTGTGCGGTGGAGGAGGGCAGGGGGGTGAGTTCGACCTCGGAAAAAACGGCTATGCTCGTGGTGCTGTTATTATGGGCACAAACCCCGAGGCCCACATAAAGATCTCCCTTCATCGGTATACTTAGATAACCACCGTCGAGTTTCAACTGCTCGCCGGGCGCGGCCACCCAAATTGAAAAATAATCACCGCGTTTTTCCAATCGGACTCGCGTTGGCGCGGAAATTTCCGAGCGTATTTCGTGCGTCGCGCCGTTGTCTACCCCGCGATGTTGCAAGGACGTCAGTCCCACGCCGTGCACCGCCACGTCCGCGTAAGCAGAGCCGGGCGCAAGTGATTGCCGCGCGAACAAACACGCTTTGCGATGCGGATCTCCATTCGTGCCGATGAACCGGACGTTCGCCGTTAAGACAAAATCGCCCGGCATTTGCTTCCACACAAAATGGAACGCGTCATTTGTGCCCCAGATATTTCCGCCCCCGCCCGCGATGGTGTATTCGCCTTTTTTGGAATCGAATGCCACTGCACCCGGTTTGGCCACGTCGCCGACGTCCGCTTGCTTCGAGAAAATTCCGAGATTCGGCGAGGAGGAATCCGCCGCTCGCGAGGAAAAACATGCGCAAGTGAGCAATACGAAGCCGATGTGGATGGCAAGAAGTCTGACGGGGTTCTTCATGGGCGGAGTAAAAATGAAATTCCCCCACTTGAAAAGCCTTTTGCTCTCCCTTTACAACGGTCACGAGGCCGGCGGTTGCCAGTCAATTATTATCATTTTCGGCTGAGACGTGTCCATGCACTGGAATATTAATGCAAGAGCGCAAAGCGGAAACGGCAAAATCGAAAACACGCCCACCCAAAAAATCTGCTTTTTGCACGCGACCGAAAACGATTCGAAACCTTGGCGCTTTCGCACCTTTGCGTCTTTGCGTTAAAAATCGTGTGAATAATTACAGTTGAACCGGTGCATTTCTCCGGGATTTAAAAATTTCCTCGCCCGTTCTGCCAAATCCAACCACACTCGCACGCCCTTATGTCAGAAGAGATTTTCAGTCGCATTGCCCAACTGGGCGTCGTTCCCGTCATCGCCATCGAGAACGCTGAAGCCGCCATTCCGTTGGCGGACGCGCTCATCGCTGGGGGCTTACCGGTGGTGGAAATCACCTTTCGCACTGCTGCCGCGGCGGAAGTCATTCGCAGAATTGCAAAGGAACGCCCGCAGCTTATCGTCGGCGCCGGCACGGTCCTCACCGCCGCGAATCTCGAAGCCGCCAAAACCAGCGGCGCGGCCTTCGCCGTTGCGCCCGGCTTGAATCCGCAGACTGTAAAACAGTCACAGGCGATCGGTCTGCCGTTCGTGCCCGGTGTCGCCACGCCGAGCGATATCGAGCTCGGCCTGTCACTGGGCTGCAAGTTCCTGAAATTTTTCCCTGCTGAATCAAACGGTGGCGTGGGCATGCTCGAAGCGCTTTCAGCCCCTTACAAACATACCGGCATCCGCTTCATGCCGACTGGCGGCGTGAATCCGGCGAATTTGGAATCCTACCTCAAGCTCGATACGGTCGCAGCCGTCGGCGGCACCTGGATCGCCAAAAAAGAGGACCTCGCCGGAGGCAAATGGGCTGATGTCCTCGCTCGTTGCAAAGCGGCACTGGAAATTGTTGCCAAGGCGCGGGCGAGAGGGTGATGGGGTAAAGGGCTAAATAGGTTAAATTAGTTAAATGGTTGTTGAAGCATGCAGCCACCTTCTTATTTAACCTATTTAACTGATTTGGCGCCCCTCCACGCTCTCTTACCCGGGCGGAAATAATTTCCCCCTAGAACGTCCTACACACCTTTCTGGGTTTTTCACTCCATAGCGATACCGGGGCAATACGCCCACGATAGCGCTCATAAGACGATAAATGAGCACGGATGCCACCACCGCATCGGCGCAATCCGCCGGCCTTTCCACCGCCAAACAAGCGTTGCTTGCGAAATGGCTTCGTGGCGGCGGCGCAAGTGCCGGCAATGCGACTGAAAAATCCATTCCGCGTCGGCAAGGCGCGGCTCCGGTGCCCCTCTCGGTCGAACAACAACGAATTTGGTTCTTCAACCAGTTGGAGCCCGGTAGTCCGCTCTACAACATGCCGATCGCTTCGCGCTTGCGCGGCGCGCTGAATCCGCAGGCCCTCCAGCAGGCCATGGATCTTGTCGTAGCACGGCACGAAGCTTTGCGCACTCGTTTCACCGCGCAGGAATCCGGACAAATCATCGACGCTCCCCGTGCCGTGCCGATGCTGGCCATCGATCTCCGCGAATTTCCCGCCGCGCAACGCGAGGCTGAGGCTCGGCGCGTGCTCGAAGTTGAGGCCAAACGCCCTTTCGATTTGTCCCGCGACCTTATGGTCCGGAGCGCGCTGGTGCGCATGGAAGAGCAGGAATGGATTTTTTTCGTGCTCATGCATCACATCGCGTCTGACGATTGGTCCTGGCGCGTGTTTTGCAATGAAGTCGCCGCTGCCTACGACGCAATTATTGCAAACCGCAAACCGGAGTTGCCGGAACCTGCGATTCAATATGGCGATTTTGCGGTCTGGCAAAAGGACGCTTTGCGCGGCGAGGCTTTGGAAAAGCAACTGGCGTATTGGCGCAAGCAGTTGGAAGGCGTTCCCGCCGTGTTGGAATTGCCCGCCGACCATTCCCGCCCGGCCTCGCAAACATTTCGCGGTGCGTGCGAATGGCTGCGGCTTCCGCCGACCTTGAGCGAAAAGTTGAACCTGCTCGGCCAGAGCGGCGGTTTCACTCCCTTCATGATTTTGCTCGCGGCGTTTCAAACGCTCATCCACCGCTACACTGGTCAGGAGGACATCGTGGTGGGATCGCCAGTGGCTGGCCGCACGCGCGCGTGTCTGGAAAAGGTCGTCGGTCTGTTCGTTAACATGCTGGTGTTGCGAACGAAAGTGGACGGCAACCCGGGATTTTTCGAATTGCTGCACCGCACCCAAACCACCGTTCTCGAAGCGCTCGCGCATCAGGAATTGCCCTTTGAAAAACTCGTGGAGGAATTGCAGCCGCAGCGCAGCGCGAGTTATTCGCCGCTGATCCAGGTCATGTTCGCCCTGCAGGACGAATTGTCGGACAATTTGAAATTGCCCGGCCTCGCGACCTCCGCGTTTCCGCTCGATTCCGGCACGGCCAAGTTCGACCTGACCTTCACGATTGTAAAAGGCGCTTCGGGTCTGGATTGCTGTGCAGAGTTCAACACGGAGTTGTTTGAAGCGGCCACCGTTCGGCGGATGCTTGCGCATTATCAGAAATTGCTCGAAGCCATCGCCTCCAATCCCGATCAATGTCTCTCGGAAATCCCGCTGCTTACGGACGAGGAGCGCGGGCAGATGCTGGTCGAATGGAACCAAACCGCTGCGGATTTTCCGCGCGGTGAATGCGTCCACGATCTTTTCGCCGCGCAAGCTGCCGCTACGCCGAAGTCTGTCGCTGCTGTTTTTGGGATCGAATCGTTCACTTATGAGGAACTCAATTGGCGCGCGAATCAATTGGCGCATCATTTGAAATTTCTCGGTGTCGGACCCGACAGCCTGGTCGCTGTCAGCATGGAGCGCTCGCTCGAAATGCTCGTGGCGCTGCTGGGAACGCTCAAAGCCGGCGCGGCCTACGTGCCGCTGGACCCGTCGTTTCCCGCCGACCGGTTGCGGTTCATGCTCGAAGACAGCAAGGCCTCGCTGCTTCTCACTCGCGAAGCCGAAAAAGAACGCCTCGGTGAACTGACAAAAAACATTCGCGCCATCTGTCTCGATACTGACTGGCGGCTTATCTCGGAAGAAGATGAATCGGATCTGTCCGTCGAAACGACGCCTGAAAATCTCGCGTACGTCATTTACACCTCCGGCTCGACCGGTTGGCCCAAGGGCGTGCAAATTCCGCATCGCGCCGTCGTGAATTTTCTTTACTCGATGCGTCGCGAACCCGGCATGACTGCGGCGGACACGTTGTTGTCCGTGACCAGCATCTCATTTGACATCGCTGCCCTGGAAATTTTTCTCCCGCTGACTGTGGGCGCGCGTCTCGTCCTGGGCAGCTCTGACGACATCCATGACGCCGAGAAGATGAAAGCGTTGATTCGTGCCAGCCGGGCTACAGTTATGCAGGCCACGCCATCATTCTGGCAATTTCTGGTGGAGGCCGATTGGTTTGGCGATCGCCGCATGAAAGTTCTTTGCGGCGGCGAGGCGCTGTCGCGTGAATTGGCGGATAAATTACTGGAACGGGCGGGGGAGCTTTGGAACCTTTACGGTCCCACCGAAACCACCATTTGGTCGACCCTCGCAAAAATCACCCCGGGAACTGGCCCCATCTCCATTGGCCGTCCGATTGCGAACACGCAAATCTATCTGCTCGATTCTCATTTGCAGCCCGTTCCTGTCGGCGTCCCCGGCGAATTGCACATTGGCGGCGAAGGCGTGGCGCGCGGTTATTTGAACCGCCCTCAACTCACCGAGGAAAAGTTTATTCCCGAACCCTCCTCGATCAGACCGAGCTGTCCGTCTACCACGGGGCGCCTTTACAAAACGGGCGATATTGCCTGCTATCGAACGGACGGAACCATCGAATGCCTTGGCCGTAACGATTTTCAGGTCAAGCTTCGCGGCCACCGCATTGATTTGGGCGAAATCGAATCCGTCTTGCGTCAATTTCCAAACGTGCGCGACGCCGTGGTGGTCCTTCGCGAAGACGAGCGCCGGCAAAAATGTCTCGTGGCTTATTTGATCCGGTCCGCCCATCCGTCGCCCGAGGCCGGAATCCTCCAGGCGTTTCTGCGAAAGAAATTGCCGGACTACATGATGCCCACGGCGTTTGTGGTGCTGGACAAATTCCCGCTGACTCCCAACGGCAAAATCAATCGCCCGGCCATGCCCGCACCGGCGTCCGGCTGTGACCGGCCCGAGCAGGCTTTCACTCCCCCGCGCACGCCCACTGAGGAAACACTCGCCAAAATCTGGCGTGATCTCCTGCCTCAATCGGAAATTGGCATCGATGACGACTTCTTCGAAATTGGCGGCCATTCGCTCCTCGCGATGCAATTGATGACGCGCGTGCGGAAGGAATTTCAGGCGGAACTTTCCCTGCGAAATATTTTTGAAGCGCCGACCATTGCCGAACTTGCGGCCATTCTCGAACGCAAACAACAACAGCCGGCGCCGGAAATCGCTCCGCCATTGCCGCGTCCGCGTCTCTCGCCGGAGCAGGCCTGGGAATTGTTGAACAGGCTGGATGAACTTTCCGACTCTGAGGTGGAGTCATTATTGCAACAGGTTGAATCAGGAGAAAGATTATGAACGGCCAGCCTAACCTTCCAAATGTGCTTCATTTATTCGAACGGCAGGTCGAACGCGATCCGGATGGAATCGCGGTGGAGTCGAGCCGTGGACAATTAACCTTTTGCGAACTCAGCCACCTCGCCGATGAACTGGCGGCGCACCTGCGCGCGCACGGGGTCGGGCCGGAAATTGTCGTCGGCCTGTGCGTGCCCCGCTCACCCGCGATGCTCGTGGGCGCCCTTGCCATCTTCAAAGCCGGCGGCGCTTATCTGCCGCTTGATCCGACTGAGCCGGAAGCGCGCTTGAATTTCATGTTCGGCGACGCGGGCGTCTCCGTGGTGGTCACGGAAAAATCTCTCACGGAAAAAATGTCCAGCGGCGGCCGGCAGGTAATTGCCATCGATGAAATGGGCTGCTTGACGGAGCGCGGGCGGCACGACTCAGAGCAGGTTTCCAAACCACGGACTCCCATTGGCCCCAAAACTCTCGCCTACGTTATTTACACTTCCGGTTCCACCGGCACGCCCAAGGGCGTTGAGATCACGCACGAGAGTTTATCCAATCTTGTTGCGTGGCATCAAAACGCCTTCAAGGTGATTGCGTTTGATCGCGCGAGTTGCGTGGCGCGCGTTGGCTTCGATGCCGCCGTTTGGGAAATCTGGCCTTATCTCACCGCCGGCGCGAGTTTGCATGTGCCCGATGAGGAAAAACTCAAGGACCCGGAAGCTTTTCAATCCTGGCTCGTCACTCAAAACATCACGATCAGTTTTGTCCCCACGCCGATGGCCGAGCGGTTGCTCGCGCTGCGCTGGCCCGCGAATGCCGTCCTGCGCATGATGCTCACCGGCGGCGATACGCTGCATCTTTATCCACCGGCGGGATTGCCATTCCTGCTGGTCAACAATTACGGCCCCACCGAATGCGCCGTGGTCGCCACTTCCGGTTTGGTTTCGCCGCAACGCACGGAAAATCGCCTGCCGTCCATCGGCCGGCCCATCGACAACACCCGCGTTTATATTTTGGACGAGGCGATGCGCGAAGTCCCCGCCGGCACGCCGGGGGAAATTTATATTGGCGGCCCTGGCGTCGCGCGCGGCTATCGCAACCGCCCCGAGTTGACGGCGGAACGATTTCTTCCGAACCCATTCGATGGCGACGCCAGCAGCCGTTTTTTCAAAACTGGCGACAGCGCCCAGGCGCTGCCCGATGGCCAAATCGCTTTCCTTGGGCGGTTCGATGAACAAATTAAAATCCGCGGTTTCCGCATCGAGCCAAATGAAATCGTCGCCGCGCTTAATGAGCATCCGGCCGTTTCGCAAAGCGTCGTTGTCGCTCGCGAAATCGCGGAAGGCGACAGCCGGTTGATCACGTATTTTATTCCGCGCGCCGGTCGCATTACCACGGTTAGTGAGTTGCGTGATTTTCTCAGTGCCCGCGTGCCGACGTATATGGTTCCTGCCATGTATGTCACGCTGGACGCGATGCCGCTCACGCCGAACGGCAAAATCGATCGTGCCTCGCTGCCTGCGCCTGACGCTTCCAACACCCTGGGCGAGGATGTTTTTCACGCCCCACGCACGGAGGTTGAGCAGGCCGTCGCCGGAATCCTTGCGCCATTGCTGGGTGTCGAAAAAGTAGATGTCGAAGCCAATTTCTTTTCACTGGGAGGACATTCGTTGCTGGGCATTCAACTCATTTCCCGCGTGCGTGAGAACCTCGGTGTCGAATTGTCCCTGCGCACGGTGTTTGAAGCGCCGAGCGTGGCGGAACTATCCGCCGAGATCGAGCGCCTCTTGTGCGCGAAACTGGACTCGATGAGCGAGGAGGAAGTGCAGCGCACTTTGGGCCTCGCTGAAAAGGCTCAACTCTGAACACAATGACCAGCCCCGTTGTTCCCGAGACAATTTCCACAAAGAAAAATCCGCCACTCAGTCTGGCGGCGTTGCTGGATCCGGAGGTGCTCGGCAATCCGTATCCGCTCTATCATCGGCTTCGCAGCGAGTCGCCCGTTCACTGGGATCCACTGCTGCGCGTCTGGGTCGTCACGCGCTACGAGGATATCATTCGCGTGTTGCGTGATTTTTCCGCCGAACGCACTCCCACGCCCGCGCAACTCACCTTGATGGGCCTGGCCGCGCTGAACCCCGTCGCGCAAGTCATGGTGAAGCAGATGCTTTTCCTGGATCCGTCCGCACACACTCGCATTCGCGGTCTCGCCTCCGCTGCCTTTACGCCGGCCAAAGTCGAAATGTTGCGCGGCCACATCCGCGAAATCGTCAAAGACTTATTGAAACCGGTAGCGTCCACCGGCCGCATGAACGTGATTGCCGACCTGGCCGAACCGTTGCCTTGCATCGTCACGGCCGAAATGCTTGGCGTGCCCGTCGAGGACCATCGCCAGTTGAAATTGTGGTCGCAAGATTTCGCTGAGATTCTCGGTAATTTCCAGCACAACCCTGATCACGTCCAGCGTATCCTGAAATGCACGGAGGAGATGACGGCCTACTTCCGCGCCGCGATGAAGTCCGACCGCTTGCGGCCTGAGGGCCTGGTGAGCTCGTTGAAGAACGCGGAAATCCAGGGTGACCGATTGACCGAGGAGGAAGTCATCGCCAACTGCATCATCACGATGGTCGGCGGGCAGGAAACGACCACCAATTTGCTCGGCAACGGTGTGCTGGCGCTATTGCGCAATCCCGCCGAGTTGGAAAAATTGCGCGCCAATCCCGCGCTGGTTCCTTCTGCTGTTGAGGAATTGCTTCGCTACGAAAGCCCCACGCAATACACCGGGCGCATTGCGCCGCAGGACACACAACTCGGCGGCAAACAGATTAAAAAGAAGCAGGCTGTCTTTGCGGTGCTCGGCGCCGGCAACCGTGATCCGGAACGTTTCCCCGATCCCGATCGCCTGGACTTGACGCGATCGGACAATAAGCATCTCGCCTTTGGTTGGGGCGCCCATTTTTGTTTCGGCGCACCGCTCGCGCGCATGGAAGCGCACATGGCCTTCGAAGAATTGATCAAATTACAAAATTGGGCGCTCGAGCCGGGAACCAAACTGGCGTGGCGGACGAATCTTGCTTTGCGCGGCATGACTGCCTTACCCATCACCTTCACTCCGGCTTCCTGATTTACGATATTGGATTTACGATTTACGAGCGGTTGGACGTTCGACAACCTCGTAAATCGTCATTCGTAAATCGTAAATAAAAAAAGGAAAGGCGCGGCAAAAGGTCTAACGAGATCGGCGCTCCCGCTGTGCGGGATCAGTGCTCATATTGAGCGACCGACTATGCGGTAAGTCCTGACGCCCCGGCCGTAAGATCTCGGTGCCGGTACTTGGACCCAGACTCTTTCGTCGCGCATATCGTTTGTCTCTCCAAATCGAAAAACTTGCAAGCCAAAGTTATTCACCAATCGGAAGCCGGTTCCTAAATTACGCGGTCCCGCTTGCGCGTGATGTGTCAGTCACGGTTCAAACGAAAAAAAACGGTTTCATAAAGTGCTACGGCTGGTCTTCCAGATAAAGACGCGCTCCGTGCCCGGTTCGCAAAAATCTCGAATTCGAGATTTACGAGGTCCGATTTGTCAGTCGTTGTCGTAAAAATTTTTCAGCGAGTCCATTGCCAAAGATGTGCTCATGGAATGGCCTGTTTATTGTAAATCAGCCATTTATGTCATGGCCTGGCAATCCACGAAACCATTACACCGATTCAACCGTCTGTTGTTTCCTCGTTGGGACTGGCATGTTTTGCCGGCACCCTGTAGAGTTCCGACACCCATGACGGTGAAGCACCCGATAGCATTTTCTTTAGAGCAGGCTGGTTTCAGCCTGGCTCGGAATTTGCATGGGGGAACTTTGGTGACGGCGAGCCTGCCGCGATGCAAAACCCCGGTCCAGGCCGGGAGTTTTCCATGATTCGTTTGCTGATTATTGACGATCATGCAATCGTCCGGCGCGGCCTCGCGGAAATTTTCGCCGATGAATTTCCCGACTTGAAGGTCAGCGAGGCTGATAATTCGCGAGCGGCGTTGGAATTCATCACCGCGCAGGAATGGGACATCATTCTGCTCGATATCAATATTCCCGGACGAAGCGGGCTGGAGATTTTAAGTGAAATCAAACGGCTGCGGCCGCAAACGCCGGTGCTCATCGTCAGCGCTTATCGGGAGGAGGAATTCGCCATCCGCGCTCTCAAGCTCGGTGCGTCGGGTTATTTGAATAAGAACAGCGCCTCGGATGAAATTCTGGTTGCGGCAAAAAAAGCCATGGCCGGTGGAAAATACGTCACGGCAGGCCTCGCCGAGAAATTGGCGTCCACCCTGGGAGGCGACCTCCAGCGGGCTCCGCACGAGAGTCTTTCTGGACGTGAACTCCAGGTCCTGCAGATGATCGCCAGGGGAAAGACCATCAAGGAAATTGCCGCTGAACTTTCGTTGAGCGAAAAAACCGTCGGCACCTACCGCAGCCGCGTCTCGACTAAAATGGGACTCGCAACCAATGTCGACCTGACGCGCTACGCGTTACAACGACATCTCGTGGATTAGACGGTGCAGATTCTGGAGCACCGGCGTTCCACCGTCCAGACGCAACGGTCATTATTCTCTTTTCGAAAATTCCTGCGCCGTTTACTTTCGCGAGTTATGCAAACGATTTCACTGGGTGTGAGTCCGCTGATGGGCAGCCGGCTGGCTTATGGTTGCTGGCGTTTGGCGAATAACAAGGAAGACCCCGGCTCGGGCCGTCGCGCCGTATTGGCTGCTTACGAAGCCGGCTACACGCTTTTTGATAACGCCGATATTTACGGCGGCGGAGAGGCGGAAAAAATTATGGGCGCGGCTTTGAAGGAAACTCCAGAAATGCGCCGGCGCGTTTTGGTCCTCACCAAATGCGGCGTTCGCCATGGCGGCCATCCCGCTCCCGATGCCCCGAACCGCTGGGATTTTTCATTCGAACACATTGTCGATTCGTGCGAGCAATCGTTGAAACGATTGGGCCTCGACACCATCGATATTTTCATGCTGCATCGTCCGGATTTTCTCGCCGACCCGAACGAGATTGCCAAGGCATTCGAGCAATTGCGCGCCGCGGGCAAGGCCCGTTATTTCGCCGTCAGCAATTTTCGCCCGACGCTCGTCGCGGCGTTGCTCGCGGCCTGCCCGATGCCGCTGATTTCGCACCAGGTCGAAATCAGTCTCGCCAAACTCGATGCGTTCACTGACGGCACACTCGACCAATGCTTCGCCGAACGCATCACGCCCATGGCCTGGAGTCCGCTCGCCGCCGGCTTGATCGGCGATGGCGCGAAACGCCTTCTGCCCGCGCAACAAAGTTATCGCCCGGAAAAGTTTTTGACCGATCTGGATGCAATTGCGGCCGCGCACGGCGTGAGCCGGACGGTGATTGCGTTCTCCTGGCTCTTGAAACATCCCGGTAAAATCATTCCCATCGTCGGCTCCATCAATCCCGACCGCATCCGTGAAGCCACCAAGGCGACGGAAATCGAGCTTTCCCGTGAGGAGTGGTATCGCCTGCTGAACGCCGCGCGCGGTGAACCGCTGCCGTGATATGGAGGGCGGAGGATTGAGAATGGAGAATGGCGAAAAACCGAAAGCGTTTCGCTTGTTCGTGGCCATCTCGCCTCCGGACGACGTCAAAAGTGAAATCGAAAAAATCCAACGCCAACTTCGCGCTGCGCTGCCGGGAAATTTCATTCGCTGGACGAAACCTGCGCAGTTTCATTTAACCCTCAAGTTTCTGGGCGATATCGCCGAGTCGCGAATTGCTGAATTGATTGAAGTTTTGCGCGTGACCTGCGGCCGGTGCGCACCGCTTCGTTTGCGAGCTGAACAAGTCGGGTTTTTTCCCGGCGCGCGCGCACCTCGTGTTCTTTGGGGTGGCGTGCACGATGAACAGGGCTTGCTGCCGCGATTTCAACAGGCGGTGGAAACGAACACGATCGAATTTACGATGGAAAAATATGGGAGCGCCGCCGGCAAGTCAGCAAGCCGGCGGGAAAAATTCACCGGCCATATTACGTTGGGCCGAATTCCCAACATCAACCGTTCGCAATCCGAAACCGTGGCTGAAGCGGTTTCCGGTGTAGCCCGCGAGTTTTTCGGCGAATGGATCGCCGATACCGTTGAGCTAATCCGTAGTGAGTTGTCATCGGCTGGATCACGTTATACCACCCTGGCGGCAATTCCACTTTCCGGCAACGCATGAGCCAAACATCCGACCAACGTTCCGAGGAATTCCTGAAAATCAGCGGCCAGTTCAAGCTCGGCGCGTTGGTGACCGAATCCTCCCATCCCGTCACCGCAGATCTGAGCGAAGTAGCGAAGCAAGACATCGCCAGCGCGCTCGATTTGCTTTTCCAGGTGGACAACGACGTCATCGCGAAATATCGCGAATTTGTCGAGTCGGGCAGGGCGGAGCAAATCAAGGAAGCCGTTTCGCGCGCGCTGCGCAAGGGCGGAAAAATCTTCTTCACCGGCTGCGGCTCGACTGGGCGCTTGAGCATTCTCCTGAATTCCGTCTGGCGAGATTTTTGGCAGCAGCAACGTAGGAGACGAGGTGACGAGTTTCAAACTCAAGAGACTGGCAGGAAGTTAGAGCCTCCTGACGTCGGCTCCTACGAACAAGCGGAAGACTTTGAAAACCGTACCTTTAGCGTCATGGCTGGCGGTGATTTCGCCCTCATCAAGTCCGTGGAAGGTTTCGAGGATTTTGCACTCTTCGGAAAAAAGCAAATCGAGGATCTCGGTGTTTCCAATAAAGACGTCGTCTTTGCCATTACCGAAGGCGGCGAGACTTCCTTTGTCATTGGCACCGCCTGGGCGGGGATTGATGCCGGTGCAAAAGTTTATTTCGTTTACAACAATCCAGATGACATTCTTAGCCAGCACGTTGAGCGTAGTCGTAAAGTGATTCAGGATGCGCGCATCGAGAAAATCAATCTCACGACCGGTCCCATGGCGATCACCGGTTCTACGCGTATGCAGGCCACGACTATCCAGCTTTGTGTTCTGCTGACCGTTATGGAAATGCTGATAAGAGATCTGCTCAATGATGCACCGGATGCCGGCGGATTTTATTCGAAGGGCGTCCCGAAGGTGTTTCTTGCAAAGCTGATGGAGATGCACGCGTCGCTGAAATCTCCGGAAGTTCTGTCGCAATTGGCAAAACTGGTGGCATTGGAGGAATCGGTCTATCGCGCCGGGCGCAAAAATAATTATTACGCGGATCACTTCGGCATCGATGTCCTAACTGATACGACGGAGCGCTCACCGACCTATTGCACGCCGCCATTTCGGAAATTTGATGACCGTAGCGCCACGGAATCCTGGGCGTTCCTGTTTTTGCCTTATGCCGAAACGCTTCAGGCGTGGCAGGCCATCCTGAAACGCGAGCCGGCGTGTCTCCAATGGAAGCCGGACGAGGTCCGCGAACTGGTCGGTGGGGAAAAGTTTGATCGCACTTTTGAGACGATTCGCAAAATCAGCCGCGCGGAATTGATGCGATTCAAAATTGGTTTGGATGGCTACCCATTTCGCGGGACGGACTCGGGCGATAGTTCCATCGCGATTTTGTCCGAAAACGATGGGGAAAATCTCGACGAGAAATTTCTCAGTGCCACTTATGTTCCAAGTACCGCTGGCGGCTTTATTTATTTGGGCGGCCGGAAGACATTCGCGGACTTTAAAACGCGCGCAAATAATTGGAATTCAAACTTGATCCCTGTTCTTGTCCCGTCGCCAGAGACAGATTTCCTCCTGGATGGCGTTACCCGCGTCGGCGTCAAAATGCTCCTCAACGCTCTCTCGACCTGCACCATGGTCCGACTGGGTCGCGTGATGGGCAATTACATGATCTGGGTCGTGGCCAGCAATTTGAAGCTGATCGATCGCGCGACTCGTTACATCGTGAAACTCGCCGGACTGAGTTACGAAGACGCGAACCGTTTGCTTTTTGAAGTCGTCGAATACGTGGAACCGCGGATGAAAGCGGACCAGGCGTATCCGCCGGTTGTGGGAATGGCCGTGCTGCGCGCGCGGGAAAAACTCACCAACGAACAGGCGGAACAGCGGCTTAAATCAGAATACACCGGCAGCGCCCGTTAGCGGCAATGAAGGGGCAGGGATTTCTCGCGCGATTGGCCGTCGAACTGCAATACCAACTCCATGTCCTTGAGTCCGTGCAACAGGCAGGTGTGAACCACGTGCATCAAGTGCGGAAAATTCAGCGCGCGATCCGCGCGTGTCGTCCAGCCGCCGTCCCCGCGAAAAAACTTTCCCGTTCGCGCGCACCGCAGTAATCGCTTCATCGGCTCTTTGAAATTCATGTTCTTAAGTTCTCACAGCCAGGTTGATACACAAATGGGGTGAATCCCTGGTACAGGCTTTATTTTTTTGGCTCGTGACTTGCCACTATACAGCACCTCCGGGCTTTGTTAAGTTTTCGGACTTATGGCACTCGACGACATTTTGCTGGAGGCGGAGGAAAAGATGGAAAAGACCGAGCAGGTGGTCGTGAACGAATTCGCCGGCGTGCGCACCGGCAAGGCGTCCGCCAGCCTGGTTGAAAATATCCTCGTGGAAGTTTACGGCTCGAACATGCGCATCCGCGAACTTGCCGGCATCACCACGCCTGAGCCGCGCACGCTTTCCATCCAGCCCTGGGACGTCAATTCCCTGCACCCGATTGAAAAGGCGATTCAGAAAAGCAATCTTGGCCTCTCTCCGGCGATTCAAGGTAAGAACATCCGTCTGTTTTTTCCGGAGCTCAGCCAGGAACGCCGCCAGGAATTTGTAAAAATCATCCGCAAAATGTCGGAGGACGGCCGCGTTGCCATCCGCCACGTCCGCCGCGACGCCATGGAGCAGATCAAGAAACATGCCCACGACAGCGGCACGACTGAGGACGAGGTCAAGCAAGCGGAAAAAGATTTGCAGAAGCTCACTGACGATTACAGCGCCAAAATCGATGCGCACGTCGTCACCAAGGAAAAAGAAATCATGACGGTCTGAGTTTAGAGCCTTTCAACATGGCGCACAAAATCGCGGTGTTGTTCCACGAAAAGCAACGTGGCCAGGACCTCAACTATCTGATTCATCATTACGCCGAATTTTGGCGCGAAGATGGTCACGAAGTCGTTTTCATTTTCGGCACGTCGCAATTCATTCCCGCCGATCTCATCATCGTCCACGTGGATCTTACGATCGTTCCGCAGGAATATCTCGCATTCGCGCGTCGGTATCCCATTGTCGTCAACGGTGAGGTCGAGGACATACGAAAGTCCACCTTTAGCCGGTTGGTCGTGAAGCCTGGCGACGGTTATTCCAGAAAAATCATCGTGAAATCGAATTTCAATTATGCCGGCATCCCGGAGCGCATGCTGGATGTCTCCCTGGATCCGCGCGGTGTTTCCAGT
Organism: Verrucomicrobiia bacterium; assembly: GCA_036272195.1. Classification (GTDB taxonomy): domain Bacteria; phylum Verrucomicrobiota; class Verrucomicrobiia; order Limisphaerales; family DASXHY01; genus DASXHY01. Next base: position 149,748 of record DATAZE010000028.1, on the reverse strand, counting down.
TCCTATTTTTGGTCACCGATGGAGTATCAGATTTACGAAAATCCGGGCGCAGTCCCGGCCTTGTTGTTCGACGACCCCAATGTTGTCGTGGAGAAATTTCAGCCGGAATTTCACGACGGCCTTTATTACATGCGGGCGATGCTTTTTCTCGGTGACCGCGCCACCTGCACACGCTTTGCTTCGCGCGAGCCAATTGTGAACGGTTCCACCCAGACCAGTTCCGAACGCGTGGAGCCACATCCGGAAATAATCCAGTTGGCCAAAGCCATGAAATTTGATTACGGAAAATTTGATTACGTGCTCCACGAAGGCAAACCGGTTCTCCTCGACGCCAACAAAACCACCGGCGGTGTGACCGCTTCCAACGATCCGGAGAAAGTGACTGGACGGCGCTATCGTGCGGAGGGGCTTTACCTGTATTTTAAATAGAACGTTTTTTAACCTAAGCGAAACGAATGAGGCCCGAGGTTAAATGTCGATGGTAACGGCCGCAATCATGGCGAGTATTTCACGCCATCGAGATCAAATTTCAAGAACGAACCGGCATGATCAATACATGGATAATTGGCGGTGTAATCTTGTTTGTGTTTTTAGTGGTGGCAGCGTTCACGAAAAACAAAACCGGGTCGTCTATACTTTTCGCGTTGGGTGTGATTCTGTTTTTCCTTTGTGTATTGGGTGGCTGTGACGAGATTTTCCACGGATTTTCCCATATTGAATAACGCGAGCAGAAAGTTCGAGTGCTGCTTTGGCTTATGCTCCGGTTCCCACGTTTTACAACCCCGCGTAGTCCGCCTTCATCTTCCCGGCATAGTGTTCCGCCCACGAATCCGAGGCGTTCAGCAGCATTTGATCACCATGTATGCGATAACATTCGGGCTTCTGAATTTCCGGCGGCAGCTTTTTATCTTTGTTCCACGCATTCACCGCGTTCAGCAACCGGCGGCGCATATGGACAATCGCGGCATCCGATGCGCCCAAATGCTCCCGCGTCCGGTCACAAATCGGTCCCATGCTTTCCTGCATCGCCGCGTCCTGGATTGGCGTTACGTTTTCGAAACCGCTGAAGTTGGAAGTCTGCTGCCGCGCGCGCGAATGCAAATAATCATTCGCCGCATTTGCCGCAAAACGTCCGCGCCCGAGCCAGTCGTCGTTGTCCGGCAAAAATCCGCTCGGCGCCACGCGACCTTTCCAGCCTTTCCGTTCTTCCTCGGTCAAATCGCGCGTGGAGGACCAATGCGGCTCCCACACCATCGTGTGTTCGTCATCGATGGGCACCCAGACCTTGTCGCGATTTTTCCCGTCGTAACTGGGCACGCTCGTGTAGAAGGGCATCAGGAATTGCGTGATGCGCCAGTAAAATTGTCCCGCCTCCGCCGCGCGCCGTGCGCCGTACATCACGCCCGCGTCGGTCTCGCGCACTTCCAGCAACGGCTGTGTGTCCATGCGCGCGATGTTGCGATAATATTCAATGCCCGGCTTTTTTTCGTTCGCGCCCTGATGTTTGGCGTCAAACGTCAGGTGCAGGAAACTCAAATGGGATGAATCAAAATCTCCTTCCATCGCCTGGAGCCAATTGCACTCGCGCTGGTAGCGCAAAGCCCCGCGCCGGTTCGGGCCGACCATGGCCCAGCCGACTTCCGGCAACGGCGGCGGATTCTGGCGATCCGGGCCCAGGTAAGTCCAGATAAGGCCGTTTTTTTCCACGCAAGGATAAGCTGTGGTGCGGATTTGTTCATGAAAATTACTGCCAGCGGGTTCGTTCGGCACGTCCACGCAGCGGCCTTCGATATCGAATTTCCAACCGTGATACAGGCAGCGAATGCCGTTCTCCTCGTTGCGTCCGAAAAATAGCGACGCGCAACGGTGCGGGCATACGTGATCGATCAGCCCGACTTTTCCGTCGGTGTTCCGAAAGGCGATCAGGTTCTCGCCGAGCAACCGCACTCGCAATGGCGCGCCGTCCTTTTCGGAAAGCTCGTTGGATTGCAACAGAGGCATCCAGTATTGCCTGAGAAGATTACCCATGGGCGTGCCCGGGCCGACACGAGTCAGAAGATGATTCTCGGATTCAGTCACGCCGTCATATTGTGCAATTCAGAGTGAAAACCAACTCTAATAATCCGTGTCGAGGCACTTGGATTTAACGCGCGAAGGCTTTCAAGTAGCAGCCGAGATAACGAGGCTCAACTATTTCCGGTGAAGTCAGAGCCTCCTTACGTCGGCTGCTACTTTTTTGCGTCTTTGCGTTAAAAGGTCCTCGCCCTGCCACGATCACCGCCAAATAATTCGTGACACTCGCGCCGTTCACTTGTTACGTCATAGGCCATGTTCCACGACATTCCTGAACCGGTTCTGAAGCGGATGAAATTCCTGGAAGAAGCGGACGCGCGCGATCGCGGCGACGGCACATCGCTGGCCAAACGCCTCAAACAAATCACGCCCGAGGTTGGACGGTTCCTCGCCCTTCTCGTGGCCTCCGCGCCGCCCGGTGATTGCATCGAGGTGGGGACCAGCGCGGGTTATTCCACGCTCTGGCTGGCATTCGCCTGCCGGTTGACTGGCCGCAAACTCAGGACTCTTGAAATCCTCCCGGAGAAAGCTGCGCTCGCTCGTGAAACTTTTCGCATCGCGGGCCTGACGGATTTTGTAGATTTCGTCCAAGGCGATGCATTGCAACACGTCCCCACTTTTAAAAACATCGGCTTCTGCTTTTTGGACGCCGACAAGGAAACTTATCCGCCGTGCTACGAAGCCATGGTTCCCAATCTCGTTCGCGGCGGCATCCTCGCCGCCGATAATGCCACCAGCCACGAATCCGCTCTTCATCCCATGCTGCAACGCGCGCTGACTGATACGCGGGTGGATGCCGTGATTGTTCCCATCGGCCGTGGGGAACTGGTTTGCCGAAAAATATAATATGGCCGGCTCGACTGACGATTTCCTCGCCCGGGGCGCGGCATTGGCGCGCAGGCTCGCGCCGCAATTGTGCCGGAAAAATCCCGCCACTGGCGAAAGTTGTGATTGGTATCACGGCCTCTGGCAGGACTTACGTCTGCTTGGACTTGCCGCCACGCCTGAGCAACAGGCGGATTTCTTTCGAAATTCATTGGCGCGCTTTTCGCAGCGTCCGCCGCGGTTGCTTATTTCCGGCTCCGCCGATTATTCCATTCTCGCGCATGTCCTGTCCGCGTGTTCGAAAAATCAAATCACGGCTGACATCACGGTCATGGACATCTGCGAAACGCCGCTGTTTGTCAATCGCTGGTACGCTGAACAAATGAGGTGCCGGATTCACACTATTCAGGCGGACATTTTGGAATATTCCTTCGATACCGAATTCGACGTCATTTGCAGCCACGGTTTTCTGGGGCTGTTTCCTCCGGCACAACGCGTGCAGTTGGTTCAGCAATGGGCGGTCGCATTGAAACCTGGGGGCGCGGTTATTTCGGTGAATCGCATTCGTCCCGGGGGTCCCGGCGGGGAAATAAAATTCTCCGAATCGCAAGGCCGCGAATTTTGCCATCTCATCGCGGCAAAGCTCCAGGACCATCCGCTCTCCGAATCCGAACGCTCTGCGATCCTTGACCGGGCGAAAGTTTATGTTGAGCGGCTCGTTGGCTACTCCCTCCCGCAGGAAGAATTGACCAGTTTATTTCAAACAGCCGGTTTCCGGATGGACCACTGGGAAATCATTTCCACCGGCGCTCCGCACAGCAAGCCGAGTGGTCCTGCCATTCCCTCGCACGCCCAACATGCGTGTCTGATTGCTTCAAAAATATAAGCGGGCAGTGGGGCCGCGCAATATTACTGGCAAATTTGATACCTGCATCCGTACCGTTACTGCCTTGATAGCCGCTCCGCCGATGATTACAATTTTGTCATCTCGTTTTAAACCCGAATGAACCAGCAATCCCATCCTTGGAGCGATTTTGTTTTCACTGAGACATCGCAAAAACGCGCGAAATCCGAACGGCCTCTCATCGGCATTTTAAAGGGTGAAGGCATCGGGAACGAAGTGATTTCGGCGGCGTTGACGGTGCTTTCGGCGTTGGAATCCGCGGCTGACGTTCGTTTTGAAGTGCGCACCGGCGGTGTCATCGGCACGGAGGCTGAGGCGCTCCATGGCAAACCCCTTTCCGGCGACGTGATTGATTTTTGCGGGCGCGTTTTTGCGGACGGTGGTGCGGTGCTTGCCGGGCCGGGCGGCGGGCGCTTCGTTTACGATTTGCGCCGTGAGTTCGACCTGTTTTGTAAATTCAGCCCGTTGCGTGTGTGTTCGGCGCTCGTCGACGACAATCATCTCAAGCCGGAACACGTGCGGAATCTCGATATGCTGCTCGTCCGCGAAAATGCAGCCGGAATTTACCAGGGCCAATGGCAGGAAAGCACCGCTGTGGACGGCGGACGCAAGAGCGAACAATCTTTCAGCTACACGGAATTCGAGGTGCGGCGCATTCTCAAAGTCGCTGCCAGCGTCGCGGCGGAGCGACGCGGTATTTTGCACGTGGTCATCAAGGACGGTGGCGTGCCGGGCATCAGCAAGCTGTGGCGGGATTGTGCCGAAGACATTACCCGTACCGCTTCGGTGCAATGCCACATCCTGAATGTGGACCTCGTCGCCTATCTCATGGTCCAGCATCCGCAAAAGTTTGACGTCATGGTCTCGCCGAATCTTTTTGGCGACATTCTCGCGGACCTGGGCGGCGCGCTGCTCGGCTCGCGAGCCTTGTCCTTTTCCGGGAATTTTTCCGCCGCCGGCGCGGCAGTGTATCAAACCAACCACGGCGCGGCTTATGATTTGGCCGGGACGAATCAGGCCAATCCCGCCGGGCAGATTTATTCCCTCGCGATGTTACTGCGCGAAAGTTTTGGCCTTATGCGCGAAGCGGACATCGTTGAATCCGCGCTCGCCGAAGTGTGGCGGCAGAGTTGGCGCACGGCGGATCTCGTTCACGGCGGAAATCCCATCGGCACAAAGGAAATGGCCGAACGCGTCGCCGGTGAAGTGCTTCGTTTACTGCGTCAGGAAGTCGCCGCATGAAACCGGTTATTTTGCTGATTGACCTGCAAAATGATTTTATCCGTTCGCCTTCGCTCGAACCCGCCGCCGGACAAATCGTAGCGGGCGCGACCCAACTGCTGGCCGCCGCTCGCGCTCATCGCGTGCCGGTGGTTCACATTTGGACGACCGTGGATCGCCAGAACGATCAGCGCATGCCGCATTGGAAACAATCGGATCGCTGGGTTTGCGAGGCGGGCACGCCCGGACATGAGACTCCGGCTGCGTTGCGTCCGCAGGCCCGGGAACCTGTTGTTCACAAAACTTTTTTCAGCGCTTTTTCCACCGGTGAACTCGAATCCATCCTGAGTTCACTGAAAGCGGACACGCTCGTCCTGGCTGGCGTCCATTTGCATGGTTGCGTGCGTTCCACGGCTTTGGATGCGTATCAACGCGGCTTTGCCGTATGGATCGCCGAAGACGCCATAGGCAGCGACGATCCGCTGCATGCATCCGTTTCCGCTCGCTGGCTCGCTGCCCGGGCTGCGCGATTCGTTTCCGTTGAACGCTGTATTGCCTCTTTTGCACCGCCGGTCCATGCCAGTTTAAAACCGCCTGAATCGGACACGGCGCGTCTACCGGTCGCCATCATCAAGGGAGAGGCCATTGCCGGCGGTGAACTAACTTGCCTGACGCACATTTCTCCGCGCGAAGAGGGAAAAAATTTATGGCGCGTGCCCGTAGCGAATCCGAAGCAAATCTCTCAGGCCACCTTGGCGGCGCGTGAGGCCGGTTTGAAATGGCGCGATACGCCGATCTCCGCTCGCGCCGAAATTCTTTTGCGTTTCGCCAAAGCGCTCGACGCAAATCGCGACGCGCTGGCACAGCAAATGGCAGTGGAAATCGGCAAGCCAATCACGCAGGGTCGGGCGGAAGTCGCGCGTTCGATCGCGTTGGTTACGGCGGTGGCATCGCGGGCCGCCGAGCCATTGGATGCCAAATGCGCGGAAATTTCCACCCGGCGAAATCGCCCGCTCGGTGTCGTGGCCATGATCACACCGTGGAACAATCCCGTCGCCATTCCGTTGGGAAAAATTGCCCCCGTGCTCCTCTACGGCAACGCCGTGGTCTGGAAACCGGCGCCAGTGGGCAGCGCTATCGCGGTGAAGTTAATGGAACTTTTGCACGCAACCGGGTGCGCCAGCGGTCTGGTGAATTTGATTTGTGGGGACCGTTCTTCAGCATTGGCGCTGATGGCGGATTCTGCCGTGAACGCTGTCACCATCACTGGTTCGCCTGCGGCCGGTTATTCCGCGCAGGACATTTGCGGACGCCGTCATCTTCCATTGCAGGCGGAATTGGGCGGCAACAATGCCGCCATCGTTTGGCCTGATTGTGATTTCGTAAAAGCCGCCGCGGAAATTGCCGAGGCCGCTTTTGGGTTCGCTGGGCAACGTTGCACCGCGAACCGACGTGTTATTGTGCAGGGCGGTATTTATGGGCCTTTCCTGGAAGCGCTGCAACAGGCCACGGCAAAAATCCCGTGGGGTGATCCGTATGAACCGCAAACGCGCATCGGTCCGCTGATATCTTCTGAAAAATGCCGTGAGATTGCGACTCTTCTGGAACGCTCGCGCGCGGCGGGCGCCAGGATTTTGACGCCGCACAAAACCGCGCCTACGGGGGCCTATTTTCCACCCACGATTGTTTGTTGTGACGATCCCGAGCAGGAAATTTTTCAAGAGGAAACCTTTGGGCCGGTTGTGGTCGTCACCAAAGCGGATGATTGGGGCCATGCCGTGCGCCTGTGCAATGGCGTCCGTCAAGGACTCGTTGCCGCGTTGTTTTCCAACTCGAACGAATTGCAGGAAAAGTTCCTCGGAACCGCGCAGGCTGGAATTTTAAAAATCAATCTTGCGACCGCGGACGCGGATGCGGAGGCGCCATTCGGCGGTTGGAAATCCTCCGGCATCGGACCGGCCGAACATGGTTCCAGCAATCGGGAGTTTTACACGCGGGCGCAGGCGGTTTATCGCTCGACGGCGTAGGGCAAGGACCCTCGTGACCGGTTCAATGCACCGCCATGCTGTTGGTCGCCGATTCGAAAACCACCACCGTCTCGCCAGGTTTGGCGTAACGGAGTTTTTCGCGCGCAAGCCGTTCCACGGCATTGGTATCGTAGCGGAGAGTGTCGATCGAGGATTTCAACTGCTTTTGCGTCGCCTCTTCCTTTTGGGTCTGGCTATCGAGGCTGAGAATATTCCGGCGCATCCGCTCGTTTTGCTTGATGAGAGGCAAATACCATTGCCAGATGATTCCCATCACGGCAATGATGAGGAGGCCGATCACGAAACGTGTCAGCTTTCCCCAAATGCCGAGGTCGACGTTCATCGCGCCGAATTAACCACAAACTCCGGTAGGACGAAAGTTAAATCGCAAATCCCGCAGGACAGGCATCCCGTCAGTTTCCATATTTGTCCCTCTCTGAACACAACCTGCCTCCACGCTGTCAATTGTTCCATCGTGGATATTAGTTGTCAGTGGCGATGCCGCCCGTTAACACTTTGGCGCAATGATTAAGGCTTTGATGTTGGTTCTAGACCCGGCCGCGACGTGGGACGCCATCGTTCTGGCGAAGCGCAGTTGGGTCAGTATCTTATTGGGATACCTCATGCCGCTCTGGCTGATCGCTTTTGTCGCGGAAGGTTATGGCCTTGTTCACTGGGGAAAACCGCGCGGGTTCGTTTCCCAGCCTAAAACATTTTCGAATGCTGAAGCGCTCATTTTCGAAATCCTCCAACTCGGCCTGATGTTCGTCATTGTTTTCGTGGGCGGCAAATTGATCAAAGCGGTCGGAGAAACGTTTCACGGACGAAATAACTTTACCCAGACGTTTACCGTCGCCGCGTATGGCCTGGGTCCGGTCTTTACGTTACGCATTTTGGACATGTTCCCGGGCGTCTCCTCGTGGATGTATTGGGCGACCTGGGCGGCGGGAATTTTGCTTACGTTTTCGATTTTGTACCATGGCATCCCGCGCCTGATGCTGCCCGACCCGCCGCACGCCTTTGGCCTCTACATCGTCAGTTGCGTGCTGCTCGCCATGGTGGCCGGTTTTGTGCGCTTCATGACTTTTTGGTATTTGCAGGGTAAGTTCGGAAAACTGGATACGCTCATTGCAAAAATCGTGGCGAACCTGCCGTTTTTGCAATCGTTGAATCAGCATCATTTTTAATGACCGAAACCGAAAAAACCATTTTGCAGGCACTGGTTGATTTGGACACCGCCGTGAAGTCCATGCCCACCGCGAATCCCAAACCGAACCTGCTCCCGATTTTTTCGCGGCTCGACGAGCTTACCCGCCAGCTCCCGAAAAGCGCCTCGCCGGATTTGCTTCATTATCTGCACAGGAAAAGTTATGAGAAAGCCAGGCTCTGGCTCGAAGACCGCGATGCCGAAAACGCCCGCGGAAATTGCCTCGGCGATTGAAGAAATGACGGATGGTCGCTGGCAAATCGCGGCTGGATGATTCACCATTTGTCATTCGCCATTCGTCATTTAACATTCCTCCATGCTTGATGACACCATTGCCGCCATAGCCACGCCGATCGGCGAAGGCGGCCTGGCGGTCATCCGCATTTCCGGCCCGCGAGCGCTGGCTATTGCCGACGCAATTTTTTGGCCGGCGGGAAAAAACTCCTTAAAACCCTCCGCCGCCGCTTCGCACACGATTCAATTCGGCCACATCGTGCGCGATGGCAAAACCATTGATGAAGTGCTCGTCGCGGTGATGCGCGCTCCTCGCACATTTACGCGCGAGGATATTGTGGAGATTACCTGTCACGGCGGAATTTTGCCCGCAAAAATGGTCCTCGACGCAGCCTTGTCCAGCGGCGCACGTATGGCCGAGCCGGGTGAATTTACCCGGCGCGCTTTTCTGAATGGCCGCATCGATCTCGCGCAGGCTGAAGCTGTCGCCGACTTGATTCATTCCCGCACTGAACTCGCCCTGAGCGCCGCCAACGAGCAACTTGCCGGCAAACTTTCGCAACGTATCAACCAGCTGCGTGATGACATGCTCAAAACCCTCGCGCACGTCGAAGCATATATTGATTTTCCCGAGGAGGACATTGCGGAGGAAACGAAAGACCAATTGCTCGACCGTCTCGACCGCGGCGTCGCGTTCATGGACGAATTACTGCGCACCGCGGATGAAGGGCAAATCCTCCGGCGCGGCATTCGCGCCGCGATTATCGGCCGGCCAAACGCCGGCAAATCCAGTTTGCTCAATCAACTCCTTGGTCACGACCGCGCCATCGTCTCGCCCATTCCCGGCACCACGCGCGATACCATTGAGGAAACGGCGAACATTCGCGGCTTGCCAGTGGTATTCATCGACACCGCCGGTTTGCGCGAGGCGCGCGATGAGATTGAAGTCGAAGGCATCCGGCGCAGCCATGAAAGTTTGCAAAAGGCGGAATTTATTTTGCACGTGTTCGATAGCTCGGAACCTTTAACTGAAGCGGACGAAAAATACCTCGCTGAATTCGCCGACAAAAAACGCATCCTCGTCCGCAACAAAATGGACTTGCCCGCAAAGCTGAATTTCCCGGAGACAGTAGCGCGGGCTTTCCAGCCTGCGGGTTCCGGCGACTTTCCAGTCGCCGGTCATCGAAACACCGGACTGGAAAATCCGGTGAACCCGCAGGCTGGAAAGCCCGCGCTACTCGTCGTCGACGTCTGTTGCCTCAGTGGCAAAGGCATCGAATCCCTCAAAGACGCCATCAAAAATCTCGTTTGGTCCGGGGAAATTAAAACCGAAATGCTCCAGGTCATGATCAATTCCCGCCATCAGGATGCGCTTAATCGCGCCCGCGAGGCCACCCGCCGCGTCATAGCTGCGTTGCGCTCCGGCGTCACCCTGGAACTGGCCGCCATGGACCTCCGTATCGCCGTAAACGCCGTGGGTGAGATCGTGGGCAAGACCGCCACCGAGGACCTCCTGGATATGATTTTCAGCCAGTTCTGTATCGGAAAATGACCGCCCGAAACCGGGGATTTTCAAAACCTTGCGATTTTTCGCAAAAAAACGAAGTTTTGACATCCAGATAGCTTTGGGCCAATTTTCGAAACTTGCACGAAGATTGCTTGTTCTAGTGAGAATCGCGCAAATCAAAAGATGGGCAAAGCATTAATCATTGCAGAGAAGCCGTCCGTCGCCAGTGATATTGCCAAGGCGATCGGCGGTTTCAAGAAAGTCGACGACTATTTCGAGAGCGACCAATATGTCGTTTCGTCAGCCGTCGGCCATTTGCTGGAGTTGATCGCTCCCGAGGGCGTCGAGGCCACGCGCGGCAAATGGACTTTCAAATGTCTGCCCGTCATCCCGCCGCATTTTGATTTGCGGCCCATCGAGAAAAGCGAAAGCCGCCTCAAAGTCCTCGCCAAACTCATCAAGCGAAAAGATATCGACCAGCTCGTGAATGCCTGCGACGCGGGCCGCGAGGGCGAACTCATTTTCCGCAACATCGTCAAGTACACGAAGGCCAAGCAACCGATCCAGCGCCTCTGGCTGCAATCCATGACGCCGGCCGCGATTCGCGACGGCTTCGCCAAATTGCGCGACGATAGCAGCATGTTGCCATTGGCCGATGCCGCCTTCAGCCGCTCGGAAGCGGACTGGCTCGTGGGCATCAATGGCACCCGCGCCATGACGGCGTTCAACTCCAAGTCCGGCGGTTTTTTTAAAACCACCGTCGGCCGCGTGCAGACGCCCACGCTGGCCATCGTCGTCGAGCGCGAGCATAAAATCCGCAAGTTCATCTCGCGCGATTTTTGGGAAGTCATCGGCACCTTCGATGCCGCCGCCGGCCAATACACCGGCCGTTGGTTCGATGAAAAATTTGTAAAACCGGAAAAGGACGGCGACGAACAACTCAGGTCCGAGCGCCTTTGGGAAAAGAGCCGCGCCGAATCCATCCGCGATAAATGCCTGGGCAAACCCGGCATCGTCACCGAAGAAAGCAAGCCCACCACCTCGCTTTCCCCGCTGCTGTATGATCTGACCAGTTTGCAACGCGATGCCAACTCGCGCTTCGGTTTCAGCGCTAAAAACACACTCGGACTCGCGCAGGCGCTTTATGAAAAACATAAGGTGCTTACCTATCCGCGAACCGATTCGCGCGCGTTGCCGGAGGATTACATCGCGACGGTGAAAAATGTCCTCGGGATGTTGGAAGGCACAAATTACGCCGCGTTTGCCGATACGATTTTGAAAAGCGATTGGGTCAAACCCAACAAACGCATTTTCAATAACGCGAAAATTTCCGATCACTTTGCCATCATCCCGACCTCCCAGGCGCCCAAAGGATTGAGTGAGCCGGAACAGAAACTGTACGATATGGTGGCCAAGCGGTTTCTCGCGATTTTTTATCCCGCCGCCGAATTTCTCGAAACCGTCCGCATCACGCGTGTCGAAGGCGAGCCGTTCAAGAGCACCGGCAAAGTCCTCGTCACGCCCGGCTGGCTCACCGTTTATGGCAAGGAAGCGCAGGACGAAGATTCCGCCGCGAACCTCGCTCCCGTCCAGCAAAACGAAAACGTCAAGACGGCCGCCGTCGAAGTCAAACAACTTCAAACCAAACCGCCACCGCGCTACACCGAAGCCACACTCCTGAGCGCGATGGAAGGCGCCGGCAAGCTCGTCGAGGACGACGAACTTCGCGAAGCCATGCGCGAGAAGGGCCTCGGCACGCCCGCTACCCGCGCCTCTATTATTGAAGGATTAATCTACGAGCAATACATCGTTCGCAACGCCCGCGAGCTTCAAGCCACCGCCAAGGCTTTTTCGCTCATGGAATTGCTCAACGGCCTCGGCGTTCCCGAGTTGACCAAGCCTGAGTTGACCGGTAATTGGGAATTCAAGTTGCACCAGATCCAGCGCCGTGAGAAAAGCCGCGATGAATTCATGTCCGAAATCGCCGACATGACGCGTCACATTGTTGATCGCGCCAAAAAGTTTGAACTCGATACCATTCCCGGCGATTTCGGCGTGCTCAAAATTCCGTGCCCGAAATGCGGTGGCGAAATCCGCGAGAAATATAAAGAGTTCCAGTGCAATAAATGTGATTTCTCGATTCGTAAAACTCTCGGCGGGCGCATGTTTGAAAGTGAAGAATTTGAGAAACTGATTGTTGACCGTCAAATCGGCCCGCTCCAGGGATTCCGCAGCAAGAAGGGATTTCCCTTCGCGGCCGTCATCAAATTGACCCCGGAATTCAAAGTCGATTTTGATTTCGGCCAGGATAAGACTGGCGAAAATGGCGAAGCCGCCGCGCCCGTCGATTTTACCGGCAAGGAACCGATTGGCAAATGCCCGAAATGTGGCTCGCGCGTGTTCGACGTCGGCATGAATTACGTCTGCGAAAAATCCGTCGGCCCGGACAAGACCTGCGACTTCCGCACCGGCAAAATTATTTTGCAGCAGGAGATTTCCCCCGAGCAGGTCAAAAAACTGCTCACCGAGGGCAAGACTGACCTGCTCAAGGGCTTCGTGTCCAAAAAGACCGGCCGCAAGTTCGAGGCCTTTCTCACTGTGAAAGAGGGCAAAACGGCCTTTGAATTCGTCCCGCGCGAGCGCAAATCCAAAAAAGGCGCATCAAAGGAGCCGCAGCCCAAGATTGATTTCACCAGCCTGACGCCCATTGGCAAATGCCCGAAATGCGGCGGGAATATTTTTGACACCCCGCAGGGCTATATTTGCGAGCGCTCTCAAGCCGAACAAAAGTCGTGCAAATTCAAGAAGATCAGCAAGGAAATTTTGCAGCGCCCCATCGAAGTCGCCCAGGTGCAAAAACTTTTGGAAAAGGGGAAAACCGATTTGATTGATAAATTCATTTCGAAATCCGGCAAACCATTTTCCGCTTATTTGGTATTGGACGAAAACGACAAAGTCGTTTTCGAATTCCCGCCCCGCGAAGGCGAATAGTTGAAGCCTCACCGTCGCGCCAGTCTCTGGAAGCAGGACGCCACCCACGAAAGTCCGCGAGGACGACAGAAAATTGCCCACCGTTTCAACGGTGGGTGCGCGGTGGGCGATAATCAAGTCCGGCAGGACGGCAGAAAACGTTCCCGTACTTGCGTGCTCAACACTTTAGCGGCATCTTTTTTAATGAGCGGCCACTTGCAATGAACCCCGATTCTCTTAAGCGTGACGCTTCCACCCTCGACCCCTGGACCAAAAAATTCCTCACGCACCTCGCCACCGATCGCGGCGCCTCGATTTACACCCAGCGCAATTACCGCGACGCCTTGATCGAATTCTCCCGCTGGCATAACGACGAACGCAAATACGCCCCCGCCTGGGACGCCCTTCAGCGCGATGATTTCCGCGGCTATCTCCGTTTTCTCGGTCGCAACCATCTGGGTCGCTCCGCCATTCAACTCCGATTTTCCGCGTTGCGCAGCTTTTACAAATTTCTCATCCGGCACGGCGCTCTATCCGTTTCGCCCATCAAAAACATTTCCCTGCCCAAGCTCGAAAAACGGCTTCCAAAATATCTGACGGCGAAACAAATCGCGGACCTGCTCATCGCGCCGTTGAAACCGCTCGAGGAAAAAAAAGAAAAGGGCAGGGGACGGCCCGTGTCAGCCGCGATTTGTTTTCGCGACGTGGCTGTGTTGGAAACCATCTACTCGTGCGGCCTTCGTGTCAGTGAACTTTGCGGCCTGCGCGCCGAGGACATCGATTGGAACGAACAACTCGTGCGCGTGCGCGGCAAAGGTAAAAAAGAACGGCTCGTGCCGATTGGCGAGCCCGCGTTGAAGGCGATTCGCGAATACTGGGATGTCGTGCAACTCAAGCCGTCCGGAATATCGCCGGTTTTCCTCTCCGAAAAAAAGAAGCCGACGCCCATCGCGCCGTATGTCCTGCAAGTGCGCCTGAAAAAACATCTCGCCACCGCTGGCCTGGACCCGTCCCTCACGCCGCACAAATTGCGGCACAGTTACGCGACGCACCTGCTCGATGCCGGCGCGGACCTGCGCAGCGTGCAGGAACTGCTCGGCCACGCGCACCTCGTCACCACGCAGGTTTACACCCATCTCACTACCGAACGCCTGAAAAAAGCCTACGACGCCGCCCACCCCCGCGCATGAAGGTAGGGTAGGGCGGAACTGCCGATCCGCCCTGGGCTGGTGGGGCGAAACTCCGTCGAGTCCCTAATATTGTCTGCATTCTGCGCCTCGCCAGATTGTAAGAAAATGATTTTGTATGTGGCGCAAGCTTTCCAGCCTGCGGGTTCCGGGGACTTTCAGTCCCCAGTCGAGGGCGCGATGACTGGCTGAGGCCGGTCCAATTGGCTCAGACTGAATGAAAATCCGGTCTTGCCATCGGAGGCAAAGCCAAGTTCAATAAACGGCTCTGGCTGGCAGGATAGCTCAGTTGGTAGAGCAGAGGACTGAAAATCCTTGTGTCCCCGGTTCAATTCCGGGTCCTGCCACCAGTTTTTCCCTCTCTAAGACCCTTATAAATAAGGGGTTTTTAGGCTTTTTTCGACCGTTTTGCGCCAAATACGAGCTAAAACGGTATTCCGTCCGGAATGCGTCGTTGAAAACCAGAAACGGAACGGGAAGGGCGGTCGCTAACTCTCTGCTGGAAATGCTGTCTCGCTACTTCATACTGCGATTGTGAATGAGGAAGAGAAGTCCGCTTTTGTCGGACATATTCCCGAACTGGTTCAGGAGGTTTTTGGGCCAGTCGTCGATTTTTACACTGAGATTATTGATTACGTCAACCGTTCGACCGTCCTAGCTCGAGATGTAGCCAAATGTAATTGTCCCCTTCGGAAAGGTTCTCACAATCAATTCTGGCGTAGGACGATTGTGAAAAACATATTCGCCGTTCTGGAGGCAGCGTGCTTCGGGTTCAAGGCGATTGCTTTTCAGCGATTCAGGCATTACGAAATAGATTTTTCTTCCGCCGAGGTAGCCATATTGTTGGAACATAGGTACATGTTACTAGACAATGGAGAAGTCAGAACCGTCGGCAATAATTTCCAACGATTCATTCCCAACCTAAAATTTGCTTTCAAGTGCTTTGCGAAGGCGCACGGTCTCAGTTACGTTTTGGATATCTCAAAAGTCCCGCTCAAAGAATTCGAAGAATTGCGAAACCGGATAACCCATCCGAAGAAACTGACTGATCTCACAATTACTGATGCAGAATTGACGATAGCTTATCGAATTTGGACATGGTTCTCTGATGAACAGCTGCATTTAGTCAGGGATATCCAACTTCAACAACCTCTTAAAGTAAAGCTGCCCCCAATGCCGAAATCGCGCGTTGGAGTCACCAAGGATTATGTCGTGCTCTTCCCGGATGGAAATGTTTTTCAGTTCGAAATGCGTAAAGTCGCCATGGCGTTTAAGAAATCACACACTGCAAAAGGAGCCATCGTAAAACCTGTTTTGGTGAAAAGAACAGATTTGCCGCCTTAGGCCGACTCGTTTGGTATGTACGAGAGCGCGAGTTGATTCTAACAGCTGGGACAAAGTTCTACGATCTTTCAAGCTTCTCTTTCCATTCAAGCAATTCAAGAGCGGGGGCATTCTCTTTTCCAGGAGGAACAAATGGGGTCATTTTCCGGTCGAATGGCGGCCATGAGTAAGAAGATCGGGGAGGTTCTCTGTCATATGGAAAAAGTATGTCTGCAGCCTCGTCGTTGAGTCGGTCGAACTGGAGTTCTTGCTTTTTTCCGCGCTCAACCAGCCTTCTGCTGCTCCGAAACATCCCGCACCGTATGCAGTCCAAACTGCACCAGTTTCTCCCGCATTTTTAGGCGCGTGATGCCGAGCCAGCGGGCGGCTTTGGCTTGATTGCCCTGGGCGAGTTGGATCGCTTGTGCGAAAAGTTCGGGCTCGAGGTCGGCAATCATCTTCGCGTATGCGCCTTCGTCCTCGCCTCGTTGAACGCGGCCTAAAAGTTCAGAAATGTAAGCGGCGTGGGTTTGGTTCGAGGCGGCTTGCGGTTTTTGTGCGCTCGCCAAAACTTGTTGCACGTGTTCGAGACTTACGGCGAAGGGGCGTGCCTGCAACATGGCGCGTCGAATTACATTTTCCAATTCGCGCACATTGCCGGACCATTTTTGGCTCTGAAGCCATGCGAGGGCCTCCGGTTGAACGGACGGATTTTCCACTCCCAATTCCAACGCGTAACGTTGCATGAAAAATTTCACCAGTTCGGGAATGTCCTCGGCCCGTTCGTTCAACGGCGGAAGCGTGATGGTCACGACGCTCAGGCGATAGAACAAATCCTCCCGGAATTCTTTTTCCTGGATGGCGGCTTCCAGGTCGCGATGCGTGGCCGCGAGCACGCGCACGTCGATCGGAATCAATTCATCCCCGCCCACGCGCTGGAAACATTTTTCCTGCAGCACACGCAGCAGCTTGGCCTGGGTGTTCGAGGAGAGATCGCCGATTTCATCCAGAAAAATTGTTCCGCCCTGCGCTTGCTCGAAACGTCCGATGCGCCGCGAATTTGCTCCGGTAAAACTGCCGCGCTCGTGGCCGAACAATTCGCTTTCCAGCAACGTTTCCGGAATGGCTGCGCAGTTTACCGCGATGAACGGTTTGTCGGCGCGGTCGCTGTGTTGATAGATGGCGCGCGCGATGAGTTCCTTGCCCGTTCCCGTTGCGCCGCGAATCAACACCGTGACCGGAGTGGCCGCGACGCGCCCGATTTCCTTATAAATATTCTGCATCACGCGGCTTTTGCCGATGATGGCGCGCGTCGCCGTCCGCGCCTCGCCGATTTCCACTGCCTCAGACATGCGCCGCGAACTGGCGACGGCAGATGCCGCCAGGTCGAGCAGTTCGTCGGCGTCAAAAGGTTTCACCAGGTAATCGCACGCGCCGAGTTTCATGGCTTCAATGGCCGTCTCAGTCGTGCCGTGAGCGGTCATCATGATGATCGGCAACTTCGGTTTCGCGGTGTGCAATTGCGCGATGAGCTGCATGCCGCTCAAGCCGGGCAATTTCAAATCAGTGATGACGAGGTCGCACTGCCGCTCTCGCGCCTGGGTAAGGCCCTGGTCGCCGCGGCCGGCCACGGTCACGGCGTAGCCTTCGTCCTGCAACACCTTCTGCAGCGCTGACGCGGTGCTACGGTCGTCTTCAATTAATAGTATCTTCGCTTGCATCATCTTCCGCCGCGGGCAGCACGATCTCAAAAGTCGTGCCGCGATTCACTTCGGTTTCGTATCTTAGCAGTCCGCCATGCTTTTCCACAATACGCGAGGAAACGGCCAGCCCCAATCCCGTGCCGCCTTCCTTCGTGGTGAAAAAAGGATCGAACAGCCGGGTTTCCACCTCGGGCGGTATGCCGCTGCCGGTGTCGGTCACCGACAATATCGCCAGCTCGCGAGTCCGCGAATCCAGTTCCCCGAGTTCACGCCGGGCGCTGAGCGCAATGGCCCCGTTGCGCCCGATGCTTTCCGCGGAATTCTGAATCAGGTTGATCAACACTTGTTTCAGTTGCTGCGCGTCCGCAAATACCATTGCTGTTTTTGAACCGTTACTCTCCAATCTCAATTCAATTGCGTCCTTCTGCAATTGCGGATTCAACAACCGGTAAACTTCCTCAAGAATCCGTTCCGCGTCTGTTTTGCTCAACTTAGGTTCCGATGGCCGGGCGAATTGGAGAAAATCCTGCACGATACCCTCGAGCCGGTTGATCTCATTGCCAATCACCGAAGCCTCCTCGTTTTGCGCCACGGCGGGAATTGCTTTTCGCAGGCTGAACAGGCGGAATTTGATTGCCGTGAGCGGGTTTCTTATCTCGTGCGCAACGCCGGATGCGAGGATGCCCAGCGACGCCAGTTTTTCCTGCCGTTCAATAATTGAGCGGCTTTCCGTCAGGCCCACTCGCAGGGGCGCGATCATGCCGCGATAAACCATGATCGCCAGCAGAATCATCAACCCCACAATCATGGCCGAGCACACCATGAGAAGCTGCTGATGGCTGGCCAGCGTCTCCTGTGTGCCGTGTAGAAATTCGCTGAAGCCTTCACGCTGCGACGCCACCAGGTCGTCACACAGCGGAAACAGGCCGCTGGAAATCTCCCGGACGCGCTTATAAGTCACTTCGAACGAGCGTGCGCTGACCGTGCCATTGGTCACCGAGAGAATGGTATTTGCGTTGGTCAGGTAACCACCGTAAAGCGTCATGATCTGGTTCAGGATTTGCGACTGTTTGGCAACTTCAACGCCTCGGAGAAGCTGAAGATTCGCGGTTTGGGCCAAAAGCACCTGGTTCGTGGCAATCCAGCCTTTCAGATCCGCGGAGTCATTCAGGAACGCATCACGAAATGTTGGATCCTCCGAAACGCCGAATTGAAGCAGTTTGTCATTCAGTCCCCGCAGCGCGCCGCGCAGATGCACGCCCAGGTAAAAACTTTCACTCTTCACCGCCGTATAGTCTTTTTCCAACCGGTCCAATTGCGTCCAAAGGCTGTGAGTAATCCACGAAAGCAGGATTGAGCCGCAGATAATTACCATCGCAAAACCCACCACACGCACTTTTACCTGCGGGACTAGGCGGGTGATATGCCGGAAACCACCGGTGGAATGATTTGTTCCATTCATACGTTTCTTCTCTCATTCATCACACTGTATTCCTTCGAAAACAATTAAAATTACGATTACGGCCCCCAATGGCACGGTCCATGCCAATAAAGAAAAACAAGCGCGATTAAGCCGATCGCGGAAACTATGAAGAAACATATTTTAATCGTGGATGACGATGCGTCCATTCGTTCTTCGCTGGAGAAAATTCTCGCCGACAGTGACTACGAGGTGTCCGTTGCCGAGGACGGCAACTCTGCGGAAGACGATTTTGCCAAGGCGGACTTGTTGATCCTGGACTTGTATCTCCCCATCCAGGACGGCTGGGATATTTTAGGGCACGTCAATTCGAACTACCCCCTGCTGCCCGTCATCATCATCACCGGCCTCGTCGATCAGCTCGATGAAATCACGATCCCCGGCGCCTCGGCTTTTCTGGAAAAACCGGTCGAAGTCCCGGCGCTGCTGCGGACTATCGAACGGCTCCTGAGCCAGACACCGGATGAACGGCTGGTGGAGGCCGGTCGAAACTCTTCGACCTGGCAACTACTGCCCGCCCGCTCGGCTTCGGCCGAGCGCAAGCCCAAAGCCATCAGCCGCGCCCTGAAAAAATTGCGCTTGCACTAATGAATGACAGAAATCTGAAATTTGAAAATATCGGATGTCGAATAGAAAACTTACTTTCGGCGGAGCGTTCGCGCGCAGATCGATGGTCCCCATCCATCGTTCTCTCTCTGCTTGTGTGCGTTGCTCCCCGCGCTACCCGCCCCGTCCCCGCCTCCACCATCCGGCGGGCGGGTGGCAATTATTCTGAAATTCTTGAATGCGTTTAGTCATCGTTTCCAACCGGTTGCCGTTTACGGTTTCGATCGAAGAGGGAAAGCCGCGCTTTGAATCCAGCTCCGGCGGGCTGGCGACCGGCCTATGGAGTTATCTTGAAAAAAACAGCGCCAGTGCCGGCGAGCCGTTTGATTTCGTTTGGGTCGGGTGGCCCGGAACTGCCATTGAACCAAAACACGTCCCGGAAGTGGAGGCGCACGGCCGGCAATTCCACGCCTCGCCCGTCTTCCTGCCTGAGGAAAGCGCCCGGAAATTCTACCACGGCTTCTGCAACAACACCCTCTGGCCGCTGTTTCATTATTTTCCCACGCTGGCGCAATATGATGAGGAATACTGGCAGGATTATCAGCGGGCCAACCAGGTTTACGCCGAGGCGCTGCTGAAAGTCCTCCGGCCCGATGACGTGCTGTGGGTGCATGATTATCAGCTCATGCTCCTGCCACGCATGATCCGGAAATATTTCCCGGAAATGCCGATAGGGTTCTTCCTGCACATCCCTTTTCCGTCCTTTGAAATTTTCCGGTTGCTGCCGCGGGCGTGGCGCACCGAATTGATCGAGGGCATGCTGGGCGCCAGTCTCGTCGGCTTTCACACGCACGATTACACCCGCGACTTCCTCACCTCGGTTCTTCGGACCGTGGGATACGAGCATCAACTCGGCAGCATCAGCCTCCGCGATCGCGTGGTCAAGGTGGACACCTTTCCGATGGGCATCGATTTCGGCCGCTTCTCCCGTGCTGCAGGCTCAACGGAAACAAAAATTCGCGCCGCCGAGTTGCGCGATAAATGCGTCGGGCAAAAAATAATCTTCTCGGTGGACCGTCTCGATTACACCAAAGGTCTGCTGGATCGTCTGCGCGGATACGATTTGTTTTTGAAGAAACACCCGGAATGGCATGGCCGCGTCACGTTTGTCATTTCCGTCGCTCCTTCGCGCATCGGCGTCGAGACCTACCAGTCCATGAAACAGGAGCTGGAACAAATGGTCGGCAGAATCATTGGCGCTTACGGCAACGTCCATTGGGCGCCGCTGATTTACCAATACCGGAATCTGTCTTTTGACGAAATTGTGGCGTTGTATTGCGCGTGCGACGTTGCCTTGATCACCCCGCTTCGCGACGGCATGAATCTCGTCGCCAAGGAATTCATCGCCTCGCGCACGGATCAAACCGGCGTGTTGATCCTGAGTGAAATGGCCGGGGCCGCGAAGGAAATGGGCGAAGCGCTCATCATTAATCCCTTCCACACCGATGATTTCGTGCGAACGCTGGAACAAGCCCTCACGATGCCGCTCGAAGATCAGGTCCGGCGCAATCAATTGCTCCAGGAACGCCTTCGGCGCTACGACGTCAACCGTTGGGCCGACGATTTTGTGCAGTCGATGCTCTCGTCCCAAAAGACCGAAGCGGCCCGCCGCGCGCGATTCCTTTCCGGTAAAGCGCAGGCAACCGTTATTCAGCAATACCGTCTTTCGGAATCGCGCGCGCTTTTGCTCGATTACGATGGCACCCTCGTGCCCTTTGCTGAAACTCCCAAAGCCGCGCCGCCCGATCCGGAGCTAATGGAAATCATTGCTGGATTGGCCAGTGACCCGGCCAGCAATGTCGTCATTGTCAGCGGCAGGCCGCGCGCTGATCTGGAAGAATGGTTTGGCGCGTTGCCGATCTCTCTCATTGCTGAACATGGCATGTGGTTGCGGAATGGGCGTGAGGAGTGGCGACGCCTGAAGGCCACACCCATCGAATGGAAGGAGCGCGTGCGTCCCATTCTCCAATTATATGTGGACCGCTTGCCGGGCGCGTTGCTCGAAGAAAAGGAATTCTCCCTGGCCTGGCATTATCGCAAGGCAGATCCCGAACAGGCTTCTCAACGCGCCCAGGAATTGATCGATGATCTCTCGGGCTACACCCGAAACATCGATGTGCAGGTCCTCGAAGGCAACAAAGTCATCGAGATCCGAAACACCGGCGTCAACAAAGGCACCGCCGCCGTGGAATGGCTCCGGCTTAACCCGTCAGAATTTATTCTCGGCATCGGCGACGATTGGACCGATGAGGATCTCTTTCGCGCCCTGCCGGAAACCGCTTGTTCGATTCGCGTGGGCGTCGCAAAAACTGCCGCCCGCTATCATCTCACCAACCACACCACCGTGCGCCGGCTTTTGCGGGACCTCACCGATGCTGGCCGCAAAGGCGGCGGCGATGCTCCTGCGCTGGCCCTTAGCGTTTCCGGATCCGGTCCCACTTCGCCGGGCCGGTTTCCCCGCCGGCGAGTCACTGACCTGCGATGACCTCCCATATTCAATCTTTGGATGAGTTGGTTCGCCATGCGAATGCTTTCTTTTCAAACAGAATGGAAGGCATTTTCGGCCCGCACGTGCATGACGCGCTGCTGGGCCGCATCACCTGGATCGACGTGGCCCTGGTGGTTTGCCTGCTGTTCGTTTTCGTCTTAGTCCACGCGCTGGCCGCCGCATTCCTGCGCTGGAAGGCCGCGCGCATTAAAGAGGAATCCCAGCCCGCTCTCTGGCGCCTGCGCCTGTTTACCGCCTGCAGCAAACCGCTCTATTTTCTCATCTGGCTCTACGGCCTTTATTTCGCTTCCACGCTGCTGCTCTTGAAATTGCCTCTCGACGCGGCTTCCCTGCAGCCGCTCCTGGACAAACTCCTGGATGCGGGCGTCGTAGCTCTATTGTGCTGGGCGTTTATCCGGCTCACGCGAATTCTCGAGGCCCGGTTCGCCGAATGGGCCGCCAAATCGGAAAGCAAGCTGGACGACGCGCTTGTGCCGCTCGCTGGCAAGGTTTCCCGCGTCGCCGTCCCGGTGATCGCCATCATCCTCGCGCTGCCCATCCTCGGCCTCCCGCCCGCCTACAGCGGATTGGTGAGCAAAGCCAGCAGTTTGCTCATCATCGGCTCCATTTCCTGGGCCTTGTTTCAAGGCGTCAACGCCATGGAAGATTTTGTCATCGGCAAATATGACATCAGTGTGGCGGATAATCTTCAGGCGCGGAAAGTCCACACCCAGGTCAAGGTCATTAGCAAGACCGTCTATTTCATCATAGGAATCTTTACCGTCGCCTCGGCCCTCATGATGTTCGATGAAGTGCGTCGCGTCGGCACCAGCATCCTCGCTTCCGCCGGCGTGCTCGGTCTCATCATCGGGTTCGCCGCCCAGAAAACCATCGCGAACCTGTTCGCCGGATTTCAACTCGCCATGACCCAGCCCATCCGCCTCGATGACGTTGTAATCGTCGAGTCCGAATGGGGGCGCGTCGAGGAAATCACCCTGACGTACGTCATCGTGCACATCTGGGATGACCGCCGCCTGGTTCTTCCGTTGAGTTATTTCATTGAA
The DNA here is from genome assembly GCA_036272195.1 of Verrucomicrobiia bacterium. GTDB lineage: Bacteria > Verrucomicrobiota > Verrucomicrobiia > Limisphaerales > DASXHY01 > DASXHY01. The sequence goes on along the minus strand of DATAZE010000028.1, from coordinate 126,929 downwards.
AAACCTTTCCAGAATTGGACCCGCGTTTCCGCCAGCCTGCTCGGCTCCGTATTTTTGTGGGTCGATTTTACCCTGCCCGTGGCCGAGCTTCGGCGTGTTACGCAGCGCATCGTCGAGAGTTGCGGGGATTGGGACCGGCGCTTCTGGAATTTTCAGGTGACCGACGCCTCCGAACGCGCCATGCAAATTCGCATCCTCGCCACCGCCGCCGATTCCGGCAAGGCCTGGAACCTGCGCTGCGAAATCCGGGAAAAACTCATCGAGGCCGTTCAACGCGAGCACCTCCCCAGGTTGCGGACGGACCTCGACGGCATTGCCTGCCGTACGGACGCAGCCGCGCCGCAACCCAGTTGACGACATGGCAGAGCATCCCATATCACCCGGCCTGCGCAATTTCATTGCGGACAACATCCAGTCCGTCGAGCATCTCGAAATTCTTTGCCTGCTAGCCGAAGACCCCTCGCGCTCGTGGTCGGTCGCCGACGTCTACCGGCGCATTCTCAGCACCGAGAAATCCGTCGCCGAGGGCCTTCAATATTTTTGTGCCAACGGCCTTTTGACCGCCGATCCGCGCGGGGAATTTCGCTTCACCCCGAAAACTTCGGAGTTGAATGTCATGACCCAGGAACTCGTCAAATCTTATCGCGAAAGACGCGTGGCGGTCATCGAATCCATTTACAAGAAGTCGAGCGATTCCGCGCAACACTTTGCCGAGGCCTTTCGGCTCAGAAAGGAAAAATGATGGCGCAAATCGTTTACGTCCTTTGTGGGCTGACCAGCATCCTCTGCGCGGGCCTCTTGTACCGCCAGTTCCGTTCCAATCGCACGCCGTTGCTCTTCTGGAGCACCTGGGGATTTGTCTTTCTGGCCGCCACAAATGTCCTGCTCTTCATGGACCTCGTCATTTTCCCGCAGGTTGACCTCTCGCTGGTGCGCAATCTGGTCACGCTCGCCGGGATGCTCATGTTGATCCACGGGCTGATCCGCCAACGCAATTAGAGACTCATGGTTATGATCCTCGAACCCTTTTTGGACGGCGCCATCACGCTCGCGTCCTTGGTGATCGCCATGTTGTTCTGGGAATGCCGCCAGAAAACCCGCGACCGGCTCTTTGGCTATTTCGCGGTCGCTTTTGTGTTGCTCGGACTTGAACGGATCGGCGAGGAATTCTCGAACAATCCGCATTCAATTGTTTATCTCATTCGCCTCCTGGCCTTCGTGCTGATTCTCTTCGCCATCCTCGACAAAAATCGCAGCGAACGAAAACCGTAGCGAGATTCTGGGAACAATCGCGGAGCGCCCAGCACAACTCGGCGCGAATCGCCTACGCGACCGTTCCCGGGGTGGCCCTTGGATTATTTTCAGTTTCGACCTAATGGCGGTTTTCTCTCGTCTCATTCATCCTGTGAGCGCGTTGAAAAATGCCCCGCACAATTCATCTATGAGAGAATCCGTTTTTCGATTCTGGCTCGCCTTCTCGACCCTCGCCGGAATACTGACAATTTGTTCGGGCACAAGTGCGCGTGAATTGAGCCGCGTCGTGGCGTGGGGCGATATCAATTACGATCTGACGAATGATGTCGCCCAACCCGGTCGCTCCGTGGCGCGAATCGCCGCCGGGGATTTTCACAGCCTTGTGTTGCAACGCGACGGCTTGCTGCTGGCATGGGGCGATGATCGATTCGGCCAAAGCTCCGTCCCGTCCATCCTGAATCGCCGCAAGGTCGTGAAGATCGCTGCCGGCAATGTTCACAATCTCGCTTTGATGGGAGATGGAACGGTGGCAGCCTGGGGGCCTTCCGAGGGAGCCTATGGCGATTACGGCCAGGATGCGGTTCCGGTCACTTTGAAAAAAGTGAAAGCCATTGCCGCCGGCTCTGTCCATAGCCTCGCTCTTCGACGTGATGGCACGGTCGCCGCGTGGGGATTCGATGATTACGGCCAGTGCGATGTGCCGGCAAGGCTCAACCATGTCGTGGCGATTGCGGGTGGCATGTATCACAGCCTCGCTTTGAAACGCGACGGCACGGTCGTCGCTTGGGGTTACGATAATCTCGGCCAAAGCACCGTGCCGAAAGGCCTTAATCATGTCGTGGCTATCGCCGCGGGAGGATTTCACAGCCTGGCGTTGAAGTCAGACGGCACCGTGGTTTCGTGGGGCGGTTACGGCCTTTCCCAAATCGACGTCCCGCCGGGCCTGAGCAATGTCGTGGCGATTGCCACCGGCGACTATCACAGCCTCGCTTTGCGTCGCGATGGAACCATTGTGGCGTGGGGTTTGAATACCTTCGGCCAATGCGATATTCCCCCTGGACTGAAAAATGTCCGCGCTATTGCCGCCCACGGCCGCCACAGCATGGCGTTGCTCAAAACGACGGCCAGGTAATCGCGCATTTGATTCGCCGCTGTCAGTTTAAGATTGCTACCGCCCGCTCTCATCGGTATCGTGCCTTTGCTGTGTCGTAGGGCGTTTCTTATGAGAATTCTCCTTCAACAGAAGGAAACCGGGCTTTATTTTAAGGACATCGATGCGTGGGACCCGGATCCCGCCCTGGCGATGGATTTTCTCAGTTCCACTTCCGCGATCGATTTTTGCATAGCCAATAAAATCTCCGACGTGCAAATCGTCCTCAAATTCGACGAGCAGCGTTACGACATCGTGTTGCCCGTCCTTCCTCCGCAAGACGGATCTGGTTCCCGCAAAGCGCTCTAGTGGCACGGGCGTCCCCGCCCGTGAGTTTCTTTTTGAATGATTTCGAAACGACGTCGTTGAAACGTACAGGCGGGGACGCCCTTGCCATTATCAGACTGCTTGCAGAAATTAGTGGGGTTGCTATGCTGTCAACCATGATCGCCACATCAGTTGACGCAACGAATCATGCACGTATCGCCGAACTCGGCCAGCGCGTTCTGGACGGCGGACATCTCCATCGCGACGAGGCCCAATGGCTTTTCGACCTCGAATCGTCCGCGGACATTTACGACTTGCTCTCCTGGGCCAACCGCGTGCGCGAACATTTCAAAGGCAACAAGATTCACCTGTGCTCGATCGTGAACGCCAAAGCCGGGGCGTGCTCGGAAAATTGCAGCTTTTGCGCGCAATCCTCGTTTTACCAGACCGGTTCGCCGAAATACGGTTTCATCGACCCGGAACCGGTTTTTGAAGCGGCCAACGAAGCCAATCAAAACGGCGTAACCGCAGTCGGCCTCGTGGCAGCCTGGAAAGGCCTGAACGAGGGACCGATGCTCGATGAAGTCTGCGCCCGCATCAGCGAGTTGAAAGCGGGCGGGAAAACGCGCCCGGACGCTTCCTTGGGCATTATCAAAAACCAGCGCGTGGCCGACCGGTTGAAAGAAGCCGGGCTGGAATGCTACGGCCACAATTTGGAAAGTTCGCGCCGCTTTTTTCCGAACACCTGCACCACGCACACTTTCGACGATCGCGTGCAAACCATCGGCTACCTGAAAAAAGCCGGCATCAAAATTTGTTCTGGCGGCATCATCGGCATGGGCGAGACGCGCGAAGACCGCTGCGACCTCGCCTTTTCACTCAAGGAAATCGGCGCGAACGTGGTGCCGGTCAATATTCTGAATCCGATTCCCGGGACGCCGTTTGAAAAAAATGCGCCATTGCCACCGCTGGAGATTTTGAAAACCATCGCGTGTTTTCGCCTCATTTTGCCGCGGCAGGAGATCATGGTGGCCGGCGGGCGCACCGTGAATTTACGCGACATGCAAAGCATGGTCTTCATGGCCGGCGCGAGCGCGTTGATGGTGGGCAATTATCTCACCACGCTCAATCAACCGGTGGAAAAAGATTTGCAGATGCTCAAAGACCTTGGCCTCGACCCGAGTTGGGACAGTCATGGGTTCAGTGACCAGGAGGAGAGCGGCTGTGGGTGTTCTCAGAGCGGGTGCGAGAAAGAAATGGCTGCCGCTCCGTAATTGTTCAAATCAGTGCGGCTAAATTACGACGAAGAATACGTTGCCCGCCTTTTCGATGAGATGGGTCCATCGTATGACGTCATGAATCTTGTTTCTTCTTTTGGTTTTTCCGAAGTTTGGCGCGCTCAATGTGTCCGAAACCTCTCGATTCCAAACGGGGCTGTTGTCGCGGACTTGATGGCTGGCAGCGGCGAATGCTGGGCTTATCTGAGGCGAAGAATTGAACCTCACGGGAAAATCCATTCTGTAGATTTCTCCCGCGTCATGTGCGATCGCCAGCGGCGGCGATTACATCGGCTTCTTGGAACGAATGTAATGATCGCCTGCGAGAACGCCCTGTCTTTAAGTCTTTCAAATAACTCAGTGGACTTCGTAATTTCGGCGTTCGGATTAAAAACACTCGATGAGGCTTCCGTGAACCGGTTCGTGGCGGAAATCCAACGGGTTTTGCGGAAGGGCGGAGGTTGTTCTCTATTGGAAATAAGTGTGCCTAAGGCAGCGTTCCTGCGCGCTTGCTATCTGTTCTATCTCAAGAAGATCATTCCTTTAATTGGCCGTCTTTTTTTGAAAAATATCGAGTGCTACAAAATGCTCGGTATTTACACCGAGGCCTTCAAATCTTGCGATGGTGCTGCTGAATGCTTCCGCCGGGCGGGATTTTGCGTCCAGACGAAATCACACTTTTTCGGCTGCGCCACCTCCATTATTGCCACCAAAGCGGACAGTTAGATGCGCGAATGCGTTAGGAAACTCCCGCGTCATCTCGCTTGATCGATTGGTTTTCTGCGTCTAAATTGGCGTCATGGCAACAGCCTCTGACATTCACACCGTCGCTGATGGGTTGGTGGTCAGCGATCCGGGCATTCTCGGGGGCAAGCCGGTATTTCGCGGCACGCGGCTGCCGGTGCAATCGCTTTTTGACTACCTTGCAGACGGTCTTTCACTCGATTATTTCCTTGAGACATTTCCCTCCGTGACACGTGAGCATGCCGCTGCAGTGCTCCGGTATGGATTGCAGCGCATCGAAGCCGAACTCGCGGCATGAGGATTCTTCTCGACGAGTGCGTTCCGATCCAAGTTTGTGACGCGCTCCCGGGGCACGATGTCACAACCGCGCAGAAAATGGGGTGGGGCGGAAAATCCAATGGTGATTTGCTCAATAGCGCAGAGCAAGCAGGCTTCGGCGTATTCATTGTGGCAGATAAAAATCTGCGTTATCAGCAAAATCTCTCTGGTCGGCGCATCACCATCCTCGAGCTGTGGACAAATCATCGTCCCACCTTGGAAAAACATTTCGCTGAAATTCGAGTCGCAGTTGAAAAGCTGACAGCGGGAGAATATTCAATTTTAGAAATTCCCTGATTGCCCAACATTCGGGCGATTGGCGCTGGAGTCTGAGGATTTGCCGGTGGAAACGCTGCTCGCCAAGTTCTCATTTATGGCAAGGGTTGGAGATCTACGGCTCTTTGAACAACTGGAATTCTGAAAGGGTGGGGGTATCGCTGGCCTGGCGAATATTTAACCGGAACAGGCGTGCCTTGACCGGTTCAAATTCCAATTGCAACCCATCTCCCATGGTCTTGCCTTCAGCGATTTTCTCCCATTTGCCGTCAACTTTAGCTTCCAAATCGAATGCTTGAGTACGATGAAAAGGCGAGTCGCTCAACAGGGCTTCGCCGACTTCAAATTCATTTCCTAAATCGACCGTCACCCAGCCGTCGCGGGCTTTTTCCTCAGCCGCCCAGGTGGTATCGAGGTCGCCATCCGTAATATGAGTCTGGTTCAGTTCCGACTCTCTGCCCGGCCAAACGCTTGAAACCTCCACCGGCTTGCCTGCTGCCAGATTTATTGGTTGGGGAACGTCAATGATTGGTAGATTCTTCGCCTCCTGATTTAAAGTCAGTTCCACAATCGTGGCAACTGGCCGATGGAAAATATCCGGTACGCGAAGCACTAAATTTTTGTCATCAGGCCCAAGCGCGATTGTTCCGCCGGCGACGAGGCGCGCAGAGACAATGCCCGCGGGCAAGGCTGGAAGGGTGAGAGCGTCACCTTTCCATTTGAAGACAAACAAATAAACTTTGTTGCCTTTGCGTGTGGATACGCCCCAGGAACCGGGCAAATAAGGACCTCCCCGCGTGCCGTAAATCGCCTCTCCATTCAGCTTAAGCCAATCGCCCAGTTCGAGTAATCTGGCTGCCTGCGGGGGATCAATCGTACCGTCCGTTCGGGGGCTTACCCCCAGCAACATGCCGCCATCGCGGCCGGCGCACTGGATAAGCCAGTGGATGATGTCGTTCAGGGGGCGAACCGGCATCGGCGGTGTCCATGACCAGCCGTTGGCTGAAATGTTGTAGCAGCTATCCCATGCCTTGTTGGTATAATAATTACCCACCCACATTTCGCGTGCCTGGAAATCGCCGACTGCATCCGGTGCATTAAAAAATGCCCCAGCGACAGGTCTCCAATCACCCTGGTAAGCGGGACGACGATCGATGCGATTTCCCAGCAGTGTGCCTGGTTGCAGGCGGCGAATGTAGCCATACATTTCGCGCCCGTAAGCGTGAGCCCATGATTCCTCCCAGTTGCCATCGAACCAGATGTAGCCGACCGGTCCATAATGTGTCAGTAATTCTTTCATGTGCGGTTTGAAAACATCATTCATGTAGCTGGTCAGGTCCGCTCCCGCCGCGCTGCTATATTTTGGGTTCCACCAATCCAGCACCGAGTAGTAAAGACAAAAACGAACATCACTCCTGGCGCAGGCGGCGCAACCTCTTTGATATAGTCGCGACCGAACGGTGAGTGCATGATGTTGTAATCCGAAGTCCTGGTGTCGAACATGCAAAAGCCATCATGATGTTTCGGCACAAATACCGCGTAACGGATGCCGCCCTCGTGAAAAAGATTTATCCAGTCATCGGCATTGAAATGCTCGCCTTTAAATTGCTTGTAAAGCTGGTCATATTTCGCGGGGCCATAATCTTTCCGCGACCAGGAAATTTCCTGGCCGATGATACTCGAGGGGTTCCAATGCACGAATACTCCCAGCTTGGCATCGCGCAGCCATTGTGCTCGCGCATCATATTCCTCTGGCGTCTCCTTGAATGGATCGAAATTTTCCGGGGGCGGCGTGCCGTTCGTCTGGGCGCGAACCGGGGCTTGGAGTAATGACAACGCGCAGATAATCAAAAAACTCGCTCTTTTCATGAGGCTATTTTGCCTTTGCTCACGCCTGACGTCTATTGTGAGATGTGGTAATCGACTTATAAAATGTGGGTTTCGTTCCTGGGGCGAAACAACTTTACTTGTTTCCCCATCGTCCGTCGTGCGTGAGCCGGTATTGCATCGGGGTGCAGCGAAAGCTGGCGCGCATTACCGCATTTAAATATTGCTCGTTTCCATAGCCGGATTCGCGGGCCACTTTTCGCAACGGCAGATTGGTTCGGGTGAGCAATTCCGTTGCGCGTTCGAGTCGCTCGCGGCGAATGTCTCGATCCACTGTGCGGCCAATGCTTCGCTTGAATCGTTTGTCCAATGAACTGCGCGATATTTTCAATCGTTGCGCCAGTTCCTCCGCCTGCAAGCCGCTACAGGCCTGTTCGCGGATTATCCGTAGCGCGCGGGAAACTTTTTGGTCAGCCACGCACAGCAAATCGGTGGACTGCCGGCTGAAGACTCCGATGGGAGGAATGATAAATTGTTTTGAGCGAAGCTTTCGTCCGGCCATCATTTCATCAAGCAAACGGGCGGCAGTGTATCCTATTTGAAAACGACCTTGTTCGATGCTCGACAACGGTGGGTCGGCTAATTCGCAAACCGCATCGTTGTCCACGCCGATGACCGCCACTTCTTCCGGCACACGAATGCCCGCGGTTTTACAGGCTTCCAGCACATGGCGTGCTCGGTAATCGTAGCAGCCCATGATCCCGATCGGGGTGGGCAGCTTGCGGAGCCACGCGATCATTTTGCTCTGAAGCTGTTCCCAATGTTCCGGGGCCGTCTGATGCCCTTTGAAAAGGTGGCAACGGTGGCCCTGCGAGGCCAGACACTCCATGAACGCCCGGGCACGACTTGCCACCCACCCATTGGTCCGCGTCGGAGAATAACCGCAGAAGGCAAAATGCTTCAATCCGCGCGCCATCAGATGTTCTGCGGCCAGTTTCCCAATGCTCAAGTTATCGGTGGTAACGTAGGGAACAATGTTGTTGCGGGCACGCCAGCCGAACCCACCGCCCACACCGACGATGGGTTTGTCAATTCCTTGAATGGCCCGGGTTACTTTTTGGTTGTCGAAGTTGACGATCAATCCATCGCCGTCCCATTCGTCCATGGTGGGAATGCGTTGATGTTCATCCTCCTCGACAAAAACCGACCACGTCCGGCGCTCCCGCACATAGGCGGCGATTCCTTGCAAAATTCCTCGATCATAATTTTGCCACAATTGAAAAATAATTGCGACCCGCTTGTGCTTTTTTATGCTCAATGGAATATCCTTTGATATTGGCCTGCTCGGAACGATCAATTCAATCGAAGGTGCTTGCTCAATGTTAGTCAGGAGCACAAGGTTTCTGCCAGCAGAACTCACTGAAGGAGCCTTTATTCGAAACTAGACGAAACGCCCGCTTTCACCTAAGTTTCGGCTATGTCGAAGTCCGCCCGGCCCAACGAAGCGGCCAAGAACGGCAACGTCCCATTCGAAGAAGCCTTAAAAAAGCTTGAATCCATTGTGGAAGCAATGGAGTCCGAGGATTTGCCGTTGGAAACGCTGTTGGCCAGATACGAAGAGGGCACGCGGCTGGCACAGGTGTGCCGGACGAAGCTGGCGGAAGCGGAACTGAAGATACAACAACTGGAAAAAAATGCCGCGGGTGAACTGAAATTGAAGCCTGCGCCGTCGGAATTATCAGAAGAATAATATGAGCCGATTCCTGGAAATGGTTGATGAACCCAAGTACGTCAAGAATTTGACGCTCGATCAGCTCCGTCAGCTTGCCGAGGAAATCCGTTACGAATTGATAACGGTCCTCTCCAAGAACGGCGGCCATCTCGGTCCGAATCTCGGCGTGGTGGAGTTGACACTGGCGCTGCATCGCGTCTTCGAGACGCCCAAGGATAAATTCGTCTGGGATGTGAGCCACCAGGTTTATGTGCACAAGCTTCTCACCGGCCGCAAAGACCGGTTCAACACCATCCGCACCACCGACGGCCTGAACGGCTTCGCGTTGCGCACGGAAAGCCCGCACGATTGCTATGGCGCGGGCCACGCGGGAACGGCCCTGTCCGCCGCGCTCGGCATGGCGGCGGCGCGCGACAAAAAAGGCACGAACGAAAATGTCGTTTGCGTTTTCGGCGATGCCGCGCTGACCAATGGCATTTCTTTTGAGGCGCTCAATAATATCAGCCATACCACGAAGCGTTTCATCGGCATTCTCAACGATAACGAGTGGAGCATCGCCAAGAACGTCGGGGCGATTGCCAATTATCTGAGCCGGCTGATCACCCATCCGTCCTACAACAAACTGTCGAAAGATTTTCAAAGCTTTTTGCGGCGTCTGCCCAAGGGCGAACTGGCCCTGAAACTCGCGCACAAGGCCGAGGAGGGTTTTAAAGGCGCCATCACCGATGTCGGCCTGCGGCAGACCAACGCCACCATCGATTCGGACGGACGTGGTGGTTTCGGCAGTCCGGTTTTGTTCGAGGAAATGGGCGTGCGTTACCTGGGCCCGATTGACGGCCACGATTTGCCGCTGCTCATCAGCACGCTGGAATTTGCCAAGACCTGCGACCAGCCCATCGTCATTCATATCCTCACTCAAAAGGGCAAGGGCTTCGACGCCGCGCTGAAATCGCCGGAGAAATTCCACGGCACGGGTCCTTATGACATCCGCACTGGCGACTCGCTGCCCGGGAAGGCCGGCGCGCCGCCCGCGTATCAGGACGTCATGGGGCAGACACTGGTGAAATTGTGCCAGAAGGACAACACGCTGGTTGGCATCACCGCAGCGATGCCCAGCGGCACCGGGCTGAAGCATTTGGAAAAGGCCATGCCGGACCGTTATTACGACGTGGGCATTGCCGAGGAGCACGGAGTCATCTTTGCCGCAGGCATGGCGACGATGGGTTTTCACCCCGTGGTCGCGATTTATTCGACCTTCCTGCAACGTGCCTACGACTGCATTCATCACGACGTTTGCCTCCAGGATTTGCCGGTGATTTTCTGCATGGACCGCGCCGGGCTTTCCGCAAACGACGGCCCCACGCATCACGGCCTGTTTGACATCGCGTATTTGCGCTGCCTGCCGAACGTCATCGCCATGGCACCGAAGGATGAGGACGAACTCGTGGACATGATGTTCACCGCCACGCACGAAAATCATCCGATGTTCATCCGTTACCCGCGCGGCAATGCCGAGGGCGTGCCAATCAAGGAGCAACCGAGATTGCTGGAAATCGGCAAGGCGGAAGTCGTCCAGAATTTTTCCAATACCGGCCAGCGCAAGGTCGCACTCTTCGGGTTGGGCAATCTCAATTCCATGGCGCGACAAGCCGCCGCGCGACTCGCTGCCGACGGCTTCGATTGCGCAGTGATCAATCCGCGTTTCACCAAGCCGCTGGACGCGGGCACACACGAATTTTTCGGCAAAGCTGCCGACGTGATTGTGACTCTGGAAGACCACGCGCTGGCGGGCGGCTATGGCTCATCCGTGCTGGAGCTTTTCAGCGAAATGGCCGTGACCACGCCGGTTGTGCGCATCGGTTGGCCGGATCAATTCATCGAACACGCCTCGTCGCAGGATGAATTGCGCAAGCGCCACGGCCTAACCGTCGAGAACATTATCGCCCGGGTGAAGGCGCAATTTTCCGACACGCAGGCGGATGTCACGCGGCTGATTCAACTGAAATAATCGTCGCCACGGCTGCGCCAATTCCGCATGAGCCATCAGGAGACATATCATCAAAACGAGGACTATGCGCAATTCCTGTCCGGGCAGGACTCGGCGTTTTTCGCAAAATACGCGGATGCGCTGAAGACCGGCGGGCCGGGCGCGCGCGTGCTGGACGTGGGCTGCGGGGTGGGGCAGGTGGTCGCGCGTTTGCAGACCGGGGGCTTCGAGGCCCACGGCGTGGATGTCTCCCAACCGAACATCGCCCGGGCGCGGCAGGTCACCGAGCGCTGCCAGGTTTACGATGGAAAAAAGCTTCCTTACGCCGACCAATATTTCGCGAGCGCCGGAGCGTTGAACGTGTTGGAACACGTGGAGGAGCCGGAGGCGTTCATCCAGGAACTGGTGCGGGTCGTCAAAATCGGCGGTCGCGTCGTTCTTTCCAGCCCGAATTTTTTCCGCGTGCTCGGTTTTCGCGATTATCACCCGCGCATGCGCGGCGTGGGTCAAAAATTAAAAAACTGGAAGCGTTTGCAGGAAAAACGCGCGGTGATGAAAAAAAATCCCGAGAGCGCTCGCTTCGACCGGATGACGCCTATCGTCAAGGAACCCTTCACCGCGGACGACGACGCGATTGTGGCGACGAACGGGTTGGAGATGCAATTTTTCCTCGAACGCTCCGGCTGCGTGGTCGAAAGCGTGTCGTGCACGGATCGTTACGTGGCTGCTCCCGTCGAGTTTCTTTTGAACCTTACCCCAACGCGTTACCTGATGTTCAACTCCTTCGTGGTCGGCCGACGGGCAAGGTGACAGTGGCGCGGGCGTCTCGCCCGTGAGAATCGAAACACACGGGCGAGAGATGCCCATGCGACTTCGGAAGAAGGCATTTTCTTTCCTTGATTTCCCGCGCATTCCGCCGTTTCCTCTGAACGCGCCGAATCGAAACGGCGCCAATAAATTAATCGAAAATTTCTAAAACCATGGCCTACAAAGACGTGACCCCGCCCGCTGGCGGAAAAATTTCCATTGAAAACGGCAAACTCACCGTGCCGGAAAACCCGATCCTTCCCTTCATCCGCGGCGATGGCACCGGCCCCGATATCTGGGCCGCCAGCGTGCGGGTGTTCGACGCGGCGGTACAAAAAGCTTACGGCGGCAAACGCAAGGTTTCCTGGTTCGAAGTATTCGCCGGCGAGTTAGCAAAAAATAAATTCGACAACTGGCTGCCCGACGACACCGTCGAGGCCTTCAGGGAATATCTCGTTGGCATCAAAGGCCCGTTGACGACGCCGGTCGGCGGCGGTATCCGTTCGTTGAACGTGGCGCTGCGCCAGATGCTCGACCTCTACGTCTGCCTGCGCCCGGTGCAATGGTTTCACGGCGTTCCATCGCCGGTGAAACATCCTGAGAAGGTCGACATGGTCATCTTCCGCGAAAACACCGAGGACATTTACGCCGGAATTGAATATGCGGCCGGCACGCCCGAAGCGCAGAAAGTTCTGGATTTTATTGCGAAAGAATTCCCCAAGCAGTTCGACAAAGTCCGCTTCGGCACCAAGGCCAAGGCTGAGCAATTCTGGGACGCGGTCGGCGCCAAGGATTTCCCCACCGACATCAAAGTCGGCGTCGGCATCAAACCGGTGAGTTATTCCGGTTGCGTGCGCTTGATTCACAGCGCCCTTAGTTATGCCATCAAATTCAATCGCAAGAGCGTGACGCTTGTCCACAAGGGGAACATCATGAAGTTCACCGAGGGCGCTTTCCGCGATTGGGGTTATGAAGTGGCAAAGAAATTCTTCGGCGCAGTCGAAATCGATGGCGGCCCGTGGTGCAAAATTCCCGAAGGCAAACCCGGCGCAGGAATTGTCATCAAGGATTCCATCGCGGACATCACGCTGCAACAGGTGCTCACGCGTCCCGAAGAATTTGATGTTCTTGCCACGCTGAATCTCAATGGTGATTACCTGAGCGATGCTCTCGCAGCGCAGGTCGGCGGCATCGGCATCGCGCCCGGCGGGAATATCAATTACATTTCCGGCCACGCCATTTTCGAGGCCACGCACGGCACCGCGCCCAAATACGCGAACCAGGACCGCGTGAATCCTGGTTCAGTTGTGCTCAGCGGCGAAATGATGTTTCGCTACCTGAATTGGGTGGAAGCCGCGGACCTCATCGTCAAAGGCCTGAACGGTGCGATTGCGTCAAAACGGGTGACCTATGATTTTGCCCGCCAGATGGACAGCGCGACCGAAATCAAGTGCAGCCAGTTCGGCGATAATATCATCGCCCACATGTGAGACCGGCGTGCGCCATTTCGTGAACTTGGACTGGTAGCAGCCGACGTAAGGAGGCTCAAATCCCTCTGCGTGAAAAATCAGAGCCTCCTTACGTCGGCAGCCACGGTTCAGGATTCAAAGCATCTCATTCTCAAGCCGTTTGGCTTCGGACTTGATCATTTCCGTGATGCGATGCTTCGAGAGATAGACCTGGTCCACTGAGATATTGAATGCCGCCGCGACCTTTTCGGGCGGCCATTCCTTGTTTACGTAAAAATCGAAGACCTGGTATTTCTGGGGATCGATCTTGCGTTTTACCTTTGAGATTGCGGCGTCCAACAGATTCTTTTGCCATTCCTGCTCGTAAAGCTGATCGATCGTCTGGCTGTTCTTGTCCGGAAGCTCTTTCATGGCGGGCGAATCATCACCGGTCTCCGTTTCGCCCTGGAGCGGCACCGTGGTAGCCGGACCGCGTTTGCGGATGTGATCGGAAATCCGCCAGCGGATCAGCGTGCGCAGCCAGGATTTGAACGAACCAAGTTTCGGATCATACTTGAAGTTCGGCATGTGGTTGGCCACGGACACCATGGTCTCCTGCACCACGTCCTGAGCGTCCTCTTCGTTCAGCCCGAATTTGCGCGCGAGGCCGTAGATGAGTTTCCAATAAGTGTCAAAAAAGTCCTGCCAACTCGCCTGGTCCTGCCAATTTTTGAGACGGTCAATCAGCGTGGCGCGAGTCGGAATAAACTCTTCATCTGTCTGTCGCACAATCAAGTAATGCGTTTTCCCGGGTAAATTGGCAAATAGAATGTAGACGAAATAAATTGTATTCTGGCTCGATGTTTGCTTGTCTTTTGTCGGTCAGTTGGCTGGACGCCCGGCGAGGCGTATTCCCGCCCATGTCTTAAACCAAACAGACAATCAGAAGGTACGTTGAAACTGCATCGAACATTCAGGCGGGCGACTTTAGTTGGCATCATTTCCTTTCTTTGGGCAATTTGTGTCGGCGCTATTTTTGCGCAACCCCTGGTCTCCGCTCTGGACACCAACCAAATCCTCATTGTTGAGGCGCAAAATGTGGTGGAAATCTCCCCCGCCGGCGCGAAAACCTGGGTTCTCACCCAGACGAACCAGGTCCTTTATCCCCATGACCGATTGCGCACCGGGCCGGACAGCCGCGTGGCTTTGCGCTGGTCGGACGAAAGCGCCGTGCAGTTCGGCCCCTCCACCGAACTGGAAGTGCTCCCACCTCACGAAGCGGACGCCCTCGCAGGATTGCATCTCGTTCACGGCGTCATCTCGTTTTTCCATCGCGACAAACTGGGCCGCATCCGGGTCGTTACACGGGGCGCCGTCGCCGGCATTGAAGGAACAGAATTCGTCCTCGCTGTCGACGATACCGATCGCACGACCGTTTCAGTCATCGATGGCAAAGTGAATTTCGGCAACGAGCAGGCCACGCTCGTCCTGACCAATGGCGAACAGGCCGCGGCCGATTTGGGAAAAGCGCCGGCCCGCACCGCCGGTTTTGTCGCGAACAATCTTCTCCAATGGGCTTTCTATTATCCCGCCGTGTTGGATCCGGCGGACCTTTCCCTCAGTTCCGACGAGCAGCACGACCTTGCGGATTCGCTCAACGCGTATAACTCGGGCGATCTACTGGCGGCGCTTGCCAAATATCCCGCCGGACGCCAGCCCGGCTCGGATGCTGAACGTATTTATTACGCGGCGTTATTGCTCAGCGTGGGTGAAGTCGACAAGACTGAGGCAACGCTCGGTGGACTCTCCTCCAACGACTCCTCAAGCCAGCCCCAACGGTTGGCGGCTGCGTTGCGGCAACTCATCGCCGCCGTGAAACACACCACGATTTCAGCGCCCGCTCCGCAGTTGACCACGGAATTTCTGGCAGACTCGTATTATGAACAATCGCGCGGCGACCGGGGAACGTCGCTGGCGCTCGCCCTGCAATCCGCAAAGCGGGCGGCCGCGAAGTCATCGCAATTCGGATTTGCCTGGGAGCGCGTGGCGGAATTGGAATTCAGCTTCGGTCATGCCTCTGCCGCGAAAGAGGCATTGGATAAAAGCCTCGCTCTGGCCCCGCGCAACGCTCAGGCGCTCGCGCTTCAGGGATTTTTGCTCGCGGCGGAAGGCCGCACACGGGAGGCGGTGGCTTCCTTTGACCATGCTTTGGAAGTGGATTCCGCGCTCGGCAACGCCTGGCTGGGACGCGGCCTGTGCCGCATTCATCTGGGTGACAATCGCGGCGGTCGCGAGGATTTGCTGATGGCTGCGGCGCTGGAACCGCAGCGGGCGGAATTGCGCAGCTACCTCGGCAAGGCCTACGGAAACGTGGGAGATTTTTCGCATGCCATGAAGGAGTTGCGCCTGGCCGAGAAACTCGACCCCAACGACCCGACGGCATTTCTTTATTCCTCCTTGCTGAACCAGGAATACAACCGCGTGAACGATTCAATCCGTGATTTGGAAAAATCGGAGCAACTGAATAACAACCGCAGTGTCTATCGCTCGCAACTTTTGCTGGACCAGGATCAGGCCGTGCGCGCCGCCAATCTTGCCGGCATGTATCGCGACGCCGGCATGAACGAAGTGGCTGTGCGCGAGGCCGCGCGAGCGGTGAATTACGATTATGGCAACTATTCCGCGCATTTGTTCCTGGCGAATAGTTATTTTCAGCTGAGCGATCCGAACCTCATCAACCTGCGTTACGAAACGCCTACCGAAGCCGAATTTTTGCTGGCCAACCTGCTCGCGCCGGTGAATGCCGGACCTTTATCGCCCGCCATTTCGCAGCAGGAATACTCGCGACTGTTTGAGCAGAACCATGCCGGCGTGGTTTCGAGCACGGAATACCTGAGCCGCGGCGCCTGGTCGGAGAGCGGTTCACAATACGGCACGTTCGATAATTTTAATTATAGTTTCTCGGGTGAGTATCGCTCCGATCCTGGCCAAAGAGCCAACGAAGACATGACCGAGCAGAGCATATCTCTGAATGTCAAAGCGAAGATAACTTCCAAGGACACAGCGTTTTTCCTGCTGCAATATAACAAAACGTCCGGCGGAGACCTCGCGCAATACTATCGCCAGACGAATGCCAGTTCGACGTTTCGATTCGACGAGCGGCAGGAGCCTATCCTCGGAATCGGTTATCACCATGAGTGGGCTCCGGGAGTGCACACGCTCGTATTTGGAGCGCGGCTGACGGATAAATTTTCTTTTACGAACGAATTCCAACCCTCATTACTTGTATTCCGGCCGCAGCCTTTTGGCGCGCTTTCGCCCCTTTTAACTGGAGTCAACAAATTCTATGCGCAACAGCTTTTTCAAAATCAGCTGGAAATCTATTCCGGAGAAGTGCAGCAGATATTTGAACAGCCAGACCACAGCACAATCATTGGAGGGAGGGCGCAGTACGGGGATTTCAAAACTGAATCAGTTCAAGGATTGACTACAGATCCAAACTTTTTTGATCCAGACGGGAACGGCCGTCCCGCTAGTCAACAAAACATCGACTCAGTTTTTCGGCGCTTTAGCATTTACGCCTACCATCAATGGGAGATCACGGATTGGCTGGAACTGATTGGTGGCGGCGTTTATGACCGAATTACGTTCCCTGAGAACTTCCGGTCTGCTCCGGTTTCGGGCAAGGAAAAGACGGTAGATGATATTTTGCCCAAGGCCGGAATGATCTTGCGACCCCTGCCGGACACAGTGATTCGTTTTGCCTACACGCGCTCGCTCGGCGGCGCAAGCATTGACCAAAGTTACCAACTGGAACCGTCCCAGGTTGCCGGTTTCGTTCAGTCGTTCCGCAGCATCATTCCCGAATCCGTGGCTGGGGCGAATGCCGGGGCCAAATTTGAAACCTACGGGTTGTCCCTGGAACAAAAATTTCACACTGGCACCTATCTCGGAGTGTCCGGCGAACTATTGGATTCAGACGTGCGTCGTGTGGATGGCGCGTATGACTTTCTTCCTCCCGGGCAGACGCTTGGTGTCCCTTCCAGCCTTGGAGAACACCTGAAATATCGGGAACCTTCACTTCTGTTCACCGCCAATCAACTGGTCGGGAGAGACTGGTCACTCGGTCTGCGCTACCGGCTCAGCCAAGCCGTTTTACACGACAATTTTCCGGGTGTTCCCGCCAACAGCAATCTGAACTTCGTTAATTTCCAACCCCGTCAGCGGATCGAAGCCACGCTCCATCAATTGAATCTATTCGCCATCTTTAATCATCCGTGTGGTTTTTTTGCGCAAGGCGAGGCGGTTTGGTACTCCCAGAGCAATGACGGCTTTGGCAACAACGAGCCGGGTGATGATTTTTGGCAGGTCAACGGGTTTGCCGGTTATCGCTTTCCTCGACGTCACGCTGAAATCACGCTGGGACTTTTAAATATTACCGGTCAGAACTACCACCTCAATCCTCTGAACATATACAACGAACTCCCACGCGAGCGGACCTTGGCGGTGCAGTTCAATGTGAATTTTTAAAGCGGCTCAAGCGCCGTCAGGCGCGATACCTTGGTGGCGGCAGAGACCTCAAATAAAACAAAGCTCCGAGGAAGCGAAAGAGGCGCACTTAGACACTGTGCGTCTGTAGTTCCGTCTTCAGGCGGAGTTTGAAGCATTTCCCCACCCCACCGCGCAAACGCGGAACTACAAACACCGGCGTTACTTCGGGACCTGGGTGCGGATGTGATCGAGTGACATCTCCCGTGTTTAAAATCGAACCGCCTCCCTCAAGCGCTCCGCATTGCCGGAGGTTACTGACAGGTTCTCTAAAAAAAACGGCCTCCCTTAGCAGGGAGGCCGCTTTATTTTCTATTAAATTGATTACGGATTGAATCCAACCAGGGTGATCGCATAGGAATTTGTCGGCACCTGGCTTCCGCGCGGGAAGAAGATGGTGAACCGGTATGCCGGGCTGGGAGGTGGATTGCCCACTGTAACCGTCGTTTGAGCACAATTCCCATCGCCATAATAGCCATTGAACTGGACTTTGGTATCGGAACGATTCGAATCCGTGGCGGTGTGCGAGTTTGACGTATCAGGCGCAAAGCCCCAGCCTTCTGACATCGGTTTGGTGAAATTGACATAACCCGAATACGCTCCAGGACAGCCGGTACCGCCCCCGCCGCTCACTACGGGTGCACCGAACACCGTAATTACGCCGCCCCCCGTGAGGTCTGTGGACATCGCCATATTCATGGACATCGATTTCATCCTGGGTCCGGACGAGATGGTGGAGGTAGAAGCGGGCGAGGACGTGGTGTAAACATTCAAACAGGCCGAACGCGTCGGCACGGCTTCGGAGCCTTTGATGACCGAGGCATAATAATATCCCACGTCACCAGTGCCGGTGCTGGGAATCGTCAAGCTGCTGTTCGTTTGGCCGTCCAATGCGGTATTGTTGTCATACCATTGATAGCTGTCGGCGTTGGAAGCCACTACGGAAAAAGTGACGGCGGAACCGACCGGGACGCACTGGTCCACCGGTTGTTGGAAAATGGTTGGAAACTGGGATTGGTCGGTATTGGTATCCTGGGCTTGAGCGGCCAGGGCGAGTCCGGCGATCGCTGTTAATACGATGCCGCGTGAGATGCATTTCTTCATAGATTCGATTTTATTGTGTTTTTGTTGTTGTTGGCCTTAGCCCCTTAACACCCCCCTTCAAAAGCAAAACGGTTTGGTTGTTCGTTTTGAAATGAACACCAGTCAATACGGACGGAAAGAGAATTTCTTTCAAAGAATCTTCGAATTGATCTGGCGATCGCCCGAACGAATATTCGGCCTGGCTCTTTTTCAGCCAAAAGCATACCAATTTTTAGCCGCCTTCAGGTTTTTGCTGATTTCATGGGAAAACCTTAGAGTTTCATCGCGTGATCCGCCGCGTACGGTCGCAAATGTTCATAAAAGGAGACAAATGAACAAAGTGCAGACAGAAGTCTACGCCGAAGAAATGCCCGACTATGACGTTAACGGAGAATAATCCGACCGCTTAAATCATCTTCTTTCAGCGCGGACATCCGTCCGCAGCTGCGCTATTTTGAAAATACGCTCGATGCGGGCGACGAACCTATTTTATTTTGACCAGTTCCGCCCCGTGTGGCCCGACGTTCATCGAGAATTCATCGCTGAAATCGCCGAGGTCCTTTTGCCGCCATAAATCGCGCACGTTGTGTTTGCCCATCAGCTTCAGGTCAGGCCATTTGGCGGTTACTTTTACGGGCTCCTTGCCAAGATTGTAGAGTGCCACGGCCTCGGAGCCATCTTCGAGCGGACGCATGTAGACCAAAAGAGTGTTTCCCTCATTGGACGCGAGAGTCGCTTGTTTGCCCAGCCGATCCTGGTTTATGCCCAGGACTTCGTCGTTGGAAACAAGGTTCAGCGTAAAATCGTCGAGCTTGTCCAGGTCGCAGCCGAGCAGTAACGGTGCCGCGGCCATGCACCACGCGGTCATGTGGAGATATTGTTCATCCGGCGTGAGGCGCGTCGGATGCTGCTTGCCGCCGAAATTCACGTAACCCAGCACCATCATGTCCGGGTCGTTCCAGTGTCCGGGCCGCGCGAAGGGCGCCCAGCGATCGCTCGGCGCGCCTTCAAGTTCTTTGGAGCCTTTCGGGGCATTCATGTAAAAAGCCTTCGCGCCCATGCTCAACCAACTGTCGCCGATGTCGCCGGTCGTGCGCCAGCAATTGTACATCAACGATTGATCCGCGATGTCTTCGAAGGGCATCGAGTTGGAGTAGCTGAAAACAACATCGCGCTTCGATTTTCGCAGTGCCTTCGTCATCGTGGCGCTGTGCTGGTGAAAATCTTCGGGAGTTTCCTTGGGGCTGCTGTTGCGCGGGTTCCAATCGTATTTCAAATAATCAATTCCCCACGCCGCCCACTGATCAGCGTCATTGTCCGCGAACGGAAATTTGCCGTTCAGACGTCCGTGGTCGGTGGGTTTCTCCCACGTGCCCTCGGAATTGTCCGCGCTGCCGCCCACATAACCGGCGTACGAAGTCACCCACGGCGTCGAGTAAATCCCGACCTTGAGTCCCATGGCGTGAATGTCATTGCACATTTTCTGCATGTCCGGAAATTTTTCGTTGGGCTGAATGCCGTTGAATTTCCTGCCGCGTTTTCCCTGCCACGAATCATCGATGTTGATGTAGCTCCAGCCGTGATTGATCAAACCGCTGGCGGCCATGGCGTGCGCGGCGTGCATTACGTTCTCACCGGTGACGGTTGCATGGTAGGCGTTCCAACTGTTCCAACCCATCGGCGGTGTGAGCGAGATTTCCTCGCCCACGACGATCTTGAATTTTTTATCGGCGGCGCCTTTGGAATTCTTTGCGTGAAAAGTCACGTTAAACTCACCGGCCCCTGGCAGCGAACCGCTGATGTCGCCCGTAGCGGCGTTCAGTTTCAAATCGCGCGGCAATTCGTCTGCGGAAAACGTCATGGGCCGGTCGCCCGTGGCGGGAATGTGATAAAGAAACGGATTGCCCGGCCGCACGCCGAAAATATCCGGCCCGTTGATGTGGGGGATTAGTGGGGCCCTGGGGGTGCGGATCTCGGGAGCGGGAGCATGGTCCTGTGCATAAGCGCCAGGGGCGATGGCGAGCGCGGCGGCATAAAACAATGCCGACGTGCGAGGGTGTAGCAGGGATGTTTTCATTTAGTTGAGGTTTGTGTTAAAGTTTCTTTGCCCGAGCTTAAAAGGTAAGTGACACCGCGTTTCGTCGTGAACTCGACGACGTTCGGCTCCGGCCGTTCGATATCCACGGGTTTGCCGCCGGCGCTGACCTCCAACGGGCCGTCTGCGCGCACGCGCGCCTTGTTGCCGAGGTTCGAGAGGATTTTTGCGTCGGCCAACTTCCCGTCTTTCCAGTTCATGGTCACTTCGAAATTTCCGCGTGCGCGCAGGCCCTTCACCGAGCCGTCCGGCCACGCCTTCGGCAAAGCGGGCAGCAAAACGATTTCATTGTCCTGGCTTTGCAGGAGCATCTCGGCAATCGCTGCTGTCGCACCGAGGTTTCCATCGATTTGAAACGGCGGATAGCGGTTGAATAAGTTGGGATAGAGGTGCGTGCTCACCAATTTTTCAATCTGGCCATAAGCGAGATCGCCTTCGTGGAACCGCGCCCAATAGCACGCGCGCCACGGCCAGCTCCATTCCGTGCCGCCTTCGCCGCGCGATTCGAGCGCCTTGCGGGCTGCTGTGGCCAGTTCCGGCGTGCCTGCCAGCGTGATTTCATGCCCGGGATAAACAGCGAAAAGATGCGATGTGTGGCGGTGCTGTAAATCAACATCCTTGTAATCCTCGATCCATTCCTGCAATCGCCCGTCCTGCTTGCTGATTTGCGGAGGCGCAAGTTTTTTCAAAGCGGCCTCGCATTCAGCGCGAAAAGGCGCATCCGTATTCAGGATTTTGCTCGCTTCAACACAATTGCTCAGAAGCTCGTGGATGATTTCCAAATCCATCGTGCAACCGTAGGTCATGCGCGACTGTTTACCGTCGGGAAGGAAAAAAGAATTTTCGGGAGAATGCGACGGCGCGGTAACGAGTTTGCCCGCGGCGGGCGTGCCTGCGGGCGCTTCCACGAGAAAATCGAGAATGAAACGCGCCGCACCCTTCATCAACGGATAACCGCGCTTCGCGAGAAATCCTTTGTCGCCGGTGAAGAGGTAATGTTCATAGGGATGTTCCGCGAGCCACGCGGCGCCCATCGGCCAGATGCCGACGACGCTGTCCGCCGGCGCGGCAAAACCGAACGGATCAGTAAGATGGTGTGCCACCCAGCCGCGGCATCCGTAATTAATCCGTGCCACATTGGTGCCGGACTCGGCCAGCGTATCCATCAGGTCAAACAACGGCTGGGTACATTCTGAAAGATTGCAAACCTCCGCCGGCCAGTAATTCATCTGGATATTGATATTCAAATGATAATCGCTGTTCCACGCGGCATTCATCTTGTCGTTCCAAAGGCCTTGCAGATTGGCGGGCAGCGAACCGGGTCGCGAACTGCTCATCAGCAAATAACGGCCGTATTGGAAATAAGTCGCGACTAAATCGGGGTCAGCCGCACCTGTTTCCATACGCTTTAACCGCTCATCCGTGGGCATGGTTTCCACGTTCGTGCTGATGGCTCCCAGGTTGAGGGAAACGCGGCGGAAAAGTTTTTGATAATCTCCAATGTGCGCGGAGCGAACGGCCTCGTAGGATTTTTTCGAGAGCGAATCCAGGTCTGCCAGGCACTTTTCCTCTGGATCGCCACCGCGATAATCCGTTTCGCCCGCAATGTAAATTGTCACCGTATCGGCGCCGGAAATTCGCACCACACCTTCCGAGCCTGTCAGCTTGCCGCCGTAGGCAAAGACCCGCGCCACCGCCATGAATTTTTCCCCCGGCTTTGCCTTGGCCGGGTCGGGGATGTCTTTTGCATCAACTTTGTCATTTAAATACTGGACCGAAATTTGCCCGCGCAGGACCAATTCGCTGGGATCTTTTGGATTGTTTGCGCAGTGCGCATCACGCTCGCGAGTCAGCCAGACGTTGAGGTTCAAGCCGCCGGGCTTGGTGGATGTGATTTGCGCGGCGATCACGTTGTCCGGCGCGGACGCGAAAACTTCGCGGATATAAGTATCATCACCCAGGTCGAAAGTCGTGGTGGCGATGCCGGTGTTGAGATCCAGTTCGCGGCGATAATTTTTTTCCGGCGCGTTGGATTTATCCGTGTTCTCGATGAACAAATCGGCAAGCGGTTGGTAGGACTTGATGCGCATGGGAATGCCCATCATCGTTTTGGCGGCAAGCGCGGAGGCTTCCTCGTTTTTTCCTTCGAACAACAGCTTGCGCACTTCTGGCAGGGCCGTCAGCGCGTTCGAATTCGCGCCGCTGCGTTTGTCACCTTCCCACACCGAGTCCTCGTTCAATTGCAACCGCTCTTGTTTCACATCGCCGTAAACCATCGCACCCAACCGGCCATTGCCCACCGGCAACGCGGCGTTCCAATCCACGCCCGCAGGCTGTTGATACCAAAGAGTGAGGGCGTTCGGGTGTTCATCCTGCGCGGGTGCGTTCCGGGTGCGCGCAGCCGCCGCGAGGATTGCAATGAGAAGAAAATAATTGCGTTTCACAGGATGCAGTTTTAAGGGCGCGAGGTTACTAAAAGGCGATGCCGTTCAAAATAATTTTTGACGCAACAGTCGTCGATGTTGAAAACTTGACCCAAACCGTCGCGGCAGCAGTGTCGTTAAACCAACCCTGTTCGTTGGAATCGAAAGTCTCCTTTGACGCCAGTTTTTCCATGGGCGCGCCGCCTCGCGTCACGCGCGCGAACGAGGCCGCCTTTCGGTTGATTTTCAGCATGTAAGTGCGGCGTGTCAGTTTTCCATTGTAATCGCCCTGCGCCGCACCGATGCCGACGATGATATCCGCGCCGATGGTTTCGCAGTCGAATCGGGTGCGGGCGAAGCTGCTGCGTTGGTAGTCGTTGCTGCGCCCGTCGTCTTCGTAAAGTGTGTAGATAGATTTGGCGGATGGATAAATATCCAGCGTCAATGGGTCGGTGGGTTTTTCGTCTACGTAATGCATGTCCGGTCCCATCGGAATGATCGAGCCGGCCTTCACAAAAATCGGCACTTTGTCGAGCGGCGCATCCACGGTCGACGCGCTCCCGCCGTCATAAACTTCGCCCGTCCAATAATTGATCCACGATTTTCCCGCCGGCAGCCGCACCTGGCGGTTCGTGGCGCCCCCCATGTGCACCGGCGCAACCAGCATTTCGCTGTCGCCGTTGCCGACGATGATTTCATCCGTGGTGTCCGGCGCAAAGCGCACCGGATATTTCACCGGCGTTTCGTGATAGGCAATTTGAGCGTTGGAATAGCGGAACGGCAGCAGGCGATAGCGAAGCTGCGTATAAAATTTGAAATTGCGTTGCGCCTGCTCGTTGAAGAGCCACGGAAACCGGCCCTTGGTGTCTTTGGCGCTGAAGAATTCTGTGATCGGCAGGAACGTGCCGTACTGCAGCCAGCGAATGTAAAGCTCGTCGTGGTTCGGCACATCGTGATTGTAACCGCCGGTGTCGCTCGTCCAGAAAGCAGCGGTTTGCGGCGTGTTCATCGCCGCGGCGCGTTTCATGTCATCTTCGAAGCCGCTCCATGAAGTCGTCGTATCGCCGGTCCACATACCGGGGTATTGATCGTTTTCGGGTGTCGGCGTCCGATGCGCGAGAATAAAACCGCGGCCGCCCGAGGCCCTCTCGGTCATGTCATAATAGGCCTTGTGATAAAGCCGCCGGAGATTTTCGGAACCGCTGCCGTCGAGCGTTACGCCGCCCTTTGCCACGGTGCTGTAGGTGTCGATTTTGAAAAAGTCCACGCCCATGTCGAGCAGCGGCTGATTCAATTGCTTCCACCACTCAACCGCTTTGGGATTCGTGAAATCAATTTGGCCCGTGAACGTAACCCCGTGCCAGCCGCCGCCGTTGACGACCTTTCCCGCGCCACCACGCTGGTCGGTGATGAAAAACCGGCCGCTCTCGCCTTGCTGATATAGGTTCGTGATGCTGATATCGATATAAGGCCATTCCCACACGCCAAAATGAAAATGATTTTCATGCAGCGCGGCGATCATGGTCTTCGGGTCGGGAAACTGGCTTTGGTCGAACTGAAAACAAATATAGCGGTTGGCGCCGTTATAAGAGTTCCACAACCAACTGGAATCAATCCACATCAAGTCGCCGCAATAATCCCGGCGCAGTCGTTGCGCGGCATCGAGGACTTTTTCCTGATCCAGATAACTCGCAAACAAAACGCCAAAGGCCCATTTCGGCGGAAGCACCGGATTGCGCGTCACGTCGACCATGGGCGGCATCAATTTTACCGCGTCGCCGTTTGGCTCCACGTCATCCACGTCCTTCGGCTGTGCGAATGCGGGCGACGCGAGTGCCAGGAACAATATCAGGGCCGCGCCAATCTTTAATACGTGGCAGCCGACGTAAGAAGGCTTTGATTTTTTCCCCGGAAATAGAGGGTCAAGTATGTCGCCTGCCATACGAATGAAGGAGAGAACTTTGGCAATGAATCGCATTCGGCAAATTACTTCCGTGTGAACCGCCCAATAAAACCGCCGCCGGGGCGCAAGTTGATGGTGAGCGACTCCTCGCGCCGTGCCGAACGATGCTCAATTTCCTCCGCGTCGGAGCCGTTGCCGGAATCGCGGATGAGCATCGATTCATAAGCGTCCGGCCCGAGGAACGAAAGCGGAACCTGGATGGTTTGCGCGTCCGGCCCGCCGATCACCGCCAGGAACCAGGTATCGCCGCTGCGCCGCGCGTAAACGGCCAGCTTGCCGATTTCCGAAGGCGGCAGGACGATGGTTTCGTCCCAAACCGCCGGGATACTTTTGATCAAATCGACTCCGGCATTGACGAGAATGTTCGAGGGATTCGCCGCGTAGGTGAGCATCGGCTGGCTGAAAATCGCGGCCGTGGCGATTTGATGCGGCCAGGAGGTGTTTTGCCGTCGATCGCCGAAATAGACCACGCTGTAATCGGCCGGCCCGGCCAGCATGCGGGTGAAGGGCAGGGTGGTTTCGTGTGTGGCGCGGTCGTGCAGACGGCTCGATTCCATCCCGCGGACGGCTTCGCGCGTAATTTCATTGGGCCAGGTGCGAATTGTGCCGGTCGGCTTGTCGCTGCCATGAAAATTCACGACGAGATGATATTTGGCTGCGTTTTGGAGCAGGGCTTGATAGAGGTCGATGATTTCCTTGTGCTCATTATCGAAGAAATCAATCTTGGCGCCCGCCACGCCGAGGTCATGCAGCTTCTTGAAAAAGTCCTCGCGTTCCTGCGGCGTGCGCAGCGAGCGGGAATGTTTCCAGAAGAGCAACCTGACGCCTTTTTGCTTCGCGTAGTTGACCAAATCCTTGATTTCCGCATCGCTCCAGCGGCCCCAGTAACCTTCCACGACGTTGTATTCAAAACCCAGTTCACCGGCCATCTGGCAAAATTCCTTTGTGCCTTCCAGCGTGCTATCGCCGCCATCGAGGTATTTCCAGACCGCGCGGCCGGGCTTGATCCAATCGGTTTTGAGGCTTTGCGGAAAAATTTTCAAATCCGCTGACGGGCAAAGGTCCGGCAGGATGTCGCAGTTCACGAGCGCATTCAAATCCGCGCCGATCATCACCACGCGCCATGGCGTGGTCACCGTGCCGGTCACGATTGCCGGATGGGCAAGGCGAATCACGTCGTTCGTGCTGTAACGCAGCACGAACGGATACGACGGCGGCTGTTTGTGGGCGAGGGCGACGCTGAATTGGCGCGGCGCAGTCGCCTGTAATGCCATGCCGCTGTAGTCCATCAAATCCGCTTCCGTCACCGACGCGTAACCAGCGTCGTTCGGTAGTTTGAAAGTCATCGGCGGCGCGATCCATTGGCCGGCCGGGACCGCCGCCGCCAGATTATTCGTATGTTGCCCTTCGTAATGGCCCCTGAGATCGTGATACCAGACACGGCTGCCGTCCGGGACGCAAAAAGCGGACGCCTCGTCGGGCACCCGAGCCTGTTCCGTGGTGCCGGGCGCAATAAATCGGTAAGCAATCCCATCATTGTAGGCTCGAATTTCCAGACGATAACTCACGTCTCTGGATTTGAGCGCGACGGTCGCGCCATTGCAATTGTTCGTGGCTGTGGAATGCGCTCCACGCCACGGATAGGTTTCATTGATTCGGTAGGTCTTAATGTCGCCGACGGTCGGACTCAGAGTGACTTCCTTGCCATCAAGAGAAAAAATCATTGGCGACGTCTCAATGACGCGTTTGTTTTTAAAACTCACATCGTAATTGAGGTGATTTTTGACAACCAACTCGACATGAAACTGAATGGAGCCGTCCGGGCTGGTAACAACCGTCTCATCCGCCGCGAGAGCGACCTGCGTGATGAGGAGCATTGCGGCAGCCACAAACCAGAGGGGGCCCGAAATACGGCGCGACAATTCAGTCGCGGAAAACGGATTGATCAAAGACATCGCCAATTTGGACGAAATGCGGCCCCGCACGGTTACGGGTTATTGAAGCGAAGCGTTGCTTTGGATTTTTTGATATAGCCACGCGCGCGCAAACACCCACCAGCGGTTGGCCGTGGGAACGGAAATTGCCAGAATTTTCGCCGACTCTTCAATGTTCAACCCGATAAAATAACGCAACTTGACCAGCTCCGCCTTCTGCTTGTTCACCACGGCAAACTCATCCAATGCCTCGTTCATGGCGAGCAGTTCGTCCTCTTTTTCCATGGCGGCGACGTCGATATCCTCGATATTCAGTCGTTGCTGATTGCCGCCATGGCGCAAAGCGCGTTTGCGGCGCGCGTTGTCGATGAGGATGCGCCGCATCGCTTCAGCGGCGGCTCCAAAAAAATGGGCGCGGCTATTCCATTGGACGTTTTCGTTTCCCGTGAGGCGCAGCCACGCCTCATGCACCAGCGCGGTCGGTTGCAGCGTCTGCGTCGAAGATTCGCTGGCCATTTTGGCGGAGGCCAGTTTTCGAAGTTCCTCGTAACCAACGGAAGCAATTCCTCTGCGCGCTGTGCCTCGCCGGATTCCATGGACTGCAAAATGCGTGTGACCTCGCTCACGTCACCGCGCCTCCGCCTTCGTTGCCGCCTCGGGATCGGGTTTTTCAACGCCCGGTATCAGTGCAACCGCCTCGCGTTTCAACATCTGTACGGTAATCCAGTCGTTCCATTCTTCATCCAAGTGGCCGGCCTGGGGAAATTTGCTTACCATCTCCACGGCTTTGGCAAAGGATTGCCGGCTTTCATCGGCTTGATGGAGTTGGAATTGCGCCATCGCCAAAACCAGATTCGCTTTCGCCCGGCAATAACGCGCCGCGTCCAGTGGCATGATTTGCCGCATCAAATTTGCGGCCTCCGTGAAGTGTCCGAGGCGATACTCAGTGAGGCCCTTGGCAAATAAATCGAATCCCCAGTTATCCTTGTTGGGCGTTGCGCGGATGGCAACGGCGGTCATTTTTTCAATGGCGGGCATTTGGTCGGCGTCGGCCGGAACAATCAGGCTGACATTGACCATGCGTTCGGCAATTAGCGGGTCGGTGGTGTTTCCGAATTGCTGGATGATTTGCGCGCGACACTTCCGATAACCGCTCGGGTCATCCAGTTGCAACAGCAGAGGGGCGAGATACAGGTACCGGACGATTAAGGCCTTGTGACAGACCGCCCAAGAGAATACTCAATCGAAAATGCGTAAGATAAAGTTTGCCGTTCCTGACACTCGCGCTACCTCTCTCATTGTCCGGACTGACCGTCAATCCGGGCGAAGCGGAATTTTCCACCTTCAACACCCACACCTCCGTGTCGCGCGTTTCTTGGTGCGCTAAGTAACCCAATTGTTTGCGAATGGCAGTTTGCAATTGCTTCCGTACGTCCGGCGCCTTCGTCACCAGGAAATCAAATCCGCTCTGCGGACCTTCCGGCGGAAGCACCACGCGCGACGGATTGCAATCCCACGCCTCGCCGATGACATCCTGCAACCGGACGTTTCGTCCCACGGCACGGGTGACCGCTCCTCCCTATCCATCCTGCATTTCGCAGACCTTTGCGACATCGTGCGGGAAGTTCGTCGGACGTACCACGGCCAGATTCGACGGTACGAGCCGCAGTTGTACGATTTCCGGTGTGAAGTAAGCGCTTTTCACTCGCAGAGAGGTTTTGACCAGAATCGCCGCAGCCGCTAACACTGCGATTCCGACGACCACCGTTGCTGTTTTTGTCATTTTCATAGGCTTTAAAAGTTGAATTGCTCTTCATTCAACAGTGCGTAAGCCGGGTCAAAAAAATATCACGCTAACTCCACTTTTTTCTTTCAGCGCGAAAATCGGGCATTTTTTCACGGTAAAAGAGGATCGGATCGTCAAAAAAAGAAGGCGCATCTCACGCTATGAGATACGCCTTTAATCGGAGCGCCGACTTGCAGTCGGCTTACACGTTAGCCGAATACGATAGTCACTTCTTTTCAAAGGTGCTCATAAAATTTTGATAATAGCGATTAGCGTGCGCGAAATCATTCACCGGTTCCACCTCAGGTCCCAGGTAGGTCGTCACCTCGATGGCATGGAAGAACTTGTCCTCAGAAATTTGCTTTTTCGCAAATGAATCGGCATTTCCTTTTATGACACGGACGGTCATGATTGTCGCACGCTCCGGTTGTTGGTTTCCCCTTCGATCGGCGTTGGCTGCGCGGCGCATGGCTTCCGTTGCCTGGTCTTCGGGACTGCCAACGCTTTCCGTCGCAACCGATGAGTCCGTGCTTGTCCGATCGGGTTCGCTGGGCCGCCCTTTGAAAACCACGACGATGGATTCGTTCTGCTGAACATGCCGCAGGTTGGAAGCGTTGCGCAGGACTTCTATTACTCTGCGCTTGAGAGCTTCAATTTGATGCGCATCGTACGGCTGTCCTTGCTCGAAGGGATTCCCCGCCCAGGCCGGCGCGCTCGGCGCACCCGTGCCCGCAAGGGCTTGCCGCGCCCGCTCCCAATCCGATGGACTTTCGGTATTTTTTGGCGTCTCCTTTTCAGTGGATGCCACCAGCGGGAAATTCACCTTCACATTGAAAACCACCCCGAACCCCTCGATATAACTGGCTTCAATTGCACGCCCGCCACCCTTGAGCAGGATTGGTATACCGAGCTTGTATTCATCAGTGTCATTGCCTGACATACGTTCCAGGGTTTGCGATAGAAGAAGCGACATAATGTTCAAATCTTCCGCGGTTTCATCCATCCAATGCTGATCGCGTTCCTTAAACGAGATGACCGAAACGGGACCGTCGCCATTGCGAGTCGACGCGGCCCAAATCCCATACCCGCGACCGGCCGGTGCTGATGAGGTGGTGATCGTCATGCCCGCCCCTGGCTTTGGCGGAGCCGGCAGGATATTGGTTTTCCGATACAATCCCGCTTTCCCGGCGGGAGCGTTATTTTCCCCCGCTGTGTCACTAAATGTTTGAGTCGCGCCTGGCTGTGGCAGTCCAGTGACGGGGTCAATCCCCGGTCCGGGAGGAGGTGGGGGAGTGGGTTGGGCCACGCCCGAAAAAGCCGTCCAAAAAAGGAGTCCCGCGATGAGGCTGAAGTTCGTTTTCATAGATAGATATGCTTTGGTTCGTTGTTATCGAGTAGCTGAGATCGTGCTCGCGAGTTGGTTAATGCGGCTGCTGTTCTGGCGTAAATCTCTATCCGCCGTCAGCACCGCCGTCTCCAGGTCCTGCCGAAGCGCCAGGGAATCGGCGACCTGCAAGTCGCGCAAATGATTGATGAGCCCAAGAAGTTGTTGTCGGTCCTGGTCGCGTTGCGTCTGGACGGTATCGAGCACCTCCTGTTTCCAGGACGCTCCGCCGGCGGTAACTAAAGAAGTTTTTTCCAAATCCGCGCGTAACTGTTTCTGGAATGAATCCTGAGTAATCGCTTCCGGACTAAGAGCTACCATCAGATCGGTCCTCAATTGTTGGCGTGCGTCCTCACGAACTCGCGCAGCGACCTTGGCCTCCAACGCCTGCTCGTCTGGCATCGAAAAGCGGCCAACCACAAATCCAATGAGGATTAGAATACTCGCGGCTAGGCTCCATTTGAGTCCCGCGCCAAATTGGAATGCTCTCTTTCGTGGTGCCGCTGCCTCTTTGCGTTTCATTACTGACAGCCCTTGGAGTTTGCCAATGCTGCGCCGCCAGGCATCCACCCGGTCCGCGCAGTCCGGGCAGGTCTGGAGATGACCAAATAATTGCTTCCTCTCTTCGGCCGGAACTTCTCCGTCGATATATCGCAGCCACTCTTCATTTTTCGGATGATTCATACGTCATTTGCAGTTCGAATTTTATGTTCCTTGCGCTCCTGGATTGCGTCCAATTGGGGTCCAAGAATCCGGCTGATTTGCTCCAACCCCGCGGCGATTCGAGAACCGGCCGTGGTCTCGGGAATTTCCAAAATCTCGGCAATCTCGCGCACCTTGAGACCTTCGCAGTAACGCAAACCCAGCGCCGTTTGCAGCGTGAGCGGCAGGCGGAGAAGAGCGCACCGCACCACCTCGCACTCCTCCCGCGCCGCGACTTGCAAGTCCGGTGCAAGCTCCGGCGAGGCCGATTCGGGCAAATCGATGCCGTCCTCGGACTCCGGTCCCCCACAATTCTCACCGCGCCGCTGGCGTTTGCGTAACTCGTCATAACAAAGGTTCAATGCGATGCGCCAAAGCCAGGTCGAAAATTTGCAGCCGCCTCGGAATTCCTTTCGTTTCAGAAATGCTCGCGCGAACGTCTCCTGTTTCAGGTCTTCCCCCTGGTCACCCGTCATACGCTCGCACAGTCGCAGGATGGGCAGTTCCCACCGCTGAACCAGTCGGGCAAAGGCTGCATGGTCGTCTTGCGCCTGCACTCGCCACATTGCCTGCTCGTCGGTAATCGAAAATAAATCGCTTAATTTGCCCATGCGCTATTTCGGCCTGGCAAATATCCGTTGCACAGCGTCTCCCCGGCCAACGGATACTGCATTGCTCTATCAGTGATACGTGCAACACCTCATTTTCCACGAACGATTTTTTTGAAAATGGCCGTCAGGCCCGATGTGGTCGAACAAACGCCGCGCTCTACCTACAATTCGCGCAGTCCCTTCAGCGCTTGAAAGACATTACCGCGAGCCGCTTTCTTGAAGATCAGGAAGGATTTTTGGCAGCGCCTTTTTGCTCTCGCGATGCTCCACGCGAATGATCAGATTTGGTTTGATGCCCGTCATCGCCGGCAGCACGTGATTCAGGACCTGCTCGGCAGTCATGCGGAATTTTCGACCGCGCGCACTGATTTTCAACCACCCATCTTTGTCCCGGTAATAAAGTTCAGTAAAATTTTTGGTGCCAATCAGGATGATATAACTGTCGTTAGTCAGCGTCATAGGAATCAAAGGCCCTGGCCGTAACTGGGACTTTCAAATCCTTAGTCTTAATCCAAAAATAACGGCTTAAGATGCCGATCGAAAAGATTTCCCGTCACATTTCGCGCAATCGAGCTTTCGCACTCATGGACAAGGTCGAGATACGTTCGCCCTTTTTTCGCCGCGATCTTGTAACCCACATGCAGAAGCTGTCGCAGGCTCGGGTTAAAGTCCGAATTACTGGGGTCGTGCCGCAACGCGGCCACATATTGCGCGGCGCTCCATTTCGCAACCGTTGCGGCGGATGGCAGCTTCGCGCGATCAATATCAATCACGCTCGCGTACGGCGCGCATAGTTCGTCCACGTGCGCGAGCGCGTCGGCGTAAATTTCTTTGGCGAGCGTGAGGCCTTTGCCGTCATGCTCGGCGAGGCCGATGATTTCCTCCAGCCACGTCGTGCCGGCGGTCTTCAGGTGCAGGCCGGCATTGTGTTTTCGAATCGCGCGCCGGATGGCGCCGTAAATCGAAAACTTATCGCTGCCGGAATGAACGCTGAGTTTCAAATTGTCCGGCAAGCCATAATTTTTGACGGCATACGCGATGACAGCGAGATCCTGGTTAAATTCCTTTTCGAATTGCGCCACGTCGCCGACATAATCCACGCCCTTGTTGAAGCGCCCGGTGAATTTGGGCGCAATGGTCTGCACCGGCACCTTTTCATCGGCAATCGCCACCAGGATGACGAGCAATTCCACCGGCGTCTGCGGCGAATCGGTTTCATCCATCGAAACTTCAGTGATGAATTTTCCCTCGCCCTTCGCACCGGCAATGTGCCGATAAATCGCGCCCGCTTCCTGCACCGCGAAAAGAAATTTGTTCGCGATGCGTTCGATCTCTGCACGCGGAGCTTTCACCGCGCCTTCCACGCCGGGAATTTCCAGCGGCCGGCTCAATTCCGGATGCCGGTCCACAAACGCCTTGACCGTTTCCGGCGCGGCGGATTTTCCGATGGAGTCCGCAACGTCAATGGTGAAAAAATCGGAGCAGGGGACAAAACGCCCCACCGTTTCGAGGCGAATGTGGTCGGCATCGACGTGCCAGGGTTTGGTCCAGCCGAGCTTTTTGACCGCGGCCTCGGCTGCGGCGCGAACGCTCGATGGTTCCGAGCCGACAATGAGATGTTCGCGGTTGGATTTGTTCCACACCGGCACGACGTCCGCGCCTTTTTCGGTGGCGAGCATGAAGGCCCGCAATTGCGCTTCCGCCTGCTGTGCGAAGCGGTCGCCGACGCCAACGGAAAACTTGGAGAGTTTGAGCATCTCAGTATTTCCAACCGGAATGAACGGTTGAAGCGTGCGAATGGTTGCACCGTTCAAATGTCGCGTCAATGACCCGAGCCCCCGCGAATTTGCAAGCCGCACATTGAAATCTGCACAACGATGAGACTAAGAGTGACAGTAAACTATGGACAAAATACGTGGTTTGAGGGCAAAATAGCGGCTACTTTGAGGAATCAATTACGCCTATGAGCAGGAGCGATTTGTCCGAGAGAAATCCCGGTCCGGGAGACGAATTGCGCCGGCAATTAACGGCTTTGAAGGCGGAACTCACCAGCCAGCAATGGCTCCTGGACGCCCTCGAAAGCCAGTCGGCGCAGTATCGAGCGCTCTTCGAACTCATGCCCGGCAGCGTGGTCCTGCTTGATTCCAAAGGCTATGTCCGGGATGCCAATCCCTGTTTTTGCAGCGCGATGCATTACAACCGCGAAGAACTCGTGGGCCTGCATGTTACTCAAATCAGCCAGGAAAAACCCGAGGTGATCGAGCAAAACATCGTGCGGATGATGTCCGGCGAAATTTTGCAGCACGAAGTGACGAATGTTCAGAAGGACGGCAGCCTCCGTTTTTACGAATTACGCGAAGCCGCGGTTACGCTACCAGACGGTTCCATGAACATCCTCGCGGTGTCCAATGACATCACCGACCGCAAACGCGCCGAGCAGGCGAAACTGGACATGGAACGCCAACTCCTGCGCGCACAAAAACTCGACAGCCTGGGTGCGCTCGCGGGTGGCATTGCGCACGATTTCAACAACCTGCTGGCCGTCATCTTGTCAAACGTCGAACTGGCCATGTCCGACCTGCCCGTGACCTCACCCTCGCAAAATTGCCTGACGAATGCATTGCTCGCCGGAAAGCGCGCGGCTGAATTGACGCGCCAGATGCTGGCTTATTCCGGACGTGGCCGATTTGTGACCGTGTCGGTCGACCTCAGCAAACTCGTGCGGGACATGAGCGATTTGCTGAAGGTGTCCATTGCCAAATCGGTGCGGATGGAATTGAACCTCGCTTCGGATTTGCCGCCGATCAAAGCGGACGCCGAACAAGTTCAACAGGTGTTGATGAATCTCGTCACCAATGCCTCCGAAGCGGTTGGAGAAAAACCCGGCGTGCTGGCCGTCACCACGGATGTTCGCCATTGCGATGCTTCCCATCTCGCTGAGACGAGGACAAATTACCGGCCCGCTCCCGGGCGTTATGTGGTCCTGGAAGTCAGCGACACCGGTTGCGGCATGGACGATACGGTGCGCGGGAATCTCTTTGATCCGTTTTTCACGACAAAATTTCTCGGGCGCGGTTTGGGCATGTCCGCCGTGCTCGGCATTGTGCAAGGGCATCGGGGGGCGATCCTGGTGTCCAGCAAACCCAGAAAGGGCACAGTCATTTCCGTTTTATTTCCCGTGGTTGCACCGCGGGCCAATCCTCCCGTCGCCGATCCCGTTCCGCTTTCGATCGCCATCGCGCCGACGCCTCCACTTTCCGGCACCGTGCTGGTCGCTGATGATGAACTCCAGGTTCGATCTCTGATGGGGACGCTCTTGAAACGCATGGGGTTCCGGGTGCTATCCGCCACTGATGGAGAACAAGCCGTGGAGTTATTCCGTCAACACGCGGCGGAAGTAACCGCTGTCCTGCTCGACCTCTCAATGCCTAACCTCGATGGCTCGAAGGCTCTTTCTGAAATCCGGCGCATACGGCCGGAGGTCAAAGTCATCCTGACCAGCGGCTACGACGGCGATGATCTAATGAGCCGTTACCAGGGCGAAGGCTTCGATGCGTTTCTTCAAAAGCCCTGCGACATCGAAACTTTTAAAAAAGTCGTGCAACAGGTGTGCGGCGCTCCGACCCCTTCGGGGAAACCCCCGGCTCAAGACGGGTCTACCTCGTAGAATCGGCGCCGGTTTCTCGCCACATTCGTCACAATAAGCACTGTCTGCGCTCTCTGTCCCTCTATGGCCGCCTCTTCAGCTTGGGGCGTTTACCCAACTGTAATTTTCGGGTTAGTCATCATAGACTATTCCATGAGTTATCAGACCCAGGAACTTTTAAAGGCCATACGAATCGAAGGCGACGACTGGCAAGGGGCTGTTCGGGAGCAAGTCGAAGCGGGCCGCAATTTTTTTCTCATCCTTCCCGAGGGTGAGGACGCCCTCAAGCGCTTTTGTCACAACTTCAATCTCCAGGCGGATTGTTTGCAAGGGCGCTTTAACCGTTCCGATCTGTTGCGCATGGGGCAATACGTCGATGGTGCCGCCTTCGATGAAATGCTGATCGCCTGGGACGCCGAGGACCTTGTCGTTTTTCTCGAACAATTGGATTTTCCGATGAACCAGCCGCCACACGTGAAGCCGTTTATCGTTTATTCGCCACTCTGGGGCATTCTTTCGCAACACGACGACTTGCGGGCAGCGCGAGCGTGGCTGGAGGATTCCGAGCAATGGGATCGCACGCGTCTCTCTCAGCCGCACGTTTATCAGTGGATCAACGGCGCGTGGAAAATGCTTTAAGCCTGTCTCTCCCGTCGAACTGAAACGAGGGCCATGAAAAATATCCGCAAACTTCTATTAGTCGCATTGGTTGCCCTAGCCACCGCGCTGGCAACTGGCTGTCACCTTGAACAACTGCCCGGCCCGCCGGGATTGCCGCCACCACCGCCCGTACCAGTGCCCGGCCGATAATCAGTGGCAGCAGGCGTCAAGAGGCTCTGATTTTTTTGAAAAAGGGCAGGGCCTACTGTGGGTGGTTCAACGATAGCCAACTATTTTGGCGCTTCGTTTATTTCCAAAACGTTTACGACGCGCTGCGTCAGGGTTAATTGTAATCCCAATCGTTTGCGGGCCGCCGTGATAACCGCATCGGCATCCGGCTTGAATTCCTTTCGCTTTTCCGCCTCGGACAGTTTCCACTTCATGTCCACATCGAAAAGACCTTTCAATCCCGTCTCATCGAAAACGGGTTTCTCAATGCCTCTTCTAAAAACCCCGCAAGTCCCTTCATTGGTGAACCGTGAAGCCGGAAACCTCCGTTCATTCCACCGCCGCCTCCGGACTTTTCGACTTCGCGAAGACCGGGCGCATTGGTGCTGATTTGAGTCATCACATAAACCTCCATCACCTTTGTGGTTGGTTTCGCTTCAATCCCGAAAGTCGCGCGGAGCGCCCCGATGAACTGGTTCTGCAATTCGTTCGCATGACCCAACGGCGCTCTTAATTCAAAATCATAATATTCATCCGGCAGTTTGCATTGGATGCATACGCGGCTTGATGCTTCATCAAAAACGGAATACAGGGCGCTTTCAACCGTGGCGATTTTGCCGTCGATCACGCAGCGGTTGGTGTCCCACGACCACATGCAAATGGGCCCTCGAATATTCGCCGGCATTTTGTGTTCGCGAATGGAGATTTCGAAAAGTGGCGGCGCCTGGTTGGGAACGGACTCGTCGGAATTTTTGCTGACCGTATAAATTTCCGGTTCGGGCAAGGAACACTGTTTCCCTGCCAGGATCTCTTCCAGATTGGTGGCTTCAAGACGTTGGGGTGGGGTAATGGCGGCAATGCGTCCGATCGCATCGACAATGAACGCGTGAGGAATTCCGACGACGTGATACGCTTTGTTCAACACCTCAAAATCATCCAGCATGACCGCCGACTTGATCGGGTGATTTTTCAGAAAAAGGCGGACCACGTCTTCATTTTCGGATGTCACCGAGATGAACACCACCGGTTTGTCTTTGAATTGTTCAACCAGGTCATTCAAATGCGGGATGGCTTTGATGCACGGCCCGCACCACGTCGCCCAAAATTCCACGACCACCACTTTGCCTTTCAACTTTTCCCAGGTTAGATCGTTTGTCGCCGGTCCTTGTATTGGTTTGGTAAAAATAAGCGGCGGTGGCACGTCGCCGATTTTAGGGCCGCCTTGATCCGCAATGGCGAACGAATTACCAGCCGCAACCGCAAGAAGCGCAAATCCCGCGGCTAGAGCGGTTAATATTTTCATAAGCCAAAACCTCCGGTTTGTTCGTACGCCTCCGCCAGTCCATAACGCATACGGAAATAGACAGGTTCAAGCCATCCTCCTCACACTTAATCGCGAATTAAAACGCCTGCGTCACTTGCTGATTCCCCGCTCGCTGCTGCGCACGAATTGGATGAGATGCAGAACCTCCGGCAGTTTCGGCAGATCGTTTTCAATTTTTGCCAGTGCATTGGGAATCGTTAGCCCTTCGCGGAACAAAAGCTTGTAAGCCGCGCGCAGAGCCGTCTGCGCCTCCTCCGAAATCCCGTTCCGCTCCATCCCGACCTTGTTGACCGTCCGCGTCTCCGCCGGGTTTCCGTCCGCCAACATGAACGGCGGCACGTCCTGCACCACTTTCGAGCAGCCGCCGATGATTGCCATTTTCCCGATCCGACAGAACTGATGCACCGCCGCCAGGCCGCCGACCACCGCGTGGTCTTCCACTGTCACATGCCCGGCAAGCGTCGCCACATTCGACATGATCACGCGATTTCCCACCGTCGCATTATGCGCGATGTGGCAATACGCCAGGATATGGTTGTTCGCTCCGACCTTCGTCACCTCGCCATCACCCGTTGCGCTGTGAATCGTGACATATTCGCGAAATGTATTTTCGTCGCCGATTTCCGTCCGCGTCACGCCGCCGTTCCATTTCAAATCCTGCGTCTTGAGACCGATGCTTGCGAAAGGAAAAATTTCATTGCGCGCTCCTAGCTTCGTGTGGCCGTCAATCACCACGTGTGAATGCAACCGGCAACCCGCTCCCAGTTCCACGTGCTCGCCGATGACGCAATACGGTCCGATTTCACACCCATCGCCCACGCGCGCTTTCGGATGAATGACTGCGGTAGGATGAATCATTGGGGGAATAATGAATGACGAATGATGAATGACGTATGGTGAATGAGAACAGTGGAGTAGTCTTGTCGGTCTGTCTCGTAAATCGTAAATCGTAAATCGTAAATTCGAAATCGCATAGGGATTAGTCCGCTCTCAGCATGAACGTCACTTCCGCCTCGCTGACCACTTCGCCGCGCACCTTGCAGACGCCTTTGGCCTTGCCAATTTTTCCGCGCGACTTCGTCAGCTCCACTTCGATCACCAAAGTATCGCCGGGCACCACCGGTTTGCGCCATTTCACATCCTCGGCGGACATGAAATACGCGATCTGCCCGGCGTTCTCCGCTTGTTTCATCATCAATATCCCCGCCGCCTGTGCAATTGCTTCCAACTGCATCACGCCGGGCATGATCGGATGTCCGGGAAAATGTCCCTGAAAAAATTGCTCGTTCATGGTGACATTTTTCAGCGCAAAAACCTTGTTCCCCTCAATCTTCGTCACCCGGTCGATCATCAGGAACGGATAGCGGTGCGGCAATACCTGCATTATTTGTTTGATGTCCATTGAACCATCACCATTCACCGGTTCCTCCATAACGACATTTCCGTTGGGCTTTGCTTTATTGGCCGCGGCCGCCGGCGCGGCGGGCGGGGCAGGGGGCGGGCCGAAAGTTTGAGCCGCGCGAATCGGTTTTTGAATCTGCGCGGCGATCAAACGCGCCATCTCGCAATTCGCCGCGTGGCTTGGTTTCACCGCGATCAGATGCCCCTGCAACGGACGACCCAACAGCGACAAATCCCCGATGATATCCAGAATCTTGTGCCGCACAAATTCCTCCGGATACCGCAACGGCTCCGTGGTCAGCACCGCGTCGTCGCGGATCACCACCGCGTTTTCGAGGCTTCCGCCGCGAATAAGGCCATTCTTGATTAGATACTCAATCTCCTCGTAAAAACAAAACGTCCGCGCGTTCGAAAGCTCCTGCTCCCAGGTTTTTGGTGTGATCTCCAGGCTGTAAAATTGCGTGAAGCGCCCGTGTTTGTCCGAGCTCGTGCAGGTGATCTTGAAGCCCTCGTCCGGGAACAACGCCATTTCCGTCTCGCCCATCAAAAGCTCCACGGGCTGCGACGGCTTGTAAGGCTCACGCCGCTCGCTCTGCGGGACAATCCCCGCTTCCTGGATCAACTTGCAAAACGCGCTCGAACTTCCATCGCCAATCGGCGGCTCGTTTGAGTCCAATTCCACGATGGCGTTATCAATGCCGTAACCGGCGAACGCCGCCAGCACGTGTTCGATGGTTTGGACCTTGACGTTGCCTTTGGCAATGGTCGTGGAGCGATTGTTCTCGGTGACATTCTCCACACGGGCCTCGATTTCCGGTTTGTCCGCCAGGTCTGCGCGCCGGAAGCGGATGCCGGAATTCGCCGCCGCGGGCAGGAACGTCATGGTGACGCGATTGCCGCTATGCAAACCGATGCCGGCAAAACTGACCGGACGTCCAATAGTCTGTTGATGCTGCACCGGCTGATTAAACAAACGCCTGCCCCGCTTGGCAAGGATACTCATGCCTGCAATGAGTGACAGGCGTCCTTTTACACCACCCCGTTCGTAGTCCCGCCTTCGGTCGGTCGGGCGTGAAAATGCGCCGAGCCGCCTGAAGGCGGAATTACCACTGTTGGACATTCTGGGCTATAATGGCGTTGTCAAAATTCACCCATTTAACTAACCGATTTAACAATTTAAGTAACAAAGCCATGCCCGAGCTTGGAAAATTTTTGGTAGTCGCTGGAGTGGTCATTGCCGTCGTAGGACTGCTGGTCTGGTCCGGCTTCGGGAAAGGCTGGTTCGGTCATCTGCCTGGCGACATCCATTACACCGGTAAAAATTTCAGGTTTTATTTTCCCATCGTCACCTGCCTGCTGCTGAGCCTTTTGTTATCGTTGATTCTGTGGCTGGTTAGAAAACAGTAATTACAAAACGAAAATAAAACGGCGCGGACTCGCGTCCGCGCCGCTACTCCGATACCCCCTGAGCGCCTCCACTACACGTCGTAGCAGAGGAAAATCGTTTTGCTCAGGAGCGCATCAATGGTGCCTTATTTGCCTTTCTTGGCTTTGCCTTCGGTAGGCACGGTGGTGATCGTCTGCAGAATGCGGCTGGCAATCTTGTACGGATCACCCTGCGAATTCGGACGGCGGTCTTCGAGGTAACCCTTGTACTCGTTATCCACAAAGCTGTGAGGAACGCGCACGGATGCGCCGCGGTTCGCAATGCCGTAGTTGAATTTGTCGATCGACTGCGTTTCATGCAGGCCGGTCAGGCGCAGATGATTGTCCGGGCCGTACACGGCGATGTGTTCGTTCTTGTATTTGTCGAACGCCGCCATGAGTTTTTCGAAGTAATCCTTGCCGCCGACTTCACGCATATGGGCGGTCGAGAAGTTGGAGTGCATGCCCGAGCCGTTCCAATCCACATCCTTGCCGAGCGGTTTGCAATGCCAGTTAATGTCGATGCCATAGGATTCGCACAAGCGCATCAGGATGTAGCGCGCCATCCACATCTGGTCAGCAGCGGTGCGGGAGCCTTTGCCGAAGATCTGGAATTCCCACTGGCCCTTGGCCACTTCGGAATTGATGCCTTCGATGTTGATGCCGGCGTCGAGGCACAGGTCAATGTGCTTCTCGGTGATCTCGCGAGCGGTGCAACCCACGGCCTTATAGCCCACGCCGGTGTAATATTCACCCTGCGGATAGGGGAAATTATTTTCGCCTTCCGGGAAACCGAGCGGGCGGCCGTTGCGGTAAAAGAAATATTCCTGCTCGAAACCGAACCACGCGCCGGAGTCATCATAAATCGTCGCGCGGGCGTTGCTCGGGTGCGGGGTCTTCTTGTCGGGCATGTAGACTTCGCACATCACCAGCGCGCCATTCTTGCGGGTGGTGTCCGGATAAACCGCCACGGGCTTGAGCATGCAGTCCGAGCTTTTGCCTTCGGCCTGACGGGTCGAGCTGCCGTCGAAACCCCACCAGGGGAGTTCTTCCAGCTTGGGAAATTTCGCAAATTCCTTGATCTGGGTCTTGCTGCGGAGATTCGGGACGGGTTCGTAACCATCCAGCCAGACGTATTCTAACTTATATTTCGCCATTTTGGTTATTTGTAATTACAGGGTTAATCGGTAATCGGTTAATGACGGCGCAAAGAAATTCTTTTCACCGTGTGCGCGGAGTTCAGCAGGGAAAATGCCATGGTGCAAGAATTT
Source organism: Verrucomicrobiia bacterium (assembly GCA_036272195.1). GTDB lineage: Bacteria > Verrucomicrobiota > Verrucomicrobiia > Limisphaerales > DASXHY01 > DASXHY01. Next base: position 85,418 of record DATAZE010000028.1, on the reverse strand, counting down.
TGCGCGACCATGCGGAAAACCCCTATGGATATTGCCTTTCTAAGCGCAACTTTTGCAAAATCGGTGCCAGACCTCAAAAACTTTAAATGCTTTTTTAATGTTGCGTTTATCTCAGCCTGAACAGATTTAGCCAGCGATTAGTGGCGCCGGCGTCTCGTCCGTGCGATTCTGGTTCTCAGCCGACTTTCCTTTTCAAGACCGCACCTTTGCGCGATATTTTCGTTCGAAGTGCTGAAAGTTAAAGACACGTTGCGTTCCACCGTAAACCTGACCTTCGATGGTCAGGTGGTGAAGGTCTATCACGGTCCTAACGCTCAGGAACGGTTCGACAACGAAGTCCGCGTCCTGCGTTACCTGGAAAAACGCGGCTGCGATTTTGTTCCCCGCCTGCTCGAAGCGGATCCGAAAGAGTTGCGCATCGTCACGACCAGTTGCGGCTCGCGCGTGGAACGTATCGATGAACAGCGCGTGAAGGAGCTTTTTGCCGAAGTGGAGCGTTACGGCGTTCGCCATGATGACCCCGACCCGCGCAATGTGACTTACCGCCAGACTGACGGCCGCTTTTGTCTGGTTGATTTCGAACTCGCCACGCTGCTGTCAGAGGCAGGGCCAAAAGCGACATCGTGAATTCCCCGCAATCCGTCTCCAACTCCGTCCTGCTGAAATGGTCCGGCTGCACCGACCGCGGCAAGGTACGGCCCAATAACGAAGACGCCTTTCTGGCCTTGCGATTTGACGCCACCGAAGTCAATCGGCTCGGTAAGTCCGGCGACGCCTCCACCGCCAAGACCGATTTCGCCTTCGCGGTCAGCGACGGCATGGGCGGCGCGTTGGCCGGCGAATACGCCAGCCGTATTGCCATCGAGAAAATCGCGACCATGCTCCCGCGCTCCTTCAAGCAATCCGCAACCGGTTTCGTGATCGATTACAACGACGTTTTGACCGAGCTTTTCGGCGAGGTCCACAAAGCTTTGGTCTATCTGGGTTCCAGCTACGAGGAATGTGAGGGGATGGAAGCGACCCTGACGCTCTGCTGGTTCACGCCTGGCTGGATGCACTTCGGTCATATCGGGGACAGTCGGCTCTATTATTTGCCGGCCAGGGAAGACAAAATCAAACAGCTCAGCCACGACGATACGCATGTGGGCTGGCTTTTTCGGAACGGCAAAATCAACGAGCGCGAAGCCCGCAACCATCCCCGCCGTAACGTTCTCCAAAAAGCTCTGGGTGGCTCAAATCAATTTGTGGATCCGCAACTCGGCGCGGTCGGCTACGAAAGCGGCGATATATTTTTGCTCTGCACGGATGGCCTTGTAGAAGGACTTTACGATCATCACGTGGTGGATATTCTACGCGCCGAAGATTCGGGGATAAACTCTGCTCAGCGGCTGGTGAAGGAAGCTGTCGAAAAAAGTGGCCGGGACAATACCACCGCCTTGGTCATCGCAGTGGTTTAGTTCGGAGCCTGTTGCGCGTATTACGTAAAACGGATGCGAACCCGTTAAGCGCATTCGCGCGAATTCACGTATCACGCGCCACGTAATACGCCCCATTACCCCTTCCAATCAAACGCCCGTTTCTTAAGCGCGTAAATGTAGCCGGCGAACAAAATCACCATGAACGAAATCATCGAGCCGAAAATCGCGGAGGCGTGTTCCGCGAGCATTTGCTTGTAAACCACCGCCCAGGGATAAAGAAACACTACTTCGATATCGAACAGGATGAACAACATCGCCACCAGGTAAAACTTCACCGACAGTCGCGTGTTGCCTTCGCCGATGGGCAGCATGCCGCATTCGTAGGCGGTGTCCTTGATGGCGGATCGTTTGCCTTTTTTGCCAAGGACCACTGATAAAATCAGTGTCCCAAACGCAAAGCCCACCGCTAAAACAATCAGCATCAGCACCGGAATATATTGGCTCAATTGCGACTCTTCCATGCAGCGAATGTAAAATCTGCCACCGCTTTGGCAAGCGCAATCAATTCAATGCCATGTGAATGGGCGCAAGACCCCGCACTGGAGCGCGGACTTCAGTCCGCGAGTTTCCGCAAGCCTCGCTGTGAAAAAAGCGCCCAAGTATTGAGGGCCCTGGCATTTCCGCAGGCGGATTTCACCCTATACAGAGCCGCTCCTCGCAGGACTACATTCCGTTGACCCTATATGAGCGGAAATCAACAGCCCGGAAAGCATCCTCGGGCCAAGCATCATTGCCTGCGAAAAGTGGGCTATGTCGTGCTTGTGTTGATTATCATTCTCGGCGTCGCCCGGTTGATGTTGCCCTCGTTCGTGCGCAATTATGTGAACCGGACATTAGACCGCGGGCCGCTTTACACCGGAAACATCGGGCAAATCCAGATCCACCTGTTGCGTGGGTCTTATTCCATCAACGAAATCCGGTTGAATAAAACCACCGGCAATGTGCCCGTGCCGTTTTTCTCCGCCAAACGCCTGGATTTCGCCATTCAATGGAGCGCGTTGTGGCACCGAAAAATTGTGGGGCGAATGTTCTTAGAGCAGCCGGAAATTAATTTCGTCGATGCCTCCAGTGATAACGACTCCCAAAGCGGTGCTGGCGATCCCTGGCTGGAAATGATCCGCGAACTCTTTCCCTTCAAAATCAACAGCGCGCAAATAAACGACGGCTCGGTTCATTTCCGCGCGTATCAAACCGCGAAACCGTTGGACGTCTATCTCTCCCACCTGAACGGCTCCATCGATAATCTCAGCAATGTGCGTGATGAAGTAACTCCGCTCAACGCTACCGTTCAGGCGTCCGCTGACGCCATGGACCAGGCGAAACTCGAGTTCAAAATGACCCTCGACCCGTTTTCCTATCGACCCACGTTTCACCTCGGTCTGCGTTTGCTCGGCCTGGATGTGACCAAAATCAACGACCTTGCGCTGGCCTACGGAAAATTTGATTTCAAGCGCGGCTGGTTCGATCTGGTGCTCGAGGCCGACTCGCAGGAAGGCCGCATGACCGGATATGTGAAGCCGCTATTTCGCGACCTGAAAGTCTTCAGCATTACGCAGGACGCAAAGGACGATAACCCGTTGCAGTTTTTCTGGCAGGCGCTCGTCGGCTTCACCACCAACATTCTCAAGAACCGCCCGCGCGATCAGTTTGGGACCTTGATTCCATTTTCCGCCGATGCCACTTCCTCGACCACCACGGATATTATGGCAACGATTGGAAACCTCCTGCGCAACGCGTTCGTTCGCGCCTATCTCCCGCGCCTGGAAAACACACCGCAAAGCACGGGCACCATTCAGTTCAGCGCTCCGGATTTTACCAATAACCTGACCACTTCGGACGCAGCACAATGACCGAAACCTATGAAGACAAAAATGCACACGGATAAAATAATCGCGCTCCTCGCGCTCCTCGCGCTGCTCACAGCTGGATTGCTTGCCACCGGCTGCGGCGGCACGAAAGCGAAAGCACAGAACAGCGATTTCTTCACTTCCGGCAGCCGTGATGCCGACCAGCGCGCCAGCCAGCGCATGGCCCAGGCTGAACAACTAAACGGCTCGGGTGAAGGCGCGGGTGAAAAGGACGTGAAAAAAGCCGTCGCGCCAGTGAACACCAACAGCGTGCCCGCCAATGGCACCAATCAAGCCGCGCGCGCCGTCGGAAAACTTTCGCTCTACGAACGCCTCGGCGGCGAAGTGGGAATCTCCAACATCGTCGTGGACTTCATTCCGCGCGCCATGCAAGACCCGCGCGTGAATTGGGATCGCAAGGGCGAGAAGGTGGGCGGTCTTTCGATTCACCGAAGCAAATCGGTCGCGTGGGACCCCTCCCCGGAAAACGTGGCCATGCTCCAAAAACATATGGTTCAATTCCTCACCCTGGCCGCCGGCGGTCCCGCGCATTACGAGGGCAAGGAGATCAAGCAGACCCACGCCGACATGCACATCTCGAACGCCGAATTCGATTCCACCCTCGGCGATCTAAAGGCCTCCCTCGACAAACTCCAGGTTCCGAACACAGAACAAAAAGAACTTTTAGCCATTGTCGAAAGCACCCGTCCAATGATCGTTACCGACCGATAAAATCTAAATGGGCACGGGGAATAAACGTTCGCAGATTTTCGCTGATTTTTTAATCTGCATTCCTCTGCGCTTTTCCCACCGTCCTTTGGTCCCGCCAATATCTTAAAATAATTGTTGACTAATTAGTCAACTTAGATAAAGTTTACGTCGTCACGAGTCAACAATTCGGGACAAAAAAGAAAAAGAGATTTTATGGGCCGTGTCAGCGATGCTAGAGAAAGATTGATGAAAGCCGTCCGGGAGCTCATTTGGAAGGGCTCTTACGGTACCACGACTATTGATCAAATTTGCGAGAAGGCCGGGGTCAAAAAGGGTAGTTTTTATTACTTTTTTGACTCGAAGGTGGAATTGGCGCTGGTGGGCATGGAGGAGGATTGGTCCCAGCACCGGCCGGAATTGGACGCGATTTTCTCACCCACGGTGCCGCCTTTGGATCGCTTTGAGAAATATTGCGATTATTTCTATCGTTTTCAGGCAAAAATCTGCCAGCAATACGGTTGTGTGTTGGGGTGCCCCTTGTTTTCAGTCGGCGCGGAAGTCAGCACCCAGGAAGACCATCGTTTGCAGCAGAAAATCCAGGAAATACTGGAATATAAGCGTAGATATCTGGAAACAGCCATCCGGGACGCCCAGGCGGCTGGTTTGGTCACGGCGCCGGATCCGGCTGCCAAATCCCGAATCCTGTTCGCTTATTATCAAGGCTTGGCTACGCAGGCGCGCATTCAAAACAACTTGAATGTCTTTAAAGATGCGATTTCCGGGACCTACGAATTGCTGGGAGTTAAGAAGCCCCAGGCGGCGGCAGCGTAAAATTAGATTTTTTTTGACTATAAATTTGACTAAACAGACAACTACTAGAAAGGTAAAAGAGTTATGAAGACAACAATAGAAGTAAAAGGGCAGCTCGAATCGAGCGCCAAATCGAATTTCAGCCAGAGTTGCATTAATTCCTGCCGGAAGCTTCTGACGCAGTTGGAAAACGTCAAAACGCAAATAGTGGCGGAATTCCGCGACCAGCTCGAAGGCCACCAGCATGTGCTCGAACTTGCGATCAACGAAGCCGAAGCGCTCGCCTGGCAGACGGATTATCCGGAACTGCTCTTTCCGACGCTTGCGACCGAGAAAGCCAGCGCAGTGACTGGCTGGCATTTGCGCCAGCAATCGTTGCGTCGGCGAACGGCGCCGGCATTCATCATGGCGTGATTACGCGTATAACCCTGGGAATTCAGGAAATCAAATCTCAAACCCGAAGTAAATTTATGACCTACAGAAATTTTGTTCGCTTTTCCGGACCGATACTGGCCGCGGGCGCCGCAGTGGCGCTTTTGGCCGGTTGCAGCCACGGCGCTTCCCAACAACAGCCGCCCCCGCCGTCCGTCACGGTTGCTCCCGTTGAGCAACGTGAAATCGTCGAATGGGACGAGTTCACCGGCCGCACGGAGCCGGTGGATTCGGTCGAAGTGCGCCCGCGCGTTTCCGGTTATATCCAGGAGGTACGCTTCCAATCCGGCCAACTCGTCAAGAAAGGCGATGTGTTATTCGTAATTGATCCTCGCTGGCACAAAGCGGACTTCGATCGCCTCCAGGCTCAAGCTGCCCACGCTCGCGTGGATCTCGACAACGCCAAACGCGAAGCCGACCGCACCACGCAGTTGCTGGCGACTAAAGCCATCTCGACTGAGGAAGGGGATGCGCGTATTTCGCGGTTCGAAGGGGCCAAAGCCGCGCTGGCGGCTGCTGAGGCGGCGCGCGATTACGCCAAACTCGATCTGGAATATACCGAGGTTCGCGCGCCCATTGATGGCCGTGTGAGCCGCGCCTTTCTCACGGAAGGCAATTACGTCAGCGGCATCGCTGGCGCCGCGACCAAACTGACCACCATCGTGTCAGTCAACCCGGTTTATGTTTACGCGGACATGGATGAGGATTCTCTCCTCAAGTTCAACGCCCTCCAGAGCAAACAAAAATTCGACACCGACGGTGGCGGGCGGGTTCCCGTGGAACTGCAACTGGGCGACGAGTCGGAATTCTCGCATCACGGCTACATTGAATCTCTCGACAATCAGCTCGATCCGAACACCGGAAGCATCCTGTTGCGCGCCGTATTTCCCAATGACGACGGGCGCATCGTGCCCGGATTGTTTGCTCGCATCCGCGTCCCATTGAGCGCGCGCCACTCGGCGTTGCTCATTTCGGAGCGGGCCGTCGGCACCGACCAGGCACAAAAATATGTGCTGGCGCTTACTCCCACCAACACCGTGGCTTATCAATCCGTCGTGCTGGGTCCGACCATCGAGGGCATGCGAATTATTCGTTCCGGCGTGACCGGCGGCGAACAAATTGTCGTCAACGGAATGCAACGCGTTCGTCCCGGCATGGCCGTCAAAGCCGAGAACGCCGTTGCCAGTAAAGAAGCCCTGCCGCTGGCCAAACGTTAACTCGCAGCAGCCGACGCAAGAGATCCTGGTCGATAACCACAATCAGAAATCAATCGGGGCCTTTTTGTCTCAAAATCTAGAAAGCTAAGCTTATGAATTTTTCAAATTTCTTCATCCGCCGCCCGATTTTCGCGGGCGTGCTCTCCACGATGATTTTTCTCGTGGGCCTCATTGCGATGTTCAAGCTGCCCATCAGCGAATATCCCGAAGTCGTCCCGCCCACTGTCGTCGTGACGGCGACTTATCCCGGCGCGAACCCGAAGACCATTGCCGAAACGGTCGCCTCTCCGCTCGAACAGGAAATCAACGGCGTCGAAAATTCGCTCTACATGTTTTCCCAGGCCACCGGCGACGGGGTGATGTCACTGACCATCACGTTCAAGCTCGGCACGGACGTGGACAACGCGCAGGTGCAGGTGCAGAACCGTGTTGCGCAGGCATTGCCGAAATTGCCGGAGGAAGTCCGCCGCCTCGGCGTGACGACCAAGAAACAATCGCCCGACCTGACGATGGTGGTGCATTTGTTTTCACCGGATGGCCGTTACAATGATGTTTATTTGCGTAACTACGCCACCTTGCAAGTGAAGGACGTGCTCGCGCGCATCCCGGGAGCGGGTGACGTGCAACTTTTCGGTTCGGGTGATTACGCCATGCGCGTCTGGCTCAACCCGGACAAACTCGCGGCCCGAAATCTCACAGCCAGCGATGTCGTGGCCGCCATACGCGAGCAGAATGTGCAAGTGGCAGCCGGCGCCATCGGCCAGCAGCCGGTCAGTTCACCGGTGAATTTTGAAATGCAGATCAACGCGAAAGGCCGGTTGATTTCAGCAGAAGAATTCGGCCAGGTCATCGTCAAAACCGGTCCTGAAGGCGAGAAGACGCTTCTGAAGGACGTGGCGCGCATCGAACTGAGCGCCGGCAGTTATGCCTTGCGTTCGTTGCTCAATAACAAAACCGCGGTCGCCATCCCGATCTTCCAGACGCCGGGCGCGAATGCCCTGGAATTGTCCAAGAATGTCCGCGCGAAAATGGAAGAGCTTAAAAAGAACTTTCCCGAAGGCGTGGATTACGACGTGGTTTATGACCCCACCGTTTTCGTGCGGCATTCCATCGAAGCCGTGGTGCACACGCTGCTCGAGGCTGTGCTGCTGGTCGTCATCGTGGTCATCGTATTTCTCCAGACCTGGCGCGCCTCCATCATTCCGCTCGCCGCTGTGCCGGTGTCGCTCGTGGGTACATTCGCTGTGATGCTCGCGCTCGGTTTTTCCATCAACAACCTTTCGCTCTTCGGCCTCGTGCTGGCCATCGGAATTGTCGTGGACGACGCCATTGTCGTCGTTGAAAACGTCGAGCGTAACATCGCCCTCGGATTGCGTCCCCACGATGCCGCCAGGAAAGCGATGAGCGAGGTCACCAGCCCGATCATTGCGACCGCGCTCGTCTTGTGCGCCGTGTTCGTGCCGACAGCGTTCATCAGCGGGTTGACCGGTCAGTTCTATAAACAATTCGCCATCACCATCGCGATTTCGACGGTGATCTCCGCGATCAATTCCCTCACGCTCTCGCCCGCTCTGTGCGCGGTATTGCTCAAGGAACATGGCGAGAAGAAAGATTGGTTCGCGCGCCTGATGGAGCGCGGCCTCGGCTGGTTCTTCCGTCCCTTCAATCGCGCCTTTGCGTGGTCGGGTGATAAATATTCCAGCGGCGTCGCCTCGGTGCTGCGCAAAAGCGTCGTGGCGCTGGTGGTTTACGGCGGCCTCGTGTTCCTCACGGGATGGAGTTTCAATCGCATGCCTACCGGGTTCGTGCCCACGCAAGACAAACAATATCTCGTCGCCTTCGCGCAATTGCCCGATGGCGCCTCGCTTGACCGCACCGAAGCGGTGATTCGCCATATGTCGGACATCGGCCTGAAACAGCCCGGCGTGGAAAGCGCCGTGGCATTTCCCGGCCTGAGCATCAGCGGCTTCAGCGTCGCGCCCAACGCCGGCATCGTATTCTTCACGCTCAAGCCTTTTGACGAGCGCACGTCCAAGTCCCTCAGCGGTCCGGCGATTTCTGCGGCGTTGAATCAAAAATTCTCCTCGATTCAGGACGCGTTTATTCTTTCCGTGCCGCCGCCGCCGGTGCAGGGGTTGGGAACGATTGGCGGTTTCAAATTTTACGTCGAGGACCGCGCCGACCTTGGCTACGACGCGTTGTATCAGAGCGTGCAGCAAGTCATTGGCAAAAGTTATCAAACTCCCGGCCTCGCGGGCGTATTCTCCACCTTCACTGTTAATGTGCCGCAATTGGACGCCGACATCGACCGCGTGAAAGCGAAACAACAAGGCGTGCCGCTTGAAAATCTTTTCGAGACGATGCAGGTTTATCTCGGCTCGCTCTACGTGAACGATTTCAACCGCTTCGGTCGCACGTATCAAGTGGTCGCACAGGCAGACGCGCCATTCCGCGACCGGCCGGAAGACATCACCCGTCTCAAGACCCGCAACGCCGCCGGCCAGATGGTCCCGTTGGGCACACTCATCAAAGTGACCGAGACCCACGGCCCTGATCGTGCGATGCGTTACAACGGTTATCCCGCCGCCGAAATCAACGGCGGCCCCGCGCCCGGCTACAGTTCCGGCCAGGCCGAAGCCATGATTACGAAAATCGCGAACGACACTCTCCCGAAAGGGATGGAGATGGATTGGACCGAACTCACGTTCCAACGCATCCTTGCCGGCAACACCGCGGTCTACGTTTATCCGCTCTGTTTGCTGCTCGTGTTCCTGGTGCTCGCCGCGCAATACGAGAGTTTCCGGCTGCCGCTTGCCATCATTCTCATCGTCCCGATGTGTTTGCTGTTCGCGATCACCGGCGTCTGGCTCAAGGGCGGCGACAACAACATCTTCACCCAGATCGGTTTGATCGTGCTCGTCGGTCTTGCGTGTAAAAACGCAATTCTAATCGTCGAATTTGCGCGGCATAAACAGGAGGAAGAACACAAAACTCCCGTCGAGGCCGCCATCGAAGCGAGCCGCCTGCGCTTGCGCCCCATCCTGATGACCTCGATCGCGTTCATCGCCGGTGTGTTTCCGCTGGTGAAATCTCACGGTGCCGGCGCGGAAATGCGGCAGGCCATGGGCATCGCTGTGTTCTCGGGAATGATCGGCGTGACGCTCTTCGGCTTGTTCCTCACGCCTGTGTTTTACGTGATGCTGATGAAGCTCGGTTTCAAACATAAACCCTCTCTCGCGCCCGAGTCTAAAGGCCCCGCGCTCGGCGCGGCTGGTGCAACCATCGCCATCCTGATGTTATTGCTTGCTGTTTCTCCAGCAAAAGCGGGGCTGCTCACCGTCGGTCCGGATTATCATCCGCCCACTAATTCCGTCTCGGCAGATTACAAGGCAGTGGAACTTGGGGCGTGGAAAGAAGGCCGTCCGCTGGACAACGTGCCCCGCGGAGTATGGTGGCAGGTTTTCGGCGACGCGAAATTGAATGAGCTGGAATCGCAGGCGCTGTCATCCAACCAGGACCTCAAAGCCGCCGTCGCGCGCGTCGACCAGGCGCGGGCCAACGCCCGCGTGGCTCGCAGCGAATTCCTGCCCAGCGTAAACTTCGATCCGAGTTTTAACCGGCAGCGCTATTCTCCCAACCAGGACCCAAGTTTTGGCAACGTCACCGCGAACACCTATAACACACCGGTGGACCTGAGTTACGAGGTCGATTTGTGGGGCAGGGTGCGCCGCAGTTTTGAAAGCGCCCGCGCCGATGCACAGGCGTCGCTCGCTTCCTACTACGGCGTGCTCCTGACATTGCAGGGCGACGTCGCGCAGAATTATTTCTCCCTGCGCGCGCTCGATGCGGAAATCGCCACCGTGAACGGCACGGTGGACTTGCGTAAGGAACAAGTGCAACTCGTCCGCGGCCGTTTTGAGGGCGGCATCGGCAATGACCTTGATGTCGCGCGGGCGGAAACCGAACTCGCGACCACCGAGGCGGACGCGGCGTCGCTGGCCCAGCGCCGCGCGGAACTCGAGAACGCCATTGCCATTTTGACCGGCAGCAATCCCTCATCGTTTCATTTGGCGGCCGAAACAAATCATTGGAAACCGCAGCCCCCGGAAATTCCCGCCGGCCTGCCTGCCGATCTCCTGGAACGTCGGCCTGATGTCGCCGAAGCGGAACGGCAGCTTGCTTCCGCCAACGCCCGCATCGGCGTGGCCAAAGCTTCGTTCTTCCCGGTGCTGACACTGACAGGCTCGGGTGGCTTTTTAAGCGCCGACGTCGATTCTTTGTTCAAATGGGACAGCCGCACCTGGTCCCTCGGCCCGAGCCTCTCGCTGCCGTTGTTTGCCGGCGGACGGAACAAGGCCAATTATCGCCGCTCGCAAGCCGCGCGCGAAGAAGCCGTGGCGCATTATCGCCAGCAAGTGCTCGTCGCTTTCGGTGAAGTGGAAAACAGCCTTTCCGGCATTCGTTATCTGACCACGCAGGCCGAAGCGCAGCAGCGCGCCGTCTCGACCGCCCGCCGCGCCGCTGATCTCGCCACCGACCGGTATCGGTCCGGCATCGTCGGCTATCTCGACGTGGTGGACGCCAGTCGCGATGCGCTGCAAGCCGAACGCGCTGACGCCCAACTCGCCGGTCAGCGGCTCAACGCTTCCGTTCAACTCATCAAAGCCCTTGGCGGCGGCTGGGAACACCAGGCGCTCGAGGCGCGTCCCACTAAAAACGAATTTGCCACCCGCAAACCATGAACTTGAATTTACGAGAATTTCGCAATCCGCAAGGCCGGCGGTTATTCATTCCGGTGAACGCCGTCAGCTTCGCCAGCTTTGTTGTCCCGATTAAATTCCACCAACCCGCCTTCGCCCACGTAGGACAGGCGTCCCGCCTGTCTCTAACTATCCCGACACGAAAAGCGAATAATGGAGGCAGGCAGGATGCCTGTCCTACGATCAATATTTCGCTTCTAAACACAGCTCGAATGATACCGCCTGCCGCTGCTACGAAAGTAGCATCGCGACGGCTGGACCGCGCGGCGAATTGAGGTATTGTCACCAACGCTCATGAAACAACTGTCGGAACGCTCACTCTTATTGCTGCTGGCAGCAGTGCAATTCACGCACATCGTGGATTTCATGCTCCTCATGCCGCTGGGGCCGCAGCTCATGCGCGATTTGCACATCGGCCCTGGGCGTTTCAGCACTCTGGTCGCCGCTTACACCATTAGTTCCGGCGTGGTCGGGTTGCTTGCCGCGCCGTTCATCGACCGGTTCGATCGCCGAAAATTGCTGCTGTTTGCCTACGGAGGCTTCATTACCGGCACGTTGTTTTGCGCATTTTCCATCAATGCGACCACGCTTCTGATGGGCCGGGCCTTAAGCGGAACCTTCGGCGGACTCTCGCTCGCGATGGTCATGTCCATCATCAGCGATGTTGTGCCCCCTGAACGTCGTGCGGCGGCAATGGGCGTCATCATGGCAGCTTTTTCCGCGGCCGCCGCGGTCGGTGTTCCGTTCGGTCTTCAATTGGCCGAACAATTTCGCTGGGAAGCGCCGTTTTTCATGCTCGCTGGAATCGCCGTGGTCGTGTGGATCATTGTATTTATGCGTCTGCCGGCTGTTCGCGGGCATTTGCATCATCATAATCAGGATGATCCCATGCGCGCATTTCGCGAACTGTTGCGCGATGCGAATGCCGGACGGGCCTTGCTTTTCATGACTGCGACGGTGTTCGGCCACTTCGCCATCATCCCGCTGCTCTCGCCGTATCTTGTCGGCAACGTGGGGCTGCCGGAAAAATATTTATTCCTCGTTTATTTCACCGGCGGCGTGCTCACCGTGTTCACCGCGCCGGTCATCGGGAGGCTCGCGGATTCCCTGGGCAGCAAACGCGTCTTTGTGTATCTCGTCGCCGAGGCGTGCATCGTGACGCTGCTGATTACCAACGCACCGCACTTGCCGGTTTGGGTGGTATTGATGTACGCGGGCGGATTTTTCGTTTTCGCGAGCGGACGATTCATTCCCGGCCAGGCCATTATGACCTTGGCCGTGCCGGCGTCGCGCCGGGGAGCGTTCATGAGTTTGAGCGGCTGCGCCCGCGACCTCGCCATGGGCCTCGCATCAAGCCTCGGCGGCTGGATTGTCACCGAGGAACCCTCGGGCCGGCTCCAGAATTTCAATCTGCTTGGTTGGTTCGCCGTCGCTGCCGCTGTGGTAAGCGTGTGGCTTGCCTCGCGCGTTCGCGTTAATGACATCACCGCGCGAACCGTCGAAGTCGCTGCCACTCCCGAAGCGGAGATCTCCGCCATCGAAGCTATTTGAGAATGGGTAGCCGCCGACGTAAGGAGGCGGATTCGTGGATAATGTTGTAGCATTATTTTCCTCCATAGTTCATCGGAACGCGTTTTGATATCCATTCGCGCTCGCGGTTAAAGAAACGACAAAATGAATCGACGAATAAGTTTTTGTTTGCTGCTCGTCAGCATGACAATTCAACTGAAATCCATGCCCTTGCCAGAGGTGACTTGCCGCAGCCAATCGATTGAAGGCGTAAATATTTTTTATCGCGAAGCCGGCCCTCAAACAGGGCCGGTGCTGGTGTTGCTTCACGGATTTCCGACGTCATCGTTTTACTTCCGCAATCTCATTCCGCTCCTGGCTGGAAAATACCACATCATTGCGCCCGATTACCCGGGCTTTGGCCACAGCGACACGCCGGCTGTTGATAAATTCGAATACACGTTCGAGCATGAAGCTGCGGTGATGGAGAAATTTCTGGAGGCGAAGAATGCCACCAACTGCGTGTTTTACATGCAGGACTACGGCGCGCCAATCGGGATGAGAATCGCCTTGAAACATCCAGATTGGATTGCCGCGCTGGTTTTCCAGGATGGAAATGTGTACGAAGAAGGTTTGCTCGAACGATTTTTTCTAAAAAAACCGCTGTGGGAAAAACGCACCGGCGCGACCGAAGCGCCCGTCCTGCGCAACATGGAATTGGATGCGGTAAAATATCAATACTTGCACGGCGCCCGAAACCCGGACCGAATCAGCCCCGACAGTTGGACCATGGATATTGCTCTAATGGAGCGACCCGGAAATAAGGCCATTCAACTCGAGCTTCAGGCCGACTATGCGGACAACCTGAAAAAATATCCCGAGTGGCAGGAATATCTGCGGAACAAACGCCCGCCCACGCTTGTTGTTTGGGGAAAAAACGACCCCATCTTCGGTCCCAAAGGCGCCGAAGCTTTTCGGCGCGACGTTCCTGACGCAGAAATCCATCTGTTGGATTCCGGCCATTTTGCGTTGGAAGAGGATTATAATCCCATAGCGGATTTCATGCTCAATTTCCTTGAGCATCATGCGATTCAATAAATCGCCGCAGTACAACAAAAAAGGCCGGCATTTCTGCCGGCCTTTTGAATTCTTAAATACGTTTAATTCACCCGCAAGTTCGCCGGAGGATTTGCCGGAATCGGACGGGAAGGAATGGTCACCGTCAGGTATTGCACCAGTGAAGCAATTTGCAGGTCGGTGAGAATACCGCCTTCCGATTTTGCGAAGGCCGGCATCAACGTGCCGGGTTTGCCGTGCATGATCCAGTTCTTCCAGAATTCCGGGTTGGTCGGTTCGGGCAAATGATGAAGATTCGGAACGAAGCTGGCCTGGTGCTCAGCCTCATGGCATATGCCGCAAACGGCGGCATATAATTCCTGGCCCATTTTGTCCTGGCCCGCGGAATCCTTCGCGGTTTCCACGTGGCATTTAACGCAATCGCCCTTGAACACCGCCTGCCGATCGGCCATCGCCATTTTCTGGTTATTGGTGCGATCCATTTCCGTCATGGCGGCGGGCGCGGGCAATACCGTCGCCTTCACATACAGCACCCGGACGCCTTTATCGGTATTCACGGTAAGGGTTTTCATCTTCGTTCCGTTCGGCGGCACGCCGGCCACCTGCATCGTGGCCGATATTTCCCCGCTTTCTTTCGGAGCGATTTTCCACGGCGTCGTAGGCATCTTTGCCACCGTGCATCCGCAGGAAGTTTGCACGAAATTGATGATCACATCGCCGGAGGAAATGTTCGTCAGATTAAAAGTGAATTGTGCTGCCGGAACTCCATTGGTTACGTTGGCGTCTTTTTCTCCGGCGTCGAACGCGAGATACTTTTCCAATGCCGAGGGCGCCATGGACGGACTCGCGGGTGGCGGCTGTAATGTAGCCGGCGGCGGTGGCGCGATCGGTGGGGAAGGTTGAGATACTGCCGGAGAGCCAGTGGGACGTTGCTGCGCTTGCGCGCCGTCGCGTACAAGTATTCCCAGGGCCAAGGTCAAGAAAACCAAACTGCAACTCATCCGTTTCATACGTGCGGCGAAAGTATCCGCCACCGGATGAAAAGGCCAGTCTGAAATATACCCGTGCCACGGCAACCCGTGCTAGACGTCCGGAAAACCGCCGCCCCTGATTGGCTCAGGAATCACTTCTTAACGTGATTAAAAACGAGCTTGGTCATCTCGAACATGGTGACCTGTTCGCGGCCGTCGAAAACTGCCTTCAGTTTCTCATCGGCGTTGATGCGGGTCTTGTTGGCGGGATCCTGGAGATTATGACTGCGGATGTAATCCCAGAGTTTTTTGGTAACCTCAGTCCGCGGGACGGGGTCGTTGCCGATAATCGCCGCGAGCTTCTCGTCCGGTTGCACCGGCTTCATGAATGCTGCGCTCGGCTTCCGTTTTCCTTTTGTATCAGTGTCAGCCATATTGCAACTTACACCATCGAGCCCGTTTTAGCGATAGGGTCGATTGCCCGTAGCACGAAAAAGTTCCAAATTCCAAAAAACCAGCCGCCCTTGGATGTTGAGCAGTTGGTGCTTCACTGGAGCTTGGAATTTGGAGTTTGGAACTTTAGGAACGATCAGTACCGGTTCAGCGCGCTCAACACTGCCTTCACCGACGCCAATTCAATATTCGTATCCACACCCGCGCCCCAACGCGTTTTGCCGTCGGCATACTTGATTTGAATATACGCGATGGCCGCGGCCTCTTCACCGGAACTCAACGCGTGTTCCGCATACGATGCGATTTCAAAGCGCGGCAATCCGGCGGTGCTGAATCCGTGCACGAGCGCCGCCAGCGGACCGTTGCCCTGGCCGGAAAACTCCACGGGTTTTCCACCGCGCAATAATCTCGCGCGGCATTTCACCACGCCGTTTTTGCTTTCCGTCTCAAACTTCTCCAATTGCCACGGCTCGGCCCGTTCGATGTATTCCTGCCAGAACATTTGCCTGAGTTCCGCGGCCTGGACCTCGCGGCCGAGCCGGTCCACTTCGTCATTTGCGATGGGACCGAACTCGCGCTGCATTTCCTTCGGCAAATAAATTCCGAATTCCGTTTCCAGCAAATACGCCACGCCGCCTTTGCCGCTCTGCGAATTGACCCGGATGACCTCGCGGTATTCGCGGCTGATGTCGCGCGGATCAATCGTGAGATACGGCACGTCCCAATGCTCGCGCCCCTTGTCTTCCCATTCCGCGAGGCCCTTCTTGATGGCGTCCTGGTGCGAGCCGCTGAACGCCGTGAACACCAATTCGCCCGCGTAAGGCTGGCGCGCGGGGACCGTCATGCCGGTGCAGCGTTCATACACGTCGACGAGCGTGTTGAGATTGCTGAAATCCAATTTCGGATCGATGCCGTGCATGTAAAGGTTCAAGGCCACGGTCACGATGTCCAAATTTCCCGTGCGCTCGCCATTGCCGAAAAGCGTTCCTTCCACTCGGTCGGCGCCCGCGAGCAACCCAAGCTCCGTTGCCGCCACGCCCGTGCAACGGTCGTTGTGCGTGTGCAAACTGATGATGAGCGAATCCCGATTCTTGATATTGCGGCAAATCCATTCGATCTGGTCCGCATAAACATTCGGCATCGCGACCTCGACGGTGTCAGGCAGGTTTAAAATCATTTTCCGCTGCGGCGTCGGTTGCCACACGTCCATCACCGCCTCGGAAATTTCCTTGGCGTAATCCACTTCCGTCATGCTAAAACTTTCCGGCGAATACTGGAGCATGACTTCCGTGCCTTTGAGCCGGGGCAAACGTTCCTTGATCCATTTCGCGCCCTGCACCGCGATGGCCTTGATTTCGTCTTTCGATTTCCCAAACACCACCCGCCGCTGGGCAGGGGAGGTGGAGTTGTAAAGATGAATGACGGCGCGCTTGGCGCCCACGAGCGATTCCACCGTGCGCTCAATCAAATCCTCGCGCGCCTGCACGAGCACTTGCAACCAGACATCGTCCGGCGCGCGGTTCTCCTCGATGAGCCGGCGATTGAACGTGAATTCCGTGTTCGACGCGGAAGGGAAACCGACTTCGATTTCCTTGAAGCCAACCTTCACGAGCGTTTGAAACAGCTCAAGTTTCTGGCTGACATTCATGGGCACGGCGAGCGCCTGGTTGCCGTCGCGCAAATCCACGCTGCACCAAATCGGCGCGCGGGTGAGCACGCGTTCCGGCCATTGCCGGTCGGGTAAATGGACCGGCGGGAAGGGTCGATATTTTTTGGACGGATCTTTGAGCATGTTCTGTTCTGGTTGTAGCGGCGGTCTGTGACCGCCGCAAATTAATTTTTTTGTTTCCAGGTCGTTTCGTTTTCAGTGGCGGTCATCCCGTCATGGCGGGACCGCTACAATTCCAAAAAACAAAAACCCCACTGCCGGGTTTGGCAGTGGGGTTCGATAAATCAGTGATCGAATCAGAACCCAACCGCCGCGCCGGTAAGCAGCAGCGCATTCAGCAGCAGGTTCAGATTTAAATTGCGAATCACGGCTGGCAAATTACTCCGGGCGTAGTCGAAGTCAACTTTTTTTCGGCAGCACCCAATCACGCGAGGGCGCATATCAAAATTTGAACAGTATTTCAGCCACGGAGTGGCGATAGACGGTAGCCCATGGCGTGAGCCGTGGGAACCGAACGTGAAAATTGTTAAGCCCCGGATGGGGTGAAAGAAAAATGCCGTCGTGCGGCGAGTTTATTGCAGCAAGACGCGATAGAAGCGACGGGGAAAATTCGTCGCGCCGGGATCAGTCAGGATGAAAGAATTCGCCGGTGCGATATTCGTTTTGATGGGTGTCCAGTCGAGGAGATTAGTGGAAGCCTGCAGGACATAGTTGCTTCCGGTCACGCCGGCAAAACTCAGGTCGAAAACATTGTTGGTAAAACCCTGCGACTGGAACTGCAGCGGTTGCACCAGAAACAACGCACTTGCCGCCACGCTGTTCGCATACCCGGTGGCATACGCACTGGCAGATAACGTCGCATTATTCAATAAATTGAACGGCCCCGTGTACACCGGCGAGTTGGTCGTGGGCAGCGTCCCGTCCAGCGTATAGTAGATCGTCACGCCGTTCATCGGCGGTTGCACCGCCACGTTGACCAAGCCGATGTAACTTCCGCCGTTCGGCATAAGAACGGGCGGTGGCAGCGCGGGCATTCCGGAAAGGCTATTGATCCAGTCGGTGAACACCTCCACGGCATTTGTGTCGATTAAGTTGCGTGCCAGCGACGGCATCTTATAGGTGTTGTTGGTGGTGTTCATCCGTTGGTAAATCATCGAGCGCCAAACATCCTTCGACTTGATAATGCTGGCATTGTCATAGCCCAAATTGAATGCCGCCGGATAATTCGTGATGTTTTGATTCGCCAGCGGCGTGTCGTAGCGCGCGTCGAACGTGATACCCACGCCGCCGGGTTGATGGCACTGGGCGCAGTTCGCATCCAGATAAGAGCGGGCACGTTCTTCGAACGACGCAGTGAGATTGGTCAGCGCGGAAAGTTTTGAGTAATTGGTAATGCTCGCCTCATTGATGGCGGGATAAAAAAGGCCGATCCGATTCAAAGTGCGAAGCTGGTTATCAGTCACGCCGGTAGCGGGGTAAGCAAGGTTGCCATTGAGTTGGCGGGTGTTGACGCCGAGGACGTAATTGGCCACGGGCGTATGGCACTGAAGACAGTCCGCCGGGCTCGGGTAGTACCACGTTTGCGTGCGAACTCCGCTAGCATTGGTGATGAGAATGTCCTCGTTCAAATTGCCCGGAAGCAGGTCGGCCTCGCTGTTGTCGGGCCGCCATTTGTAAGTGACGCCATAAACCTGGCCGTTGATGTCGCGCACGAGCAGGCGCGTTTCCAACCGGCGCAATGGCACGCCCGCGTTGGTTTCGTTGACGACCAGGTCAAAGTTTTTGACGAAGACGGTGCCGGATGGGAAGGTCCACGAGCCGTTCGATCCAAAAGCGATTTGCTGGTCCGGCGTGAGAATTCCTCCATTGCCGGGCACGGCCAGGTAACGGCTCTTTACCGCGCCGTCGGACCACAAGGGCGTATTGGGAACATACGGAATCAAACCCGTGACAGGCGTTCGATTGGTCGTATCGCTGAACGTGCCAGTTCCCGATAGCAATGACGGCAATGTTCCCGTGAACGTCGTCGGCATGTTGAAAAACGCCGGGACGGAACTGCGCGTCGTGAGGCCGTAAGACTGCCCGGTGCCGGCGGCGACGGTGATGTTGACTGGCGCAGAAGTGCTGCTCAATCCGCTGCCGTCCACCGCCACGGCGTTCAAGGCATATTGGCCTACACTCAGTCCGGTCGCGGTCAGCGCGTAAGGCGCATTGCTGACGCTTCCAAGGAAGGTGTTGTTGGCGTAGAAACTGACGAAGCTTACCGGATTGTAAAGCGCATCGGCATCGGCGCTGACGGTGACGCTTGCGCTGGCGGTGAAATTCGTCGCGCTGCCAGCGGGCGCGGTCAGCACGACGGTCGGTGGCGGGTTGGTAAAGGAATACAACTGCGTCTGAGGAATGATGGCTTGCGTCGTGGACGGACTGCTCCAGGCGAGCATGGCTTCGGCCCCGCCGCCGTTTTGGTAATAATCCATTCGAATATTGTAAAGCTGCTGGGCATTGAGCGTGATGGAACCGGAATAAGTCGTCGGCCCCTGGTCGGCCCAGCCGTCCGCCAACAACTGACCGTTCACCCACAGGCGCACGCCGTCGTCGCCCGTGGCATAAAAAGTATAAGTGCCGCTATATTGAGGTTGAACACAACCCGTCCAGCGCACGGCGTAAGTCGTCTGGCCAATGGATGAATCCGGTCCCGCGGAGTTCCAGTTGAAATTGACCGCGGCATCGGTGCGCGTCAGGGTAAGGGAGGCATTGAAACCAACGTTGGTGAAGGCCGTGCTCGTGGTGTTAGCCCAGTATTGTCCGGTCAAACCGTTGCCGCTACCGATGGCCGAACTGTCGATGAAACTCGCGCTGACGACGCTGCTGTTCACCATGCCCGGCGCTCCGGCGAGGACTTGGACAAGCACGCTGTTCGTCAAAGTGAATGGCCCGGTATAAATCGGCGAATTGGTCGTCGGAGCCGTTCCGTCGAGTGTATAATAAATGGCGGCTCCCGCCGTGGTGTCCGCGAGTGTCACCATCACAGAATTGGTAAACAAGCCGCCCGCCGGTGAAATAGTCGGCGTGTTCGCAAAAACAGCGTTCCCAAAAACCGACAAGGCAAACTCCGCGCCGACATAAACCTTTCCGTTCATAACGGTGGGCATGGTGAACTTGACCGCGCCGCCGGGGTTGTCACGCGCGAGATTTTTGCTGCTGTTATAAAGTTCCAGCGCAAGATTGGTGGCGTTGTAAGCGTGCAGCACGGCGGGTCCACCGCTGCCGTAAGCATCCCCCTGCGTCACCCAAACGATGGCATTGTTTACGCCATTCGCGGACACGACCGGCGTGGAGCCATGATAACCAAAGGAGGTGCTGGACCTTGAAACGGGCGTCGGCGTTATCACGGCATTGGAAATCGCAAACGCCTTCAGCACATCGCCGTCGCCCTGGTAATAAATCTGGTAATTAAAATACGCGGGCGATTCGAACGCGCTCCCGATCGCGCCGGGCACCTCCTGCACAATCTGGCTGTCATTGGCCGTGTTGAAATGGCCCATGTTGTCGCGATCGATAAGATGAATCTTTCCTTCCTTGCCCGCGCCCACAATCAAATGCCGATGCGTGGTGCTGCCCACCGAATCCGGCAATAACAGCGGTCCGCCCGAACCAAGATCAGCATCGCTCGCCTGCAGGCTGGCCTGATTGTAGGGCGTAAAATAATCCGCCACGGCCAGTTTGTTAGTGGTGGAAAGTTTGACGAAGGTGTCGCCATAATCGCCGCCATTGGTGTTCTGGCTGAAAGAACCATTGCCCACTTCGAAAAACAGGTTGGTGTTCGCGTCCACCGACAAGCCGTTGCCGCCCATCCAAAGCCCGCCTTCGGCGGCGTTCCCGCCAAAGTCGGCCACCGTCGCATTGGGGGTTGTATTGAAAACGTAGTTGGTGAGTTGCAGCAGGTTGGTGGCGTTGAAACCGATGATCCATCCGTGATAAGGATCGGTGTCGGCAAATCCGCTGTAGGCCACGTACAAAATTCCGCCGGCCAGCGTCAGGGCGGGTCGCTGCAGTTCCTGCTCGGCATTGAACGTCACCACGCCGCTCACACTGTCCACTCCTTTTCCCGGCATGGATGCCTTCACAATGACCGGGCTGAACGATCGTTCGGTTCCGTTGGTGATGTTCAACGCGTGAATACGATGCACAAAATTCTCGCCCGTGCCTTCCTGCGTGAACGCATCCAGATAAATCGTGCCCGTGCCGGGATCGATCACTGGCGTACTCGTGATGCCCATTGCCGGGTCGATGTCATGGTAAGGTCCGTAACGATTGCCAAAATAATTGTTTGGCATCGGGGCGTACGTTCCCAAATTCGTGGACCAGAGTAATCCGCCGTTCGCCCCGGCGTTGCTATCGGCATCAAAGGCGTAGACCGAGTCGTGCTGGGTGACCACATAGACGACATTATGAATGCCTTGTCCGGGAATGTTAACTCCGTTGACGTAAAGCGGCTCGGCGTAGATTTGGGCATCCACCGGGTAAGTGAATAATTTACCAAACGTGATCGGATTCACATTCGCCAGGGTGAGCAAAACTTCATTCGTGTTCGCACCCTGGCGGGTGTTGTCATAATGATAAGTGTAAACGTTCAACGCCGATGGATTGGGCGGCGGCAGAACGGTCAACACAGCCGGCGAACTGTTGGTCGTGCCGAGATAATTGGAGGCGAAAAGGGTATAATTTCCCGCCGAGGCAGCCTGCAACCCGGACAGCACCAGGCTGCTGGTTGTCGCGCCTGGAATATTGGTGCCATTTTGCTGCCATTGCAACGACAGCGGCTCCGCCCCATCCACACTCGCGGTGAAAATGACCAGCCCACCAATGTAATTCGTGGCCGCCGCCGGGGTTGGCTCCTGCGTGAAAAACGGCGCGACCGGTGACAACATGGTCAACGCCGCTGGCGCGCTCGTGATGCTGCAGTAAGTGTTGGTGATGAAGAGAGTGTAATTGCCCGCTTCATCCGCGGTGAGGTTGTTAAGCGTCAATGTGCTGCTCAGCGAGCCGCTAATCCCGGCCTTGTCCGACAAGTTGGTGCCGTTGAACCGCCATTGGTAAAATAGCGGCTGAGTGCCATAAACCGCCGTGGAAAAAACCGCGCTTCCGCCGGGAAATTTGGAAGCCGGGGCCGGCTGCGCCGAAATGGTGGGCGGCTCAGGCACCGCGGACACAATTTGTATTCCCATCATCGCCACATTCCCGTCTGGTGTCGCCGCGTTGATGGAAAAGCTGCCGCCTGCAACGTTGGCAAATTCCACCACATCGGCATTCATGTCATTGCCCGCGCCGAGATCGGTCGTCTGCGTGTCCATGGTGTACGGCGGATAGCTTCGGCCAGTTCCATTAAACACTTCACCCCAATAAGTCTGAGCGCCCAGGGTCAGTCCATAGCGACGGTTGGGATTACCGTCATTCATCATGTAGACGAAGACATCATAGGACCCGTAAGGGACGCCCGTCACATTCACGGTATAACCTGCGCCGCTCCAAAATCCTCCCGACATCAAAATCCCATCCGGTGTGCTGGTGTCGTCGCTCGATGCGTAATGGCCGGCACTAAATGTAACCGTGACCGCCGCCGCAGTCGATGCTCCGGTGTTGTCATTCAAGCCTGTGGCGGACCCGCCCGAATTCTGATTGTCCAGGTTCCAATTCGGCGTTGCATAGATCCCGGCGATCTGGTCCGGGGTGAGGCTGGTGCCATTGCCGACAAATTGCACGCTGATCACAGGATTTCCAATTGGCAACAAGCTCAAAGCCGCCGGTGCGCTGGTGATGCTGCCGTAAATGTTGGTGACCACGAGAGTGTAATTACCCGCCTCATCCGGCGTGAGGTTCGATAGAGTCAAGGCGCTGGTGAGCGAGCCACTGATTTCCGCTTTGTCCAAGAGATTGGTGCCGTTGAAGCGCCATTGGTAGAACAACGGCCGAGTGCCGCTAGCTGCTGCAATAAATCCGCCGGTCTGTCCGACAATCAGACTTTGCGGTTGTGGCTGCGAGGTAATCGTGGGCGCGGTCGGCGCCCCTGTCGGCGTGAATACTGCCGCAACCAGCGCCATTTTTTGAACACCGGTTCCTCCTGATGTCAGCGTGTAAGTGAACGTATCCGTGCCGCCGGCGAGGTTGGCGATGCAGCCCATGCTGTCGTAGGTGGTGTCGTTGGAACTGGAAACGATCGCTGGCGTGCCGCCTGTCCCTGTGATCGTAAACGTCCCGGCAGGGCTATTGTTGGCATAAGTGCCATTCACTGCGGCCCACGCGTTGGTCGGAACGTTAGGCACGGCAAAATTGACGGTAATGTTGCCTCCTGTGGTTACCGATCCCACCAACGGTGGCGTGTTGGTGTCCACACCGCTGAGAGTATAAGCCGAAAGCCAGACGCTCGGGTTGTTGGCCGTCCCAGTAATGTTGTGCGTGCCCACTGCCGGAGCGAAAAGATAAAAGATTGAAACATTGCGAAAAGTGCTGGACGTGCTCGCCGTGATGGCCCGGGTGAGAGTCTGCGAACCGTACGCCAGGCTGGCGGGAGCGGTCTGGGAACCGCCTCGATCGGTTTCTATGACCACCAATACGCTCGCTCCCGCCGTGACCGCGAACGATTGATTGATGGCGGTGGCGGCGCTGTAAGTAATGCTCGTCGACCCATCATGCAACGCAATCGCCGCCTCACCTCGGACCGTAAACAGTGCCACGGCCAGCATCATGGCTGAAAACTTTACAATCGAACGCATATCAATTTGAACAGGGTGCGGTATGCGTCTATTGAGGAGATCCAGTGCGAAGAAAATTTACAGCCGGGACTTTCATCAGATAATCCGCTGAATACTATCAGTAACAGTTTTCAAGAGCAACTGAGCGCATATTAAATAGTGACCATTTTTTCAGCCACGGAGCGGCGAAAGAATGCTTTGAACCTGAGTAAGCCTTCCTCCGGAGGTTCGGTCAATAGCTCGAATGGACTAATGGCGATATGGGTGTGATTAAATTGGGTGATCAAATCTGCGCGTTCGATCTTACTCTGGGTGCTCATTGGGGAAAGTCCGTGAGGACGATAGAAAATAGCCCACCGCTTTAGCGGTGGGTTAGGCGTAGATTTCTCCGAGTCCCGCAGGGACGGCAGAATCGCAAACCACGGAGGTATTCGCAAAATGAGATGAATTTTTTGTCCCTGGCGGGACTTAATGCACGCTCTATCGCTGCCGGTAACTCTGGAATATCGCGTGACGTGAATCCCCGATGATGCCTAAGCTTGGCGCAAATTTCCATGAACCCATCAACCATCACCGGACTTCGCTCGGAGGTCGTTTTGTCGCTCATCGGCAACACGCCGCTCGTGCCCCTGCGGTTTGAACCGGACGGGGTGACCATTTATGCCAAGTGCGAATTCCTCAATCCGAGCGGGAGCATAAAAGATCGTCTCGCAAAAACCGTCCTGGTCGATGCGCGCCAACGCGGCCTGCTCAAGCCGGACGCAATCATTCTGGAATGCACCAGTGGCAACACTGGCATCGCGCTGGCGATGGTCGGCGCGGCGCTCGGCCATCACGTGACCATCCTCATGTCCGCCGGCGCGAGCGAGGAGCGGCGCATGTTGATCCGCCAGCTCGGGGGCGAACTGATTTTGTTCGACAGCGCCGGGCGTTATCAAACCGGCATCGAAATGTCCCGCGAAATGGCCGCTAAAAATCCGCGCTATTTTCTCACACGCCAGTTTGAAAATCCGCTGAACGTCGAGGATCACGAACATGGTACCGGCCTGGAAATTTTGCGGCAGATGGAAGGGCCGATCGATGCCTTCGTGAGCGGATTCGGCACCGGCGGCACACTGGTCGGTTGCGGCAAGGCCATCAAACATCGCTGGCCGAACGCCCGTATTATTGCGATGGAGCCGGCCGAACACGCGTTGCTCGCCGGCGAAATGCCGTGCTGCCATTTCATCGAAGGCGTGGCGGACGGATTCATTCCGCCGCTGCTCAAGGACGCACCGATTGACGAAGAAATTAAAATTCGCAGCGCCGACGCCCAAACAATGGCCGTGCGCCTGCAACGTGAATTTGGCCTGCTCGTCGGCACCAGTTCCGGCGCGAATGTCGCGGCGGCACTTTCCGTGGCGCGCAAGCTCGGTCCCCAGGCGCGCGTGGTCACGATGCTCTGCGACCGCGCGGAACGCTATTTTAGCACCCGCCTTTTCAGCGCGTCAGTATCCCCGGATGCTAAAAAGTAAGTTAATGTGCCACCCCGCACGCGCAGGCGATCGCGGTGTCGCCGCCGACGGATTGGGTGGGCTCGTAATTCAGATACGTCCCCAGCCAGCGTTCGGCTTCCTGCAAGGTCATCCCTTTGCGCAGGTGATAATCCAGCAACTGGTCGCGGCCGAGTTTGCCCACGGCGAAATATTTTGATTCGGGATGAGCGAAGTAAAGGCCACTCACGCTGCTGCCGGGCCACATCGCGAAACTTTCAGTGAGTTGAATTCCCGAGTTCTTCTCGGCATCGAGAAGTTTCCAGAGGATTTCCTTTTCAGTATGATCGGGACATGCGGGATAGCCGGCGGCGGGCCGGATGCCGCGATACTTTTCCTCAATCAAATCTTCCGGCGCGAGGTTTTCCTTTTTGCCGTAACCCCATTGCTCGCGCACGCGTTTGTGAAGGAACTCGGCGAAAGCTTCCGCCAACCGGTCCGCGAGCGCTTCGGCCATGATGGCATTGTAATCGTCGTGGTCTTTTTTGAATTTCTCGACCAGTTCTTTCAATCCGTGGCCGCTGGTGACAGCAAAGGCGCCGAGGTAATCAGAGGGTCGAGAGGCCGGTGCGATGAAATCAGCGAGGCACCAATTCGGCGTGCCGTCGGTCTTCTCGATTTGTTGGCGCAGGAAATGGAAGGTGGTCAATACCTGTTTTCGTGAGTCATCCGTATAAAGTTCCACGTCATCGCCAACGCGGTTCGCCGGGAAAAAGCCATAAACGCCGCGCGGCTCGATGAGTTTATCCGCCACCAGCTTCTGCAACAGTTCCTGCGCTTCGGCAAAAAGTTTGCGCGCTTCCTCGCCATGTCTCTCGTGGTTCAGGATGGCCGGATAACGTCCGCGCAATTCCCACGTGTGGAAGAACGGCGACCAGTCGATATAAGGGACAAGCTCGGAAAGGGAGACGCGCGTTCCGGGTTCCGTGCTGTTTGTTGAGAGGGTGCGAACACCGGTAAATTCCGGCTTCGGCAAATCGTCAAAATCCAGCTTGGGCGCCTGCCTGCGCGCTTGCTCGAGCAGCACGAGTTTTTGCTGTTGTCCGGCGTGATGACTGCGGAGCCGCTTATATTCTTCCCGGATATCGCTGGCGAATTTCGGTTTGTGTTCGGCGCTGATGAGATTGCTGACGACCGGCACGGCGCGGGAGGCATCCAGCACATGGACCACGGGTTCAGTGTAGCCGGGGGCGATTTTCACCGCCGTATGCGCTTTGCTGGTGGTCGCGCCGCCGATGAGTAACGGCAACTTGATGCCTTGCCGCTCCATCTCGCGCGCGACGTGCACCATTTCATCAAGCGAAGGTGTGATCAATCCGCTCAAGCCGATGATATCCACGTTTTGCTCGCGTGCGGTGCTGAGAATTTTTTCGCACGGAACCATGACGCCGAGATCGATGACTTCGTAATTGTTGCACGCGAGCACCACGCCGACGATGTTCTTGCCGATGTCGTGGACGTCCCCCTTGACGGTGGCGAGAACTATTTTGCCCTGCGCACGCGTTTCCTTGCCCGCGGCTGCATCGGCCTGTTTCTCGGCCTCCATGAACGGCTGCAAATAGGCCACCGCTTTTTTCATGACGCGCGCGGATTTGACGACCTGCGGCAAAAACATTTTGCCGGCGCCAAACAAATCGCCGACCACATTCATTCCCGCCATGAGCGGGCCTTCGATCACGCTCAACGGACGGCCGTATTTCTGGCGCGCCTCCTCGGCGTCGGCGGCGACGTAAGTATCGATGCCCTTCACGAGCGCGTGTTCGAAGCGTTGTTCCACCGTGCCCTTGCGCCACTCTTCCTCCTCTTTTTTTTGGGCAGCTTCGGACCCGGTCGCGGCGGCCTTAAGTTTTTCGCCATAGGTGACCAGCCGTTCGGTGGAATCGGGACGGCGGTTGAGCAGCACGTCTTCGACGAGTTCCTTCAGCTCCGGTTTGATCTCCTCGTAAACCTCCAGCATGCCGGCGTTGACGATGCCCATGTCGAGTCCCGCCTGGATGGCGTAAAACAGGAACGCACTGTGCATCGCCTCGCGGACCACGTTGTTACCGCGGTAAGAAAACGAAATGTTGCTGATGCCGCCGCTGACTTTCGCGTGCGGGAGGTTCTTCTTAATCCACCGCGTGGCGTCGATGAAGTCCACCGCGTAATTATTATGATCCTCGATGCCCGTGCCGACGGTGAGGACGTTGGGATCGAAAATAATGTCCTCCGGCGCAAAGCCGATTTCCTTCGTGAGGATGTCGTAGCAGCGTTTGCAAATGGAAGTTTTACGCTCGAGCGTATCCGCCTGGCCCTTTTCATCGAAGGCCATCACCACCACCGCCGCGCCGTATTGCAAGACTTTGCGCGCTTGTTCCTTGAATTTCGCCTCGCCTTCCTTCAACGAAATGGAATTCACGATGCCCTTGCCCTGAATGCATTTCAGGCCGGTCTCGAGAATTTCCCATTTCGAGGAATCGACCATGAACGGCACCTTGGCCACTTCGGGTTCGCTGCCGAGCAGATGCAGAAAACGATTCATCGCCGCCACGCCGTCGATCATCGCCTCATCCATGCAGATATCGATGATGTTCGCGCCGTTCTCGACCTGCTGCCGCGCGATGGCCACGGCCTCCTCGTATTTGCCTTCCTTGATGAGCTTCGCGAATTTCGGCGAACCGGCCACGTTCGTGCGTTCACCAATCATGATGAACGTGCCGGGCTGCTGCGTGAACGGTTGCGAACCGGAGAGGCGCAACGGAAGCGCCGCACCGGTCGCGAATTTCGTTTCATCCTTCGGCGTGCGTGGCGTGCGATCCGCCAGCGTGCGGGCAATCGCGGCAATGTGGTCCGGGGTGTTGCCGCAACAACCGCCCGCGATATTCAACAGTCCGCTCTCGGCGAATTCACCCAGGAAACGGCCCATGTCCTCGGGTTGCAAATCGAAGCCAGTGGCTGAAAGGGGATTGGGCAATCCCGCATTGGGATAACAGGAGATGAACGCGTCGGATTTCTCGCCTAGTTCCGCGAGGAACGGCCTCATCAGGTCCGGCCCCAGCGAGCAATTCAAACCAACCGCCAGCGGTTTGACGTGCTTGACCGCGTTCCAAAAGGCCTCGACGGTCTGGGCCGAAATCATCGTCTCGCCGCCGCGACCCACCGCCGCCGAAATCATGATCGGCAAATGTTTGCGGTCTTCCGCAAAGACTTCCTCGATGGCCACGAGCGCAGCTTTGGCGTTCAGTGAATCAAAAATGGTTTCAACCAACAGGACGTCCGAACCGCCAGCCATCAGTCCGCGCACCTGGTGTTTGTAGGCGGTTTTCACCTGGTCAAACGTGACCACGCGAAAGGCGGCGTCATCCGCATCCGGCGAATTGGAAAGCGATACGGTCAACGGTCCGATGGCACCGGCCACGAAGCGCGGGCGACCAGTTTTGTTGGCGATGCGGTCGGCCCATTCGCGGCATTGGCGCGCGGATTGTTCGTTGATTTCCCACGCGAGATCGTTGAGGAATTTGTCATCGATGACACGTTGATAAAATGCGGGGTCTTTGCGGCCCACACCTTTTTCGCGGGGGTCTTCGACAAAAAATTCGCTCTGGCCAATGCTGGTGGCGGAAAAAGTGTTGGTCTCGATGATGTCCGCGCCCGCTTCGAGAAACCGCCGATGAATATCGCAAATGACGTCCGGGCGGGTGAGCGAATAAATATCACCGTTATTCTTGAGATCCTTTCTCGCGTCTTTGAACCGCTCGCCACGAATATCCGCCTCGGTCAATTCATAGGTCCGAATAGTGGTGCCCATGGCACCATCGATGATTGCGATACGGTTGCGGAGGATGCTTTTCAGCTGTTCAGTGTTGTCAGTCATCGGCTCAAGATGTTGTGTGCGAGAGCAAACTAACGGAAATCATCACCTGATGCAACACAAAAATCAACGTATCTGGATATGATGATATGTGTGTCTGGGGACATGGCTCGAAAGAGTCTGACCCGAAACTCAAAACCCGAAACCCGAAACTTTTGTCCCACTCGTTCGTTGACACTATTTGCGTCTTTGCTATCGTCCCACGCGCGCGTTCTGCGGATTTCTTCCGATTAGTTAAGAACCCGGCGGCGAACCATTGAATCGAAATTAATTTATGGCAAAAGCATCCAAGTCTGGAAAATACGTTTATTCATTCGGCGGCAAAAAATCTGACGGCGACGGCAGCATGAAACCGTTGCTCGGCGGCAAGGGCGCAAACCTTGCCGAGATGAGCCGCATCGGGTTGCCGGTGCCCCCCGGCTTCACCATCACCACCGAAGTCTGCACCTATTATTATGCGAACAAGCGCACCTATCCCAAGGTGCTCGAAGCGCAGGCCAAAGCCGGCATTGCCGCCGTCGAGAAGATCATGGGCGTGAAATTCGGGGCCACGGACGCAATGCCGTTGCTCGTTTCCGTTCGCTCCGGCGCGCGCGATTCCATGCCCGGCATGATGGACACCATTTTGAATCTCGGCTTGAACGACCAAACCGTGCTGGCGTTGGTCAAGGCCACGAAGAACGAGCGCTTCGCCTGGGATTGTTACCGCCGCTTCATCCAGATGTACGGCGACGTCGTCATGGGCGTGCAGAAGCGCGCAGGTGAAGATCATGAGCCGTTTGAAGTCGTCATTCATGCTTTGAAGCACGACCGGTATCATGCGGAAATTGAAGACACCAAGCTGACCGTGGATGACCTTAAGGAAATGGTCAAACGCTTCAAGGCATTGATCAAGGAGCGCACCAATGCGGAATTTCCGCAGGATCCCTGGAAGCAATTGTGGGGCTCGGTCGGCGCCGTCTTCGGATCGTGGATGAACGACCGCGCGAATGTTTATCGCCGCAAATATAACATTCCGACTGAGTGGGGAACCGCCGTGAACGTGCAGGCGATGGTCTATGGTAACACCGGTGAGGATTCCGGTTCCGGCGTGGCCTTTACGCGCGATCCGGCGACCGGCGAAAAAGTTTTCTACGGTGAATTTCTCATCAACGCACAAGGCGAAGACGTTGTCGCCGGCGTGCGCACTCCGGAACCGGTGGCGGAACTCAAGAAAGCGATGCCGAAGGCTTATGCCGAACTCGAAAAAGTTCGCAAGACGCTCGAAGCCCATTTCAAGGACGTGCAGGATTTTGAGTTCACTATTCAAAGCGGGGAATTGTTCATGCTCCAAACCCGCAACGGCAAACGCACCGGCCTCGCGGCCGTTCGTTTCGCCATTGAAATGGAGAAGGAGAAATTGATTGATTGGAAGACCGCCATTCGCCGCGTTCCCGCCGACCAGCTCGATCAGGTGCTCGCGCCAGTCTTCGATCGCAAGGCCGTGAAGGCCGCGGAATGCATCGCGAAAGGTTTGCCCGCCGGTCCCGGCGCGGCGTCCGGCCGCATGTATATGAATGCCGATCGCGCGGTGGCCGCGGCGGATAAGGGCGAGCGCGTGTTGCTCGTTCGCAATGAGACCTCGCCCGAAGATTTGCGCGGCATGATCGCCGCCGAAGGCATTCTCACCGCCAAGGGCGGCGTGAGTTCGCACGCGGCGCTGGTGGCGCGGCAGATGGGCAAGGTTTGCGTTTGCGGCGCGGCAGCGTTGCAGATCGATTACGCCGCCAAAACGATGTCGGTTGGCGGCAAAACCTACAAGGAAGGTGATTTCCTTTCCATCAGCGGCACCGTCGGCGAAGTGTATCCCGGCGAAATCAAAACCGCGGCTTCGGAAGTGGTGCAAGTGCTCGTCGAAAAATCGCTCGATGCGAAAGACAGCCCGACCTATCAGATGTTTAAGAAGCTGATGGATTGGTGCTCGAAGGTGACAAAACTTCAGGTCCGCACCAACGCTGACACGCCGGAACAAACGGCCAATGCCGTCGCCTTCGGCGCGAGCGGCATCGGTCTGTGCCGGACGGAACACATGTTCTTCGAAGGCAATCGTATCGACGCGATGCGCGAAATGATTCTCGCTGAAACTGTCGAGGAACGCAAAAAGGCGCTCGCAAAAGTCCTGCCGTATCAACGCGAGGATTTCGTCGGCATCTTCAAGGAATTGAAGGGCCTGCCCGCGACCATTCGTTTCCTCGATCCGCCGTTGCACGAATTCCTCCCGCATGAGGAAACGGCGCAACAGGATCTCGCGAAGAAAATGGGCGTCGCCGTCGAACTCATTCAAAAGCGCGTGAAGGAACTTCACGAATTTAACCCCATGCTTGGTTTCCGCGGCTGCCGCCTGGGAATTGTTTTTCCGGAAATTTCCGAAATGCAATCGCGCGCGGTGTTCGAAGCCGCCGCCGAAGTGCAGAAGGCCGGCATCAAAGTGAAACCCGAAGTGATGATTCCGCTCGTCGGCTTCAAGCGGGAATTGGACCTGCAAGTCGAGGTCGTTCATCGCGTGGCCAAGCAAGTGATGGCCGAGAAGAAGATCAAATTGAATTACCTGGTTGGCACGATGATCGAAGTGCCGCGCGGCGCGCTCACGGCGGACGAAATCGCGCAGACTGCCGAGTTCTTCAGCTTCGGCACGAACGACCTGACGCAAACCTGCCTCGGCATGAGCCGCGACGATTCCGGCAGCTTCCTGCCGCCGTATACCGAAGCGGAAATCGTGAAGAAAAATCCATTCGCTTCCATTGACCAGACTGGTGTCGGCCAGTTGATGAAGATCGCGGTGGAGAAGGGCAACAAAACCCGCCCTGGCATCAAGCTTGGCATCTGCGGCGAACACGGCGGCGATCCGGATTCGGTGAAATTCTGTCATCGCATCGGCCTGACCTACGTGAGCTGCTCGCCGTATCGCGTGCCGGTAGCCCGGCTGTCCGCCGCCCAGGCCGCCCTCGAAGAGGAAGCCGCGAAAAAGGCGAAGAAGAAATAATTCCTTGTGCGGCGGTCTATGACCGCCGCTGAATTCGCTGCTGAAATAAATATCTGCGGCGCCCGCAAAGTTGTAAAAAGCCGTTCCGAGAAATCGGAACGGCTTTTTTCTTTTGGCGACCGCAACCAGCCTATCTTCGCGGCTGACGTTTGCTCTTATGGTCCTGCCAGAGAATATTCAACAAGAGCCACACCGCGCCTGCAGCAGCGAAGATGAAACACAGGATGGCGAGGCCCGGATAACCAAAAAGATGAAAATTGGTTTCCACACGCATTAATAACGCCGCCCCGATGATGAGCGACGCGAGCAGCAGCCCGCTCGTGATGCGATTGGCGACTTTTTGAAAACTTTCGATGAGAAAATTTGTTTCGCTCGGCTTTACATTGACGTTCAACTCGGCGTTTCCCACGGCATCGAGAATCTTATTCAACCGCGAGGGCAGGGCGCTGATGAATTGTTTGGTCTCGAGCAATGACGAAAATATTTTTCCCTCTGTGAGAGTGGATTTGACGCGGCGATTGAGGATGTTCCCGGCGTTGCGGCGGATGGATTCGTTGGGATCAAAATCTGGCGATAACGCCTGGCCGACTTCGTCCAATTGCAACAATGTCTTGCCGAGCAGCGTTAATTCAATCGGCACATACAAGCCGTTGTCTGCGGCGCTGCGACTGACTGCCAGCAGGGTTTTGCCCAGGTCCATTTGGCCTAATGTGTTGCCGGAAAGTTGCTCCGCGACCAGTTGGCCGATCTTGTGGCGAAATTGCGTTTCGTCAAAATCGTTCGCCGTGTCGCTCATGCGAATCGCCATATCCGCTGCTTCGTCGCTATCGCCTTCGCTCACGGCTAACAGGAGCTTCAGCAGATTGTCCTGCATGGTCGGTGTGGTGTAACCCACCATGCCCAAATCGATGAGCGCAACGCAACGATCGGTCGTGAGAAAAACATTTCCCGGATGCGGATCGGCGTGGAACGTGCCGTCCAGCAAAACCTGTTTCAGATACGCCTGGAAAAGTTCCTCGGCCAGCGCGCGCCCATCAAGATCAAGCGACGCCAGCGGGCTGAGTTCCGTGATTTTGGTGCCGTCGATATAATCCATCGTGAGCACTTTGTGCGTCGTGTATTTATCGATCGGCAGCGGAATGCGGATGTGTTTGAACTCCTTCAGATTGTTCGACAGCGTGACCATGTTGGCGGCTTCACGGCGGTAATCGAGTTCGTGCGCAATGGTGGTTTCAAATTCTTCCAGAACCTTCACCAATTCGTGGCGCTGGCCGAATTCCGTATGGCGATGGAGAAGTTTTGCGATCTCTTCCAGCGCGGCGAAATCCTCGCGAATCTGCTCATGGATATTCGGCCGCTGAACTTTCACCGCCACCGGGCGGCCATCATGCAACGCGGCGCGATGCACCTGTCCCAGCGAGGCCGCAGCCATCGGCGTCTGCTCAAAATGAGAAAAAAGCTTGGATATTTTCGCGCCCAACTCGTTTTCAACGATGAACTCCACATCCTGGTAGGGAAACGGCTTCACCTTGTCTTGCAGACGCGAAAGCGGTTTCAGAAAACCCTCAGGCAATAAATCCGCGCGGCTGGAAAGAAGCTGGCCCAACTTTACGAAGGTCGGCCCCAGACGCTCAAGATCATCGGGCAATTCGTGCGCCTTGGTCTGGCCATCAGCCTCTGTCGGTTGGTCAAACCCAAAGCGGTTGCGCGTGCCCGACTGCGAATATTTCGCGAGCAGGAAGGCGATGTCTTTGTAGCGTTTGAGATAGTGCAATGAGAATTTCATTCGTTCAACTCACAATAGGCGGCGAGCGGTTTAGCACAAGTAGGGTAGACCCCCAAAGCGACTGCGGGAAAATTCCTCTCCGCAATTTTCGCGGATCTGCCGAACTGGAAAGTCCGGCAGACCCGCAGGTCGGAAAACCGTTAGGTTGTGCTTGCGACCGGATTCGGTTCCGGTTTCGGAACCGTGTTCAGATACAGCAATAGTTGCCAGGCGGCCATCGCCAGAAAAGCGATGACGCAGATGTTGAAATACAGGGACTCACGGTCCGAATCGAGCCCGGCGAGCGAGGGATAGATCAAGCCGTAGAGGAGCATTTGAAGTGCAGCCAGGTTTCCAGCCACACCCGGAACGGCGCGCCTGACGAGCCAGGTGAGCAGCAGCAACAATGGCAGAACTACGAGTATCGCGGTTCCCCAAAACCCAAAGAGCAGATCGCTGAGATCTCCCAGCAATCCATAAATGCACGCGATTGCCGTCCCAAATAAAATGCTAAAAAGCACTGCGTGATCGATGCCTGCCAAGGTCAAGCCCAGCACCAGCATCGCGAAAATAAACAACCACCCGGTCTCGATATGATCCAGCACCGCGCGCGTGGTTTCGCCCGGCTGCGGCAGGGTTGGCAGCGAGATGCCCATTCCTTTATTGGAAATGGCATGGTTAAGCCGGTAAGTGAGCACGCAACCGCCCGGCGTCGTTTTGATTTCCGTCGGCGTCATGCAGCCGCCCGGATAATTCAATTTCGCTTTCGCCAAATCCGGCAGGTTCAAAGTGAGGACGAGGTCGCGCGTTTCCTGCGAGTCCTTGGTCTGAAAATACCAATAGGACATGCCCCGGCTGGTGAAGGAGATTGCGAGGTCCAGCGGTTCATTCGCTTTTAAATCATACTCTAATCGCAACGCGGCATCTTTGAGTTGCATTTGCGCGAGGACGTCGCGCCCATTCAACGTGGCCGTGATGGCGTCGTACATCGCGCCCGCCGCCGGAAGTGGAAACACCAGCACGGATTTCAAGTCGCGGTCCGCGGGATTTTTCAATTTCCAGGTGAAGCGGCAATTTGTTTCGTAACCATCGTAATACGCTGATCCTTTCTTGCGCGGGTTCTGGCGCAACGTCACCTCGTGGCGGTCTGAGAGGAACGGGTTGGACGTGATTTCGTGACGCACGATTTTCTTTCGCAGGACCGCCGGCTTGGTGAGGTCCTCCGACTCGATGCGTTCGGTCACTTCCTCCTCGTAGTACATATCCATCGCGAGGTCGCCCTGGGTTTGCTCGGCGCCCCAAATCGTCTGGACGGCATTGTAATTCGCCTCAGTGATCCGCCCGTGCTCGCGTTCAAATGTCGCGAGAGTCTGGTGCAGGTAAGGCCGCAACAAACAAAGAGCCGCCGCCAGGAACGAAATCAACATCACCGCCCAAAGCATTCGCTGGGCTTGATGATAGAGCGTCCAAAGCAGACTCGGATTCGGTTCGGCGGGCGATTTTTTACGGAGGATCGAGGTGAGGAAAACGGCAAGCAAAGCGCCCGCGAGAAACAGGGCAATGACCGGTTGGGTATCGGCGAGGTCGCCAGCGCGACCGAGGAGTTTGAGCAGAATTTTCATGGCTGAGTTTTGAATTCAGCCCGCGTATCGCGTGAGGGACGGAGATGGATGGGGGAGAGCCGTGAGGAAACAGTGTGGTTGACCGCGCATTCATAGTTCACATCGCTCCGCATTTCGCGGGCGTTGGTTTTGGTTTAACTAACCATGGCGGGGCCGAAAAACAGTACGACACGGACAGGGACACGCCACGGATTTACTTCCTTGCACCTTGCTCTGTGAGGAAGGCAGGACGGGATGCAGGTTTCCAGCCGTTCAAATACACTTCGAACGACCCCGCGATTCAACACCTCGTCTCCAATTTTGTCCACACATTTCCGGACTACGGCTTCACTTTTAAGTGAAAGAAGCGATTGGTGCTGGCGACGTCGGTCGGGTCGGTGATGGTCACTTGGACATGCTCGTCAGGCGGTGAGCCGGAAGGGTCGGATTCTGTGACGGTGGCGCCGGGTGTGTTGGTGACCCAACCCGTGCCCGGAAGGCAAGTCATCACGTTGCTCCACGTGCCAGTGAGCAGTGGCGTCGCCTCGATCGTATAGGTCAAATCAGTCGCAGAGGTGTTGCGGTTGAATTGAAGCTGGAAAAGATTCGTGACGATAGTGCCTGTGAGTGTCGGAGATGGATTCGGTGAATTCGGGTCGGAACCGAAGGCGAATTCGAGGAGGTTCGGAACGCCATCTTGATCCGGATCGCCCAGGTCGCTCGCAATGCTAGGATCATTGGCATTCGTGCCGAAATGGCTGAATTTCCAAAGGTTGTAAGCACTTTCCACAATGGTTAACACAGTGTTGGATTGGATTCCGATGTAAGCGCCGCTGGTCGCGTTACTGAGCGTGAGGAAAATGGTCTTGTTCGTGGCCGCAGGCGGACTGGGGAGAAGGGCAATATCGAAACTTTGCGGCGAGGCATCGCCGTCGGCCCAGCTCAGTGTACCGGAAGTGTTCGTGTAATCCTGGCCGTCAATCGCCGTGCCGCCCGGAATTATCGCATAGCTCACTTGCACGGCACCCTGGCTGCCTCCCGAGCGATTGACGGCGACAGTAGCAGAGTTGGTATTGTCCGGAACGGTGTAATTGGGCGTGCTAAACTGCAAACCACCCCCCAGCAGTCCAAAGATCGAGAGACTAAATTGTCCGGCGACATAAACTTTCCCATTGGCGATGGTGGGCACGGCGAATTTTACGCCTCCAGCGAGTTGGTCGCGACTGCCGGCCTGGGTGCTGTTGTAAATTTCGGTTGAAAGATTGGTGGCGTCGTAAGCGGATAGTATTGCGGGACCGGAATTTGTGTATTCCACGGTCCAGGCGATGCCATCGTTCGTGCCGTTGGCGGAAATACTGGGCGATGCGCCGGGAAAAGGAAAAACGCGCGTGCCAAAAGTGCCCGGCAGATCCGGGATGAGTGTGGCATTGGAAACGACATAATAGCGGAGCACATCGTGAGCCGCGCCATAGTAAATCCTTTCGTTGAAATAAGCCGGCGCGGTATAACAGCCGCCACCCAGCGACATTGTTTGCAGAATATTGTCCGAACTGCCACCGGAGTTGAAATGCCGATTATCCGTGGTCATCTGGTCGCGATTTAGAAAATACGCGTACTGCGGTTTGCCGGCGGCAATCATCAAGTGTGGATTCGGGCCCGGTTGATCCGGCAGCAACATTACCCCGCCCGAACCGACGTCGAGATCGTGAGTGCGGTAATATTCCTGGTTCCAGGTCGTGAAGTAATCCACCACGGAAAAGCCATTAGTTGTCGAGAGTTGTACCACACTGTCACCGTATTCGGTGCCGCCGGATGCGGCGGTGAAATTCCCATCGCCGACAGCAAAGTAGATATTATTGTCGCTGTCCGCGGCCGGCCCGCTGTCGCCCATCCAAATACCGCCTTCACCCGCAATAGAACCGAACTGGCCGGTTGTTCCGTTCGGTGTGGTATTGAAAACGTGATCGGACAGCAGAGCGAGGCTGGACGCGTCAAAGCCGATGACCCAGCCGTGGAACGGATCGGTGTTGGGTGTGTCCGTGTATCCGGCATAGGCGACGTACAGGACATTTCCAGCCAGTGTCAAAGCGGAGCGTTGAAGCTGTTGGATGGCCTGGAACGGAAGCACTCCGCCGCTGCTGCCGGGCCCGTTTCCCGGGATCGAAACATTCACCGTGACCGGGCTGAAGGATTTTTCCGAGCCATCCGTGATATCCAACGCATGGATTTTGTGAAAATAATTCGTTCCATCGAAGGTGAATGCATCCACGTATAACGTCTGTGAAACTGGATCAATCACCGGCGTTCCGGTGATGCCGACTTCGTTCGTTATCGCTCGGAACTGAAAACCATCCACGGGACATGCTGCCGAAGGCCCGAGATTCGTCTGCCACAACACACCGCCATTCGTGCTCGCGTTGCTATCCGCGTCAAAACAATAGATTGAATTGTGTTCCGTGGCCACGAACACCGCGTTGTGAACGCCCTGGCCCGAAATATTCAAACCGGAAACATAAAGTGGCTGCGCGTAAACATATCCATCCACGCTGTAGGTGAAAAGTTTTCCAAAAGTGTTTTGGTTGACGTTCGCCGGGGTGAGAATTGTTTCGTTCAGATTCGCGCCGGTTCGCGTGTTGTCATTATGATACGTAAGGACATTGACCTGCGCGAATGCCGCCTGAGAAAGACATAAAACCGCAATTGTAATTGCGCCGTGCCATGGTTTAAACGGAAACATGCGTCGAGATTTTCGACGGGGACGGCGCGGAATTCAATTGGGGTGAATTAACCAGTTCCCTTCCAAAAATACCGTACCCGCTTTTACCTGTGAAACCTGGGGTACCTCTCAAATTTTGGCAGGGTTTCAGCCACGGAGTGGCGTCAGACGGTAGCCCACGGCGTAAGCCGTGGGAATCGAGCGTGAAAAATCGCCGAGCCCCGGATGGGGCGAAAGAAAATTGCCGTTTCGTTCTTTCGCCGCTTCCGCGGCTCGTTTTCCTTGTCCGTTCATCCCACGGCTTACGCCGTGGGCTACCGTCTGACGCTGCTCCGCAGCTATTTCGGCGATTTTTGCGGCATACAAATTTCGATATGCGCCTACGGCACCACTCCCGTCGCCACCGGATTGAGGTTAAAGCCCCCGGGAAAGGTTTTGTTGCGGTCGTTCGGCAATTTAATCCAGCTCGTCGGGCCGCCCACGGTCGTGTCGCTGAAATTTAGCCCGCCCATAATCTGGCCGCCCTGTTTGTATAGAGGCACGTAGAACGGCCAACTGCCGTCTGCCGAAACGATCGTCGCCTGGCTGACGTGTGTGCCATCGCCCAGCACGCCTTTGAATTTGACCTGGCCGGCAGTGGTGACCGTGGCCGTGCCAGTGCCGTCATTCTGCGGATGCGCCGGGTCACTGTCGCCCGGACTCGGGAACGTTATGAGATATTTCCCGGCAAAAGGCGCGGGATTGGAACGCTTATTAAACGTGTTTCGATAGGCCGTGAGATTCGCGGCCCACGAATCGCCGCTGACTAATCCATTGATGCTGTCGTTGTCGTTGGTGTTCACCTGCAAACCTACATTGATGACGCCGATGATTTTTGAGGAAATGGATGATGAACCCGCACCGTTGGAGTCGAGCGTGCCGTGGAAGGAATAATTTTTTCCGCCCAGTTCCAGCTTGCCCGAAAAACTGCCGCGCTTGCTGGTCTGGATATTGACCATCCCCGACTTGCCAAATTCGATGCCGCTCGACTCGGAAAAAAGGCCGCTATACTTCGCCGCGATCGGAGACCACGGAAGCAGACCAAAAATCGACACGGCCCCCTGGCCACCTACGTAAACCTTCCCGTTCGCGATTGTGGGCACTGTAAACTTGATACCACCGGTCAATTGGTCGCGTCCCCCGGCTGCCTGCGAGCTATTGTAAAGCTCGGTGGACAAATTAGTGGCGTTATAGGCGACGAGGACAGCCGGTTGCGCGTTTTGAATGGTCCATACAATTCCGTTTGCGTTTCCATTCGCCGAGATGCTCGGTGTCGCCCCCGGAAACGCATAGGTTCGCGACCCAAAAGAATTCGGAAGATCCGGAATCAAGGTGCCATTGGAAAGAGCATAGCGGCGGATGGTATCTTTATTCGCCACATAATAAATGGCCTCATTGAAATACGCCGGGGTATCAAAGATGCCTCCACCCAGCGGCATGGTCTGAACGATCGGGTCATTCACCGAATTGGTATCGATGTGAGTATCATTGGTGGTCATCATGTCGCGACTCATGACGAACGCGCGCGAGGGCTTCCCTCCGCCAATCATCAGATGCGGGTACGGGCCCGGTTGATCGGGCAGCAAGATCACGCCACCGGAGCCGGTGTCGACATCGTTGACCTGCTGAAACGCCTCGGTATTAGGCGTAAAATAGTCAGCAACGGACAGGCCGCCCACCGTGGACAATTTTAAGTAACTATCACCGTAATCTGTTCCGCCGGATCCCTTGAAAGCGGTGAAATTTCCGTCACCCGTCGCGAAATACAAATTGTTATTCCCGTCCACCGCCGGTCCGTCACCCGCCATCCAGACTCCGCCGCGTCCGGCGACGGATCCAAATTGAGCGGTCGTGCCGTTCGGCGTGGAACAAAAAACATAGTTCGGCCGCAATTGGAGATTGGCCGCATTGAGGCCAATCACCCAGCCGTGATAAGGATCGGTGTTGGGTGTATCGGTTAATCCCGCAAAGCAAATGTATAAAACTCCACCCGCCAGCGTCAATGCGGAGCGCTGCAATTGCTGAATAGCCTGAAAAGAGACCGTTCCATTTTTGCTGCCCGCTCCAAGCCCGGGCACGGACGCCGAAACCACCACCGGGCTGAACGCCCTTTCCGAACCGTCCAGGATGCTCAAGGCATGGACCCGATGAATAAAATTTGTCCCTTCCTCCGTGAAGGCATCGACATATAAAGTCTGGGAGCCCGCATCAATCACCGGCGTGCCCGTGATGCCCACTTCCGGTTTGATAGCTTGAAAGGGCAGTTCCGGGCTCGGAACCTGTGCTGACGAGCCGAGATTTGCCTGCCATAGCAATCCACCATTCGCGCCGCCGTTGCTGTCGGCGTCAAACGCGTAAACGCTATTATGTTCGGTAGCGATGAACACAACGTTGCGAACGCCCTGACCGGGAATGTTCAAGCCGGATACGTAAAGCGGTTGGGCATAGACGTAACCGTCCACGTCGTAGGCGAATAATTTGCCGAAGCTGTTGGGATTGACATTATCCGGAGCCAGAGTCGTTTCATTCAGGTTGGCGCCGGTGCGGCCATTATCGTTGTGATACGTCAGGACATTCACCTGCGCCGTGGCACGAAGGGAAATAAGGAGTGACAGGACAATACTTGTATTAAGCCAAAAACTAATTTGCTTCATTTCGCTGCGGACTTTGGCAAAAGAAAAATCAGACGCAAATGGGGTGAACCCTTACTTCATTGACGGAAAAACCGAAGCCGTGGCTTTCTCCTCGTATTTGGTGGCTGCGCTGAAAAACAAAAAGAGCAGTTCCGAAGAACCGCTCACTGTCCTACGTTGTGTTTTATTACTTCGTTAAGACATTTGAAGTATCGCTTAGCACAATCAATTTTTCTAGTAGGGTCTTTACCTCCGTTATTGAACGCCGACGCGATAAAAGGCTGCCGCATTGCCGGGACCATTGGTGTCGGTAAAACTGTTTGTGCCGGTTAGTCTGCTAATGTCGCTCTGAATCGTCGAAAATGGGCTATCCAACGAAAAGGTGCGTTGTACGTAATAGGTAATGTTAGTCAGACCTTGCCAGGTGACCGTTGTGCCGGACGCGCTCGAGTCGGTGACGGCCAATTTCAGCACGGAATTGGGATCAGTCGGGATGGTGCCTGCGTGCCATTCCTGCCAATTGTTCATGCCATCATGATCGGGATCTGCGAAATCGGCCGAACCATCCGTCGGAAAACCATTTTGCGTCAGCCAGGCATACGAAATGACCGACGTAGGCGATTGAAATTCATACGCCCCGGCATCCACGTTGCCGCCCGCTATGCGAGGATTGTCGTCGAGATCGCTGCTGATAACCGTGAGATAGGCGTGCGTAGGATCAAAGAAGTAATTGTTTGTGACCGTAAGGAGCGAATTATTTCCCGAATTGATGCAAGGGGAATTGGGTTGCAAACGGTAGTCTCCTGTCGATGGATTTACAAACCTCGGCGCGTCCGTGAAGTTTCCGGGCAAGAAAGAAAACGGAAGCGGTGTCGTGCACGTGAACTCAGTGTTTTCAACGACGCCTCCCACTCCACTGAGATTTGGGCCATTGTTATAATAAACAATGCAGTTCAGGACAAAGGCGTCTTCGGCTCCGGCGCCGGTTGTTGCCGAATTGCTAACCACAGTGCAATTGAACATACGGCTATCACTGACTCCGCCACCGGTTTGAGCGCTGTTACCAACCACCAGGCAATTATTCAAGACGTAGCCGGATGCGCCGCCGCCGTCATGCGTCGCAGAGTTGCCGATCAGGACACAATAATTAAGGGAGGTCCAATATCCGTCGTAGTTGGGCACATTGCCATACGCTCCGGCTCCTTCCGGCGCTTGGTTGCCTTCGATAACACAATGGTTGAGCGTGCTGAAATCGACTCCGCCACCGCCACCACTGATCGCTGAGTTGCTGCTGACGACGCAGTTATTCAATGTGCCGGATACGACCCCGCCGCCAGAATTGCCAGCTGAATTGGCTATGATCACGCAATTGGACAACACACAATTTGTGAAGTTGTCGCAGTAGGCACCACCTCCAAAGACGTCATAGTTTAATGAATAATTGGTGTCCGTGGCCCCATGTGTGAGGGTAAATCCGGTCAAGGCGGTGTTGTTCGTCATGTAGACACACCGCACGGCCCCCCCCGGACCATTGGTGGTGCTGGGCAGTTGATAACCCTCAATGATGGTGACCGCCGGTCCATTGACGCTTTGCACGGTCAACGGTTTTGAAATGGCGACGCGATTGGTAACAGTCTCACGCATTATATGACCACCGGCGTTATATAGACCGTTAGTCACAAGAACCAAATCATTGTCGGTCGCCGCATCAACGGCGTCCTGAATGGTGTGGGCAGCGGTGTCCCAACTTGAGAATGGCGGCGTCGGATTGGGACTGCCGGGACTGACAAAAAGAGTCGCCGCCCTTAGGAAAACTGCGCTAAAGGCCAAAAAAATAACGGCAGCTGATAGAAAGCGTCTCTTGGTCATAACCCTCAGGAAATGAGCAAGCTGCGTGCCGATTCTCTTTAACCCAGCGAGTCGCGCATGGCCGAAAACATGTCTTTTCCCGACTCGGTAGGGACCGGCGTTTTCGCTTTTTCGTCGGCGTGCTCGATGAGTTCGGGCGGAAGTTCTTTGAGAAATTGCGAGGGATGGCAGGGCATCAACTGGCCGTATTTTTTTCGCCCGCCGCAATGACTGATCGTCAGCGTCTGCATCGCGCGGGTGATGGCCACGTAAAATAAACGGCGTTCTTCGTCCAGCGTCCCTTCCACTTTCGAGCGCGAGTGCGGCAGCAAGCCATCTTCCAGCCCCACCACATACACATTTGGGAACTCCAGCCCCTTGCAACTGTGCATCGTAATAAGCGTCACTGCGTCTCCAGCTTCTTTCTCTTCATCTTCGCGTTCGCTGTCGAGCGTGATGTCTTCCAGAAAACTGTGCAGCCGTTCGGAAGCTGATTGAGTAGGCGAGCCGGCATTGTCCATCGTCGCCATCAGTTCCTTCAGATTACGAATGCGGTTGTCGGCGGCATCGGGATTTTTTTCACCGCGGCGCAGTTCGTTGAAGTAACCGATTTCGTCAAGGAACTCTGCGGCCCAGGTTCCCAATGTAGAACTGGCAACCGGCCTGTCTCCATCTTCAGCGTCCGGCGACGAGATCGAAGCAGGCGCGGCGCTCGCCCCATGTTCAATCTGAATTCCCGCCTGCGTCCGCTCGATAAATTCCACAAACGCCTCAATACTCTCCCGCGTCTTCGTCTGAAAAGTCGTCGTGACCGCCGGATTTTTCATCGCCGCGAAAACCGATCCCTTGCGTTCGTGGCTGGCGCCGAGAAGTCGCTCCATGGTGACATCGCTCAGGCCGCGCGCGGGCGTGTTCGCGATGCGCAGCAGGCTGAT
Source organism: Verrucomicrobiia bacterium (assembly GCA_036272195.1). GTDB lineage: Bacteria > Verrucomicrobiota > Verrucomicrobiia > Limisphaerales > DASXHY01 > DASXHY01. The sequence goes on along the minus strand of DATAZE010000028.1, from coordinate 41,791 downwards.
GTCGTCATCCGGGTTGAGGAACGTCTTGAGATACGCGAGGAAATCGCGGATTTCGCGGCGATCAAAAAAGCTTTGTCCGCCAATTAGATGATAACGCACGCCCGCCGTACGCAACGCCGTTTCCAGCGGACGCGATTGCTGGTTGGTGCGGAACAAAATTGCGTTGTCGCCCCACGGAATCCGCCGCGCCAGCCGGGCGTAATTGATTTGATCCACGACCGTGCGCGCTTCCTCTTCGTCGTCGTTAAACGCGTGCAGAAGAATTTTTGGACCGTCGCCTTTCTCGGACCATAGCTGTTTCCCGCGGCGCCGCAGGTTGTTTTTGATGACCATGTTCGCGGCGCGCAAAATGGTGTTGGTGGATCGATAATTCTGCTCGAGTTTGACAACTTTGACCTCGGGAAAATGTTTTTCCATATCGAGCAGGTTGGAAATTTCCGCGCCGCGCCAGCCGTAAATGCTCTGATCGTCATCGCCCACGACGCACAGGTTGCGATGCTCCTGCGTGAGCGCGTGGACAAGCTCAAACTGCGCCGCATTGGTGTCCTGGTATTCATCCACCATCACGTAGCGATATTTCGTGCGGCAGGCTTCCAGCGCATCGGGATGCTCCTTGAACAGCCGCAACGTGAGCAGGATCAGGTCGTCGAAATCGACCGCGTTGCACGCGTGCAAAGCGGATTCGTAGCGTTTGCGAATGTGCTCGGCCATCGCGCGCAAGCTTTCATCGGCAAAGGCGGCTGAGCGTTCCCCGCCATTTTTATAGCGGCTCAACAGGCTGAGAATAGCGGAAGGATCAGTCTTTTCGCCCTTCGCGGAAATCTGCGCCAGGATTTTTTTAACGGCGCTAAGCTGCTCCGACTCGTCGTAGATGACGAAATTGCGCTTGTAGCCGAGCTTTTCAATGTGCTGCCGGAGAATGCGCACGCACAGCGAGTGGAAGGTGCAAATGGTCGGTCGTTCCGGTTTCGTATCCCGGGTTTCGGATTTCGAATGACGCGGCTTGGGAATGAGCTTGCGGACGCGCTCCTGCATTTCCCGCGCGGCCTTGTTCGTGAAAGTGACCCCGAGGATGTTTCCGGGCGCAATCCCGCGCTCAACCATGTGGGCAATGCGGAATGTGATGACGCGCGTTTTGCCCGTCCCGGCGCCGGCCAGAATCAAGACCGGCCCTTTCAGCGTCTCGGCGGCAAGACGCTGCTGGGGATTGAGCGAACTGAGATTCAACATCAGGCGAAGTTTATCGCGCAGAAAAAATCTGCGGGCAAGCGCAGACGCGCATTGTGGAAAACTTTTTCGCGAATGGAAACTTGACAGGCCTTTTTTATGCGTAGCAGCCGACGTAAGAAGGCTCAAATCTTTCCGGAAAAATATGGAGCCTCCTTATGTCGACTGCTACGATTTTCAAATGGATCAACGCACCTTGACGCTCGGACATTCGCCGGACCCGGACGACGCCTTCATGTTTTACGGCCTGGCGAAGGAATTGATCCCGGCGCACGGCTTTCGGTTTGAGCACATTTTGCAGGACATTCAGACATTGAACGAGCGGGCCACGCGCGGAGAGTTGGATATCTCCGCCGTCAGCATTCATGCCTACGCCTACGTGAGTGATAAATACGCGCTCTTACCGAGCGGCGCCAGCATGGGTGACGGCTACGGGCCGATGCTCGTTGCCAAACAAAAGTTTTCCCGCGAGGAAATTGCGCAAAAAAAAATCGCCGTGCCCGGCACGATGACCAGCGCGTTTCTGGCGTTGCAGTTATGGCTGGGCAAACCGGCGAACGAGTTTGATTACGTGGTCGTGCCGTTCGATCAGATTTTCGCCACGGTGAAATCGGGCAGGGCGGATGTGGGCTTGATCATTCATGAAGGCCAACTGACTTATCAGAACGAAGGACTGGTCGTGTGCGAAGACCTAGGCGTGTGGTGGGGAAGGCAAAATGATGGCCTGCCATTGCCGCTCGGCGGCAATGTGATTCACAAGCGATTTGCGCCGGAGGTGCGCAAACAAATTTCCGATGTGTTAACGGCGAGCATTCAATTCAGCCTGGACCACCGCGCCGAAGCGGTGCAGCACGCGTTGCAATACGCCCGGGACATGGGCCGCGACCTGGCCGATAAATTCGTGGGGATGTATGTGAACCATTGGACGCTTGATTACGGCGAGCGGGGCAGGGATTCGATTCGGCGCTTCCTCGGTCAGGCATTCGAGCGCGGCTTGATTCCGCACCGGCAGGAACTCGAGTTTGTGCGTTAAGGCAACAGGCCATCAATCGAAATTTTTAGCAATAACTCTGCCACCAAAGCGGTTCTCCGTATGTTTCAACACATGAAGTTATCCCCACGGTGTTAATAATTTTCGGAAATACATTTTGACTCACACGGTCAAAGGAGTAGGGTGATTTTCGTTCGCGGCACGATTGCCACCTCAAGACTGCATCGCAGAACGTGCCATGAGAAAGCCAGAGACGACCAAATCCGAGGGCCAGCCTCCGATTGAGAAAGCGAAAAAGCCGGCCAAAAAGTCTGTGACCGTGTTGCACGTGGATGACGATCCGAATGACACCACGCTGCTGCAGGTGGCCTGCGCCAAGGCCGACGTTGATTTTGAACTTCAGAATATTGAAGACGGCGGTGAGGTCATTGAATACCTGAGCGGCACCGGCAAGTATGCCGATCGCACGCTTTATCGTTTGCCCGAGCTGGTGCTCCTGGACCTCAAAATGCCCCGCGCGACCGGCTTGGAAATCCTAAAATGGATCCGCAGCCATTCCCGGCTGAAAAATCTTCCGGTCATTGTGCTCTCGGGTTCGGAGTTGCGGGAGGACATGCACCGGGCGTATGCAGACGGCGCAAATTCCTACCTCGTCAAGCCGCCCAATTTTAGATCCCTCGTCGACATGGTCAAAAATATCGGCGCGCAAATTCCGCTGAAATCCGCGCATCAGGGCGGCGCCAGTCGAAGCTGGCTTTAGTTCGAATTCAACGCCATCCCTCGGTGATTCAAAACCCTTGCGCCTTTGCGTTAAGGGCTTCTCAATAGCTATGGTTTGACCGGTTCGCTGGCTTTTTTCAAAAAGCGACGTAGGTTTGGGCTGGAACCGTTTGAAACTATCCGAGGTTGCAAGGAGCAGCGATGGCCCAAACCGCGTCACAGCTATTTCTTTTGCGCTTTTCCCGTTGGATAAGCGTCGTCGTGATTCTCATTGGAGCCACCGTGTTATTGGGGTGGCTCTTCAATATCCAGCTTCTCAAAAGCGCCGCGCCGCATCTCATCGCGATGAATCCGTTGACGGCGGTGCTTTTCATCCTTTGCGGCGTCGCGCTCCGGCGCGCCACTAAAACGAACCGGAAAAGGCTGGATAAAATTATCCTCATTTGCGGCGCAATTGTTCTGCTCGGTGGCGCGGAAAAAATCGCCGAATGCGTTTTCGGGTTCGACCTTAATTTCGACCAGACGCTTTTCCGCACGGAAGTTAATTCACCCGGTCTCTTCGGACCGAACGAGATCGGAATTAACACCGCTCTCGGATTTATCGGTTGCGGTATGGTGCTGCTCTTGTTGGACGTGGAGACACGCCGCGGATTTCGCCTCGCACAGGTGTTTATCGTGATCGTCGGGCTTATGGCGTTGCTGGTGTTGATTGGTTATGGATACCACGTGCTACCGCTGTACCGGATTGGTTCGCGGCTGCCCATGGCGCTGAATTCGGCGATCGGTTTCGAATTGTTCAGTGTGGCCGCCTTGGCGGCGCGGCCGGGCCGCGGATTAATGATGGTGATTACGAGCGATACGACCGGCGGCGCGATGGCGCGGCGGTTGTTGCCGGCGGCGATTTTAATTCCGCTGGTGCTGGGCGCACTGCGCTTCTCGAGCGAGAAACACGGTTTCTTCGAGATCGAATCGGGCATTTCCCTCTTCGCCTTCGCGAACATCGTGCTCTTCACGGCGGTCATTTGGTGGAACGCGAAATTGCTTTTCCGCGCCGAGCGAGAACGGTTGAAGGCCATGGAAAAACTCAAACAAACCTCCGCCGAACTCGAGCGTTCCAACACCGACCTGCAACAATTCGCCTATGTTGCATCGCACGATTTGACCGAGCCCCTGCGGATGATCACCAGTTATCTGGAACTATTGAGCAGTCGCGCCCAGGGGAAACTCGGCACGGAAGAGCGGGAGTTTATTGGCTATGCAGTAGATGGAGCCCGGCGGATGCGGACGCTGATCCAGGATTTGCTGGCCTACGCGCGCGTGGACACTCGCGGCCGTCCGCTGGGACCGACCGACTGTGAGCACGTGCTGGAAACGGTGCTGGCGAATTTAAAAGTGGCAATCGATGAAAGTGGCGTCGTGATCGAACACGAAAGACTCCCAACGGTCGAAGGAGATAGCGTTCAATTGGCCCAGGTGTTTCAAAATCTCCTGGGCAATGCGATTAAATTTCACGGCCCCATGCCGCCGCGGATACATGTCGGCGCGCGCCGCAACAACGACGAATGGCTTTTCCACGTGAAAGACAATGGAATCGGAATTGATCCCAAAAATTTCAGCCGGATTTTTGTGCTGTTTCAACGGCTGCACACGCGCCAGGAATATCCCGGCACCGGCATGGGCCTCGCGATATGCAAAAAAATCATCGAGCGCCACGGCGGACGGATTTGGGCCGAGTCCAAGCCCGGCGAAGGCACCACGTTTCTTTTCACGATTCCGGTTTGGAATGAGGTTGAGCCTTGAAAACGAGCCGGTTGTCTATGGCGGATTCAACCCATTTGAACCGAAACGTCAGAAAGGTAGTCTCGCGAAATGATTGCGGAAACACAGCAGCAAAGCGCAGTTGAAGCCGGGTTGACGGCATCGGCCCCGCGAATTCGTGCCCTGCTCATCGAAGACAACCCGGGCGATGCCCGATTGATCGAACTCATGCTGGCCGAAGCGGACGGCGCGGCGTTCGAAATGCGGCAAGCCGGGCGGCTCGAAGATGGGCTGCGGGAGTTGGGTAAAGGAGGCGTTGATGTGGTGTTGTCCGATTTGTCGCTGCCGGACAGCCATGGAATTGAAACGTTTTTGCGGCTGCACGCACGCGCCCCGCACGTGCCGATCATCGTGTTGAGCGGCTTGAACGATACGACCGTGGCGCTGAACGCCGTGCATGAAGGCGCGCAGGATTACCTGATAAAAGGCCAGGTGGATGGCCAGTTGCTCGCGCGCGCGATGCGCTATGCCATCGAACGGAAACGGATGAGCGAGCAATTGCATCGTTACGCCGCCGAGTTACGCGAAAAAAATGCGCAGCTCGAATCGGACTTTAATATGGCGCGGGAAATTCAGCAGATCTTCCTGCCGGACCAGTATCCGACCTTCCCGCATTCGGTTTCGCCTGGCGACAGCGCTTTGAAATTCTCGCATCGCTATATTTCCGCGCAGGCGGTGGGCGGGGATTTTTTCGATATCTTCGCCATCACGGATTCAACCGCGGGCGTTTTTATCTGCGATGTGATGGGTCACGGAATGCGGGCCGCACTGATAACGGCAATCATGCGCGGGTTGATCGAGGAATTAATGCCCGTGGCGGCGGATGCTGGAAGATTTCTGACGGAAATCAATCGCAGCCTGCGCGCGATTTTGCGACGAACGCGCGAGCCGTTCCTGGCCACGGCGTTTTACGCAACCGCGGACGTGACGGCGGGAGAACTGCGTTTTGCCAACGCCGGACATCCCAGCCCGTTTCGTTTGCAACGCGGTACGAACGAAGTTCGCCCGCTTAAAGATTACGATCCGCGGCATGGTCCGGCGCTGGGATTGTTCGAGAAAACGGATTATCCGACCTGCCGCTGTCCGTTTGCGCCCGATGATTTGGTTTTTTTATTTACCGACGGGATTTACGAAGTGACGAACGGGCAGGGGGAGGAATTCGGCCAGGAACGATTGCTGCAAGCCGTCCGAAAGCGAATCCATCTGCCTGCTGAAAAATTGTTTGGAGAATTGCTCGCGGAGGTGCAGGGCTTTTCCGGCAGCCAGGAATTCGAAGATGACGTTTGCCTTGTGGGGGTGGAAGCCGCGAAGGCTCAAACTCGCGCCTGAGGCGTCTCGGACAAATCGATGGTCGTCACCGCCGGGCACTCAGCGGGCAATGGAATCGCGACAGTTTCGGAATCACCCGGAAATTTCACCGTGATGTAAACATCCGCCATTTGCCGTTCGAAGGCATAATTGATGGCCGTCTGGGAATGCGAAAAATTACGCGCTTCGGTCGCGTGACGGGTCCAGGTTCCGTCCGGGCGCAGGAAGAGCAGGGTCTGGGTATGTTGCAGTAATATTTTCATAACGTGTTATGTCCCCTAAAATTTATTGCACGGCAATTGGATCGGTTTGTGGCTCCAATATCCCGCCCGGTTCCGAATGATGCAATAAATTCCTTGTCCGTTTCATAGCGGAGCATCGATAGAAACCGCACCGGGAGGGACCTCGGGGGCGCACCGGGTCTCGTTTGTAGTTCGACTTCCTGGTTCGATGTGCCGCTGTTCAGGAAACAGGGTAATCCAGCCGGTGCTTTCTGGCACATTACCCCATGGAACCGTGAATCCAGTCGGGGAAGGTTCAAGCAAGGATGCTATGAAAACTTCAATCTCGCTTGCGGTCCTGGCCGCGTTCCTGATCTGCGGCGGTTGTCAGTCGAATCAAAACCACGTTTCGAATAATTCGCCCCAACCCGGGCAGTCGCCAAAATACACGGTAACGATCGAGAGTATTCCGAACGATCGTTTAAGCGCGACCTCGCGTGAAGGAGATAAACCCGACGCGGTTTATTCGAGCAACATCATTGCCGTGTACGTGAATGAAGTGGGAAGGACGAACAGGAGTATCACGAACGCAACCAGCCTTAACGCTCCGGAAAAAAATTAACTGTTCGCGAGCTGCGCTTATTGCGCCCCGCAGGCGTTCCGGACGAGGTAATCAATGCGATCAGTCGTTTCTTTCACATCGAGCATCTTTCCGCCCGTCAGTTGCAAACGGGTAAATCCGTCGTTCTGGCTGTAGGCGATAAGTTGCGAGAGCGTGATGCTGACTTCGCCGGAACTTGAAAGCTCCACCGGCGTCAGGCGGACGCTGGGCACAAAACGAATGTCAGTCAGTTGTTTCGCCATAGAGTCGACAATTTTTACCCCGTTGCTAAAAATTGCAAGTAAAGGTTATTCCCATACGCCATCGCGATAAAAGAAGTGCGCGAAATAATTTCACCACACCTGATCGTTTTTCCGGAATTGATTTCACGCCGAAACGGAAACGTCAGCGTTCTCCGACGAAGAAGGATTTTGAGTTCCGTCGTCATCGTTCGGTTCATTGGCGGCCGGCGGAGCGGTCTTCACCGGAATCCGGGAAATCTTCGCGGTGGTGGATTTGGCTTTCGCCTTGGGGCGCGATGAGGGTTTTTTGCGGGAACGTTTTTCAGGAACGGAGCGCTGGGATTTCTTGGTTTGCCTGGCTTGTTCCTTGCGGGCGCGTTTCTCAATCTTATCCAATTTTGATTGCAGCCGGTCCGCGGCTTCGAAAGACACTTCAGCCTGGTCATCGGCTTTCCGGGCGGATTTTTTGGCGAGCTTGGCCAGTTTGCGGGCTTGCTTGAGTCTCAGCTTGGCGGCGCTGGCCGTTTGCCGGGCGAGGCGCGCTGTTTTTTCATCCTCGGTGGCTTTCGCGCGTGCGATTTCCAATTCCTTGCGGGCTTTGGTCAAGAGTGATGAGGTATTCATAATATCCTTTGCAATAGTTTCGCGCCGGCGATCAGGCAGCGTGAATCAGGGCTTCATGGCTCAGTCGGTATTTGAGTCCTTCCCGCGCAGGGAGGCAAGACTCTTTGTGTGACAAAATGGGGCGTGAAATCTAAAACCTGAAACCGTGATCAGGGGCAAATCTCGAATCAGTTTCACGTCCTTCAGGACTGTAACCACTCCATGCGACTATCTATGGATTTACAACCGCTTAATCTGGCCGTGGAAAACTGACGCGATGTCAGACGGAAAACCCTTTGCGATCAGGATCATACGCAATTGGAAAGAATTTTTTGGCCGTGCGGGTTGTAAATTGTCATGAAGCTGAGAAGTATTTGTTCGCTATTGGGTCTCGTGCTCGCGCTCGGACCGCAATCGATGAAAGCCGGCCCCAAGCCGGTCATGGTCCATTACATGCCCTGGTTCGTCGCCAAGCCTTTCAGTTCGAGTTGGGGCTGGCATTGGACGATGAACCATTTCAATCCGGACTCCACGAATTCCTCCGGCCAACGCCAGATCGCCTCCTGGTACTATCCGCAGGTCGGCCCTTATGATTCGGACGATTCGACGTTGCTCGAGTATCAAGTGCTCTTGATGAAACTGGCCGGCGTCGACGGCATCATCGTGGACTGGTACGGGCCCGATAATTACAACGACTACGGGATCAATAATCAACGGACCACCGCGCTCTTTCAATACGCCCGCAAGGCCGGCTTGAAGTTTTGCCTTTGCTACGAAGACCAGACCATCCAGCAGGAAATCAACGGCGGATATATCACCTCCGCAAACGCCATTGCGCACGCGCAACAGACGATGCTGTATGTGCAGACAAATTATTTTTCAGACCCGGCTTACCTGAAGTGGAACAATCAGCCGGTCTTTTTGAACTTCGGTCCGCAGTATTTCAAAACCAACTCCCAATGGCAGACGATTTTTTCCGTGCTGACCAACGCGCCCGCATTTTTCACGGAGGATAATCGCCTGTCGGTCGGCGCCGGTGCGTTTGATTGGCCGCCCATGTGGGCAAGCCAGACGAACAGCGGCGTCCTTTCCGCATCCGCCCTGGAAAATTACCTGAACAGCTTCCAACAAAACGGTGCCGCGTGGCCGGCGTTTATCAGCAGCGCGTTCCCGCGGTTTCATGATATTTATCAGCAGGCCGGCGTGAGCCCCTCGTATGGTTCCCTGGATGACGCGAGCGGGGCCACGTTTCGCAATACCCTCTCCCGCGCGCTCACGAATAAATCGGCCATCGTGCAAATCGTGACCTGGAATGACTACGGCGAAGGCACCGTCGTGGAACCAACGGTCGATTACAATCTTCGCGACCTCGGCACAATCCAGGATTTGCGGCGGCAATATCTCGACGGCGGTTTTCCGTATCACACCAATGACCTTGCGATGGCGGCGCGCTTTTACAGTTTGCGGCGGCAGTATTCGGCGAATCGGCTCGTGTCCGCGGAACTCGATCGCGCCTTCACCAATATTGTATCTGCCAATTTAAATGCGGCCGACCTGCAATTGCACGGTATGGAAGCCAGTCTTCCGGTGATCTACAATTTGTCGCTCGCCGGCGGATTGCTGGAGTTTTCCGTGGGCGGATTTATTTTTTCGAACGGCGCGCAGGTCCAAACCTCATCCAATCTCTCCGCGCCGGCGTGGCAGACCATCGATTCATTCTCAGCAAGCACTAATCAGATGGTATTTAGCACGCCCGTCTCGGCCAATACTGGTCCGGCATTTTTCAAAGTGCAGGCGTCGCCCCCGTAATATTCCCGGCTTGTTTCGGCGGGGTGCGCGGACATAATACCGTCAGGTAAGCGAATCATGTTTTTGGATCGAGTTGCTCCCCGTTCGGCTGGCTTATCGGGTCCGCCGCCGGAAAAGTATTTGTTGCGGGGACGCCTGGGGGCGACCGGGCTGATCCTGTGGCTTCTGTTGTTTTCCATTTCCCCGGCGTCGGCAGTGATTTTGTGGAGCGATTCCGGCTCGACACTGGCCCGCGATACCGCTGGCGGCGCGGACGTTTTGGGCGGCGCAGTGAAAAGGGACGACGCCGCCAACGACACACTCTATTTCAAATTTCATTTAAACCCGCTCTCGGACATCACCACCGAAGAATATTTTGCCGCCTTCGAATTGTTCGAAGGGGACACCGAGCGGGTCGGTATCGGCAACGCATCCAAGGCCTGGGCTTACAGCGCTTTTCTCGGACGTGATGACGTGAGCGAAGCTTCGAAGGGCAGTTACATCGACTTGCGATCCAGCAAGCCGGAGCCGGCGGTGGGGGGCAATGTATCCGGTTATGAATTTCCTCGTCGCGGCGTCGAAAGAACCATTGTCTTCAAGGTTCAATATATCTCCGGCGGAGACGATTTGGTGACCGTTTGGCTTGAGCCCGACCTCGGCCCCGGCGCGAACGAAGTTTATCAGGCCGACACGCTGACCACGCGCTTCAATGCCGACGCCGCCTTCGATGAAATCCGTCTCCGGCACGGCGGCGGCGGCGGCGGCTGGATGTTCAGTGACATGGCCATCGCCACCTCCTTCAGCGATTTCGTGGACACCAGCAGCGCCAAGCCGGGCGTGGCGATGCCCGGTGTCGGCATGGGCAGCACGCCGTTGAATTTCCGCTTGTGGCAGAGAGAGCAGGGCATGCCGCACAATTCACTCCGTGCGTTGGCTCAAACCGGCGACGGTTATCTTTGGCTGGGAAGCGATGACGGACTAAGCCGGTTTGACGGCCTGCATTTTACTTCTTTCAACGCCTCGCCCGGTTTGCCACCGGGTCCGGTCCGCGCCTTGCTCGGCGATAGCGCGGGTGCCTTGTGGATTGGCACTGTCAGCAATGGGCTGACCTGCTATCGAGACGGGCAATTTTTAAATTTCACCACGCGCGACGGACTTCCGTCTGACTCAATCACCGCCCTCGCGGAAGACCCGGCAGGCCGTTTGTGGATCGGCACGGAGAACGGTTTGGCCCTGTGGAAAGACGGCCGGGCCATGGCGTTGGACACTAACGCGACGTTCCGCGGAAAATCCATCGTGGCGCTTACCAAGGATTCACATGGAACGATGTGGATCGGTATCGCCGGGGCCGGTGTTTTCCAATTTCAAGATGGCAAATGGAGTCAACTATCTGATCCCTCAGTCGACTCCCTGCTGCAAGACCCGCATTGCCTGCTCGTGGAGGCGGATGGGCGGTTGTGGATTGGCGCGGGTGGCGATTTTGTTTTGTGCCGCGAGGGCGGGCAATGGCGGCGCTATCGCATTCCGCGCCATTCGAGCCATTCCTACGTGACCGCGTTGGCGGAAGAACCGGACGGGACGATTTGGGCCGGCTCGGTCAGCGAAGGGCTTTTTCAATTCAAAAGTGGCCGGTTGACCGCCGTCAATGCCGGCAGCGGCCTCGCTGATAATCTCGTCACCGCGCTCTTCGTCGATCGCGAAGGAAAGCTCTGGGTCGGCAGTGAATCGGCGCTGAACCGGTTGCAGCGGCAGGATGTGTTTGTTTTCAGCCAGAATGAAGGCTTGGGATATGGAAGCGTACGCGGCCTCGCCGAAGTGGCGCCGGGCGTCGTCTGGGCGGCCAAACCTCACGAGGGTTTGTATCGCTGGGAAGGGAGAGCGTTCAATCATTTGACCGCCGCCGGATTGTCTCCGCACGATGACGCGGTCGGCGCATTGCTGGTGGCGAGCGACCGCAGTTGTTGGGTCGCGTGTGAAGGAGGGTTGCTGCATTTCAAGGATCCCCAGGCCATCGCCGATGAAAGCCGGCTCTTCGCGCTGCCGAACGTGAGAATCATTTCGCTGGCGGAAGATTCGAAAGGCAACATCTGGTCCGGCACACAGGAGGGCCAGTTGTGGAAGCTCGCGCTGGGGAAATGGATTCAACTGACGAACTTTTCTCAATCCAAACCCATCACCGCCATCCTCGCCACGCCGGAGGGCTCCGTGTGGGTCGGAACGGACGGCGACGGGTTGTATCGCTTCAAGGACGAAACCTGGTCCCACTACGACAAACATAACGGCTTGCAGAGCGATTCCATTCGCGTCCTGTTTTCAAAATCGCGAAACACTACTTGGATCGGCACCGCTGATGGCGGCTTGAGCCGATGGCGTGATGGCCGTATCGCTACCTTTACCAGCCGCGAGGGATTGCCTGATGATACCGTGTCGCAAATCCAGGAGGACGACTCAGGCCGTCTTTGGATCGGCGGCAACCACGGCGTATCATGCATCAGCAAGCGCGAGTTGGATGAGCTGGCAGACGGAACCATCTCGAATGTCTTTCCCCACGTTTATGGCAAGGCGGAAGGAATGCTTTCAGAGGAATGTGCGACCGGCTTTTTTCCAGCGGGCTTGAAAACAGACTCGGGCCTGGTCTGGTTCTCGACCCTGAAAGGCGTGGTAGTCCTCAATCCGCGGCATCTCGCTCCTGCCGCTCCGCCGCCGATGGCTTTGTTGGAAGACGTGCTGGTAGACGGCAAATCGATTTCGGCTTTTAAGAAAATACGCCGTGGCGGAGGTCAAGCCGGGATCTCGACGGCGATGCTGCGCATTCCGGCTGGCCGGCACCAATTTGAATTCCAGTACACCGCGCCGAGTTTTGATGCACCGGAACAAACGCATTTCCGTTATCAACTCGAGGGCCTCGACACGGGCTGGTCTGACGCCGGAACGCGCCGCGCCGCGTTTTATAATTACGTGCCGCCCGGCGAATACCAGTTCCGTGTGGCCGCCGGTAATAGCGAGGGCATCTGGAATCCGGCCGGCGCAAGCGTCGGGTTGAACGTCGCGCGCTATTTTTGGCAGGCCTGGTGGGTGATTGCCTCAGCCGCTGTCCTCGTCCTCGTTCTTGTGGGTGCAGGAGCTCGATTTGCTGAAAAGAAAAGGCTGCAGCGGCGCATGAAACGGCTCGAGCAGGAGCGTGCGCTGGAGCGCGAACGGACGCGCATCGCCCAGGACTTGCACGACGAAATGGGCGCCAAGCTCTGCCGCATTTCGTTCCTCAGCGAGCATGCTCGCCGCGGCCAGACTGAACCCGGCGAATTGCGGGAACAGATCGCCTCCATTTCCGACGCCGCCCGCGACGTGCTCCATTCGCTCGACGAAATTGTGTGGGCCGTCAATCCGCAGAACGACACGCTCGAACACGTCGCGTCTTATATTGGCCAGTACGCGCAGGACTATTTTCAACTGACCGGCATCGAGTGCGAAGTTGACATGCCCGTGGAATTACCCGTTTGTTCAGTCCCTTCACAGGCGCGGCATCACTTGTTTTTGGCCGTGCACGAAGCGTTCACCAACATCCTGAAACACTCCGGGGCCACCCGCGCGAAAGTCTCCATCTCGTGCAGCGACGCCGCCTTCAACATCACCGTCACTGACAATGGCAAGGGGATTGGCCCGGACGCGGGCAAAATGAACGGCGAGGAATCGGCCTCGTCAGGCAATGGCCTGATCAATATGCACCAGCGCATGGCCGGCATCGGGGGAGATTGTCTGATTGAGCCCCAGGCCGGCGGCGGCACGTGCGTCCGTTTCATTTTTCTTCTTCACGCTGAAAAATCCAACAGCTTATGATATCAGTTTCCATCATCGATGACGAAAAAGAACTGCGCGAGTCCATCACCACGTTCATCAACGGCTCCCCCGGTTTCCGCTGCGTCAGCGCCTACGGCAGCGCGGATGTCGCCCTCCAACATTTGCCCGAAGACAAGCCGGACGTGGTGCTTATGGATATCAATATGCCGGGCATGGGCGGAATCGAATGTGTCGAGCGTTTAAAAAAAATAATGCCCGACGTCCTCGTCGTCATGCTGACGGTTTATGAGGATACCGACCAGATTTTCCGCGCCCTCGCTGCGGGTGCGACCGGCTATCTTTTGAAGCGGCTGAGTCCGACCAAGCTCCTCCAGGCGATTCGCGAGGTTCACGCGGGAGGTTCGCCCATGTCGAATTCCATCGCGCGAAAAGTGGTGGCTTCGTTTCAAAAAGCAAAGACAGTCACCAGCGAAAAACAACCGCACCTTTCTCCCCGCGAACAAGCGGTTTTGGAGTGCCTGGCCAAAGGGCTGACTTATAAACAAATCGCGGACCAACTGGAAATCAGCATCGACACGATTCGGACTCATCTACGGCGCGTTTACGAAAAACTCCATGTCCAGTCGCGCACGGAAGCCGTTGCCAAGTATCTCAGGCTCTGATGAGTCGTCGCCAATTTATGCGACTATTGAGGTAGGGGGGCGGATTGTAGGGTAGGGACACCATCGCCTCCCCTGCGAGCATCTGCTGCCGGGACGGGCAGGTGGGTCCGGTTTCAGCACGGCAGTGAACGGCGAGAAAAAATATGAATCAGACAGTCAGGACAAGATTTGCCCCGGGTGAAACTTCTCCGAAAAAGTTTTCGCCAGTCGCGCGCTGGGTCAGAAGGGCGGCCACGGCTGGCGGCGGATTTACGCTGATCGAACTGCTCGTGGTCATCGCCATTATCGCGATTCTTGCCGCGATGCTCCTGCCGGCGTTGAGCAAGGCCAAGGATCGCGCCCTCGCGGCGTCCTGCCTGAATAATACCAAGCAGATAGGCGTCGGCTTCACCATGTATGCCGGTGAAAATAACGATTGCTTCCCATCGCCCAAAGATTGGTGGCTGCCGGGGCCTTACAAGAATCAATACGGATTGATGTGCGGCGGCGAGTGGAATTCCGGGCGCGGCACCACGACGTGGGCGCCGAATACTCCCGCACCGTTGATGGCGCCAATGCTGGGCAACAACAAGGTCTGGGTTTGCCCCAAACGGCACCGCGGCCTCAGTTATACCTCCGCTGCCGGCGAATGGGATCCGAGCATCACCGGTTATCTCTCGTATGGGTTCAACGATTGCGGTGTCTTCGGTGCGGTGGGGCCGGACGGGCAAATGCAAAACGCCAAGCCGTTTAAATCGAGCATCGTCTCGCGGCCTTCGGAAATCGTCGCGGTGACGGACTCCAGTGGCTCCATTGATGCGCAAGGCGGCGCCGGTGGCAGCGCCTGGCTGGACACGGTGTGGTCCGGGAAATCCGGCTCTTCAGTGGCCGCGTCCGATCCTTACAACGGCCGCCTCCAGACCTGCGCCGCCAAACACAACAATCGCGTGAACGTCATTTATGCCGATACCCATGCGGCGCCCGCCCTGCCCAGCAGCCTGACCTGGGGACAATTTTACGGTGTGTTTACGCCAAATAAGCCGCTTCCGACATCCTACGGAAATTCGGTGATTAGTGATCAGTCAATCAGCACCCCGGCTTATGACGCGGTGCAATGGGACTCGACCCCCGAGTGACCGTCACCACTTCATGCGACTGGCAGAATGTCTCATAGATTCTAGCATCGCCATCAACGCTCCACGAATGACAAAGACATTCAACCATCACCCGAGCCTAACTTCAGATACCAACCCTAACCCAAAATATATGAAAAAACATCCGCAGTGGTTTGCGAGAATCCTCGCCCTGACCGGAAGCTTGTCACTGATCAGTTCGGTGCACGCGCAAACCAACATCCTGAGCACCTTCCAGAATTTCAATCTCTCGGCGACCTACGCCCAATGGGATGCGGATGGCTCTCAAGTCATCAACGGCGGCAACGGTTTCTCGCCCACCATCGTTTCAGGCTCGACGGCCGGCAGTTACCAGGTTACCGCCCAAGGCTACGGCAGCGGCGCCTTCAATTTGGCATCGCCGATCAACGCCTCGGGAGCGAACCAATTCGAACTGACCTTTACCATCAATTCGCTTAGCGGCACCGGACCCTTCTGGATGAACATGGGCGTGGATATTGCCGACGGAACCCACCTGGTTCACTTGACCGCGCAGAATACCGAGGGCGGGTTTTTGGATTACGGCAATTTCAATACCGGCACTTACACGCTATACGGCTCGTTGAATGATCAGAACGGCGGTGGCCCGCTTGATACTTCCACCATTACCGCTTTCAATTTGGAGATCGACCCCGCAGGGTACGGCACCGGCTCCCCCTACACCGTCACCTATCAGAGCCTGTCGGTGGCCAACGTTCCCGAGCCGGGACTGTTGTCGCTGGTGGGAATGGGTTTTGCCGGACTCTGGATTGTTCGCCGGCGGAACAAGTAAGATAAATCGCAGTTTTCAAGCCGCCCTTCGGGGCGGCTTTTTTTAGAATCGTAACCGTCATTAAGAGCCTCCCAAATTGGTTTTCGTTGCACATGAAAATAGAATTGCTCCTCAAATCCCTGCTCGTCGCCTGCGCCGTTTCTTTTAGCTGCGCCGTTTATGCCACCGATATTACGGCGACTGGCAGCGGTGATTGGGAGTCCACTCTTCCTGATGCGCCCTGGCCGAATGGAATTGTTCCTGGAACAAACGACAGTGCGGATGTCGAAGACCCGTTCGTAGTGACCGTCCGCTCCAATGCCGCTGCAGCTTACGTTTACGGCAGCGGTACCGTGGTAATGGCCGCCAATTCCCTGTTAAACATTGGCGATACCAACGGCGCCAACGGTACTTTTGAACTGGCCAATCTGGACACCAGCGCGCCTGGCAATACCGTGCTTTATTCCAATAATCCTTTCTGGGCCAAGCATCAGAATTATTTCAATCTCGTCTTCAGCAACACCGTCACCACGAATTCAATCGATTTCTTTAGTGGCTTCGTGAATTCAGAGGATCCGGCCGCTGCCATGACCGTCGCGGGTGATATGACTGTAGTGGGCAAAATCAAAGTGCAGCAGGGAGCAGACTTCACGGTTCTCGGCAATCTCGTCTTGGGAACGAATTCCAGTTGGGATTGTTCCTCTTTCAATTTGACCGTGGCGAGCAACACCACCATCGGCGGCCTGATGCTTGATCTCGACGGCGCGAGCGGATCGAATTATTTCGGCGGTGGCGTGCTGGTGAGCAGCAATGCCATTGGCTGGAATGTTTCCGACGTCACCCAGTGGGGCATCGGCGGGAGCCTCACCAACCAGGGACTCATCGTTGGCAAGGGATACGGCAGCATCACCTTTTCCGGCACGGGTTCGATTGTGGGAAAACCCATCAAAATCCCAACCATCGGCGTCAGCGGCACCTACCTGATTGGCACCACCATCACTCTTATAACGAATACACCGACTCTTACCGGGACGCTGGTGTTCGACCTCGCCAACACCAACCAGATCGTGATGCAAACCTACGCCACGAATCCGATGACCTTGTATTACGCCGGCAAACTCAATGTCATCAATTCCGGCCCGCTTCCGGCTGCCGGAACCACCTACAAGTTCTTCTCTGCTACGAATTACAATGGCGCGTTTGACACTACAAGTTATCCGCCGCTGTCACCCGGGTTGAACTGGATCGACAATCTCCTGACTTCCGGCTCCATCACCGTCAGCGGTTCCGCGCCGCAGTCAATCGTCATCTCCTCACCACAATACAATCCGGCCACGCACCAATATACATTGACGTGGACCTCCACACCGGCCGCGACTTACTCCGTGCAATATTCGAGCGACCTGGTTACGGATCCTTTCGCCAATAATGTACTGGCAAGCGGCATTCCATCGGGTGGGACGGTGACCACCACTACCGTCACGTTGCCTGCGAACAAAACGGGTTTCTTGCGGATCAGCACGCCGTGAGAAACGCTTGCTTGTTTGCTCAGGTTGACGATTCTGAACGCTGAATGAAACGCCTCCGCATTCAACTGGCTCGCGCGTTTTGGCAAGGAGCGCGGCTGGGTCGAAGACCAGCCGCAGCAGCGTCGAAAACTCTGATCGCTTTCACCCTGCTCGCGCTGTTGTCGGGTTGGCAGGCCGCGGCCAAACCGCTGCTCGTCTACTACATGCCCTGGTACGTCGCCAAACCCTACAGTCCAAACTGGGGATGGCACTGGACCATGAACCACTTCGATCCGGACACCATCAACGCCGCCGGCGAGCGGCAGATCGCCTCGTGGTATTATCCCCTGATCGGCCCTTACGACTCGGCGGACCCGGCCGTGCTCGAGTATCACGTGCTGCTGATGAAACTGGCCGGCATCGATGGCATCATCGTCGATTGGTACGGCCCGGATGAATATCTCGATTACGGCGTCAACAACCAGCGCACCGCGGCGATTTTTCAATACGCACGCCGGGCCGGGCTCAAGTTCTGCCTGTGTTACGAAGACCAAACCATTCAGCAGGAAATCACCGGCGGATATATTAATGCCACCAATGCGCTGGTGCACGCGCAGCAGACCATGCTGTACGTGCAAACGAATTATTTTTCCGACGCCAGTTATCTCCGATGGAACAACCAGCCGGTGCTGCTGAATTTCGGTCCGCAATATTTCAAAACCAATTCGCAATGGCAGTCCATCTTCTCCGTTTTGACCAATCCGCCGGCATTTTTCACGGAGGATAATCGGTTGCCTACCGGCGTGGGCGCATTTGACTGGCCGCCGATGTGGTTGAGCCAGGCGCCGGGAACCGAGGGCGTGCTGTCCGGCGCGGCGTTGGAGGGTTATCTTTCGAGTTTCCAGCAGAACGGCAATTCGTGGCCGGCATTTATCAGCAGCGGCTTCCCGCGATTCCATGATATCTATCAGCAGGCGGGCGTGCGCGATTACTGGGGCTATCTCGGTGATAAACAGGGCGATATTCTGCGCGCCACCCTTGGGCGCGCGCTCACGAATAGTAGCGCCATGGCGCAAGTCGTCACCTGGAACGATTTCGGCGAAGGCACCATGGTCGAACCGACCGTTGAATACGGCTATCGCGACCTGCAAATCATCCAGGAACACCGCCGATTGTACATGGACCACAACTTTTCCTATAAGACCAATGACTTGGAATTGGCCGCGCGGCTGTTCAACCTGCGTTCTCGCTACGCCACCAACAACGCCGTGAAACCAAAATTGGATGCCGTTTTCAACGCCGTCGTCGCCAATGATTTGCCCGGCGCACGGCGGCAATTGGCCGAGTTCGATTCCAAGTGAGCCACCGTTGCGCGTAGAGCGCGTCACTCCGTGCGCGCCCGGGGGATTTGTCACAGAGACGCAGAGAACACCGAGATTGCTAAGAGGGTATCGCCTCTGCGATAAGTTTTATCTCTGTGCTCTCTGTGCCTCTGTGGCAAATTCACCTCTCCGTCTTCGCCTTCTTCGTATGGGGAAACGCCCCAATGTGAAAAATGCATCACATGGTATGTTCCGGGAGATTATTTGACGCGGGCCTCGTTCAACCGCCCGCTCAAAATACACCTCATGAGCTACCAGCCGATTGAAAATTATGGAGTGATTGGCGACCTGACCACGGCGGCGCTTATCAGCATGGATGCGTCGATCGATTTCATGTGTTTCCCGCATTTCGATTCGCCCACGATCTTTGCGGCGCTGCTGGATGAAAAAAAAGGAGGGCATTTCCAGATCACTCCCGTGTCCGGTGAATTCAAACATCGCCAGAGATATTTGCCCGACACCAACATTCTGTTGACCCGTTTTCTGGGCGAAGACGGCATCGCTTCAATTTCCGATTTCATGGCCATGCAACATCTCGGCCACCGGCATAACCTGGTGCGCCGCGTCAAAGTGGTTCGGGGCGAAATCACCTTTCGCGTGGTCTGCGCGCCGAAGTTCAATTACGGCCGCACAGCCCATACGATCGAAAGGAAACGGCGCGAAATTATTTTTATTCCGCGGGACAAGGCCCTTCCCGCCTTGCTTTTGCGCAGCAGCGTTCCGTTAAAAATCGTAAACGGCGAGGCGGTCGCGGAATTCAAATTGCGCAGTGACCAGACGGCTTCGTTCGTTCTGGAAGAGGCGGGCGGCGAATCTCCTTCGGCAAATCCGGATTATGTTTCCGAGGCATTCAAGGAAACGATGAATTATTGGATCACGTGGGTGAACCGCTCGAAATATCGTGGCCGTTGGCGTGAAATGGTGAACCGCTCGGCGTTGACCCTGAAACTTCTCACCTCCGAACTGCATGGATCGATCGTGGCGGCGCCCACTTTCGGCCTCCCCGAAAGCATCGGCGGCGCCCGCAACTGGGATTATCGCTACTCCTGGATTCGGGACGCATCCTTCACGCTCTATGCCTTGATGCGCCTGGGCTACACGGACGAGGCGCGCGCGTTCATGCAGTGGATGGAACAACGCTGCCGGGAATTGAAACCGGGCAAGCCGTTGCAAGTGATGTACCGGCTGGACGGGCGGCGCGAATTGCCGGAGTCCATTCTCAAAAATTTCGCGGGCTACCGCAAATCCCGGCCCGTGCGTATTGGCAATGCCGCCAGTCACCAGTTGCAGTTGGACATTTACGGCGAATTGATGGATTCGGTCTTCATATACAACAACCATGGCGAACCGATTTCCTATGATTTTTGGACCCACATTGTGAAGCTCGTTGAATGGGTCTGTAAAAACTGGAATCGGCCGGACGATGGCATCTGGGAGGTGCGCGGCGGCGCGCATCGCTTCCTGTATTCGCGCGCCATGTGCTGGGTGGCCATTGACCGCGCGATGAAATTGGCAATCCGCCGTTCCTTTCCCGCGCCCCTCGTGCGCTGGCATCGCATTCGCGACGAGATTTACAAAAATATCTACGAAAAATTCTGGAACCCGAAATTGCAATCCTTCGTTCAATACCAAGGCGCGTCTACCGTGGATGCCGCGTCGCTCCTGTTGCCGCTCGTGAAATTTATCAGCCCCACCGATCCCAGGTGGAAATCCACGATTAAGGCTATCGAAAAGTACCTGGTGGAGGATTCGCTGGTCTATCGCTATCGTCCGGAAAAGGCTGCAGCGGACGGCTTGCACGGGCATGAAGGAACTTTTTCCACCTGTTCGTTTTGGTATGTCGAATGTCTCGCCCGCGCGGGCGACTTGAAACAGGCGCGTTTTATTTTTGAGAAGGCGCTCGGGTATGCGAACCATCTCGGCCTTTACGCCGAACAACTCGGCCCGCGCGGCGAGCACCTCGGCAATTTTCCGCAGGCCCTTTCCCACATCGCCCTCATCAGCGCTGCGTGGACTTTGGACGATCGCCTTTCCCGCGAGGAGTGACGTCTGAAGCATTGCCGCTGATTCCTGCCTCCCTCCTTATAAAATTCTCCCTCCTACTGCACGGTTACACGAACGTGTAATCGACGGGATGGTTTTCTCTATGCGATTGTTCTCAACCACCAACCCATGTTTGTGGCGCAATATGACAATCCAGTCCTCTTCATTTCTTTTCGCGTTGAATTTTTGTGCCCGCCGGGCTCGTCCGTCGCCTTTTTGAAAACCGTCCCATTGGTTTGACTCCACCCCGAAATCAAAATCAGCCAAATATGAACCCGTTTAAAATATTCCAGACAGCCCCGTTGGATTCCCGGCCGCAAACACGGTCTGCGCGGTTCGGAAGCTGGTGCCGGTTGGCATTGATTCTCGCCGTGGCGGGCGCAGCCACGCCTTCGCCGGCTGCGAACCTCTTCTGGACCGGAGCCGGTTCCACCACCGCGCCCGCCAGCGGAACCTGGGACAATGTCACGGCCAATCAATGGAACAACGGCACCGGCACTGCCGGAAATGCAACCTGGGCCAACGCGAACGGCGCTGTTTTTGGCGGCGCGGATGGAACCTACGGCATCCAGATCGGCGTCACTGGTCTGAGCGCCACGAATATTTCATTTAGCAATTCGGGTTATGTGCTGACCAATATTTCGCCGTTCACCGTGACCGCCAGCGCCAGTAGCATGGGGGTGAGCGTTGCGGCCGGCAAAACCGCGACCATCGGCGCGAACGTCACGTTGAACCTGACTGGCAACGCAGGCGTGGTGAATGCCGGCGCTGCTCCGGCGGGCACATTGATCGTTGACGCCGGCGGCAAATTGGACCAGCCCAATGCGCAGGGATTGCACATCGATGGCGGCCCCGGCTCGACGTTGCAGGTGAACACGGGCGGCTCAGTGACGCACACCGGCAACGGGAGTCAGTTTCGCATTGGCCTCACGGCCAACTCGTCGCCGTTGCTGGATGTGGAAGGCGGCAGCGTCATCATCGGTCCCGCGAATCCGGGTTTGATCATCGCTGCTTCGGCGAACTCCACCGGCACCGTCAGCATCGCGAGCGGTTTGATCAGTGTCACCAACCAACCCATTACCATCGGCGGCAACGCCACTGCGGCCAGCGGCACGATTAACTTGAACGGTGGCGTCATCAATGCCCGGCAGTTCACCACGACCGCCGGCTCCAGTTCGACCTTCAATTTCAATGGCGGCATGCTCAAGGCCGGTAGCTCCGGCGCGGCGGGCACGTTCATGAACAATTTAACTAGGTCCAACATCCGCGATAACGGCGGCGTCATCGACCATAACGGTTACGACATCACCATAGGCCAGCTTTTGGCGCACAGCGCGATTGGCGGCGACGCCGCAACCGACGGCGGTTTGACCGTGATCAATTCCCGCACCGCCGGCTCGGTGTCATTGACCAATGCCAATACTTACAACGGCCCCATCGTGGTTCAAGGTGGCGCAAAACTCGTCACCACGACCCGCAGCATCGGTGGCGGTGCTTACTCGGTGGCGGACGGCGCCATATTGGAAATCCAGGTGCCGGTTGCCGGTCAAACGCTGGCCAGCAGCAGTTTCACTTTGGGCGCCGCCGGCAATGTAACCAACAATTTCACACTTGGTGCAAACGCCAGCACTACGATCCCGGCAGTGACGGTTTCCGGCGCTTTGAATTTGAACGGCACCGTCTACGTCACCGTGACCGGCAGCGGCCTGACCGCGCCGAATACTTATTTGCTGATGAGTTACGGCTCCATTAGCGGCTCCGGGAATTTCGTCGCGGCCACATTGCCCTCGGTGTCAGGTTTCATCGCCACCCTGGTCAACGACACTTCGGCGAAACAACTCAAACTCGTTTACGCCGCCGCTCCGCAACCGGTCAAATGGGCCATCGGCGATGGTAACTGGGACACCGCCTCGCTCAACTGGAACCTGCTCTCTGGCGTTGGCCCTACGAATTACGCAGAAGGATCCGCCGCGGTTTTCGACGATAGCTCCTCCGGCAGCTCGCCCGTCACAGTGACGTTGACCGGCGACCGTTCGCCCAGCGTGATCAGCAACAACGCCGTGAAGACTTATATCCTCGCTGGCGCAGGTGGTTTGGGCGGCAGTGCACCCGTCATTAAAAGCGGCAGCGGCACTTTGATTCTCGATAACGCGGGCGCAAATAATTTGTCCGTGATCACCATCAATTCCGGGATCGTTCAATCCGGTAATGGCGATGCCAACGGCGGCCTTGGCAGTGCCGCCATCACGGACAACGGCGCGCTGGTCCTCAATCGCACGGATGATTTCACTTTCAACAACATCCTCAGCGGTTCCGGGTTGCTCGTTCAAAACGGCAGCGACAACGTGACCCTCGGCGCGGCTGGCGCCTTCAGTGGCATCACTACCGTGAACAGCGGATTGCTAACCATAGGCACTCCGTCTGCGCTGCAAAGCAGCACGGTCAGTAACACCGTCGCCAACAGCATCGGTTTTGCCGGCAGTGTAACCACGGCCACCTTCGGAGCGTTGGCCGGAGCAGCGGACTTCTCGCTGCTCAACGCGAGTTCAGCCGCAGTCACTTTGAACGTCGGCAGTAACAACGCCTCCACCCTTTACAGCGGCAGTTTGACCGGCGGCAGCCTCCAGAAGGCCGGCAACGGGACGCTCACTCTGTCTGGCAATTCCTTCCTGAACAATCTCCAGGTCACCTCGCCGGGCAGCGTCCTTGCCATTACGAACGGCAACGTCGTCCTCTCATCGTTGCAAATCGTTGCCGACAACGGGACCATTCTTGTCACCGGGGGCAGCACCATCGTGACCCTGGACAGCCGCATCGGCGGCGCAAACGGTGTCTATAATGTCAGCGGCGGCACTTTGAATTTGCCCAAGCTGGTTCTCGGTTCCGCAGCCGCGGCGAACACGAACAACCTGATGACCGTTTCCGGCAGCGGTCAGGTTTATCAAAATCAACTGGGTGGCAGCCCGCCCGAGGCCCTCTGGATCGGTGGCAATAACAGCGGCTCAGGCGCATTATTGCTCAAGGACAACGCCGTGTGGAGCAATAGTTCGACGGCGGTAAATTCCGTCGTCATCGGCAACAACGGCACCGGTCAGGGCGTGTTCACGATTCAGGACAACGCCACCTTCACTAGCGCCACGGTCATTCGCGTGGCCGACCTCGTCGGCAACGTCGGCACGGTCAACCTGAATGGCGGCATTTGTTTCGTGAACGGTTTTAGCAAAGGCGCGGGCGCCGGCATCATCAATATCAACAACGGCCAAATCACTGCGCTCGCTTCCAGCGGGAATTTCTTCAGCGGCTTTACCGCTGCCGCCGGCACGAATGCCGTGAATCTCGTCTCCGGCCATTTGACCCTGGATAATAACGGCAACACGATCACGGTTAGCAATGCTCTGTCCGGCGCAGGCGGTTTGGTTTCGGAGGGTGGCGGAATCCTGACGCTCGAGGCTTCCAACACTTATGTGGGTGATACCGTCGTCAATTTCGGCACGCTGAAATTGGACGGCGCGGGCGCGATCAACAATAGTTCATCGATTTCCAATAACAATTCCACGCTCGACGTCTCCACCGCTACCGCGCCGCTGGTAATTAATGGCGCATTCATCCTCAACAACGGCACGTTGAACGTGGGTCTCGCCAACACCAACGCAACCGTCGGAACTTTTGGCGTCGCCGGCTCCGCGAACACTATCAATATCAGTTCATTGCCCGGCGTCACCACGGTGCCGACCACGATTCATGTCATCAAATACATCACCGCCGCGCCAGGTTTGGTTGATGGAAATAATAATTTAAGCACCCTCGCCGTCGGCACAATTCTGCCGACAGTGGCGAATCCGCAGGGCTATTTGACGAACAACGCCACCGGCAAATACATCGATCTCGTCATCACCAATTATATTAGCGGGCCGGTGATCACCAACCCGCCCACGGGCGATAGCGCCTATCTCGGCGGCAAGGCGCATTTCTCAGTGTTGTTGGGCGTAACCAATTCGCCGGGCCTGTTCTTCCAATGGCGCAACGCCGGCACCGCCTTGAATGACGGTAACAACGTTTCCGGCTCCGCCACCGCGACAGTGCATCTCGGCAACATCGCTCCCGGCGACGATGTGAACTACGACGTGATCGTGACCAACGTCAGCGGTTCCGTGACGAGCAGTCCGGCGGCGTTGACGATTCTCGCGCCCTCCAACTACGAAGCCGCGGCAGTCGCTGCCGGTCCGGTGGCGTTATATATGTTCCAGGAAAACAGCGCCGACCCCGCCAGCGGCTCGGCGATGGCTTTCGATTATCAGGGAGATCTCGACGGTGTTTATGGAACGACAGCGTTCAATGGCTTCAACGGGTTTGTCGGCCCGCGCCCGTCCGACGGTTTCCCGGGTTTTGACGTGAACAACCTCGCAGTTCATTTCCAGGGATTCGTTTCCAATTCGCATGTGGCCATTCCGCCGCTGAATCTGAATACGAACACCGTCACTCTGGCCGCGTGGATAAATCCCGGCGCTCCGCCGCCCAACGCAGGCATCATTTTCTCCCGGAGTGGCAGCACGATTGCCGGCTTGAATTACACCGCCAATGTGGACGGCAACGGAAACCGCACTTTGGGTTACACCTGGAACAACGATCCCGGCACGTTCAGCTGGGATTCAGCCATCGCGCCGCCGCCCGGCATCTGGTCATACGTTGCGCTCGTGGTCACCCCGACCAACGCCAGCATCTTCGTCCTGAACGCGAATGGGCTGCTCTCCGCTTCGCATCCGTTCACGCATGTGGTGCAGAGTTTTTCCGGCCCCACCTTGATCGGCGAAGACGGCCTCGCCGCCGGCAATCGCCAGTTTGACGGCAACATGTATGGCGCGGCGATTTACTCGAATGCCTTGAGCCAGGCGCAACTGGAAGGCATTTACGGCGCGGCCTCCGGCGTCTCGAATTTCCCGCCCGTGATGCAAACGCAACCGGTTTCACAAACACTCTATGAACAGCAAAACGCCACCTTCAGCGCGGCCGTGAGCGGCACGCAGCCATTGAGTTTGCAATGGCAATGGTTTGATGGCGTCAATTACTACGATGTCACGAACGGCGGGCGAATCACCGGCGCGAATGCCTCCAGCCTGGTTATCAGCAACCTCACTCAATCCGACGCGACCAATCTGGTCCTGGTGGCCACCAATGCTTACGGCGCGGTCACCAGTTCCGTGGTCACGCTGACCGTGAGTCCGGTCGGACCCGCGGAGAATATTACCAACTCCACCGTGCTTTCGTCCGGGAGCGATTGGAACACAGGTTCCGCCTGGAGCGATGGTCTCTCCGCTTCCATCTCAGCGGTATCCAAGCCCGGCAGCGCTTATTTTGTGGTGCCCGGCGGCGGTTTGCGCACCCCGAACGTCGGCTCCGTTACGCAGTTCCCCGGCAACATCATCAGCCTCACCGGCGCTGGAGTTTTCAACACCACACTGCCGGCGGCCAACATCGGCGCGTTGATCTTGAAAGGCGCGGGCAGCGCTTACACGAAACTCGTGATGAACGGCGGCGAAATTCTTTCCTTCACCGACGCCAACGGCGCGCATGTCATCGGCGGGACCGAAATGAACGTCCTCGCGAACACTCCGATTGCCGGCTTGAGCAGCACCGGCGGGCGCTCCATCACCATCAGCGCCACACTCACCGGCAATGGCAGCCTGGAATATATCGGCTGGCCGAATACCACCTTCCAGCCCGCCGCGGTGACTTCGCTCAACATCGCGGGCACCAACAATCTCTTCAACGGCACGTGGAGTGTGGATGCCGGCACGCTGGTCGGCAGCACGCCCGGCGCGTTGGGAACCAATGGCATCACGGTCAGCGCCAATGGCGCATTGCAGACGACTTACGACCTCAACAATCCCAACGCCACCTTAACCTTGAACGGTCGGATGAACCTCACGCAAAACAACACGTTCCAGAACGTCATCATTAATGGCGCTGCGCTCTCCGGCGGCACTTATTCCTACGCCACGCTGTCCGCGAGTTATCCCGCGAACTTTCCGGCGACGTGGACGGGCGTAACCGGTGCCGATTCCATCACCAACGCCGCCGGCAGCATCACCGTGCTGGCCTCGGGCATCGCGCCCAATCCGACCAACATCACCTTCAGCGTGAGCGGCGCCGCCCTCACCTTGAGCTGGCCATCGACGCATCTCGGCTGGATTGCGCAGTCGAACAGTGTCGGCGTGGCGAGTCCCGGCAATTGGTTCGACATACCGAATTCGCAGAACGCGACCCAATTGAACCTGACGGTGGATCCCGCGCTGCCCAGCGTCTTTTATCGCCTGCGCCATCCGTGACGGCTGGCATGACCCGGAATTACAAATCATGATTGTTGAAAATCGAACGAGCAAGAGCCGCCGGGCGGCATTCACACTGATCGAACTGCTGGTCGTCATCGCCATCATTGCCATTCTGGCGGCCATGATTCTTCCCGCGCTGGCCAAGTCGAAGCAAAAGGCCATTTCCCTCCAGTGCGTTTCCAACTTGAAACAGGTTGGAATAGCGCTGGAAATGTACGTGGATGACAACGGCGACCAGCTTCCCGGCCCGTGCCTCGCCGGTATCAGTTCAGCCTACGGATATATTCCGAATCACCCGAACCCGACCATCGGCTCCTACGGCAACCTCGGTTATTATCTGGCAAGTTATCTTGGCGCCAAAGATCCCGGCAAAATGGCCAGCACCGAAATACAATATCTCAAAGTCATGTTTTGCCCGGGTTACGGCCAATTCTCACCCGCCGCACCGACGACGGCCATGACCATGGTGAATTATATCCTGACCGTCGGATACACTAACAACACCGTCGCTGTTCCACCCACACCAGTCCCGTTCGGCTACGCCAACAGCATTACTGGCACCTTTCAACCGATGCCGATGAAACGCAACTCCGTCCGCGCCTACGGTCCGCTTTCGGATGTCTATGCCATTTCCGATGTGGACAAACAACTCGCTCCCAACGCCGGTTGGTGGTCCGGCAGCCAGACGCCGCAAACTTCCAATCACGGCGCGACGCGCAACCGCCTTTACTTTGACTGGCACGTAAAATCGTTTTCCGGAACCAACGTCAACGCCGTGGCGCAATAGAAATAGTGGCACTGGCATCTTGCCCGTGCGATTCAACGATTTTTTGGAAGAGAGAGAAAAGCACGCGCCACCCATGGCTGAAAATACCGCACAAATTTTGAACTGTGCCTAATTGAAACACATCTCTGCCTTTTGGCTTTTCCGTAGCGCAGTCGGCGCGTAAATTATAAATGCCGTGACCCGACTGACCGTCCATGTTTTTTCCCGCTTCGCTGCGTCGAATGTATTCAGGTTGAAAAAACTACTCAGCGTTCTGGTTCTGCTGGGCCTGCTGCCCGCGGTTGCATCGCAAGCTCAGACATCTCCCGCGACCAAGCCCTACGGCAAATTCATCCAGGAATACGTCCTCACCTCGGCAAACGATTTTCCCCAGCGCGACCCGATCGATTGGAAACTGCTCGGTTCCAATGACGGCGGCAAAACCTGGGTGACCCTTGACGCGCGTCAGAACGAAATGTTTCCCGAGCGCCATCAGCGCAAGACTTTCAAGATCGCGAGCCCGGGGACATTTCAAATCTATCACCTGTCCATCGATAGAGTGCGTGAAGCGCGCGCGGCCAATTGCGTCCAGCTTGCGGAAATCGAACTGATGGGAGCGTCCGAGAACGATTTGAACCCCGTTCCAGTTTTCACCGACCGCGTTACGGCGCGCGGTGATAATCCGCCGGTGGAGGGCGCTTTGAACCTCTTTGACGGGCGCGTCGAAACCAAATGGCTGGACCGCCCGACTGAGCGAACCACCTGCGCCAGTTGGATCCAATGGCAATACGCCTCGCCCGGTGGCATCGTGATCACGAATCTCGGCCGGTTATTGTCATTGCGCGCGCGCGCAGCGGATGGTTATGGCGCGAGGATTGAAGGCGTCATCGCCGAAAGTTTCAATCACAACGGTCCCTGGCTGTTGGATTCCGCCGATTGTATTTCGCTCAGCGGCGTGGCCAATGCGGAACAATTCAAAGCCGGCCAGCGCGTGCGCGTGGAGGGCGTGAGCGAATGGAAACAGAACGAAGTCAATTTTGCCGAGGCGCATATCGAGGCCGTCGGCGCAAATTCTCCCGCGATGCTGGAGCGGGTTTCATTGGAACAACTCATGCCGACCGGTGCGGATTTAAAATGGGTCGAAGTTGAGGGCGAAATTCAGTTTGCGGGAAATCCGGCAGAGCAGGGTGAGTTCGAGTTGCAGGATGGCAACCGGACCATGCGCGTCTCTTTGCAAAGCATGGAAAAATCGCAGTCGCTGCCGAAACCCGGAACGCGCGTCGCTGTGCGCGGCATTTGCCGGTGCGCCTTCAACGAACAGGGCCAGTGGGTCGCCGGAAGCTTGTGGGCGACCGGGATCAATGCCGTCACTCCGACGGATCAAAATGCCAGTGAGACAGCGTCGGCAAATTTGTTGTCGCCATCAAAAGATTCCAACGGCGGCGCGGGCATCACTAAAATTGAGCAGATCCGGAGACTCACTCAACCGCAACTGCGCACTCGTCCTTACGTTAAAATTCGCGGCGTGGTCACTGACGTCGTCGGCGCTTTCATTCAGGATGATACCGCCGGAATTCAGTTCGCGTTTCCAGCGGACGTCAATGAAGCCGGCAAAATTACTGAGGTGGGCTTGTATGTCGAAATCGAAGGTCAGGCCGGCGTCGGCGATGTGGGCAATCCCATCATTTCTGCCAATCACATCACCGTGCTCGGCCCCGGAAAACTTCCGCAACCGCAACGCCTCTCCTTGAGCCAGTTAATGGGCGGCCGGATGGATGCGCAATGGATCGAAATGGAAGGCGTGGTGCGGTCCACCGACGGTGCGCATTTGCTGATGATTTGTTATGGACGCGAAGTGATGGCCAGCATCGGGGCCGGTTCCGCCGCGGTGGTCAATGGATTGGTCGATGCCGCCGTGCGCGTGCGCGGTGTCGGTGTCACGGCCCTGGATAATCACGGACGCATCCAGGGCATTCATTTGCTCATTCCGTCGCTCGAGCAATTGGACGTTGTCGAGTCACCGGTGGATCCGTATTCCAAGCCGATTCAACCCATCGGCAGCTTGCTTGGCTTGAGCGGGCCGCGCGAATCCTTTCACCGCGTACATCTGAAGGGAATTCTAACCTTCCAGGAAAATCAAAGGATCTTTCTCCAGGACCCAACCGGTAGCGCGATGGGACTTCTAAAAGAGGAAGTCACTCTGGACCCACGGTTCTGGCGCTCGCGCTGGCTCTTCTGGCAAAGCCCGCAAAACGGCACGGTAAAATCTGACCTCAATTTTTCCCCGGGCGACGAAGTGGAAATTGCCGGCTTCCCCGAAACACGTGGATACTCACCGGTTTTGACCGAAGTCACCGTGCGAAAAACGAGCGATGCTTTGCCGATTAAGACCGTTGAGGCCACCACCGGCGCCATCGATGTCGGCTCGCTGGATTCCACGCTGGTAACTCTCGACGGCATCGTGCGCGGGCAGAACTCGCTGGGCGCTCACAACGCGCTGGCCTTGGAATGGCGCGATCGCACCTTGCAAGTGCTCGTCTCTACCAACGTCGAAATCCCGGCGTTTGTTCCCGGCACGCGTTTACGTGTGACGGGCATCTGCCAGATCGACCAGGTTCCCTACGCCGAATTGGGACTGCGTGTCGGCGCAGTTCGGATTTTGCCGCGCTCGGCGAATGATTTCGTCGTGCTCGCGCGTCCGCCCTGGTGGACCATTCGCCGTGCGCTGGCTGCGATGGGCGGCATGGCGTTCATCATCCTCGCGGCATTCATCTGGATCAAACAATTGCGTCGGCAGGTCGACGAGCGCACCAACCAGCTCGCTTCTGAAATTCAATTGCGCGAACAGACCGAGCGCCAGCGCAGCCTGGAAAAGGAACGCGCCCGCATCGCCCAGGACTTGCACGACGACCTCGGCGCGAACCTGACCCAAATCGTATTTCTGAGCCAGCGCGTGGAAGCCGTTCAACAGGACACGCAGGAAATGGAGCGCTGGTTCCGGCTCATCCCGGCCACGGCGCGAAAAACCATTCAATCGCTCGACGAAATTGTCTGGGCCATCAACCCGCGTCACGATTCCTTGGAAAGCTTCGCAAATTATCTCAGCCAATTTGCCCAGCAACACATGGGTTTGGCGCAGGTTCGCTGCGTGCTGGACGTGCCAACAGTTTTGCCGACGATGGCCTTGAGCGCCGAAGTTCGGCACAAACTGCTGCTGGCCTCGCGTGAGGCCCTGCAAAACGTGGCCACGCACGCAAACGCCACCGAGGCCCGGGTCACTCTGCAACTGGATGACGATAGTTTGGTGATCATCATTACCGACAACGGACGCGGTTTTGATCCGGAACGGGCCGGCACTGAAGGAAACGGGCTCGCGAATATACGCCGACGATTGGAGGATATCGGCGGGCGGGCAGAAATAGTCACGGCGCCTGGAAAGGGCACCACCGTCCAATTGATTGTTCGGCGGACGCAATTACACGCTCGTGTAATTGGCGGGAACGGCCATTCCAGCTAGAGATTATGAAAATGACCGGGTCAAGCATCAGAACCGAAGGCGCGGAAACGCCGACGCCAGCGCCTCGCACCGTGCGCGTGTGCGTGTGCGTGGTGGAGGATGACAATGTGGTTCGCGAACAATTGGTGCATCAATTGTCGCGCGCGCCCGGCTTCACCTGCGTTAGCAGCCATCGCTCCGCCGAAGCCGCGCTCGAGGAAATTCCCCGTCACAGTCCCGACGTGGTTTTGATGGACATCAACCTGCCGAAGATGAGCGGCGTTGATTGCGTGCGCCACTTGAAAGGGCAGCTTCCACGGACGCAATACGTGATGCTCACCGTCTATGAAGACGCGGATTTGATTTTCAAATCGTTGCTCGCCGGCGCAGTGGGTTATCTGCTCAAAGGCCGCACCGCCGGTTCCGGCACGCAAGTCCTCGAAGCCGTGCGCGACGCCGCCAACGGCGGTTCACCCTTGAACAGCCTCATCGCGCGCAAAATCGTCCAGCATTTTCATCATCAGCCATCGCGCCCGGGCACGGAACAGCCCTTGTCCTCGCGCGAGCGCGAAGTGTTGGAGTTGCTTTCCAAAGGCCTGCCCTACAAGGAAATTGCCGACATGCTCGGCGTGGGCATTGAGACGGTGCGAAAACATTGCCACAATATTTACGAAAAATTGCAGGTAGGCTCGCGCACCGAAGCTGTGGTGAAATATCTTGGAAAATGAAATTTGAAGGCAGCGTTTTACATCTTTGCGAGTGCCTTTGCTGCCATGGCCTGCCAGAATAAACTGATGACTGCAGGAAACTTTCGGTGCGCCCCACCCGGCGCGCGATTGCGACGGCTCCTTGCCGCGTTGCTCCCGCTTTTCCTGTTGCTTGCCGCCGTGAAACCCGCCCGCGCGTTTCTTTCCACGGACGTTGACACCGTTACCCGGGCCTACACAAACGCTTTTTATATTGTGAGCGGGACGAATGGATATTTTCGCACCGTCCAAAATAACTCCGGGCACACTTACTTTTGGCAGGCTGCCAACGAAATTCAATCCGTTGAGGACGCCTATCAATGGACCGCCAATCCCGTCTATCTAAGGATGATCACCAATCTGCTCAACGGCTTCATCAAGGATAACGGCGCGAACTGGGCCAATAACGGCTACAACGATGACGACCTGTGGGCGGTGATGGCATTCGCGATGGGCGGGCAGTTGACGGGCAGGACGAATTATTGCGCCATCGCAAAGGCGAATTTCGACATGGTATACGCGCGCGGCTGGGACACAAATCTAGGCGGCGGCTTGTATTGGCTGTATCCCAATAACGCCTCCAAGAACGCCTGCGTCAACGGCCCCGGCGCGATCGCCGCGGGGCTCCTCTTTCAATATTACGGCGACGCAAATTATTTTATCAAAGCCACGAACATTTACGCCTGGGAGCGCGCGGTGCTTTACAATCCTGCGACCGGCCGCATTTACGACAACATCAACACCAACGGCCACGTCGACCAGACACCGACCACCTATAATCAAGGCACATTCATCGGCGCCGCCGATTTTCTCAACCAGACCAACGACGCGCTGTTGGCCGCGACATACACGATGAACTCGATGGGCGGCGCGGGCTTCATGCCGCAGTACGGCATCGCGCAAAATAATTCCATCTTCAACTCCATTTTCATCCGCTGGATGGCGCGCTTCATGAAAAATCGCGGCGTGCAAGCGCCCTATCAAAACTGGTTGCAGAATCAGGCCAACGCCGCCTGGAACGGCCGCCGCACCAATGACAGTTTATCCTGGTGCCAATGGCCGCAGGTGACGCCGCGCGGGACGAATTTTTATTCCTACGATTGCATTTCGTCCTTCGAGGCGATGCTGGCCGTGCCGCCCACGCAAACTAACGCCGCCACTTCGGTGAGTCTAATCGCAGCCGACGCGATGGGGGGCAGCAGTTTCGAAAGCGGATTGAATTGGGCGGGCGGAATTGCGCCGTCCGTCGCACACGATTTCGTGGTGAACGGTTTGACGCTGCGCACACCGACGGACGGAGTGGGCCATTTTTTCGTGGGCAACTCCTTGACGCTCTCCAACGGCGCAGTGCTCGCCTGTAAAAATACCTCCGGCGGAATTGGCGTCTCCGTCGGCACCGATTTGTTTTTGGATAACGGGCAGGTCGCGGACTGGGCCGGCAACAGCACGACGTTTTACGGCAAGGCCACCTTGCGCGCGGGCGGTGGAATTTTTGACCCGCAACTGAACACGTTTACCATTCCCGCGCTCATCGGCGGCGGCGGATTTTTGCGCGTGCAAGCCACCACCCTGGCGCAGGCCGGCGGCAAATTGATTTTTTCCGCGCCGAATACTTACACGGGCGGAACCATCATTAACGCCGCGCACACGGTCCAGTTGAGCGGGCAGGGGACGCTGGGCGACCCGGGTGGCTCATTGACTTTCAGCAACACCGCCGGCTTTGGCTACGGCACGGTGGATTTAAATGGAGTCAGCCTGGGAATCGGCGGCCTCAGCGGACTGAGTGGAAAAATAATCAACAATTCCACCAATCCAACCACGTTCACCATCGGCACCGGCAACGCCAGCGGAAGCGTTTTTCAGGGAACCATCAGCGGAAATATTAAGTTACTCAAAACCGGATCGGGAACATTGGTTTTGGCGAGTGCGAACATTTATACCAATACCACAACGATCAGTGCGGGCACCGTGGCATTGACTGGTGCGGGGAACCTCTCCGGGAGCGCAACCATCATCCTCTCCAACTCGGCTGTTTTGGACGCGAGCGGGCGCGTCGATCAAACTTTGACCGTAAATGGCAGTCAGACCTTTCGTGGCGGCGGAAATGTGCAGGGCAAGCTGAACGCACTTCCGGGTTCAACCCTCATTCCAGGCGACGCGATCGGGACTTTGACCGTGCAGGGAAATATCAACCTCGCGGGCACGTTGCTGATGGAAATCAATCGCGGCAAAACGCCGGCGAATGACCAACTGATCTCGCAGAGCGGAACGATTTCCGGCGGCGGCACATTGACCGTGAGCAATTCCGGCCCGGCCTTGCAAGGCGGCGATGTATTTCAATTATTTAATCAAGCCGCCGGCGGATTCTTGACGGTAAATCTGCCCGTAGTCCCGGCCGGTCTTGCGTGGATGAATAATTTGGCAACCGACGGAAGTCTTCGCGTTGTTTCCACCAACGTGGCGAGCGTCGCTTCAATTATATCTGCTGAAAATCAAATGACGCTCACCTGGCCGCTCGACCACGTGGGATGGCATCTTCAAGCGCAGACGAATGGCCTCGCGGCGGAAAACTGGTCTGATATTTCGGGAACAACCGCGACCAACTTCATCACGATTCCAATGGATACTGCCAACGGCGGCGTCTTTTTCCGCTTGGTCTATCCATAGCAACGCAAGCCGATGACCGAGTTTTCTAAACCAACAAAAATTTCCCGTCGCACGTTTCTCGGCGCCACGTCAATGACGGTCACCGCTTTTCTGGCCGGGCGCGGCTTTGCGGCGGGAGTAACGGATCGCCGCAAAGTGGACGTATGCATTTACGGC
This sequence comes from Verrucomicrobiia bacterium, assembly GCA_036272195.1. Lineage (GTDB taxonomy): Bacteria > Verrucomicrobiota > Verrucomicrobiia > Limisphaerales > DASXHY01 > DASXHY01. The sequence goes on along the minus strand of DATAZE010000028.1, from coordinate 6,817 downwards.
GGCACCTCCGGCGGGGTGACCGCGACCGCGACCCTCGCGCGGCTTGGCCGGTCAGTGCTCCTCATCGAGCCAACGCGTCATCTGGGCGGAATGACCTCCGGCGGCTTGGGCTGGATCGATTATGGCAAACCTGCGGCCATTGGTGGCCTGACGAAACAGTTTTTTGACGACATCCGCGCTTATTACGCTGCTCAAAAAATTTCGTCCAACGGCTGGAGCGTGGAACCGCACGTCGCCGAGGAATTTTTCGAAAAACTCATCGCGAAATACAAAGTGGAAGTGGTCCGCGAAGCGCGCCTCTCGGCGGTGAAAACACGCCACCGCCGGATTCAGTCCATCACGCTCGACCAAGCGCCCGTGGATTCTCACGGCGCGCCCGTTGGCGAACCGCAGGAGAAAAGCTTTCTGCAGGTTGAAGCGGCGGTATTCATCGATTGCTCCTACGAAGGCGATTTGCTGGCCAGTGCGGGCGTCAGTTACCGGACCGATCGCGAGGGAGCCGATGAATTCAAGGAAAGTTTCGCGGGTGTCAGTTATGCCGCACCGGACACCGGCGTGGCTGGTGACCACACCAAAGCTGCGCGAAAAACTTTACGCATCGATCCTTACCGGCGGGCAGGGGATGCTGGCAGCGGCCTGCTTCCATTTGTTTCCGGCGGACGCCTGCCCCGTGCAGGCCGTCACGATTCCGCGATTCAAGCCTTCAATTTCCGGCTTTGCCTCACCAAAAACGATCCTTTGCCCATCCAGGCGCCGGCCAATTACGACCCGATGACCTACGAAATCGTGCGCCGCTATATTGATGCCCTGGAATCTGTCCAGGAGCCGCTTCTGCCGGGCGATTTATATTTCAACCTTGGCGGCAAACTTCCGTATCCGCAGCCGCGCCTTTTGAAAATCACCGGGCTGATGCGTGGCAAAACGGATGTGAACAGCGGTTCGGGCGGCATCTCAATGGATTTTGTGAACGGCGGCGCGGATCGTTACGCGAACGCCAGTTGGGCTGAACGCGCGAAAATCTGGCGCGCCCACGAAGATTATCAGCGCGGTTATTTTTATTTTTTGCGCAGCGACCCGCGTTTGCCGGAATGGTTGGCGAAAGAAATCACATCGTGGGGCCTGGCCAAAGATGAATTCACGGACTCGGGCGGTTGGCCGCCGCAGTTATATGTCCGCGAAGCCCGGCGCATGGTGGGAAGTTTCGTCATTCATCAGAATTTTTGCGAGCATCCCGAGAGCCGCGAGGATTCGGTTGGAATGGGCAGTTACGCCTTAGACTCGCACATTTGCCGTCGCGTGGCCCGGGACGGCGCGATGATTCACGAAGGCGGATTTTATCATGGGCTGGCCAAACCCTATCCGATCCCCTTTGGCACCATCGTGCCGCGTGAAGACCAGTGTGAAAACCTGCTCGTTACGTTCTGTGTTTCCAGCACGCACGTGGCCTTCGCCTCGGTCCGCATGGAACCACCCTTCATGATTTTGGGCGAGTCCGCGGCGCTCGCGGCCGACCAGGCCTTGCAGGACGGTGTCTCCATCCAGCGCGTGAATATCTCCCGCCTGCGCGCCCGCCTCCTTGATGCCGGCCAGATACTATAAAATTTAAAAAAAATTTCTCTCGAGCGAACGAAGCAAGACGAGTTCCGCCCCGGTTCCGCGTTAAAGAATTCGTGTTAATTGGGTATTCCCTTCGTTCCTCTTCGTCTTCTTCTGTAAAAAATGCCCCTCTGAAAACCGCGCCATCTTCAACAAAGAGAAATTCGTGTTAATTCGCGCAATTCGCGTAAAACCCTTTCCACTCCTCGCATTCGATGTCCATTTGCCGAAAACGCGAATTCACGCAATACTCAACACGAAATCCAACCCCTCAATCCGTTCTTGCCCCCGTGCTCTCGCGTGGCCTACACTGCTGTAGACGTTCGGCCTGTGCGAAAAAGATTCAATCTCGATCTTACCTCAACCTGGCCACTCGCGGTGACCTTGGCCGCTGCCCTCATTTCCGTGGCCGGCATCAACTTTCTTTGGTGGCGTCTCGCGAGGCAGGCGAATCAACAGGCTGGTCTCGTGAACCACACCCACCAGGTCATCGCCGCTTTGGAAGAAACACTCGCGCGCGCGGACGACATGGTCATCGGGCAGCGCGGGTATGCCCTCACCCGGGAGCAGGATTTTCTCAAGCCCTATTTCACGGCCACCAATCGAATGCCGGCTTTGATTCTTTCGCTTCGGACGCTCCTGCATGACAATTCAAAACAGATAGAAACCCTGGACCGCCTGGAAATTTCGATTACGGATTACGAAAAAATAAATCAAGAACACCTCGCGGGCCTGACTAAAAGCAACCCGCTGTCGCCGGATCTCGAATTCAGGCGCAAAATAAGGGACACGATGGATGTCATTCGCGTCACCATTGGGCATATGAGAGACACGGAAAATGAGTTGCTTGACCAGCGCCAGAAATCCTCCGAACGCGCGGGACGCATCGTCACCCGTGTGAATGTGATCGCCTGTTTGGTCAGTATGGCGTTGATCGTCGCGGTTTTTGTCGCGTTGCGGCGCGAAATTGTGCGTCGCCGCGTTTCGGAATTGGAACTGCACCAATCGCACGAAGAACTTGAGCACCGCGTTCAGCAACGCACGTTGTCTCTCGTGCAGAGCGAGAACGAACGCAAGCGGCTGGAGCAGGAAATCCTCGAGACCAGTGACACCGAGATGCGCCGCATCGGGCATGACCTGCACGATGGTGTCGGTCAGCAACTGACCGCTTTGTCGTTGTTCACGAGCGGTCTTCAGAAGGAAGTGGAGGCGCAGGCGCCGCAACTGGCCGAGCCCTGCAAAAAGATTTCCCTGGAATTACGGGAAGCCATCCGCCAGGTCCGTGTCCTCTCCCACGGCCTGTCACCGGTTTCGTTGGAGGACAACGGCCTTGTGGAGGCGCTCCGCAAACTGGCCGACGATATGCGTTCCGCGGATATGAATTGCGAATTCACAGATTCGTCTGAGATTAGGGTTGGCGATGCCCATATCGCGGCGCAATTCTATCGCATCGGGCAGGAAGCGGTGACCAATGCGGCCAGGCACAGTGGCGCGCGCCGAATTCATATTTCGTTCAAAGCCACGACGGCGCTGGCCGAACTTGAAGTCCGGGACGATGGCCGCGGATTTTCGCTGCCGGGCCGGAATGGGAAAGCCGGCCTGGGCTTGCACGCGATGAAGTATCGCGCGGATGTCATCGGTGCAGCGCTTAACATTGATTCCGCGCCGGGCCAAGGCACTCGTATCACTTGCAGTATTCAAAAGCAGACTTGAATATGACTCCTGACACCCCACCTCAATCCCCATCCGCTCCGTTGTTTCGTAAACGTATACTGGTGGTCGATGATCACCCGATGATGCGGGCCGGCTTGATGCAACTCATCAACAAGCAACCCGATATGGAAGTGTGCGGCGAAGCCGGAAGCCCGGCCGAAGCGATGAACTTACTGAAGGATTCACCGCCGGACCTCATCATCGTGGATATCTCGATGAAGGGCGCCAGCGGCCTGGAATTTATTCGAGATGTCTCCGCCGTGCATGGCCACATTCCGATGCTGGTGGTTTCGATGCACGACGAAAAAGTATACGCCGAGCGTGCGTTGCGTGCGGGCGCGTGCGGTTACATCATGAAAGAGCAGAGCGCCGGTTATTTGATTGTGGCCCTTCACCGCGTGCTGGAAGGCGGAATCTATTTGAGCAAGGAAATGTCCTCGATCCTTCTCAAAAATTTGGCGAACCACACATCAAGCAATCCTGATTCGCCGCTGCAAAAGCTCACGGACCGCGAGTTTGAAGTCTTCCGCTTGATCGGGCAGGGGCACACGACCGAAGAAATCGCCCGTCAATTGCACATCAGCCCGAAGACTGTGGACGTGCACCGATTTCAAATCAAAGACAAGCTCCAACTCGGCAGCGGCACCGCGTTGATCCACTACGCGGTGCATTGGGCGCACATGGATGGCTCGTGAAACGTGAAACGGAGTTGCTCTGTGGAAAAGAGAAGGAGCAGGCGCGCCCGCTCTTAATGGATTGTTCGCTCTCAACATGATTTCTCCGGAACAAAACAGAGTCGGCTAAAGATCTCCTGGCGCGGCCGGTGGTGCTTCATGGAAGGGCCTTCCAGCCTGGTAACACGCGAGGAGTTGGCGGTTGATTCCGGTTGCCCCATTCTCGCCCGCTGCGATTTGCAATCGCAGCCCTGTCTCTGCGGTGCTGACCGCTTCGGAGAAATGTCCCGCTTCCGCGTAAGCCGCCGCCAGCGTGCTCAGATATGGCGATTCTTTAAACCCGGTGAGTTGACACGCTCGCTCCGCGCGGCGCACAGCCTCGGGGCCGTCACGTAGCCGATCATCCGGGCAGGTGGCCAACACCCAGGCGAGCGAGTTGAGCATCTGCGGCGAATCGGGCTGAAGCAGGACCAGTTGCCGGAATTGCCTCATCGCTACGAAATACGCTCCGGTTCCATAAGACATCTGCGCCAGCAGCAATCGAGTGCCGGCCGTCGGTTTGAATGCCAGCGCCAGCGCCAGATGCGCGCGCCCTTCGCGAAAACGTCCTTCGGCGCCCAAAATCTGAGCCAGCCGGATGTGCGCGTCCGCATCGAACGGCTTGGCGTCCAGGATTGAACGAAAATGCAACTTCGCCTCCGCAAAATTTCCCTGTGCCGCCAGCACTTGCGCGAGATTTGCGTGCGCAGCCAGGTTGAGTGGATTGGTTTGCGCGGCGGCCTTGAATTGCTCCAGCGCTCCCGACACATCCTGACGCCGGGCCAACACCACCCCCAGGTCATTGTGCGCGTCGGACGCCAGTGGATTTTTCGCAAGCGTATCCCGCATCAGGCTTTCCTGCGTTGAGAAAACCCGCGCGCGTTGGGACGTCAGGACGAACAGTATCAGCAGCGCAGCAGAGCTCATCCATTGCCTTCGGGATTTCATTATTCTAACCATCGCCGCCGATACGAGGGCGAGCGGAGCAATCAACGGCAGATATTGGAGATGGTCCGACACCTGCCATTTCACCAGGTACTGCGCGTCAAAAAAACCGAGCGCAGGAAACAGCAGGATGGCGAAACTAATCAACGCGAACAGCACATGCCGTCCCCAGCCTCGCCGAAGGCCCCAGCACAAAAGCCCACCTGTGCAAATCAAGATCATCGGAAAAAAAGCGGCCAGCGAGTGTTCGCCGGGATCCCATCGGGGATAAACGAGGCAAAGATTCACCGGCGCCAATATTTTCTCCAGGTAAAACAAAAACACTTTCGACGCGACGACCAATCGCCCTGGCAAGCTGACCGGCGGAAGCGTTTGGTCAGCGAGCGCCTGATATTTCTGGAACCAGACCGACATCAATCCGAATGACATTGCCAGCAGGAAATGCGGACTCGTGTGCACCAAATCCCGCCGCGAGAGTTTTCGCCGTTGCCACGCTGCGCAGGCGAGCAGGGCCACCGGGAGCATCACGGTCGATGTTTTTGTAAACAACGCCAGGATGAACGCGATCACTGAAAACGTGTAGTAAAACGTTGCGATTCTGCGGGGACGGTCCGGCGGATTTTCTGGATACAGGACCGCGGCTTCGTAGCGGAGGTAAAATAGCATGCTCAGGAGGAAAAACGGCAGCGAGAGTGTGTTCTTCAATTCTGCAATGCGCGCCACGGAATTTACGCAGACCGGATGAACAGCGAACAACATACCGGCCAGCCACGCGCCGCGGATTCTTAACTGGCTCAACAGGCGCCACACTAAAACAGCGCTTAACGCATGCAGCGTCATGCTCGCGAGGTGGTAAAATTCCGGATGATATCCCCATGCCCGCCATTCCAGAAGAAATGCCAGGTTGCACAGCGGAAAATCAGTTTGGAACCAAATCGAAAGCGGCAACAATTGGCCGTTCACAAGCGGGTTGTCTGTCTCCACCAACCGCCGATCGTCCATTAAAAATGTCCCCGGAACAATCGGCCAGTACGCCAGGAACACCGCAGCCAGGATGGCAGCTGCTCCCCAGATCAGAATCATGCGTCTGGATACGGCCGGCCCACGAAGCCATTGCCCGACGCGAGAGATCCACGCGCCAGGCAATCGGCGGGGAGTGGGCATGGGTCGAAACGTTTTTTCGGCGGCTGGCCTGAAATTGGCTATGGAAGCGAACGGTTTCAATCGGGCTCAAATCCTGCGCAGGCGCAGGACGCAGTAATGGCGAAAACGCAGCAGAGACGGCGTCGACAGCAAAAAATGGTTAGTCGGAACGGGCCGGATCGAACGACCCTCTGCCGTTTTCAATTCACGGAAGAGGATGTTATTAGGATTCTGGGGATCTGAAATTGGCGAAGCCGCCAAATTTTCCTAAAGGTAGGAGATTGTTGAGGGTAGGATAATTCTTTAGTCGTCCCCTTCAGCATCGTCAAAACAGGACATCATTCCAAAAAAAATTCATTGGCCATCGAGGTGAACCAGTCGCCGGTTTCGAGGTCTCCGAGGAGAGGCGACCAGATTCTCCGGGAGACTTTGCAAAAATTGTCATGGCACCTGGGCTGCTAAAAGGGATGTGCGGTTAGTGACCGGCAATATAGTGAACCAAAACGAAATAATACATAACCCGCCGGTCACTGCGTTCACACCGCCGAAAGAAAGCAGCATAGTAATATGAAAATCCAAACCTCACGCAAAGCGGGCTTCACGCTCGTCGAAATCATGATCGTGGTGGCAATCATCGGTCTTTTGGCCGCGATTGCGATCCCGAACTTTATCAAGGCTCGTGAAACCGCTCGCAAAAATACGTGCAT
>DATAZE010000027.1:0-21255 GCA_036272195.1 Verrucomicrobiia bacterium | reverse complement strand
CCCGCCTCGCAACTTTGCCCTTTGAACTTGTCACTTCAATTCGTATAAAGAGCGCATGACTTTGCCGCTTATTTTGAAGGCCGGAGGACCGGTATTCTTCCTGATTCTCCTCGCCGGCGCGGTCGCGATTGTGGTTTTCATCGAGCGTTTTTTTCATTGCCATCGTGCGCAAATCAATTCCACCGAATTTCTCAATGGCGTTCGCAACGTCCTCCGGCGCGACAACGTCGTTGAAGCCATCTCGATTTGTGACGCCACGCCCGGTCCTGTCGCGCGCCTGGTCAAGACCGCCATCCTGAACCGCGACAACGGCCGCGACCGGGTTCGCGAGGCGCTCGAGGAAGCAGGCCTGGCCGAAGTGCCGCGCCTCGAGGAAAAATTAAATTTGCTGGCCACCATCGCGCAACTTGCCCCGTTGCTGGGACTCTTTGGAACCGTGCTTGGCCTGATGACTACGTTTCAAGCCATCCATACCGCCGGCCCGATAGCCCAGGCAGGAAACCTCTCCGAGGGCGTGTGGAAGGCGCTGATTTGCTGTGCGGCCGGGCTGGCGGTCTCGATTCCCGCGCACGCCGCCTATAATTACCTGGTCAGCCGCGTCAATTCCATCGTGCTCGATATGGAACGCGCCGCGACGGAAATCGTGAACATCGTGACGGAAACCCCGGCCAAGACCTCATGAAATTTCCGCGGAACGCACGCATCTTTCGGGGCCAATTGGACGCCGCGCCCTTTGCGGCGGTATTTTTCCTGCTCGTGATTTTCGTTCTGCTCGGCTCCATGCTTTATCCGGGCATCCGCATCGATTTATCATCCTCAAGCAACTTGCTGTCCGGAACGCAAGGCGCCACGCTTTCTGTGGCCGTGACGACCAATGCCATTTACTACGGCAACCAGCTCGTTTCGGAAAATGAGTTTTCGAATCACCTGAATGCCGCCGCGCGAAATTTTTCCGAACCGTTGACGCTCATTGTCCAGGCGGACAAGGAAGTCACGGAGGAAAAAATCATTCACCTCAAGGTGCTGGCAGAACAGGCCGGGGTTTCGGGCTTCGTGCTCGCCACCTTGCCGCGCCTTTTCGACTCTCCCGGCCCGGGCAAAATCCAGCCATGATGTCCGCCACGGTTGAACCGCAAACCGAAGATCGCGCTGAGGCCTCCAGCCGCCGGCTCTTCCGGTTACGGCCCGGGATGTGGATTGCCGTTGCGCTTGTTTTCGGCGCGCAACTGGCGTTGCTTTTTTGGCTCGGCAACACGCCGCTGGTGAAACCGTTGCCCACGGCCGTTTCACCAGTGATTCATTTGGCCGCAAGCGATTCCCGCGAGTTGCTGGCGTTGCAGGACCCGACGCTCTTCGTTCTGCCGCATCGGAACAACTCTTCTGGTGCTGCGTGGTTAAAAATGCCGGTGGAAAATTTCACTCCGACGAACTGGACCGAACCGTCACGCCCGCTATCCCTGTCGCCGGAGCGACTGGGCGCGGCTTTCACGGCGTTCATGCAGACCAATTTGCCGCCGCATTACCGGCCGGAAATGGATTCCGGGCTGGTGGAAGTTCAGCCTACACCGATGGAATCCGTCGTGACGCATTCAGAATTGCGCATCGAAGGTGATCTCGCCCGCCTCCGCCTGTTAACCCGCATTCATTTGCCGCCGCAAACCAATTCTGATTTGCTGGCGAACACGGTTGTGCAACTGCTGGTGGATGCGCGAGGAAATCCTTTTTCGCCCGTCATTCTGGCAAAAAGCGGAAATGGGGACGCGGATGCCCAGGCATTGGCTTTTGCCAAAGCGCTTCGGTTCGCTCCCGCCCAGGCGGCTGACTTGGGGACCGTACCGCAGGACAAAATGACCATGGGAAGATTAACCTTTGAGTGGCAGACCGTGGCTCCGCTTGCCACGAACGCACCGACGAGCGTCCCATAACATGCCCATCGCCAAACTTCTCGCCGGATATCTGTTCGTGCTCCTCGGCTCATTGACTGCCGCCATCATTTATTCCGAATTCCGGCAGCGGCATTTCAAACCGACGCCCAGTCAGGACCGGATTTTCCGCTGCACCAAATGCGGCTTGGTTTACACCGACGACCCGGACGTGGACCGTTCCCGTTGCGTGCAATGCGGTCAATTGAACGAGGCGATTGAGTTTTAATTAACGGGAGCGCCGGCGAGTGGGTGGAGAATTAATTCTTCAATCTACCGACATCGCGCGAAGGCATTTCCTACGGTTTTTCGGCAACGACTTTACCATCGCGCCAAACGTAAATGGGAGTGCCATACATGCGGGCGGTTCTTCGGGCTGCCAACGCCGCGCGCCGAAGAGCTCGGCCGGCAGGCGTTAGGAGTGTTCTAGTACGGGTTTTGTTGTTATTTTTCTTCAAGATTTCGCCTCAAGCAATATTGGGCCATCACCGGAATTATCGTGCACTTCCCATGAGTCTGCCAGCGATTTGTAAACAGTTTCGAAATTCTTCCAACCACGATTAAATCGCCGAGCAACATCTACAGGTGGTACATGATGGCCGCCTTGTTTGACACGCGTAGCGATGCGTCGCACCGCCAGTTGAGCAGAAGCGAGCCGGAGAAAAACAATTTCGATTCGATATCCAGCGAACTTCCAGCGCTTAAGACGTGCGACGTAAGTCAGGCCGCTCAATGTGCTCTCAAAGGCAAAGTCTCGGCGCGCTTTTGCCAGTCGGTCAATTTCAGTGAGAAAAAATCGGCCTGCGTTCAAGGCAGCAAGGGCGGGCTTTAATGGCGACAGTCCGGCTGCAAGCAAGTCCGCATTGACAAAATGAACGACGTCTTCTTTTGGCAAAAATTCCCGCGCAAAAGTAGTTTTCCCCGCCCCATTCGGTCCCGCGATGATGATGCAGCGCGGCGATTTCATCTTAATTCCCCGTCTTCAATTCCACCACGTCGTGCGGCGCGGCTTCGCGCTGGCCGGCGGGACTGACGCGGATGTAGCGCGCCTTCTCGCGCAGTTGCGGCAGGTTCGCGGCGCCGAGATAACCCATCCCGCTTTGGATGCCTCCAATGAGTTGCGCAAGTACACGGTCAACTGACCCGGAAACCTCTTTCAACGCCTCCACGCCTTCGGGCGCCACCTTCATCGCTGGATTTTTTTCATGACCGTAACGTGCTGCCGACCCGGCCTTCATTGCAGCGAGGCTGCCCATGCCGCGGTATTGTTTATAAAGTTTGCCGCCAATTTCCAGCACCTCGCCCGGCGCTTCCGTGCACCCCGCCAAAATGCCTCCGCAAATTACCGCGTTCGACAAGGTCAACGCCTTCACGATATCGCCGGACTTCGTAATGCCGCCATCGGCCAGGATTGCGACTTTTTTCTTCGATGCTGCGTGCGAGGAAACATACAGGGCGGTCATTTGCGGAATACCCACTCCCGCCACGATGCGCGTTGTGCAAATGGAGCCTGGACCCTGTCCCACCTTGACCGCGTTCGCGCCAGAGCGCGAAAGAAAATCCACGCCTTCCGCGCTGGTCACATTGCCGGCGATGAGCGGCAATTTGGGAAAAGCTTCACGCAACATTTTCACCGTATCGCCCACGCCTTTGGTATGGCCGTGAGCGGTGGACACCGCCACCGTGTCAACGCCGCGTTCGACCAGTCCGCCGACGTGCGTAAGAATGCGTTCGCGATCCAGCTCACCGAAGGCATTGCGCGTGGCGGATACCGCCGCGCCGCAGATGAGATGAAAATTCGCATCCCGGGCCGGCTTGAATTGTGCGCGGCGCTCCTGCGTGATGCGCTCCACGTCGCTCATGGTAATCAGCCCGCGCAGCATGTCCTTGTCATCCACGACCAGCAGCTTATGGATGCCCAGGTGCTCCGTGAAAAATTTGTCCGCGCGCGCGATCGGGTCCTTGCCGAGTTCCTTCTGATTAATAGTGTGCACCTGCGAGCGCGGTTGCAAAGCTTCGGTCACTTTCCGTTTCGCATAACGCGGCTTCACCACATGGCTGGGAAGCAGGCCGAGCAATTTCCCTTTTTCATCCACCACGGGAAACGTGCTGAAAGCGAATTTCTTCTCTTCCATCAATTCAAGCACGTCCCCAATGAATTGGTCCGGCGAAACCTTAATCGGCTCCTGGATCAAGCCGTGCACGTGATGCTTCACGCGGCTGACTTCAGAAAGTTGCTGACGATCGGGCATGTTGTAATGAATGAGCCCCAGACCGCCGTTGAGCGCCATGGCGATGGCCATGCGGGATTCTGTCACCGTGTCCATGTCGGACGAAATGATGGGGATGTGCAATTGCAGGTTATCGGCCAGGGATGTATCCAATTGCGTCTCGCGCGGGAGAATTTCCGAATAAAGCGTCGCGAGCGTGATATCGTCGAAAGTCAGTCCGATGCCGCTGTAGGCTGGAAAAAAGGCGTCCGCCGTCTTGTAGAACTTGGAATCGAAACTATCGGTTTCTTTGTGCGCTGCCATGGATTAACAAAACAGTTCTGTGATGGAATGACAACGACAAAAATTGCAAACAAAATTGGACGGGCTTTTTACGGGCAGCGGTGATTGCCACGCAGGTTCACGACGCGAGCTTGGCCTGCGGCGTGGTGTGGGATGGCCTTTGTTCCGGGCATGATGCCAGCGAAGCCAGTGAGAAGAAAACGACAATAAAGACCACAAAACTAATTGCGAAGACAGTAACGGGAAGCAAATTTGGCAACATCGCATTCCCCGATTTGCCCCAACTTCGTTCGACAACATGGAGCACCGGTGCCGTAAACAACGGCGACGTGATTGCCAGAACGGAAATCGTCCAGATTCGCCGGGTCACCGGCCGCCACAGCCTTATCTTCATCCGATGCTCAATAATGATGAACACTGGTTGCACGCAAAAGAAAGCGCCATTGGCCAAAGAATAACCCCATGTTCCGATTGCCGTGAAAACCAGGAGCGCGTGTGCGATGCCACTCACAAAAAAAGCCACGAACATGGCCTTCAGAACTCCGTGCCGCGCCAATGGCTTAAAACAAAAAGAACGAAATAGCATCGAAACAGCCGGATTCCAGCGTTTGTTCCAAAACTCATTAACAGAGGTTGAGAGATACGGAGATTGCATCAATGCGGGTGCCGTAAGACCCATCAATGCCGTTAAAAAGATGTGGCAGGCTGTTACGATTTCTGCCAGTGCAAGAATCGCAATTCCAAGCGCAAGCAATCGCGCAAACATCCAGACGCCAACGCCGGAAATTATTTCTACCCCGGCAGAGGAAGCGGTAAAGATTGCCGTGGCCGCGATGAGTTGAACCAAGGCTACTCTATCGAAGCCGTACGCTCGCCGCTTCACTTCGCGAGTAAAACCCCAAGTACATAGAAAATACAGGCGGGCGCGGAAACCAATAATCTCCGGGAATAGCACTGCTGCTGATGCAATACCCAGAGGCATAACTGCGAAACACATCAATAAAGCTCGAAATAAAGCTGGCGCCCGGACAAAACAGGTCACTGCCAGAAACAGACCGGATATTAGAACCCCTATTCGCGCTCCGGCAGGAGTCGCGGCAAGGATCAGAACAAGCACCATATTGATACCCCAAGCCACAACTCCCAAATATAAAGGAACATGCGGTTCATAGAAATGGTTGGCGGCACCGAGCAACCCGATGATAAATCCAGCCAAGGGCCATAAGAGCAATTTTCGATCGGGTCTCTTTGGCTTGGCATTCACGTTGGCATGAACCGCTCATCCGAACCAGCAGCGGTTTGGATTTTCATTGGAGGGGAACTCTTTTGACACTTTCCTTGCGCCGGCAATAGCAAAGTCGACAGGATGCCAACGACCGCGATTATTACCAGCAACTCGATCGGAGCAAATCCCGTTCCGCTTTTAGTGTTTCTCGCCACGCCAGTTTAGACAAGGCGGAAAATCAAAACTCACGCCGCAACTGGGATGCTGGTATAGGAACCGAAATCTCCGTCTCGCGCCATTTTCCTTGCACTTATGGCAGTTTCTTTATGCGCTGCCATGGAACAGCAAAACAATTTTATAAGCATATGGCAACTTCGAAAAATATCAAAATGGTGTCGGTTCCGGGTAGCGTCCTAATTTGACCGAAAGCATGGAGCGCAGGTCTGCGACCCGCGGCGGGCTACCAGTCGGAGAGCACAATCATAGCCCGTGACGTTAGGATTTTTACCGTTACTGCGGCTCGCAGAGCCGCGCTCCTCAAACTAAGACGATGCCTGGTTGTCCGTGTCGGTCGTAATCAACATCGCCGGCCACTTGTCGTTCGGCTGAATCTTTGATTGGAAGCTTTTCATTCATGGTCGCGAATGGATAGCCACTGACGACGGTAGCTCAACCACGTCCGCGTTCGAAAGAATTTGTTTTTCCTGCCACTTCCGGCAAATTAACGCGAACTGCATGGACTCGACTCGTTCGCTCCTGAGCACGCCCAACCGCCGCATTGCGGCGCTGGCGCTCATTATCCTTGCCGTGGACCAGATCACCAAGGCGATCGTGCTGCATTTCCTGCCGAGCGTCTGGGACGAGCGCATTGTCCTGCCCGGTTTCTTCAAACTTGTTTATTGGCAGAACACCGGCGCGGCCTGGAGTTCGTTCACCGGCAAAAATGGCGCGCTCGCACTCATCGCGGTTGCCGCACTGATCATTCTGTTTTTCAGCCGGCACCACTTCAACTCGCACACGTTGCTGGGCCAATTTGCCTTCGGGCTCGTTATCGGCGGCATCATGGGCAATCTGGCTGACCGCATTTTCCGCCAGTACGTGGTGGATTTCCTGCGGTTCTATTTGCTGCGGCGCGGCGGGGATGAAACCGGCTTTCCCGCCTTCAACATCGCCGATAGCGCGATATGCATTGGTGTGACACTGGTTTTCCTGCTGACCTGGCGCAACGAGCACGCGCCCAAACCCGCGGAATCCGCTTCGAAGTGAAAACGGAACTTAGTGGCACGGGCGTCAGTCTTACTGAATAGCCACGTCTGAGCATGTCCTCGCGAACCGAATCTCTTACGATCGATAAAACGTTCCTGTCCGGACGGCTCGATACCTATTTGCGCGGAAAATTTCCCGCGGCCTCGCGCGGCGCAATTCAGCGCCTCATCGAGGAAGGCCATATTCTCGTCAACGGCAAACGCGTCAAACCCACCCACACTCCGCGCGCCGGAGAAGAAGTGCAGGTGCACTGGCCGGAAGCCAAACCTGCCGAAGCGCTGCCGGAGGAAATTCCGTTCGATGTTTTATTCGAAGACGAAAGCTTGCTCGTGGTCAACAAACCTGCGGGGCTCGTCGTGCATCCCGCAGCGGGGCATGAGGAACACACGCTGGTGAACGCGTTGCTGCATCATTGCGAAGGTGAATTGAGTGGTATCGGGGGCGTCGCGCGGCCGGGCATTGTCCATCGGCTCGACAAGGAAACCAGCGGCTGCCTCGTGGTCGCGAAAAACGATGAGACGCACATCGCGCTTTCCTCGCAATTCGCCAGCCGCAAAGTGGAAAAGATTTATCACGCGATTGTTTGCGGTGAAATGGAGCGCGACAAAGGTGAGATTCGCGCCGCCATCGCGCGGCATCCCTCTCATCGCAAACGCATGGCGGTCAGCGACGACACTGGACGCGAAGCGTGGACGAGTTATCGGGTGTTGGAGCGGTTGCGCGCCACGACCTTCGTCGAAGCTGGCCTGCACACCGGGCGCACGCACCAGATTCGCGTGCACTTTCAATTTCTCGGTTTTCCCCTCGTGGGCGATTTGACCTACGGCCAGCGCCAGAATCGGCGGTTGGAGGAATTGGTCGGATTCACCGCACCGCGCGTGATGTTGCACGCGTTTCAATTGGCGTTCGTTCATCCACGCACCGCCAAACGAGTCCATTTCGAAGCGCCTCGTCCGAGCGATATCGAAGACATGTTGAAGGCGCTGCGTTGAACGGCGCAACTCTTGCAGCGCGGCCCGGATTTGTTAGCGTATGCGCCGTGTTCAATTCACTGATAACCGCCCGGCACATTGTATTACGCGGCTTCCTTCTAAGCCTCCTTTTCTCCGGCTGTGCCGCGGTGAGTGGGCCGATCACGAATTCGGCCGCGCCAATCGAATATCAGCGTATTGTCCGGCGGGATCCGAACTATTCAATTCATGTTGTCAGCATCAATTTAAAAGATCCACGAGTGACCGTGCAGGTCGATCGCGGAGGACCTGATCCGGACGGAGACGGCCCGTGGCTGACGACTTTGATGCCCACGAGTGAAATCGCCGAGCGAGATAAATATGACGTCGCGATTAACGGCGACTTCTTCGAGGCCCAGGCGACCCGGGACATTGAAGGCAGAAACACCGGCTTTATACGCGGTAAAGCTGCCGCACCCGTAGGAATGGCAATGACTGACGGCGTGCTTTGGCATCGTGCTGTGACACCTCATCCATACTTGGAGATCACCGCGTCCAAAACGGCAATATTTCGGGATGGTGGACTTTCAGACCCGATTGATGCTGCGGCCCGTGAGATTGTTGCAGGAAGCCAGATCATTGTGCGGGATGGCCATCCGGTTCATTTCACCGGGACATTTGCCACGGCTCGGCACCCGCGCACGGCGGCGGGAATCGATGCCAGCGGAACCCGGCTCACGCTGGTGGTGGTGGATGGGCGTCAGCCGGAGCTGTCCATTGGAATGACTTTGGCGGAATTGAGCGACGAACTGATTCGAGCGGGTTGCCGTGAGGCCATCAACCTGGACGGCGGCGGTTCCACGACCCTGGTTTATCGTGATCCAAAAAGCAAAAAACTTGCGATCTTGAATTCGCCGTCAGACTCAAAAGAACGATCCGTGGCGGACGTGCTGGGTGTGACGATAAATACGAATCCCGCAGCGACCGGTCCGGCCTTGCGCTCGCAATAAATTCAGATGGCCTGTGCCCTGGAGGTTTTCTTCTCGCTGCTGGCATAGAAACCGTTTGTCCCCGTACATCACCGAAGATAGGTCTAGTCCCCATTTTGAGGCCATTGCCCGAAGCGTTACATTTAACCGTTGCGATACGGCGCTTGCCCGTGTCGGTTGCTTTCAAAAAATTAAACGGCAACAAAAAATACGTTATGAAAAAATCACTCTGCAAAATTTCAATCGTCTGCGCTGCATGTTCGATGCTCGGGACATCCGCGTGGGCGCAATCAGTGACATCAGATAACAAATCCATAACGGATCAAAACAGTCCGCCCGCAGTATCACCCGAGCAAAACACTCGAAGCTGGAGCACCAAGCATTTGAGCGCGACAGGCCGTAATACCGATGGCGCAATCCGCGCGAGCCGATTAGTGGGCGCGCAAGTGAGTGACTCCAACGGAAAGCGCGCCGGCCAAATCCAGGACATCATCGTCAACCCCGTTTCAGGGCGGATTGATTTCGCCCTGCTCTCGCTGAATGCATCGCAAAATTCGGGTGCAATGCCCAGCAGTTCTGAAAAAGTAGTCCCGGTGCCGTGGGCGTTGTTGCGGGCGAGCAGTTCCGCGCAATACAGCAGTTCTGAAGATCAACCGCAGTTCACGCTCAATTGCGATCAAAGCAAAGTTAACAGCGCGCCTACCGTGGATTGGTCCAACCTGACCCATTCGGAATGGCGTCAGCGCATTTACTCTTATTATGGCGTGACGCCGCAATCGTCTGTGGGCGGTGCCGAATCTCCCCAGGGAGAAATGAAAGGCGAGGGGAAAATGCAATCGAGAGACTCGCAACCCGTCCAGCAGCCGCAGCAAACTCCTCAACCTCAATCCAATCAATAGTCTCGTCGCCGCCCGTATTCCCAGGTGGTGGAACAGCTTAAAAATTTCATCATCGCCGGAAATTAATTCTTCGAACCTTGGTTGAAACTTCTCGTGTACGTGATAGCTTTTGGGGCGTATTTCCGGCCTCGAGCTTTCATAGCAGCGAATGGGCGAAGAAACACAACTTCCTGGCAAAAGTGTTGCCTCCGCCTTATCGGCCGAGGCCCCGCGTGGTTTACCTCACCTGCGTCCGGGGTTGCCTCTTTCCCGCCGTTGGTTTCCTGCATTCGTATTGCTGGCCGGACTTTCGTTGACGTTTCTGGCGGCGTATTACGCGTCGCGCACGATTCATTTGCGCTCCCGTGCGCAATTTGAAGCTACGGTGCTGCGCGCCCGAGCAGGCATTCGCGCCCGATTTGAGGTCTACGAAGCGTTGCTTCACGGGACCGCCGGATTTATCGCTGTCGAAAACGAAATCACCCATGACCGGTTCAAAAGTTACATCCAGCGCTTGCGTATTTTGGATAATTATCCGGGCGTCCTTGGGATCGGTTTTGGCCCGCGGGTGCCTGCGTCGGAAAAGGAGCGGCTCATCGTTTCCATGAGCGAGCAGGGCGAAACACATTTTCGCATCTGGCCTCCAACAGCCGATGCGGATCTTTATCCCATCACTCTTCTCGAGCCGCAAAGTCCGCATAACGAGGGTATTGTTGGTTACGATATGTTCAGTGAATCAGTGCGGCGCGAGGCCATGGAACGGGCGCGCGATACGGGCGATACCGCGGCTTCCGGCAAAGTGAAGCTCCTGGATGCCTCCCAACAATCCGGTTTTCTAATTTATTGCCCCGTGTACCATGGCGGCAATGTGCCTGAAACCGTCGCCGATCGGCGGGCGCAGCTTCAGGGTTTTGCCTTTGGTGTTTTCCGCGCCGGGGATTTGTTCGCCAGCATCTTTCAGGAGCAAACCATGGGCACGCAACTGGAGATTTTCGATGGCACCAACACCGATTCAACAAACTTGCTTTTCCGCTCCGCAAAAAATGCGGTCGAGGGCGTGCCATTCCGAAGAGCGTTTGAAGAAATCATCGCGCTCGACGTGAGCGGGCGCACCTGGACGGCGAGGTTTTACGCCGAGCCGGAACTGGAAGGCACCTGGATTGTCCTGTCGCTCCTGACGGTCGGAACCGCCTTGAGCCTGGTGATGTTTTACCTGACCCGCGCCGAAGGCCGGGCGCGCCGGGTTGCCGAACAAGCCGCCGAGCAATTGCAACTTTCCGAACTCGCGTTGCGCGAAAGCGAGGAACGCTTGCGCCATTACGCCACCGAATTGGAGCACCGCGTCGCCGAACGCACCGCCAATCTCGCGCAAAGTCTCCAGTCGCTTGAAGGCGTCCTTTATCACGTGGCCCACGACCTGCGGGCGCCGTTGCGCGGCATGGCGAGTTTTACCAGCATTCTATTGGAGGAATACGGCCCGAATCTCGATGATCGCGGGCGCGATTACGCGCAACGCATTTGCGGAGCCGCCCAACGGATGGACCGGCTCGTGCAGGATTTGCTCGCCTATGGCCGCCTCGGGCACACTGCGGTGCCCGTCAGCAAAGTCAGCCTGGATGCCGAAGTGCGCGCCGCCCTGGATCGTTTTTCCGAGGAGATGGATGCCCGCGATGCCACCGTCGATGTGTCGACTCCGTTGCCACCCGTAAAAGCCAACGCCGCCGTCCTTAATCAAATCCTTTCCAGCCTCCTGAGCAATTCACTCAAATTCGTCCGGACGGAAACGCGCCCGCACGTGCGCATCTACGCCGAGGAAACGACCTCCAGGATGCAAACGACGGAAGCGAAATCCAACGGCGTGCCGTCGTTGGATGTTCAGCTATCGGCGCTGGATGGGAAATTTGTCCGCTTATGGGTTGAAGACAATGGCATCGGCATCGCGCCGGAATATCACGAGCGCATTTTCCGCATGTTCGAGCGTCTTCATAGCATTAACGCATATCCTGGGACCGGCATCGGACTCGCGATTGTCCGCAAAGGCGCCGAGCGAATGGGCGGCCGCGTCGGCGTGGAATCCGCCGGCGCCAACGGCAGCCGTTTTTGGGTGGAATTGCCCGCCGCGTAAAAATCTTTGCGCTGCGGCGCGACGTCCTTACCCGGTTGTCCGCCATGGTTTGTCAAAGACATAGACCCTGATAATTTCAAGAATAGCCTTTGCGCAATACCAAAGGAGGACTACCTTTGAATATAATTGAGTTAGTTGATTTGTCAGAGAGACCGCTGTGAATGCCACAATCCTTCACGTTGAAGACGACCCGAACGACACGCTACTGTTTGAACATGCGTGTCGCAAAGCGGGCGTGATCTTTGATCTTCAGGCGGTCAGCGATGGCGACCAGGCCATTGCTTATTTGCGCGGCGCAAATGACTTTTCCGACCGCAGCAAGCATCCGTTGCCGAAGCTTATTCTGCTGGATTTAAAAATGCCGCGTGTCAGCGGCTTCGATGTGCTCACGTGGTTGCGCTCAGAAACCCAGTTGCATCAAGTCCCAGTGGTTGTGCTGACTTCCTCGAACCATGATGCCGACGTGAAGCGCGCCTATGATCTCGGCGCGAAATCATATCTTATCAAGCCGGTCGGTTTCGAAGCCCTCGTTGAATTGGTGAAAACACTTCCCGCGTTTTTGGCTCAGGCGTAGAACCGTTCGCGTGAGTTACGCGTACAGTTTTCGCGAGATATAATTTTGATTCCCGATTTTCGCCTTCCGTCACATTCCCATTATCTGGTAGCCGCAATCCACGTAAAGCACCTGGCCGGTAATGGCCGCTGCGCCGTCGCTGGCGAGGAACGCGCCGGTCGCGCCCAATTCATCGGGCACCACATTGCGTTTTAAAGGCGCATGCGCTTCGTAGTGCTTGAGCATTTCCATAAAGCCACTGATGCCACGGGCTGCCAACGTGTTCACCGGACCGGCGCTGATGCAGTTCACCCGGATTTTTTTCGGGCCGAGATCGTAAGCCAGGTAGCGCGTGCTGGCTTCCAGCGATGCCTTCGCCACGCCCATTACGTTGTAGTGCGGCACTACTTTTTCCGCGCCGTAATAACTCATGGCCACGATGCTGCCGCCTTCCGTCATCAGGCCTGAAGCTCCGCGCGCCAGCGCCACCAGCGAATACGCGCTCACATCATGCGCCACGCGAAACGCCTCGCGGCTGGTATTGACAAATTCGCCTTCCAAAGCCTCCTTCGGCGCAAACGCCACCGAGTGCAGCATCAGGTGTAATTTCCCGAATTTTTCCCCCACCGTCTTGAACACGGACGCAATGTCTTCGTCCCTGGTCACATCGCACGGCAGAATGAGCGTGTCCGCGCCGAATGTGCCCGCGAGTTCCTCAACATTTTCCTTGAGCCGCTCGCCCTGGTAGGTGAATGCCAGTTTCGCTCCTTCGCGCGCCCACGCCTGAGCGATGGCCCACGCGATGGACCGTTTATTGGCGACACCGAAGACGATTCCAAGTTTGCCGGAGAGTAAGGACATGTGTTGGTTAAATCGTTAAATGGTTAAATCATTAAATCGATGAAAAGATGGAGTGAATTCGAAGGGTTATCAAGCATGTAGCAGGCGTGGGATTTGCGCCGCGCTCGCAAATTGTAAATCGGGAGAAAGGATTTACCTTTTCAGCCGCAATCCAATGAGTCCGCATAGCCCGCAAAACAACAAAATGCTCACCGCAAACACTCCGTTGTTTGAATGTGCCGGCAAAAACTGCAACGCAGCGGCCCCCACGGCCGGTCCGGCGAAAATCCCGGCGCCAATGGCGGCTTCATGCAATCCGCCATGTTCGCCCTGGGTGTCGCCGCCGACATCCATGGAATAAAATAGTGAGGAATAATAAATCAGGCCCACGGCAAATCCAAAAAACAACTGGGCCACAACCAGCAGCCAGATTTGCCCGGCGAGCAGCAGGAGCATGAAACTGCCGATGAGCATTATAAACGCGGTTAGCATCCAGCGGAAACGGTAGTGCCAGCCGCGCCACTGCCAGAGCAGCGCGAATGTCGCCAAGCGCGCGAACCACCACACCGAGCAAAATAATCCGACTTGCGTGGGCGAAAGGCCGAGCTTGCTGGCCACACCCGGCATTACTGCGATAACCGTGTTAATGCCCACATACGCAAACGGGTTCGCCAGCCAGGCCATCTGCAAAAATCGTTTTGGCGGTACTGGCTGATGCCATGCCTTCGCCTCGGCCAAATGCTCGGCAGGCTCTCCGCCCTCGATACTCAATCCTTGACCCTCAGCCTTTTGCCTCCCCAGCCAGATTGCTATCACAAACTCGATGGCAAAAAGTCCGGCGGGCACCCAAAATACGGCCGCGTGCCCCAGCCAATCGTAGAGCTTCCCTCCGATGAAATATGCCACCGCCCCGGCAGATGCCCAGGTGCAGTTGTAAACGCCAACGTTGTGCTGCACGCCTGTCTGCGTTTCGTTTTCGCTGACCAACGCTTCCAGCGCCGGCCAGGTGAGGAGGAGCACGATGGTGTAACCTGCCAGCGCCAACAGAATTCCAATCACGGAATTCATCAACGCCCCGATGATCATCATTACCGTAAGTCCGGCAAAACCGACTTTAAGGCTGGTGATGAAGCCCCGGCGTTGGGCAAATTTTCCGCCTTGCCATGCGGCAAAGAGGTAGATGAAACCGTAAAGGGCCGAAACCCACAGGTTCTCCCGGTTGCCGAAACCGAACCGGTCGCGCAGAAAGAAAAATATATAACTGGCAAACCATGTTGCCGCCAGTGTGTTCAACGCCGCGAGAACGAAATACCAGATTTTTAATTTTCGCATGGATGAGACGTCGGGCGAAGGAACTCAGCCCGCCGAACTGTTCAACTCCTCAACTCTTAATTTCCTCGATCGCCTTCCGGCAATACCATTTCACAGCTTCTGACATCGCTGGTTGCAGTGTGTCCAATTCCCCGGCTGAATACCAGCGGATGTCGTGATGCTCTTCTGTCGCGCATTTGACGCCGGTCGAATTTTTCGGCCGCGCCCAATAAATCAGCCCGATGTGTTCGTGCGTATCCGAGATGCGATGGATGTCCAGGAACCGCGGCGCGATCAACGCGCGCGTCCCCGGCCCGGTTGTCGGCGGGCGTTCTCCAAGCAACGTCACATCCAGCCCGCTCTCTTCCCTGGCCTCGCGCAATGCCGCCTGCTCCGGGTCTTCATCCAGTTCAATGTGCCCGCCAAGCGGCAGCCACGCGTTCAGCTTGCGATGGTGAATTAACAAAATCTTCCTCTCGTGAACGACGAAGATCGCCACCGTGAAATCAATTTTTTCGTGAATATGAGCCATGTTTCAAAATTCCAAATCCCAAGCTCCGGGGAAATCTCAAATCTCAATAACCGAAATTGCCAACAAACGCGCTTATCGGTGTTTGGTTTTTGGAATTTCTCTGGAGCTTGAAGTTTGGAGCTTTTAATAGTCGTACAATCCCGAATCCTTTGTATACCCACTACCGCCTCCCGCACCACCTTCGCCCATGAAATCGCCCAGCACATCTCCCATGTCCTCCTCGATTTTTTCCGGGTCTTCGCCTGCCTCCAGCCGTTTGATGGCAATATCCATTTCCTTCGGCATCGTGCCCGCGGGAAGGATGTCCTTCATCTTACGCATCATCTGGGCCATGTGCCGGGGATTGCTTTCGTCCATGTGCGCCATGTCGCGCTCCATTTCCGCCATCGCCCGGGCAATGCGGGGATCATCCATGTTCGGCATCGGTCCCTCGCCGTCCGCTTCATCCGGGCCCGCGGACTCGGCCAGACCGCGAGTCATGGCAAAGCGGCTTAACTGTTTTTCCAGTTTTTTATGGCCGCACTTCGGGCAAACCGGCAGCCGGTCCGGATTCATGCGCTTCGACAGGAAGCTGTAAATCTTGCGGCACTTCGGACAGGCAAATTCGTAAATCGGCATTCTGATTTACGATTCACGATTTGCGATAGACGCGCCACTAAAAATTTACGATTGGCGATTTACGAAGCACAAAAAAATACGAGCCGGGGATTTCTCCACCGGCTCGTAAATCGTATATCGTAAATGCGGGAGCTTACTTCATTCGCTCGAAGCTCTTCTGCAAAATTTCCCAATCCTTCAATCCCTTTACCTTTTCCTGGGAGGTTTTGACGATGTTTGCTTCTTTGGCATTCTTGGTCGGTTTTGTGTTCTTGTAGAAGATACCGAAGTGGCCGGGAAACGGTTCATTTGCCAATTTGTAAGCGGCCATTTCGTCGGTCACGTCGTGGTCCTTGGGAACTTCGTTGAAGACGCCGCCTTTGCGCGGGTTCGAGGCGTCAAAAGCGCCCTCGTAAAACTCCACGCATTCACTCAGACATTCGATGAAGCTGAACCCATCGTGGTCCATCGCCGCTTCCATCATTTGCAGCACGTGATTGGGATTCGAGGCCGAAGTCCGCGCCACGAAGGAAGCGGCGGCAGCGATTGCCTGCTTCATCGGATTGATGGGATAATCCACCGCGCCCCACATATCCGTCTTGCTCTTGAACCCGAGCGGCGAGGTCGGCGAAGTCTGTTTCTTCGTCAAGCCGTAAACCCAATTGTCCATGACCACGTAGGTCATCTTGATGTTTTTGCGCGCGGTGTGGTTGAAATGGTTTCCGCCGATCGAAAACGCGTCGCCGTCGCCGCCGAACACGAACAAATGCAGGTCCGGGCGTGAAAGCGAAATGCCGCTGGCAAACGCGAGAGCGCGGCCGTGGATGTAATGCACGCCGTGCGCCTGGACGAAATACGGGAATCGGCTCGAGCAGCCAATGCCGGCGACGGTGGTGATTTTCTCGTGCCACAGCTTGCGCTTTTCAATCAGTTTGAAATACAACGCCAGCACGGAGAAATCGCCGCAACCGGGGCACCATGTCGGGTGATCGGCAGCGATTTCCTTCTTGGTCAAACCTTTGCGTTCTTCGGTCGGCAGGGACGGCGTGGGCACGATGGCAATGTTGCCGGCCGCGCGATTGGGAATATCAGTAAGGGGAGAGCTCATTTTACGAATGATTGAATGTTGTCGCTAAATTGTTAATTGACCGCCGTGGCTTCGCCGTTGGTGTTCGCGGGGAGCTTGCTTTTCACCGTGGCCAGGATTTCCTTCACCTTCCACGTGAGGCCGTCGGTCTTGTTGATGCCGCGAATGTTCGGATTGCAATAGCGCGCGCGCAGGATCGCCGCGAGCTGCCCAAACCCGTAAATTCCTTCATCGTTCATTTCGACGACGAACACATGGTTGAAGCCCGAGAAAATATTTTCCAAACCGTTCGGGAGCGGGCTGATGTGCCGTAGATGAATCGAGGACACGCTGTCGCCGGCGGCACGGGCGCGGTCCACAGCTTCGTGAATCGGACCTTCCGTCGAACCCCAGCCGACCAGAAGCACATTGCCTTCGCTCGGGCCGTGAATCTTCGGCAGCGGCAAGGTCGCACCCAGCGATTGGATTTTCTTGCGCCGTTTGGCGCTCATCTGCATATGCAGCTTCGGCGAGCCGGTCGGATGGCCGAGTTCGTCGTGTTCCAATCCCGTCGCGACCGGATATTTGCCGCTCAGGATGCGCGTGCCGGGCACGACCCGTTTCACGGTGCCGTCCGGGGTTGATAAATCGTAGGGCTTATAGTCCGCCACCGGCGTGAGATCGGGCGTGATATCCTGGCAAACTTTCTCCAAATCCGGCTCCGGGAAGGCCTCAATGCGCGTCGCAATCGACTGGTCGCTCAAAATATAAACCGGCACATTGTATTTGCGCGCGATATTCACCGCTTCAATCGCGGTGTAAAAACAATCTTCAACATTCGCCGGCGCCAGCACTACGCGAGGGGAATCGCCGTGGCTGCCGTAGCAGGCAATATTCAAATCCGATTGCTCCACGCTCGTCGGCATGCCGGTCGAAGGCCCGCCGCGTTGAATATCGATAACAATGAGTGGCACTTCGGCCATGCCCGCCCAACCAGCTGCTTCTGATTTCAGTGCGATACCCGGTCCGCTCGAACCGGTCACAGCCACGCGCCCGGCGTAGCTCGCGCCGATCGCCATGGAAATCGCAGCGATTTCATCTTCGGTTTGCATGAAGGTGCCGCCGTATTTGGGCAATTCGCGCCGCAGCAATTCCATGATGTCTGACCACGGAGTGATCGGATAACCGGCGCCGAAACGCACGCCTGCCGCTATCAGCCCATAAGCCATCGCTTCATTCCCGTTCATCACGAGCTGGTGGCGATCCTTCTTTTCGCTGTCCACGAAACGGAACAGGTCGACGATGCTGCCGAGGGTGTAGCTGTAGCCCGCGTGGAAAGCCAGGAGCGCATTTTTCGCAATGCTCTCATCCTTGCCGCCGAAGCGTTCGTTAATCAATCGTTCGAGCTTGGTCACGTTCAGGTCGAACATGCGCGCTACGAGGCCGAGTGTGAAAATATTTTTACCCTTGTCCTTCGCGGTGCCGCCGATGGCTTCGACCGTGAGGGTCGAAATCGGAATGCCGACGTGATGATACGAATCCTTCCATTCCGGTTTCGGCTCCACATGGTCCGAATCGTAAAGGACGATGCCGTTCTTTTTCAGGGAGTTGATGTGGCCTTCGTAGGAATGCTGGTAAAACGCCAGCAGGACGTCCGCATCATCGCCCGCGCTCAGGACTTCGCCCGAGCCGATGCGGACCTGGAAAATGGAAGGCCCGCCGGAAATGGTCGCCGGAATCGTCATGAAAGTCATGACTTCCTGCTCGCTGCGTCCGGCCAGCCGGGCCAGGAAACCGCCGATTGCCTGAATTCCGTCCTGTGAATTACCTGCGATGCGGATGACCGCCTCGGATATCTTAGAGATTTTGGGAGTGCCGCCTGTAGACGGCGCAGCCGTGGTTGTGTCGCTCATGAAAGGTGCCTGATAATCAATTTAAAATTTCTCGCAAAAGGGCCAATGCCGTGAGGAATTATCGGCAAGAACACCGTTGCCTTGACACACTAACATCAGTAGCAAACCTGTCAATTTCTAATCATAATTATATCTTGCTCAATATAAACGACTTACGATTATTTTGACGCCGCCATCGGTAAAATAAAATATATTAATTAGCGATGCTAATTCCACCCCGCCCCACTATCACGTCCGTTTGTCGGAGATTGCCTTTGGGCGCTGATTTATCTGCTTTCCAAGCATTTTGAGAGGGCTTCGGCGATGCCATAACCATGCGGCAGATCGCTTACAAAGCCATTTTGGGCGCGCACCTGCGCTTTGACGGGTTCAATGCCATTAGCGGGCGTGGCCAGCCAGTGCGCGTGCTCTCGTGAGAGCATGGGCAAATCATTCCAATGGTCTCCCGCCGCGAAAACTTCCTCCGGCTGGATGCGAAGTCCCCGCATCAACTCCGCGAGCGCCGCGCCTTTGTTGTAAGCCGCGTGGCTGAAGCGCGTGTAGACGTCATTGCGCACCACCGTCAACTCAGGAATCTCGCGGCAATAATCCTCCAAGTATTGATTGATCACCTCTGCATCGATCTTGTTCCCTGCAATCAGGCAAAAGGGTGAATACGGGTCTTCATAAACGGTGGCGTGAAATCGCGAATTGATCCATTCCGTCAGCCGCGGCAAATCCGGCACGATGCGCGTGAATAGTTTCTCGTGCGATCGCGTGCATTGCGCGTTCCATTCTTCCAACCCCACGTAACGCACGCCGTCGTGGCGATGGATCTCGCGCTCCACGAGCACGAGATAATCCGGCTCGATGGAAATTTTAGCGCGCCCCAGCGATTCCATCAGGCTCGCCATCTCGCGCCCGGTATTGATGACCCATTTCACGCCGCGCGATTGCTGCTCGGCGATAATCTGCTGCAATTTCTCGGGAATCGGAGGGTTCTCGAACTCCGCGAAAATGGTTCCGTCAAAGTCGGTTGAAATCAGTTTAATTGCCATTGCTCGTGCCTCATACTACGCCACCGAACACGCAACACGCAACACGCAGCGCGTCCACGGACCACTTGCTTCGCCCGCGCATAGTGGTTTACGTTGAGTTACCGAGATGAGCCTCCAGGAACAATACGATGATGCCATGTTCGATTTCAGCACGGCCGATTACGACCGCGCCATCGAGAAGCTGAAGGCGATCCTTGCGGAAGACCCTCAATATTTCGACGCGCAGCTTTCCCTGGGTATGGCGTATTATCGTAAAGGCGATTATGCCACCGCGATAGCCGAGGGCCACAAAGCAGAAAAATTGAAACCGGGCGAGCAACTCGTCCATACGAACCTCTCGCTGTTTTACATGAAGGCGGGCGATAAAACCGTGGCCGAGCATCACGGCATGCAGGCACGCATTTCATCGTGGAAATCGGATAAAACCAAACCCGGTGAAATTCCGAAAAGCGATCCGGATTTGGAAATGGCCAAACCGCCGCCGCAGCAAATCAAGCCGCCGGAAAAATTTCCCGACATGCCGTGGAAGAAAAAAGTGTAGCGGCGCTCTGCGAGCGCCGTCGACTTGCCGCACGATAAAATTATGAAAAGCGCCTACGAACTCGCGATGGAGCGGTTAAATAAAACTTCGCCCACCGTCAAACTGACCGCTGGACAGAAAAAGCAGCTCGCTGAATTGGATTCCAAATACGCCGCCAAAATTGCCGAGCGCGAAATCGCGTCGAAGGACGACCGCGACAAAGCGGCGGAAGCCGGCGACGCCGAAAAAATGGAACAGGCGCAGCGTCAACTCAGCGACGATCGGAAAAAGTTGCAGGCCGAACTGGAAGAAAAAAAAGACCGCGTGCGACAGGGCAAATCCTGATGAGTTGCCCGGGACACGCGGCCCTAAATCTGCATCCTCTTAGCGGGCCTTGAGGGCTTCGTCAATTTCCTGAATGGCTTTGTCGAGATGCGCGGCCGCGCGATCGCGATCCCGTGCTTCCAGCTTGTTGCGAGCCTCGTGGACCATGTTGCCGGCCTCAGACAACAATTCGTCGGACTTCAGTTGTCGCTCGTGTTCGCTGCCGCCGCCGTGGAGGTCCAGGCCAAGATCGTGGCCGACGAGTTCCAATTGCTTGATGGCTTCGCCTTTATGGCCGTGATAATCGCTTTTCGCTATTTTCAACAGGACATAAGCGTGCGCCACTTCCTCGCGGGGAGTTTCGGCATAGGCACTCGCTCCGAAAGACAGAGTTACCGCGAACGCCGCGATTTGCAGGTACCAGGATCGATGTGTTGTTTTCATATGTGCCGCTATATAGCCACCAGATAATTCATTGTCAAATGGGGTGCCTCCTCCGGTGTGGCGCAGGCTTTTCCGTCTGCGAGTTCGCGGGACTTTCCAATCCGTGTTCCGGAACTCGCGACTAGAGCGGTTTAAAAATACTGTAGCCATTCGGAAGGAAACTGCCGGGAAGCGGTCTTTTTGGTGTTTTGGCGTCGTTTCGGCTCAGTCACAGGGTTTTTCAAACCTGCTCCTTCGCCGAAGCCTTGCC
>DATAZE010000026.1:0-84678 GCA_036272195.1 Verrucomicrobiia bacterium | reverse complement strand
GGATCATTAGCTTGCTCGAATCAGGAACCGTGCCCTGGCACCGACCATGGAAAGCCGCAAATCAATGGGCACAGAACTTCGTGAGTCGGAAGCCCTACCGAGGTATAAATCAGTTCCTCCTTAACGCAGCAAAATACCCGTCGCCCTTTTGGCTTACGTTCAGGCAGGTTCATTTGCTTGGCGGTAGCGTTAAAAAGGGCGAGCGATCCTTCCCGGTGGTGTTCTGGAAACGATTCAAGGAGGAGGGCAACGACGAAGCCAAACCCATTCCCTTCCTTCGCTATTACAGCGTCTTCAATGTCGCTCAATGCGAAGGAATCAATGTTCCAACCATTCCAACCATTGACCCGGCACCAAAGTTCCAGCGCATTGAGAAATGCGAGCAGATCGTTGCCGGTATGCCGAAGCGGCCACCTATCAATCACGACGGCAGCAGCGCCTGTTATTCTCCGTCTCACGACGAGATCAGTATGCCCGAACCGGAAGTGTTCGAGTCCATCGAGGCATATTACAGCACGCTCTTCCATGAACTGGCCCATTCCACGGGGCACTTGTCCCGGTTGAATCGGAAGGAAGTCACGGAGCCGGGACGTTTCGGAACCGATCCATACAGCCGCGAGGAGCTAGTCGCGGAAATGGGAGCAGCGTTTCTGTGCGGCCATTGCGAGATCGAAAACAAAACAGTAGATCAATCTGCAGCATATATCCAAAGCTGGTTAGAACGGCTGAAGGATGACCGGAGGCTTGTGGTTCACGCGGCAACACAGGCGCAAAAAGCTTGTGACTTCATCCTCGATGTTCAACGTGAAGTGGAAGAGGGCCCGGGTGAGCCGCAGCCGAAGGAATACAAGGTTGTGGCACTGCGTGAATGCCCGGTGCCGGAAAATATGAAAATATGCGTTCAACCGGACCAAGCAGCAGATTATTGGCGACTGAATGTGGCGACCCATCCCTATTTTAATCCTGATTGCGAATGTTTCGTAGTGGTAATTCTCAATACGCGTCGGCGCGTGCGTGGTCATCATCTCGTGAGCATTGGCATCATGGATACCGTCCTCGTCCATCCTCGGGACGTCTTCCGGGCAGCGGTGATCGCGGGCGCAGCCGCGGTGATTCTCATGCACAATCACCCGAGTGGTGAACCACAGCCATCAGAGGCTGATATAAAAGTCACTCGTGATCTCATGCGAGTCGGCCAACTGTTGAAAATAGAAGTACTTGACCATGTTATAGTCGGGAATGCAAAGCATTGTTCTTTGAGGGAGCTTGGCTATTTTCTGTAGCGATTGATAATGCCGAGCGCAGAGGGCGAATCTTCAAATCATTGATGAATCGCCCCTTTTTTATTGTTCAACTCGGCATTATCCGGGTGTCATTCCCTTGTAAACCTCAACCCAAAGAAAGGAATGACACTTATGAATGCTCGTTTTAATCCCCATGCTGAAGACTTGCAGCGTTTGCAAATCGGCCCCATCGGCCCTCATCTACACAGCTTTGCAGCAACAAGCTGAGAAATCGCTCTTTTTTTATTCCACCGGACTTGGCATGATCCGCGCGGTCCGTTCGTCAAATCGATGGAAGAAGATTCACCAAAGCAGAATGTTTGGGATGCAAGCGCAGCGTCCGCTAATCGAGGCACTAAGCATGACGCCATTGGATTTGGTCATCGCTCGTTGGGCGGTCCACAAACATGAGAATGACATCTCGAACGGTTTGTTTCGTCGTACTTTTGACGGCCTTTACGCGTGCCGCCGCCGCCGAGGATTTCACCAATGCCGTCAGAGCTTTGCTCCGAGATCACATCGAACTCGATCAAAGAAGCATTGGCATGGTAGTGGGAATCGTGGATGAAGACGGGCAACAAGTCATCAGCTACGGGAAAGCGGACAACGGCGGGAGCCCGGAAGTGAATGGAGACACCGTGTTTGAAATCGGCTCCGTCACCAAAACATTTACTACGCTGCTGCTGGAGGACATGATTGAGCGGGGGGAGATGAGGTTGGATGATCCGGTTCGGAAATATCTGCCTGACTCCGTTAAAGTCTCGACATATCACGGCGGGGAAATCACGTTGCTTCATTTGGCAACCCACACATCGGGCCTCCCGTCTGATCCCGACAATCTGTCGCCTCCACATTGGAATAATCCTTACGCAGGTTACACGACGGAACAGTTGTATGAATTCCTATCGGGTTATACCTTGCGGCGGAGTCCCGGAGAGAAGGTGGAATATTCCAATCTAGGGATGGGGCTGCTTGCGCAGGCCATCGCGCTGAAGGCGGGCACGAATTTTGAATCGCTGGTGGTGGACCGGATTTGCAATCCCCTCAAATTGGACAGCACCCGAATAAGGTTAACGCCCGAACTACGGGCGCGCCAGGCCGTCGGGCATGATTGGTTCGGCAAATCAGTGGAGGACTTGGATTTTCCCGAACCGATCGCGGGCGCTGGCGCGATCCGCTCCTCCGCCAATGACATGTTGAAGTATTTGTCGGCCAACATTGGGCTGACACCATCACGGTTGTCGCCGCTGATGGAGAAGACGCAGGTTGTCCGAGTGGAGAATCAGGCTTTGGCATGGTCTTGTTCGGGAGATATTATCTGGCACGCGGGAGGAACATTTGGTTGCTCCGCGTTTGTGGGGTTTGACAAAAAACGCCGACGTGGCGTAGTGGTGCTCTCCAATTCGATGTTTGACCCTGGTACAGACCTGGGTTTTCTCCTGCTCAACAGTCAGTGGCAGGGAGACAAGCGGCCCAAGACAGTGACGCTCAATCGCCAAGCGTGCGACGCGTTTGTGGGCAGTTACCAAACGACCCCCAACAATGTCATCGGGATTCGATGCGAGAAGGATCGGCTTTTTATGCGGGGATCAGTGCATCTCAGCACGGAACTGGTCCCGGATTCCAAAGGAAATTTCTTTTTGCGAGTCAGCGGCACGCCCGTCACTTTCACGCGGGACGCCCAAAACAAAGTCACTGGCATGATTTCCTTTATCTATGGAACCGAGCCAGTGACGTTTACCAAGTTCTCAGATGAACCACCCAAAACCGCCGAAATACCCGGAGTGCCCGTAATCGCCGGCATCGACCCCAAAGCCTTCGATGACTGTGTGGGAGATTATAAGCTCGCGTCCGGCACGACCGCGACGATGAGCTACGACGGAGACCGCCTCATCATGAAGTCAGAAGGGCAGATGACCCTCGAATTTTATCCTGAGTCCGAAACAAATTTCTTCTGCTCCTACCTGCCGGTTCGAGTCACATTCACTAAAAATGGGAAAGGTGATGTGACCAGTTTCACTGCGAAAACCGATCTGGCGGACAAAGAGTCCGTTGGGAAAATCTGGCGGAAAATCCGCCCTCCAATCCGGGATTCATTTGTCGGCTATCGCAACCTAGTGGTTGCCGTTTTAGTTGGGAGCGTTCTTTTGCGTTTGTTCGCCTTCATCCGTTCGCGCAAAAAACGGCGAGCGCCTGGATGAGCGCGTCGCCGCGATTTCCTGAATATCCATCGTCAAGTAGATCAGGCGGTGCCGTGCAAAGGCGCAGAGGCTGGAGCAATTTCAACACGAGATCTCGAATATCGCCCACCAGACCAACTCTGGGCCTTTCTGCAAGCCCTCTGATAATGCCGAGTTGAAAAATGAAAAAAAGGCGATTCCTCAACGATTTGAAGAATCGCCCCATGAACTAGGCATTATCAAACGCTACAGAAAATAACCATTATGCCGAGCTCGGCATAATGGCTATTTTGGAGTGTAACAAATGCAACATCTATCGGGTGATTCCTACGCGGGATCACCCTTTTTCTTTAAGCTTTTTGCTTTAAGTTATACCGAAGGAAAAAGGGTGTTGCGGCGGCGGCCAAACTTGCCGCCCCGGCAACTTTTATCTCTGATCACATCTTCATTGGCTTATGTGATGCTTGATATCGTCGGCCAAGCGAAAACCCGCCAATGCCGCCTGGCGCTCCGAGATGATTTTCAAATTTTTTACGTAGTCGCCGGGCAGCGGAATTGCACTCGCTGCATTCGTGCCTCCCTGGAGATTGCCGCGCAAATAGCCGATTTCAATCGCGATCATCCGGCTTTCCTTGCTCCACGATTCAGGGGTTTTATCCTTTTCCAACTCCGGCAGCATCGCACGCGAACGTTGCGAAAGGAGCTCTGTTGCGTAATTGTATTGAAGCCTGGGATTTGCCGTCGCTCCGAGGGCCTTATCCCAGATACTATGCAGATTCACGCCCACATCACCGGGCCTCACGAAGAAACCGTTCCCTCCTTTGTCCCCGGCCGGCGCGGGATAATTTGTGTTCACTAACGTGCAACAATGGAGAGGCTGGTGAATGTCCCCAACCAAATGAATGAGCCAACTCAGATACACGGCTTTCAACTCAGGCGAACTGGATTGATCTTGAAGACTTCTCTCGGATTGAGCGATGCCATAAAGAATGTCGTCATTAGGATAAGGACTCGGTTTATTCGGAAAATCCGGTGGTTCCAGGGGATAATCTA
This sequence comes from Verrucomicrobiia bacterium, assembly GCA_036272195.1. Classification (GTDB taxonomy): domain Bacteria; phylum Verrucomicrobiota; class Verrucomicrobiia; order Limisphaerales; family DASXHY01; genus DASXHY01. Next base: position 80,162 of record DATAZE010000026.1, on the reverse strand, counting down.
CATAATGCCATTGGGGATGATCATACGGGCTGCCATGCCGCCTAATTTCGTCTGGCCAAGTACTCGCTCGCATAAAAGCAAAGGTGTCCAAATCAACAGGGGCTAATTCCGCTGAAAATGCATTTGTCCATCTACCGTAGTCCGGATGATGTTTCAATAATTCAGAAACCACGCGTTTCTCGTGGTCGGAAAGATTCCTGTATGCGATGGCCGCGATGAGCATGTGCCCGGGACCGCTCCAAGCGAACGAGATATTTTGCGATGCAAATACAAAACATAAGCACAAAAGTGGCGCGTAGATTGTTTTCATTTTTAACGTAAGACGAAGGAGAGCGGTTTTGGACCTCTTCAATTCCCGGTGGATGGGATCGTTTGAAGAAGATTGATGGCATCCGCATCACCCTGCGCGGTGGCCATTTCAAGATAAAATCTCCCTTTTTCTAAATTCTTCGCGACGCCTAAGCCCTTAACATACCGAAGTCCCAATTCGTATTGCGCCGACGCTGAGCCATTAGCGGCTTTAGTTGCCAGCAACTGGACAGGATCTGGCGCGACCGCGCGCTGCACTTCATTGGTCCCGGGATTTTCAATTGGCATGACATTATTTGAGGCTGCGCTGTTCGTCTGCCCAATTTGAGTTTCTGGCGTCGAAATGCTATTCAACGCCTTTAACTTGGCGACAGCGTCCTGGAAACCTTGATGAGCCGCGCGTCCGATATAGTCTCTTCCCTTGTTCTCGTCTTTTTCAAGGCCGTTTCCCGTTAAATACATCATGCCTATTTCATATTGATAACTAGGGAGGCCTTCATCCGCCCACTCTATTTTTGTGGCTAAAAGCCTCGCTGCGTAATCCGGGTCATCTTTGTGCACGACCGGTTGTGCTGGTTGAGTGTATGTTGCAGGCGGAGTCGCAGGTATTATCGGCGTGGAATAATTATTATTGGGCGCGGGAGTGGTGTAAGTCGAGCCGGAGGAGTCATAAGAATTTCCTGAACCTGAATAATGGGATGCATGCGAAGCGTGCGAGCTGTGACCTACATATAACTTCTCAATTTGATCAGCCGGCCTGAATAGCAGCTTTTCCGGGCCCGGCTGAAGCGATTGAGGAGTGTCCCTGTCCTGCGGACGGGGATGCTGAGGCGCCGTTGAATGTGCCGAAGCCGAGTTTTGAACCAACGCGGCAACCGCAGTGGATAGAGAAAAAATTCCCCGCAATTTTTTCTTGTGGTCCATAATTAGGATTCACGGCATTCTGCACCCTTCCGAACTTCAATCAACAAAAATCAGACACGAAATTCTCTGGAGAAATCTCTTTAATCGGGACGGAAAGCGAGGTAAAACACACCGAGCATGCGTCAGGATTTTGTATCTGATGACAACGGGGTCTTGCTGGTCAAGATTGACATGAGAATCTTCAGCTTGAACGCATTGCTCAAGACCGCGTATTGGTACACAGGGCGCTGCTATTTACATCTCCAAACTGACGGCGACGACGTTATTGAAGCGAGGTTCAAACCAAAGCCGGGAATGAATTTAGAACATCTTCCCGAGCAGTTCATGAACGATTTACTTATCCAGTCCCTCCAAGAACGCGTGTCCAAGGAAAGCGAGCCATTTAAAAACCTGATCTTAGCCCACGCTCTTTCAAAGACCTCGCTGGTCAATGCCGACGCCGAGGCGGCCGAGCCTTTCGAAGATCCAAAAAAAATAATGATTTCGGATGATGCCAAAACTCAAATTTGAAGAGCCGTTTTTCGACCCCGAGGTGCTGAAAGAATATTGCGCCAACAGCCCCTGGTGGGAAGATGTCTCGAACGGAGGGCAGCTCCCTTTGGCCGACAATGATTTTTGGGATTGCATTACGAAGGCGCTCCGGCACTCGCTGGAGCAGAATGGGGCCAATGCAAACGAGTAGCGTCCCATTAAGAAAGCCATTCAAGCCGCTCTCGGCATATCAGCATGCTGGCTATCAGTTGCTGCCGTTCAAGGTCACCGGCTTGGACTCAGCGAACTATGTTTTGGTGAATTTGGTTGGGGAGCATCTTGTCCTCGAACAGGGACGCCTGGAAAGCCTTGTTTCTCATCGCCTTCCGAAAACCGATCCGATTTATGCCGACTTGAAGGCTCGGCATTTTTTATTCGACGGAGATTCGTCGGCGGCCGTCGAGCTTTTGTCTGCCAAGTACCGGACGAAGCAGGCTTATCTGAAAGAATTTACTTCCCTGCACATCTTCGTTGTTTCCCTTCGTTGCGACCATTCATGCCATTACTGTCAGGTTTCCAGAGTTTCCGAGGACCGCGATTCATTTGATATGTCGGCTGAAACCGCCAGGAAGGCCATCAGCCTGATGCTGCAATCGCCCTCTCATTACTTAAAAGTGGAATTCCAAGGCGGCGAGGCTCTCTTGAATTTTGACCTCATTAAATACATCGTTCGGGAGGTTGAAGCGAAAGCTACGGGTCGAAATGTCGAATTCGTTATTGCAACGAACTTATCCTTTCTAACTGATGACATCGTGCAATTCGCTGGCGAGCACAAAATCCGATTCTCCTGCTCCTTGGACGGACCCAGCGACATTCATAATCATAACCGCCCTCGACCAGAAAATGATAGCTATGGAAGAACCGTGGCGGGAATCGATCGAATTCGAAAAGCTCTCGGCCATGATTTCGTCTCCGCCCTGATGACCACCACGGCCCAAAGCCTAGAACAGCCGGAGCGGATAATTGACGAGTATGTGAAACAGAATTTTCGGTCCATCTTCTTGCGATGGATCAGCCCCTTTGGTTTTGCGGTTAAGAGCAAAGCGAGAATTGGATATGATACGGATCGGTTTCTTTCGTTTTACAAGCGCGGCCTTGAACATGTTCTGAGACTTAATCTCGAAGGGACACCTTTCCGCGAGGAATACGCGGGAATCTTGCTGCGAAAAATTCTTACTCCGTATAGCACCGGGTATGTCGATCTCCAATCGCCCAGCGGCCTTGGGATCAGCGTTTTGGTCTATAATTACAACGGCGACGTTTACGCATCGGACGAGTCCCGGATGCTGGCTGAAATGGGTGATTTCACTTTTCGGCTCGGGAATGTTCACCAGCACTCGTATCGCGAGATTTTCCTTGAAAGCCCCCTCATGGAAACGGTCTTCGATACCGTGCTCGAGGGGATGCCAGGGTGTAGCGAGTGTGCGTTTTCTCATTACTGTGGAACCGACCCGGTTTACAATCACGCGACTCAGGGAAGCGTCATCGGACATCGGCCAACCAGTTCGTTTTGCCGCCGCAATATGGAAATCATCCGGCATTTAATAAGTATTTTAGAGCGGGATGACGATAAAAGCAGAGTCCTCCGGAGCTGGGCTTCATGAGGCTACACTCGACTGTTCCCAATCTCAGGCCATCACGCAGAACAATCTTGCGCGTAACCGAATCATTCGATCGTCCCCAAGAGTTTCGCCACAACTTGGTGCTAGTTTGCGATTCTGTCGATAAGCGCGATACCGCTGGCTTTCCAATCATCCTAACGAGAAATGCCCCCGCAGAAAACTGCGATGCCGCTAAGTTGCCGGCCGAATTAGATTATGTTAAAGACGGCGACATATTGCGCTTTGATCCGTCTGGCCAAATCTCGGTTCTCTACCGGAAAAACTCATCCTTTAATGCAATGCTCGTGACGGAGCGATGCAATAGCAAATGTCTGATGTGTTCTCAACCGCCTCGGGACATAGACGACGACTATTTGATCGAGGATTGGCTGAAAGTCATCCCGCTGATGTCTCCAAGCACTCGGGAGTTGGGCATCACGGGAGGTGAGCCGACGCTTCGCTTTGCAGACTTGCTGTCACTTATTCAGGCAACGAAAGATCATTTGCCAAAAACTGCTTTGCACATGCTTTCGAATGGGCGGTCGTTTAGCTATTTGAAATACGCGGAAAGAATCGCGGCTATCCAACACCCCGATTTTATGATCGGCATTCCCCTCTATGCGGATGTGGACGATTTACACGACTTCGTCGTCCAAGCCCGCGGTGCATTCTCTCAGACAATTCTGGGAATCCTGAATTTAGCTCGTGTGGGGCAGAGAATCGAGATTCGCTTTGTGATACACCGCCACACATTCGAGCGAATGGCTCATTTTGCAAAATTCATTCGCCGCAATCTCCCGTTTGTTCACCATGTGACATTCATGGGCCTGGAGATTATGGGATATGCCAAAAGCAACCTTGAAAGTCTCTGGATTGATCCTTCGGCTTACGAGGACCAGCTTCGAGAAGCCGTAGCGGAGTTGGTTTCCGCGAGAATGAATGTTTCTATTTATAATTTGCCACTTTGTTTGCTTCCAAAAAGCCTGTGGAGGTTTGCCCGCAAATCGATTTCCGATTGGAAGAATATCTACTTTGAAGAGTGCGATAGTTGTGCGGTGCGGGACTTCTGCGCGGGCTTCTTCGCATCGGCTCGAATCAGGCGGAGCACACATATCCGGCCACTTGGCACCTCCGAGAGAGAGTACGCGAATGCGTTGTGGTCGAATAGCTAAATAGCGCGCTTGAGACTTGCAGCTACCGGCAAGTGTCCGCGCCTATGGCGATTCCCTGCTTGGAGACATTCTCCGAGACACGACTGTAATCGGATTTCAAAACCGGTCGCCATTACCTCGCCGGGGCGTCCCCGAGCGCCTCTGCCGGCTACCCTATTTCTCTCCGTCTTGACCGATCACACCCCGAACGATTGCAGTCACATTTGATACACCTTCGGCTAACCTCAGTTGAAATTTATTTGTTTCTCCCGTCGCCCGAATAGGAACGTAATTAACGCCCGCAGGCGCACCGATCCAATTTCCGATGCTGAATTTCTCTTTGGCCTCAACTTTGTATTCCAGCACCTTGAACAAAATCTGCGTCTCATCCTCTTTCGTCTGAGCGCCGACCATCACAAGCTGCCGACGGCCAGCACTCGTCGCCAGCACCGTGCTAAATTCCTGAACCGCTTCGATTGCGAATAAGTCAGTCCCATCATTATACTTTGTCACGTTCAATTTGAGAGGTTCGACTTTGAGCGCGTGAAGCAGGGGTAATTCGATTTCCTTTAGCGGCTTTGACGTTTTTATCTCGTGGGTTTTAAACAGGTCGCCATCCGGGTATCTCTCCTTGATGATACTCTCGAAAATCTGTTTGCCGTGATTCAACCGCTCCACCTGCATCCGTTCGATTTGCTCCGGCTCGAGTCCTTTGAAGTCAACGAGCATTTGTTTGGCTCGGTCATTGTCAGGCAGGGCTTTCAGCGCCTTTTCTAGCTCTGTGATTCCGGCAATGTAGTCGCCCTGCCTGCCGAAACTTTCAGCGCGGGCCATGCAGCCCAAACCCATCGCTTCTTTTTGCAGGGATATTGCGGCCTCATCGCCGGATTCAACGCGCAAGGCGTCCGTGAGGGATTGTGCAGCCTCGTCATATTTGCCCTCATTCATGAACCGCCGCGCCGCACGCATAGCGCCGGTATATGATTGGCTGACTAAATTCGTATGGAAGGCATTGGTTTGGTTCCCAGCAATTGAAAATGTCATCGTTGCGGGTTCGAAGTTATACAGTTGCAGGTTGAATTTCCACGTTCCCGGTTGCAGTTCTGAAAGCGTGAGTGGCGTGACACCCCTTTCCAAGCCGTTCGGATCAAACACCGCCGCACCGGGCGGCGTGCTTTCAAGAACCGCGGTTCCATATTGAAAACTCACGGGCACCGTATTGATATTTCCGGCCCGGACATATGTTTGTTCCTGCCACTTATGGGTGTGGTGCCACGAAATCAGCTTATAGGTCCCTTCTGGCAAATCCGAGACTGACGCTGGAAGATCGCCCGATTGCATGAAATTGCCATTCACATCCGAAAGCTGATACGTGGCTCCGCTTTGATTGCAGGAGAGTTCAAGCACGCCGAATTTCGGAGCAATTGTTAATGGGGATGAAATGCCCTCAACCACTTGAACCTGTTGATGCCATTTCCAATGCGGATATTGCGCGGTGACATCGTACGTATCTGTCGGAACGACAAGCGTAGTGCCGGGACTATTGGTGAGTGTCACGCCATATTCTGAGCCGTGGATAAACAGAAGTGGCGCGGGAAGAGTGGCAGTGACCGCCAAGGTGCCTTTCGCCCGTTTCAAATCAATCATTCCGAAGTCGTGTGCTCCATACCAGATGAACAGGTTCGTGGAAAATGGAACTGTTTTCGGATGCGTGATCGTGAAGATATGCCGACCAATGGGAATTTTGCCACCAGTCAGAATTAGTTTTCCGTCGAACGCGGCCGTAGCGCCGAACGGCGTGTCCCCGGCGTCCAGAATAGATTGCGCGTATCGTTCTTTTCTTCCGTCCAAAGTGAGATCGAAATAGAGTCGCGTTTTGTCCATGAGGCGCTGATGCGTGCGAATGCCGAACAGGATGAGGACGAACAGGAACCAGTAGAACAATGGACGAAGCACGCGGAAGAAATACCGAGTGCGACTTTCGGAGGTGCCAGATTCTTTCATATAGTTCCCAAACCCGTCCGACGTTTTCACGTTGACCAGAAACCCGCCTCACTACATGATGCCGCCGGAATACTTGACTATGGGCGAACAGGAGTTCAAGTCTAAAAAGGGCGAGCGTCTGCGCGAGCTATTCGATTTTGTCTTCGGGTTCGAGAATAAGAAGGGCGAGGTTCTCGACTACTGGATGGCATTTCACGACAAGCTAGCATATCCCCCGCAGGAGTTTTACGACGCCGTCGCAAATGAGTTGGAGGTTCGAAAAGTTCCCGGTTTACAGATTTCTCGTGAAGAATTTGTCGAAGGCGGGCTCTTGTCTGAGAAGCGAATCTATCTTCGTTTCTTCCGTGAGCGGCTTGCCGTATACACCTGTGCAGCACCCTTTGGCATTGGCTATTTCTATTCGTGCCGAGTTGTGTATGTTCCGGCGCTAATTAGACTCTGGCACATTCTCGCAGCCCTGTTTTTTTTCAACTTTATCGGGGCACTCCTTGTCCGACCTCTCGGCATCATGTTTGCCTCGATAGCGGAAATCACCCTCATTTTCGCTCTGGTCGCGGTCATGCGAAACGTAGCCACAGCCGCCTTTGCCGATCTCGACACGCTGCTTCTCAAAATCCCCGGCTTGGCGACCATCTATGAATCGTGGTTCCGTGCTGACACCTATTACCGCACTGACACACGGGCTATCTACCTCAAAAAGATTCCAGAGATCGTCAAGGCGGTTGCGGAGGAAATCACAGCGGCCAAAGGCACAAAATTGGTGCAGCAGTATGAGTTCGCGCCAATTTTCGGCGAGCTATACAAACCGATACGACCGAAGCCAGGGACAGAATGAGGCATGGCAACCATTCACGAACAAGTTTCGGAACGGTTTTACAAATGGGAACAGCGGGGACGCGGCTGGAAACTGTACGACGAACCCATATATCCCGAGCCGCCATTTGTCCGATTTGATAATCACGCGCTGCCTGAAGCACCTGTTGTTGACGATGGGCGAAGGCCCACATTTTTAAGTTCGCTCTGGAAAAAAGCCACGGCCCCGCCGCCCGTTCCACCCGTCATTCCGCAGGATGAGGAAGAACCTGAGCCGATTTCACTTATCCGCGATCCGTTGGTCGAATTTCAAGCGTCGCTCCCCGACAAACTCGATATTTCCAAAGACGCTTTTGAGCAATTTTTGTTGAACCTCTCAATGTGCCGTGAGCCGCTTGCCTTTGAGCTTTTGGGGACGCACAAAAAAGTCACAACTCAATTCGCTGCTCACCCCAAGGACGCGCCCCTCCTATCCCGCCAGTTGCAGTCATTCTTTCCCGAGGCGGTGTTCGTTCCCGCCAATTCGGTGTTGGAAAAGGCATGGGAGCAGACAATCGGCGACGAATTGTTGGCGGTTGAATTCGGGCTGGCCCGTGAATTCATGCTGCCGCTTGCGAGCGGCAAGATTGATCCCTTCATCGGGATCGTTGGGGCGTTATCAGCGTTGCAGCCCGGCGAACTTGGATTGTTCCAAGTTTTGTTTCAGCCAGTGTCAGAGGAATGGCCGGAAAGCATCGTCCGTTCCGTGACGCATTCAGATGGAAAACCATATTTCCTGAATAAACCAGAACTTGCGGGCGCGGCAGAAAAGAAAGTTGCGCGGCCGCTCTTTGCTGCAATTGTTCGCATTCTCGTTTCCACAGAAACATTTGACCGCTCACTTCAACTCGCCCAAGACCTCGCCGGGTCGCTCAGCGTATTTGACCATCCGAACGGAAATGAACTCATTCCCCTCAAAAACGAGGGATATCATCTTGCCGAGCACATCGAGGACGTATTGGCGCGTCAGTCGCGGCGCACAGGGATGATATTGAACAGTGACGAGTTGATGGGTTTTGTCCACATCCCGACAACTGCTGTCCGTTTGCCCTCGTTTGTCCGGCAGACCGGCAAAACCAAACCAGCGCCGGGAATTGTCCGGCAGTCCACAGGCATATTACTGGGCAACAATGAGCACGCGGGTGAAACCGGAGCCGTTCAGCTTACAGCAGAGCAGCGCACCCGGCACGCTCATATCATTGGGGCAAGTGGCACAGGCAAATCCACGCTGCTTTTCAACCTCATTCAGCAGGATATTGAAAACGGTGAAGGTGTGGCAGTGCTCGATCCGCACGGTGATTTGATCGACCGCATTTGCGGCATCATTCCGCCAGAGCGCGTTGATGATGTTGTTTTGGTAGACCCTTCCGACCCGGAGTATTCAGTTGGATTCAACATTCTTTCCGCTCATTCAGAACTGGAAAAAAATCTCCTGGCCTCTGATTTGGTTGCCGTCTTTGAACGGCTTTCCAGTTCCTGGGGCGACCAAATGAACAGTGTGTTGCAGAACGCCATTTTGGCGTTCTTGGAAAACGACCGCACCGGCACCATTGCCGACCTGCGCCGATTCCTCATCGAGAAGCCGTTTCGCAACGATTTCCTCAAATCCGTCCGCGATTCCGAAGTCGTGTATTATTGGGAAAAGAGTTTCCCGCATCTCTCAGGCAATAAATCCATCGGCTCTATTCTCACGCGGTTGGACACCTTCCTCGCCAAAAAGCCGATCCGTCTCATGGTATCGCAACCAGAAAACAAGTTGGACTTCGCGCACATCATGGATAGCGGCAAAATCTTTTTGGCAAAGCTACCCGAGGGATTGTTGGGGAAAGAAAACTCGCATCTTCTTGGAACTGTCCTCATATCTAAGTTCCAGCAGATCGCAATGAGCCGACAGGCGCAGCAAGTATCTTCGCGCCGTGATTTCTGGCTATACATCGACGAGTTCGCAAACTTCATCACACCCTCAATGGCCGAGATTCTTTCAGGGGCGCGAAAGTATCGCCTTGGCCTCACACTCGCGCATCACGAGTTGCACCAGTTGGAGCGCAACAAGGAAGTGGCGAGCGCCGTCATGTCGCATCCATACACCCGGATTGTGTTCCGTGTCGGCGATGACGACGCGAAGAAGCTGGCAGATGGCTTTTCACATTTCGAAGCGAAGGATTTGCGGAATCTCTCCGCGGGGCAAGCGGTCTGCCGCGTGGAACGGAGTGATTTCGATTTCAATTTGAGCGTGCCGCTTCCTGCACCGGCAGATGCAGGCATTGCAAGAACGCGACGGGATGAAGTGGTTACGGTTTCGAGGAAAAAGTATGGCACGCCGCGATCGGAGGTTGAAGCAATGCTGGCAAAGTCCAGAACGACGCCACCGCCAGCCGAGTCTGCCAGTTCCCCGCCGGTTCAGCCGGTAGCATTCAAACCGCCGCCAGTTCCACTGGCTTCGGAATCGCCGAAAGCCGCTGAAGTTCCGAAGGACACGGTTTCGGAAAAGAAAAAACCCGAGCTGCCGTTGGTTGTAAACGTTCCCGCCAAGCCAGAACCGCCGCGCGACATGGGGCGGGGCGGGGCGCAGCATCAGGCCATTCAGCAACGCATCAAAAAGGCGGCAGAAGAACTCGGCTTTCATAGCGTGATTGAAAAGCAGATTCTTGACGGGCAGGGCAGCGTGGATTTGTGGCTGGAACGCGCGGAGCAAAGTATCGCGTGCGAAATCTCCATAACAACGACTATTGACCATGAAGTCGGCAACGTCGTCAAGTGTCTAAAGGCCGAGCTTACCAACGTGGTGGTGATTTGCCTGGACGATGAGCGTTTGAAGAAGATCGCCGCCGCCGTGTCCGGCAGCCTTGGCGCGGAATCGGGAGCCGGAGTGAGATATTTCCAGCCCGATCCGTTCATCGCGTATTTGAAAAGCTTGAAACCACCGGTAGCGCCGCCGATGGAGACTCAATATGGCGGCTACAAGGTCAAACTCACCGCCCCGGACCTTTCGCCCGAAGAATTGAAGCAGAAGGAAGACATCGCCCATCGTCTGCTTTCGGAAGCAATGAGGAAGAAAAAGAAGTAGCTATTTACGTTTCAGGAGAAATATCGGCCCGACCACTTTGAACGGCGAATACGTTTCAATGAGCCTCATGCGTAGTTTCGTCAGGCTTTGTCCCGGAGTTTCCTCCGCGTTGAAAATAGATGTTTGCGCCACGCCCATTTCCCGCGCAGCCTGCGCTCGCTTCTTCCCTGCCTCTCTGCGAAACCGCTTTGCGAGAGTCGCCAAATCTTTTTCAGTCAGAACTTGTTTTAAACGCATGGGAAGTTTTTAGCAAAATATATTCAATTTGAATACACTTTTATCTTGCGACCCGCCTCGCTTTTTGGCATGAAATAGTGCTATGAAGGACAATAGTCTCTTGAACAAACGCGTCGGCATCTGGATTCGCGTTTCCACAGAAGACCAGGCCAAAGGTGACTCCCCCGAAATCCACGAAGCCCGCGCCCGCGCCTACGCCACCGCCAAAGGGTGGACCGTGGTGGAGCTGTATGACCTTGCCGGTTTGAAAGGCTGGAGCGGCAAGACCATCAAAGACCACCCGCTCTGCAGGAAGATGCTCGCCGATATTAAGCGCGGTCACGTAAGCGGCCTCATTTTCTCAAAGCTCGCCCGGCTTGCCCGCAACACCCGCGAGCTCCTTGAATTGGCCGATGAGTTCCGCCTGCTCAATGCCGATTTGATCTCCCTGCACGAGAACATTGACACCTCGACGCCCAGCGGACGTTTCTTCTTCACCCTGCTTGCCGCCATGGGCCAGTGGGAACGGGAAGAAACCACCGACCGCATCAAAGCCTCATTTGCCACCCGCGCCAAGCTTGGCAAGCTTCTCAATCGAAACGTGCCGTATGGCTATAAGGTCGACGACGGAGAAATGGTATTGCACCCCGACGAAGCGCCGATCCGCCTGCAGGCGTATGAATGGTTTCTGGCGCATCGCCGGAAACAGACGGTAGCGCGCCTGTTAAACGAGAAGGGATACCGCACGCGCAAGAACTGCCTGTGGAAGCATACGCAGATCGTGGACATCCTCACCGATGAATCGGCCAAAGGCGTGTATATCTTCAATAGGAAGAAGCGCGTTGGCCCATGGGAACACGTTCCGAAACCGGAATCGGAATGGGGACGGGTGAATTGTCCCCGAATCGTGTCCGACGAACTGTGGTTTCAGGTGAACCAAATCATGGAGGAACAGGCCAAGGGATGGAAGAAGCCGGGACGACTTCCCGCCCAGACGTTCAGCAAACTCGCGTGGTGCAAATGCGGTGGAAAGATGTATGCCCGCACCGATTCACCCAAATACCTCTGCCGCGCGTGCAACAACAAGATTCCCATCGCCGACCTCGAAAAAGTGTTCCATCAGCAGGTCAAGGCGTTCTTCGCTAAGCCCGAACGGATGAATGTGTATCTGTCGCAAGCGGAACAGACCGTGAGGGACAAGGAAGCGCTGATTGCCACGCACGAACAGGCCATCCAGAAGATTCGGGAGGAAATGAAGCAGACGCATCGGCTGTATGTCGAAGGCCACATCACGCCGCAGGGATTCGGCGACTTCTACAAACCGGCCGAGGAACGGCTGAATCAGCTGCAGGCCGAACTGCCCAAGCTCCAGGCCGAGATGGACCTTATGAAGGTGAACCGGATTTCAGCCGAGGACGTGAGAGCGGAGGCGGATTCACTCTACCAGCGCTGGCCGTCCTTGCCTCTCGATGACCGCCGCAAAATCGCCGAAGCGGTGTGCGAAAAGATCGTCATTGGGCAGGGCGAAATCGACATAACGCTCTCGTATCTGCCCACTTCTGAAGAACTGTGTAAAAATCAAGCGCAGCTTTAGGCGGCGTGGATGTCATCTCATCTCTTGGTAGTCAACGGGCCGCTATAGGGCAACTCAATACCGTGAGCAGCCAGCGTCTCCTCGTAAATGCGCAAACGCGTCCACAACAACTCGTGCAATTCCTGTGCGTCATCAGCTAAGTCCGAGTCACCTATCTTCTTGGCGCGTCCGCGAATGGCTGTGGCGAGCTGATAAATGATGCTGAGCGAGTCGCCCTGAATCAATGAGCCGGGAAAGCTACGACCAGGAAAGCGAACGACTGGGAAGTTCGTGGCCTCCGAGAAAACCTCCATCTCCGTCTTTTTGGGTGTAGGTGTGCTCATGGTGTGCGAAGCCGCCTAACGTCTAGAGCTCAGCCACGCCGGACTAGTGACGTAGCCCGCGAAAGCGGAACTGCCCGCGCCACCCGGCGTTGGCTGCAGCGATTTGTTAGGCCACAAGGTTGTCATACACAAAAGCTCTCTCGAAACATGATAAAAAACAAGCCTCCGCACTTGCTCGCGGCTCGACCTGGCGCGAGCTGTCTGCCGCCCAAACTTTCAAATGTCCTCCGCATCAAAAGTAAACTGAATCTCCGCAAAATCCAAACGCGCCAAGTGGCCTAACGACTAGAGCTCAGCCACGCGGGAACTGCGACACAAAACAACCTGCGGCTTCTCGATGAACCGAGAGCGTCGCCCCGCGTTGGCTGCAGCGATTTGTTAGGCCACCAGGTTGTCATACACAAAAGCTCTCTCGAAACATAAAAAAACAAGCCTCCGCACTTGCTCGCGGCTCGACCTGGCGCGAGCTGTCTGCCGCCCAAACTCTCAAATGTCCTCCGCATCAAGACTATACTGAATCTCCGCAAAATCCAAACGTGCCAAGTGGCCTAACGACTAGAGCTCAGCCACGCGGGAGCTGCAATATAAAACAACCCGCGGCTCCTCGATAAACCGAGAGCGCCGCTCCGCGTTGGCTGCAGCGATTTGTTAGGCGACCTCATAATTTCTGAAGCAAACTGTGTATCACCAGAAATGCAAAACCAAGAACGAATGGCCAGAACCGCTGTCGATCAGTTCGCGGCGTGCAAAAGCCGAGAACAAGTACTATGACCATCGCAGCGGCCGCAACAAGGGCGAGATAATAGTCGCCCTGGTAATCGGAACGCCAGTGAAACGGAATCAAGAGGGCGCTAACGCCGACGAGTAGATAAGCCATCCGTTTCGCCGAGAAACCCCGAGCTACAAGCCTTAATTCGTATGGAATTTTCATGCGTGCGAAGTTGCCTAACGTCCAGAGCTCAGGCACGCGGGATCAAACCAGCGTGAACCGCGAAGCGGAACTGAGGCGTCCACCCCGCGTTGCCTGCAGCGATTTGTTAGGCCTACGATTTCTTGTCATCAATCACCTCAACATAATCTGTGCCTCTGCCAAAAAATACCAAGCCTAAAGTGGGGCAACGAATCCAACACTCGCGGACATCCCCAACCTTGTCTCGCAGCGTGGCTCGAAAATACTCCCAGCCGCGCCCGGCTTTCCAGAGCGGAACAATCGTCGGCTGCCGGATGCTCACAATCGTAAGCTCGTGCAGTCGCGCCCAATCCTCAATCAACCGCTGTCCTCGCCGCCGCGAAATAATGCTAAAAACGATGGCAAAGCTGACGCCAAGAGCGATGCAAATGCCGAACTGCATCCAAATCCCTGTGCCGCTCAATGATGAAATTGACGTGGGCATCTCTCGTAGGCCTAACGTCCAGAGCTCAGCCACGCCGGACCAGTGACGTGAACCGCGTAAGCGGAACTGCCAGCGCCACCCGGCGTTGGCTGCAGCGATTTGTTAGGCCACCAAAACATCGTAACAACCAAAATAGCAATCAAAGCGCCAAGATACAAAATCCAACTGCGACTACGCTCGCGCCGAAACACTGCGATTGCCCAACGAACAACCACAACCGCGATCACTGCAGCGCAAAAAGGCTGTAACGGATCTGGTGGCTTCGAGTAACCACCAATAGGAAGCGCAAACCAGACTGCAATCGGAACGAACAGCCAAGTGGGCCAAGACGATCTCACCGCACCGCGCATACGGATCACCAACGACAATAGTCCGACAACTGCTATGCCGATGAGTGCCGCATATAATTCAGTATCGTGAGACATGGCGGTGACCTAACAGATATTCGGCAGCCAAAGCGCCGCATAATACCGGGCGTACAGGGCCAGGTTTTGGTTGCGCTGACTGCGGTGGTTATTGCATTTTCTCGGATTATGACGGCCAAAATGTTCCCGGCAAAGGCTGCGTTCGTCATCGCCAATCCCAAGGCCAAACTTCTCGACCAGGTTCGTGAGGTCTTGCGGGTGAAACATTACAGTTTGCGCACTGAGGAGACTTATGTGCAGTGGATTCGGCGATTCCTGAAATTCCATCGGGATCGGACGGGGGCATGGAAGCATCCTCGTGAACTCGGACGGGCGGATGTTGCAGAGTTCCTCTCTCATTTGGCTATGGTCAACCATGTGTCCGCCGCCACTCAAAATCAAGCGCTAAATGCGGTGTTGTTCCTCTATACTCAGGTGATGGGCACGGAGTTGGGGGATTTGGGCGAGTTTCCGCGGGCGAACAAACCGCGGCGTGTGCCGGTGGTTTTAAGCCGCGAGGAGGTGCTGCGTTTGCTGGCTTCGTTGGAGGGTTCCTGGCGGCTGATGGCGCAGGTGCTTTATGGGACGGGTCTGCGTCTGATGGAATTGTTGCGCTTGAGGGTTTTGGATATCGATTTTGCCCGAAACCAGATTGTGGTGCGCGGTGGCAAGGGGGATAAGGACCGGGTGACGATGCTGCCGGAAGCGTTAAAAGACGGGTTGCAACGGCATTTGGAACGGGTGCGTCTGCTGTGGGGGAAGGATGTGCAGGAGGGTTTCGGGGAGGTTTATTTGCCGGAGGGTTTGGCCAGAAAGTATCCGCGCGCGGCCCGCGAATGGCGCTGGCAATGGGTGTTTCCCTCGCGCTCGCGGTCGCGGGATCCGCGATCCGGGCGGGAGCGGCGGCATCACGTGCAGGAGACTGGCTTGCAGCGGGCGGTGAAGGCGGGTCTTGAACTTAGCGGTATTACCAAAAGGGCAACCTGCCATACGTTGAGGCATTCATTCGCGACGCATTTATTGGAGAATGGCTATGACATTCGTTCGGTGCAGGATTTGTTGGGGCACAAGGATGTGAGTACGACGCAGATTTACACGCATGTGATGATGAAGCCGGGGCTGGGAATTCGCAGTCCGCTGGACGGCTGAATTTGCTTGTGGCGTGGCGTTTTTTAGCAAACCTATGGCCTGCGGCTTCCGCTCGCCGCGAGTGGCGACCTCGTTTCGCAGGGTAGGCACAATGGCGGCGATTAGCGGAGGGGCAATCGTTGCCCGGGGATGAAAATCGCGTTTCCGATTGCGCCGCTGAGCGGCGCGGACAGCGCAGCGCGCTGTCCCTACCCAAATGAGGACACAGCCGGCCGGTGAATAATTTTGACCAGCGGGCGCAACTTTTCCTAATCTGGTGTGTTATTAGGTTCACGATTTGATATCGTATCTGAATGGCATTTGTATCGCTAAAAGACTTTTTTAACCGGATGGGCCTCGTTTCTCCCGAGCAATTCGGCGAGTTGGGCAAGGCCTGGCGTGTGGCCGCGGAAAACGGTTCCCAGGAAACGTTGCTCGGTTTCATTTGCCGTGAACGCGGCATTGCCGAGGACGTGTTTCTTCAGAAACTGGCGCAGGCTTTGAACTGGCCGTTTCTCGATATGGCCAAGGTTGAAGTCCCGCCGCCGGCCCGCAACAAAATTTCCACGAAGGTCGCCTTCCAACATTCGGTCATGCCGACGGATGTGCTGGATGGCGCGGTGCAGATTGCGGTGAGTAATCCATTTGATACGGCGATGCTCAACGCGGTGCGTTTCGACGCGCGAGGGCCGGTGTTGTTCGCGCTCGCGCCCAAGGCGGAAATCGAAAAGGCGCTCAAAAAATATTACGGTGTCGGCGCGGAAACGCTCGATGAAATGGGCGGCGACGAGGATGAACCGCTGGAGTTGCTGATTGGCGACAAGGAAATCACGGAGGGCGATCAGGAGGCGAGCGTCATCAAGTTCGTGAACCAGGTGATCTGGGAAGCTTACAAGGATCGCGCGACGGATATTCATCTGGAACCGCAGGAGGATGAATTGCGCATTCGCTACCGCATTGACGGTATTTTGCATCAGACGCCGATGCCGCCGCAGTTGAAGCGGTTCCAGGCGGCCATTATCTCGCGTATCAAAGTAATGAGCGGGATGAACATTTCAGAAAAACGCCTGCCGCAGGACGGGCGCATCAACGTGCGCATCAAGGGCGAGGAAATCGATATCCGCGTTTCCACGGTGCCGACGGTGTATGGCGAGAGTGTATCACTTCGCTTGTTGTCGCGCGGGAAAATTTTCATGAGCCTGGACAAGCTGGGTTTTTCGCCGCCGGACGAGAAGGCGATCCGCGAAATCATCGTCAAGCCGCACGGCATTTTGCTGGTGACGGGGCCGACGGGTTCGGGCAAGTCCACCTCGCTCTACGCGATGTTGAGTTCGATCAACTCGATTCAAAAGCGTATCATCACGGTTGAGGAACCGGTGGAATATGAATTGAAGGGCATCAACCAGATCGCGGTGCGGCCGGAAATCGGGCTGACGTTCGCGATGGGTTTGCGCCATATTTTGCGGCAGGACCCGAATGTGATCATGGTCGGTGAAATTCGCGATTTGGAGACGGCGGAAATCGCCATTCGCGCGTCGCTGACGGGTCACTTGGTTTTCTCGACGCTCCACACGAATGACGCGCCGAGCGCGTTCACGCGTTTGATCGACATGGGTATTGAACCGTTCCTGGTGGCGTCGTCGGTGGAAGCCATCATGGCGCAACGCCTCGTGCGAACGATTTGCCCGCATTGCAAGGTGGAACAAAAGGTGCAGCGGGATTACCTGCTTAAGATCGGATTTCCGGAGGAGGAAATTGCCACGACGAAATTCATGCGCGGGGCGGGCTGCGAGGAATGCCGGCAGTTGGGTTACCAGGGGCGGCTGGCGATTTATGAATTGCTGGTGCTGACGGAGGCGTTGCGGCCGCTGATTTTGAATCGCTCGTCATCGACGACGATTGCGCAGAAGGCGATGGACCAGGGTATGCGCACGTTGCGCACGGACGGCTGGACCAAGGTGAAGAACGGTATCACGACCATTGAAGAAGTCCTGCGCGTGACACAAATCGAGGAGCACCTCGATTCGCTGTCGGGAGAACAGAAACCGCTAATCCGCGTCCAATGAAGAAAATGACGAATAACGAATGGCGGGCGGCGGGCGACCGGTTGAGCCGGTTCAACGGCATATTCGTTTTCAATACGGGGCCAATTCAGAGCCTCCTCACGTCCGTCCTCCGCAGTACTGCTTCGGAGGACCGGTCGGCTCTTACTATCAATTAAAATGGCGCGCTGGCAATTCTGCAACGTTCTCGACGTCGGCGCCAACACTCGTCGTGTGTGGCAGTTCGACGCCCGTAACGAATCCTTCAATTTAAGCCGCGAGCAAACCGCCCATAACGGCGAGCAGTTGCCTCCCAACCTTGCGGCTAAAAGTTGGAGCTCGTTATTCAAGACCAAGTTGAACGTGGCCTGGCTGCCGCCGGAAAATGTTTTCCTGCGCGTCGCGCAATTCCCGATGAGCAGCCCCGAGGAAACGCGCTCGATGGTCGAATTGCAGTTGGAAAAGCTTTCGCCGATTCCCGTGACTCAGGCGCTATGGACGATGCACGTGTTGCCGCACGCGGAGATTGCGCCCGAGGTGCAGTCATCGGAAGAGAAGCCGCCGGAAGGGAAGCTGCAAACGATCATTCTCATCGTCGTGGCGCGGGACGTCGTGGAGGAATTTCTCGGCAAGCTGGAAGGGCAGGGTTACCTTGCCGACCGGTTGGAATTGCCGACGCTGGACCAGTTGCAGGCGATGCGCGTCACGGGCGATGGCGCGTGGGTTTACCCCGAAGGCCACGGCCTCTACAACCGCGCGTTGGTGGCGTGGTGGTACGGTGGCACGCTGCAAAACGTGGATTTACTGACGCTGGACGCCGGCCCGAATCGGGTTGCGAGCCTCAAGGACCAGCTCGTGCAATTGACCTGGTCCGGAGAATTGGAAGGCTGGCTGACTGCGCCGCCGCAGTGGCACCTGGTGGGGGAAGATTCCAGCGAATGGCACACCGTCCTCCGTGAAGCCCTGGACCAACCGGTGGAGGTCACTCCGGCCGTGCCGCCACAAGAACTGGCGGCGATGACGGCCAGGCGCGCGGCGCAATCGGACGCGGGCAACAACCTGTTGCCGCCGGAATTTGCGACGCGCTATCAGCAACAATTCGTTGACCGGTTGTGGGGCCGTGGCTTGCTCGCGGCGCTGGCGGTTTATGCCATCTGCCTGGCGATTTACTTTGTGGCGCTCATTGTTTTCAGCCATTTGACCGGACGGGTCGAAGCCCAGGCGTCGGGACTCAGCCAGAGTTACACCAACTCGATTCAATTGACCGGGATGCTGGCGGTGTTGAAGGAGCGCGAGGACCTGAAATTCGCCGCGTTGGATTGTTGGAAAGCGGTGGCCGAAACGATGCCCACCGGTCTCACGCTGGACACCATGAATTTCATTGATGGCAAGACGTTGAACCTCCGCGGCACGGCGCCGGCGGATCAGGTGACCGCCGTGACGGATTTTTCCGACAGCCTGCGCAAATGGAAAAATAGCGGGAAGCCTTTATTCGATGAAAGCACGAGCGGCACGCCGAACATCAGCTTGAACGCCGGCGGAGGGACTGTGAGCTGGAGCTTCGAGCTGGAACTCAAAGGAGGGGAAAAGCGATGAAGGAGTTCTTTGCACGGCTGAACCCGACGGAGCGCCGGTTTGTGGTCGGCGTGGGAGTGCTGTTTTTTCTGGTCGCAAATCTGGTCTGGGTCTGGCCGCATTTTTCGGATTGGGGGGCAACCAAGAGCCGGATGAATAAGGCCGCCGACAATCAGGCCACGTTTCAGCGAGGTGCCGACAAGATTCCCGCCTTGAAACGGGAGATCGACAAGTTTCAGAGACAAGGCGACGTAGTGCCGCAGGACGACCAGGCAGTGCAATTTGTGCGCCTGATCCAGAAACAAGCGGCCCAGAGCGGTGTTATTATCATAAACATGGGCAGCCAGCGGCAATCCGGCTCCACGAACAACCCGTTTTTCGTGGAGCAGAACGAAACCATCACCTTGCAATCGCAGGAGAAGGCGCTGGTGGATTTCCTTTATAGTCTCGGGGCGGGAACTTCGCTGATTCGCGTCAAGGTGCTGTCGGTCCAACCAGACCAGTCCCATCAACAATTGACTTCGCGCGTCACGCTGATTGCCAGTTATCAAAGAAAGGCGCCGGCTCCGCGGTCCGCAGCTCCTGCCGCTGCTGCCGCGACCCCCGCTGCGAAACCGCCTACGCCCCCTCCAGTCTCAAAACCGGCCGCCATTACGAACCGGGCGATGACTCTTCCGCCCCCGGCGCCGAAAATTTTAACGCCGCTTAAAAAATGAAAAAGATAGCCTCTCTTTTGCTGTTGCTTGGTCTGGTTTCGTGTTCGCAGCCAAAGCCAGCAGCGAATTTTGCGCCGGTTGAGATGTCCCAGGAAGGTGTGACTCTTGCTCAACCGCAAACCGTTGCTCCTCCCACCGTGGCAGCCGCACCTGCGAAACAAACCAGTCCGGAAACCGTCGCGCCTGCCGTGCCCGCCACGAAGGTGGCTCAGGCGCAGCCGGCAATTGTGCCCCCTCCGATGGTGGAGACAAATGCGGCTCCTTCGCCGTTTGCCCGTCCACCGCAGCCAACCGTTCCCGCAACGACCGCGCCGCCGGTTGCCTCCGCTGCCTCGCCTGTCGTGGTGACGAACACACAGCCGGAGCCGCTGTTGCCGGAGCTTTCGGTCAATTTCCATGCGGCGCCGATCGACCTGGTATTGCAGACCTACGCGGATTTCGTCCACCGGACCCTGTTGCGATCACCGAATATCAATGCACAGACCACCGTCACTCTGGTCCAGCAAAACGCATTGACGAAAACTGAATTGGTGGAGGCGTTGGACGCCGTGCTGGCGTTGAATAACATCGCCATGGTGCCCATCGGCGAAAAATTCGTCAAAGTGGTGCCCTTGGCGGACGCGAGCGGGGTGGGCGCGAAGGTCAATGACATGAATGCGTCGACGTTGCCCGAATTTGGGCCGTTCGATACCCACATCGTTCAGCTGAAATATACCAAGCCGAGCGAGATGGTGCCGATTTTGCAGCAGTTCACCAAGACCCCGGCGGCGGTGCTGCCGATTGAAGGCAGCGGGATGGTGGTGTTGCGCGACACAGCGGAAAATGTCCGGGTAATGTTGGACATAATCAATCGCCTCGACACAGCGGTTCCCACGGAGATCGAATCGGAAGTGATTCCCATCAAATATGCGCTCGCCGCGGACATTGCCAATGCATTAAACAGCTTGAGTGGCAGCGGCGGCGGCGGCGGGACGTTCGGCGGCAGTTCTTCCGGCAAAACCGGCAGTCTCGGAACCAGCCGAACAACGGGCAGCGGCAACGCGCGCGGCTTCGGCAGCAGCTCGGTCGGCGGCGGTTACAATAATGGACAGGTGGGGCAGCAAGGCTCTGTTGGCGGTCTCGGCGGCGGCGGCGGGGGACTGGGGGCATCGGGTGGATCGGCCAGCCCAAGTTTCACGGACCGCGTCAAAAGCCTGATCGCGCGGGCGGGGGATTCCGGCAAGGGTGAATTCCAGATTCTCGGCCAGACCAAAATCATTGCGGACGAGCGCATGAATGCGTTGCTCGTTTTTGCCAGCAAGGACGACATGGCCATGATTAAAAAAGTGGTCAAGCAACTGGACGTGGTGCTGGCGCAGGTTTTGATTGAAGCCATTATCATGGAAGTGACGCTGGACAACTCGCGCACGATCGGCGTTTCTGCCGCGCAATACCCGATGGGAAATAATAACACTGTCGTCGGAGGTTATAATAACGGCCAGAGCTTTTTCTTCCCGCCAGGCTCGAGCGGAGGCTCCAATAGTTTTCCGGGCAATGTCACCAGCTCTTTGCCGGGTAACATGTTTAGTTATTTCGGTAATTTTGGAAATAAATTCCAGGTTTCCTTGCAGGCGGCGGAGAGCGAGGGTCGCGTAAATGTGCTTTCGCGTCCGCGCATTCAAACCTCGCACGGCGTGGAAGCCGACCTGTTCGTGGGTGAAACCATTCCCTATGTGGACAGCACGACCGCCGGCGCTTTCGGCGGCACGGGCGTTTACAACAGCTATCAACAGCAACAAATCGGTATCACCCTCAAGGTCAAACCGCTGATCAATCCCGACGGCCTGGTTGTCATGGATATTTACCAGGAAGCCAGCGAACCCGGACCGTCCAGCACCGCCGTGAATATCAATGGCACCGACGTTCCGACCATCAACCAGCGGCAGGCCTCGGCGACGGTCGCGGTGAAGGACCGCGATACCATTATTCTCGGCGGCATGATCAGCACCACGCAAAGCAAGACGAAATCCGGCGTGCCGTATCTCAAGGATATTCCCTTGCTCGGAAATTTATTTCGCAGCACTGCCAACACGGAAGAGCGTGTCGAACTGATCGTTTTGTTGCGCCCGACCGTGCTGCCCACGCCGGAAGCTGCCTCCGTCCTCGCTACCGCGGAGCAGCGGAGACTGCCGGGCGTGCGGCGCGCCGAGGCGGAAATTCGTGCGGAAGAGGCGTTGCGCTTGAAACAGGCGGATGCCGAATTGAAGGAGCTTGAGCGAACCAACAATGTGGACATGAAAGACCCGTTTGATTAAGCCGCGCGTCAACGCTAGAATACTCGGAAGATTTATCCGAACACAGAGCGTAACTGAATGAAGAAATATTTCGCATACGCAGCGTGTCTTGTCCTCGTATCTGCTCTCCGGTCCTGGGCGGACACCACGGTCAGTGACGGCTCGGCGAATACCTTCGCGGCGGCGGTGGCTCTATCCCTCACGAACGGCGGGACGATTGTGGTGACTACGCCCATTCAGATTACGAACGGCGTAAGCACGGAGTTTGACGGTGGATCCAACGTGGTGGTCAGTGGCGGGAGCAACAGTTCCATCTTCCTCGTGCAAGGTACTAGCCTTAGCCTGGCTAATTTCACGCTGGAAAACGGCCTCGGCACTAATGGCGGCGCGATTTACGTGGCTGCCGATGGCACCCTGACGCTATCGAATTGCATTTTTCTGGGCAATACTGCTCGCGGGGCCGATGGCGAGTCTGGTGACACCAATGGGTTCGGCAGCAACACTCCGAATACCGGAAAAAACGGCGGACGGGGCGGCCCGGCTTTGCCCGGTTTCGGCGGTGCGATTTTCAACACGGGCGCACTCTCGATTTTTAACTGCAGCTTTTTTACAAACAGTGCGACTGGCGGCAGCGGCAGCGACGGCGGTGACGGCCAGGACGGCGTTATCCGGGGCGGCAACGGCGGTCCTGGCGGAAATGGCGCGCCCGGTCGTGGTGGCGGTATTTATAATCTCGGAACGCTGGTCTGTCTCAATTCAAGCTTTGAAGGGAACCTGGCTGAGGGTGGCAACGGCGGCGCCGGCGGCGCTGCGGGGGGCGGGGGAGTGATTTCCGGGACGGCCTCCAAGGGCGGCACGGCTGGCGGTGCGGCTGGCGGTGGTCTTTACACGACGAATATGGAGGTCTCGATTTGGAATTGCACCTTCGCGAATAACACGAGCCAAGGAGGTAATGGCACCGATGGCGGCACCAGCACCGGGCGTAATGGATTGCCTGGTTCGCCCGGTGGCAATGCGTTTGGCGCGGGGATCGATAACGAAGGTTCACTGGCCATCGTCAATAGTACTTTCTTTGAGAATAACGCTGCGGGCGGCACCGGTGGCTCGGGCGGCACCGGCGCGCGCGGAGGATCAGGTGGCCGTGGTGGGAACGCCATCGGCGGGGGGCTTTATAATGCGGGCAAAGTGTCCGTGGTTAATTGCACTTTTTCCAAGGGCGCTGCGATCGGCGGTACGAACGGCGTTGCCGGTTCGGGTGTAGCCGGGGGTCAGAATGGCAATCGCGGAAGCAACTCCGGTGGCAATATCGCCAACGTGGCGAAGAAAAAGAAAGGCTCGCTCTCTTTGACGAATTCGATCGTCGCTTCCCCTCTTTCCGGAGGTAATGGTTCGGGCGTGATCGTCGATGGCGGTTTCAACATCAGCTCGGACGGCAGTATTAAATTCGCCAAAAAGAGCACGAGCAAACCGAAGCTGAATCCGTTGATCGGCGATTTGGCCAATAATGGCGGCCTCACGGAAACCCTCGCCTTGTCGACCAATAGCGCGGCAGTCGATAGGATCGATCCAGTCAACGCACCTGATACCGACCAGCGCGGCAAATTCCGCCCGCAAATCGTCCGCACCAATTTGAGCGATATCGGCGCTTACGAACTGGATCCAAATGAGGTCAGAATTATCGTTCCGCCCGCATCCACAAATGTGTTTGTGGGAAGCAATGTGACGTTCAGCGTCACCGCCGAGGGTACGGGGCCGTTGTTCTACCAATGGTTGTTTAATGGCGCCGTTGCGGATGGGTTTACAAACAGCTTCCTGACCATCACCAATGTGCAGACGACTAACGCAGGAAATTTCCGGGTGGTGGTGAGCAACGCATTCAATTCCGTCACCAGCAGTGTGGCCGTTCTGACAGTCAGCAGTATCACGAACTCCGCGCCGTTCATTGTGACGGAACCTGTTTCCCAAACGGTCCTTGCCGGGGGCACCGCAACCTTTACCGTTACCGCCACGGGCACCGCGCCGCTGTTCTACCAATGGGTATTCCAGGTCTCGAGCACGGTATTCACCAATATTCCGGCTGCGAACAATCCCACATTCTCCATCATAAACGTGCAAACCACGAACGGTGGGAACTACGGGGTGATTATCACGAACAATTTTGGTTCAACCAACAGCCAGCTTGCCACGCTGTTCGTCACGACCAACAGCTCGTCCGGACCGCCGCCGTTTCCTTGACCGAGCGGTAGTGGCAGGGGCGTTGCGCCCGTCCGTTTCGGTTCTCACGGGCGAGACGCCCGTTGCCACTAATTCCCCTCAGCCAAATTTCGAAGTGTCTGGTGACGCTGGTCTTTGTCCATTTTGGACAGGCGCTCGACTGCCTTGTAGAATTTTTCCATGTCGCCCCCATTCAAATCCAGCAATCGCTTAAACGCCGGCAGGAAATCGTAGTAATTGGCGATGGTATTGAGCTGGGCATTGTTCAATTCGCGGGCGAACCAATCATTGTAACCGGTGTAGCCGCCCCAGCTGATTTTGAGTTGTTGGTAACTAGCGCGCAGGTTCGCGAAGACCCGCGCCTTTTGTTCCTTCAACTGCGCCGGCGGCAGGGGCGGGATTTTCGCGGCTTTGACTTTTCCATCCTTGTCGAGTGTGTCGCCGTAAACTTTTTCCAACTGCTCGCGCGTGCTCATGATGAGATGGACAAATTGGTCGTTGCGATGCAGGGCCACGGCGTATTTTTCCAGCAGGTTTGTTTTGCCTGAGGCGTTTAGCCAGCGGCGGGCGCCTTCCTGGCCGACAGTGGTCGCATAGGCTTCGTTGAAGTCAGTGTCGCCGCGCGCAAAAACGCGGCGGTGTCCGAGTTCGTGAAAGATGACTTCGGCCAGTTCCGGTTCGCTGAGGTCGATGAAGGTATTGAGAACGGGATCCTTGAACCAGCCCAGGGTGGAATAGGCCTCGACGCCGTCCACGTAAACGTCATCGCCTTTCCGGGCAATGCGCGCTGCGTAATTGGTCGCGTCGCGCTTGGAAAAATAACCGCGGTATTCGAGGCTGCCCACGAGCGGATACCACCAGGTGCGCGGTTGCAGGGAGAATTGCGGCGTGGCCTGCACGTTCCAGACGACGTAGGGACGGTGGACATCCACGTATTTGATATAATCCCCATCCACGGGCAGTTTGAGCTGGCTGTCGGCAAATACACGAAGCTGCTCGATGAGCTTCAGTTTTTCCCGGAGCGCGGCGGGAGTTTGCGGATCGGCGATGAGTTTATCGATGTGTTTTTGATGTGCGAAAATTTGGTATTGGCCCTTGGCGGCCTGCGCATAAAACCCGATGGTCTGGCAGCCGGAAACCGCCGCGACAACCAGGGCCAGCAACACGGCCAGCAGCCATTTTCTCCGGCGGATAATTTTCGAAATGCGCTTCATCCCGGTCAACTTGGCAAAAATCCATTCCACGAGGCGAGGAAAACTGTTCCTCAGACCGCCTCAGCCGCAGGGATAAAACCTTTGATTTCCATAGCGTTTCCTTGTAATCCCGTAAGTTACGCGGGAAAGGGAAAAAAAGCTGCGTGGCAACAAACCCCATGGCACGGAGCGCATCACGCGCATTTACTTTCGCGTCCGCGACTGCTAAAAACTGGCCGTGCTTAATGATTCTGGCATTTGGAAATCCCTCAGTTCGCCGGCCCGATTCAGCCTGATTGCAGGCCCGTGCGTCATTGAAAGCGAGAAGCTGTGCTTGCAGGTCGGCGAATCGCTGAAAAAAACGTGCGATAAGCTGGGCATTTTCTATGTGTTCAAAGCGAGCTATGACAAGGCCAATCGCACCAGTGGAAAATCCTTTCGCGGCCCGGGCGTCGAAGCCGGTTTGCAAACGCTCGCGAAAGTCCGGAAGGAAATCGGAGTGCCGGTATTGACCGACGTCCATACCGAAACGCAAGTGGCCGCGGCGGCTGAAGTGGCGGATGTCCTGCAGATACCCGCGTTTCTTTGCCGGCAAACCGATTTGATCGATGCCGCAGTGCGCACCGAAAAAATTGTGAATTTGAAAAAAGGCCAGTTCCTCTCTCCTAAGGAAATGGGACAGGTGGTGGATAAAGCGCGCGGCGCGGGGGCGAAGAAGCTGCTGGTGACCGAGCGTGGCACGACGTTCGGCTACAACAATCTGGTGACGGACATGCGCTCGATTCCCATCATGCGCACGTTTGGTTTCCCGGTGATTTTTGACGCGACGCATTCCGTGCAATTGCCCGGTGGCGGCGGCGACAAATCATCCGGACAACGGGAATTCGCACCTGTCCTCGCGCGATGCGCCGTGGCTGCCGGGGCAAACGGCGTTTTCATTGAGACGCATCCGCATCCCGATCGTGCATTGAGTGATGGGCCAAATATGATTCCGCTGTCGGAGATGTCCGGTTTGCTGGCCGGGCTTTTAAAAATCTGGCGCGTGACTCACTGACTAATTTTATGAGGATGGAAGATGGAAAATTGAAGATGGCGCCGAGGCGTCCGCGTTTTTTTCATCTTCTATCCTCGATCCTTCATCCTCGTTGAAAACCATGGCTCCAAAACGCCCGGCACTCCTCAAGAAGCTAAAGGCCGTCAAACTGTTCCTGTGCGACGTGGACGGTGTGATGACCGATGGCGCCATTTACATGGGCGGCGGCGTGGAAACGAAGCGGTTTAACATTCGCGACGGATTGGGGCTGAAATTCCTGCAACGCCACGGTATCAAGGTGGGATGGGTTTCCCGCCGGCCCTCGGTCGCCACGCAGCAGCGCGCGGATGATCTGAAGATTGATTTTGTCGTGCAACATAACGGCGGAAAGATTGAGGGTGTGGAGGCGATTCTGCGTCAAACTGGAATGAAGTGGGCGGATGTTTGCTATGTGGGGGATGACGTGGTGGATATCGGCGTGCTGGATAAAGTGGGGCTGGCGGTCGCGGTGGGCGATGGCGTGGCCGAGGCCAAGGCTGCGGCCGATTATGTGACCAAGGCACCCGGCGGAAACGGCGCGATTCGAGAAATTGTCGAGATGATTTTAAAAGCGCAGAACAAATGGAAGCTGGTCGTGTCCGAGTATGCGAATTGATAGCGCAAAAAATAAAGAGAGCGAAAATATTCTGCCTGACGTTGCGTCAGACGCGTTCGGCACGCAGGCGCTCTCTCGCAGCAACCGACGTAAGGAGGCTCATACTATTTCTTCGGGAAAAGTCGGAGCCTCCTTACGTCGGACGCTACGATTTATGGGTTCGTTGTTCGCGCTGTTTTGTTTCCTGGTCGGCCTGGCAGTGGCTGCGGACCAAAAGCCGCCGAGCAGCACCGTGAAAGGCTTCCAGGCGCCCCTCCAGTATTTTGAGGCCCCTCACGAGCTGCAAATGAAGTCGTTCCTCGAAGGCGCGCAAGCCGATCCGGGGGCAAATGGCGTCATCATTATTCAGAACGCGAAGCTGCAGACCTTTCGCGAAGATGGAGTGAAGGAAATGACCGTAAAAGCGCCGCAGTGCATTTTTGATTCGCGCGGGCAAACGGTCAGTTCTGCCGGGCCGTTCCAGATGCAAACCTCGAATGTGATGGTCCAGGGCGTGGGATTTTTTTGGAAGCAAACCAATTCCGAACTGCTGATCTCGAACCAGCAGGTCACGACGGTTACCGGTCAAATGACCAATTCATTTACACCATGAGAGTCCTTTTTGTTTTATGCGCGATGTTGGGAGCCGTTTTCGCCCTCGCGGCGCAGACGAATTCCCAATCTGCCGCGCCGACCCAGTCACCGGCGCTCGTAGGCACGGCCACCAATGGCCCGACGACGATTCAATCCGACGGCGGCCAGTTTTTCCTGAGGTCCAACGTATTCATTTATCGTGGTGACGTGCGCGTGGACAATCCGCAAATGAAACTGACCTGCCAATTGCTGACGGTGGAGGCGCCGAAGGTGGACGCGGGGAAATTCAATCGGGCCACGGCGGAGACGAACGTGGTGATTGATTGGACGGATGACCAGGGGCCGAACCACGCCACTGCCGACAAGGCGGTTTATACTTACACTCTCACGAATACCGCCGAGCCGCCTGTGGAGCATTGGGAAACCAATGCCTTTGTCGTGCTGACCGGAAATCCCGTGGTGACCAACAGGCAAACCACGGTCCACGCCGATCCGATTGTCTGGGACCGCATCAAGGATGTCATCACCACCACAAACTATTTGAATCAGGAGCTCTACCCGGCCAAAACCAATGCATCCAGCATGTTTGAGGCCCCGAAAACGGGCACAACCTCCAAATGAGCCAGCCTGAAACTCTTTCAACCACGACCGGGGCCAATGGCTTGTTGCTCTCCACCGACAAGCTGGTAAAAGCCTACAGCCAGCGCCGGGTGGTGGATGGCGTTTCGGTCGGTGTTTCCGCCGGGCAGATTGTCGGCTTGCTCGGGCCGAATGGCGCGGGCAAGACCACGACCTTCAATATGGTGGTCGGAATCGTGAAACCCGATCAAGGCACGGTGCAATTTGAGGAGCACAACATCACCCGGCTGCCGATGCATAAACGCGCGCGGTTGGGAATCGGTTATCTGACACAGGAACCGTCCATTTTCCGCAAGCTGACCGTCGAGCAGAACATCCTGGCGATTCTGGAGACGTGCAAAGTCAATTCGCAGGAACGCGCGGTGCGGCTGAAGTATTTGCTGGATGAACTCGACCTGGCGCGCCTGGCCAAAAGCAAAGCCTACACTTTAAGCGGCGGTGAAAAACGGCGTTTGGAAATCACCCGCGCCCTGGTCACCAGCCCGAAATTGTTATTGCTGGATGAACCATTCAGCGGCATCGATCCGATTGCTGTTTATGAAGTGCAAAAAATCATCCGGCGATTGAAGGAACGCGGCCTGGGCATCCTGATTACCGACCACAATGTGCGTGAGACGTTAAAGCTGGTGGACCGCGCGTACTTGATTCACAAAGGCGAAGTGGTTTACGAGGGCGGCGGCCCCGAAATGAGCAACGACCCGAAAGCGCGCGAAATTTATTTGGGGCCGGAATTTAATATGTGAGTTGGTTAAATGAGTTAAATACGTTAAATGGTTAAACGAATCGGCAAGTCGGTGCAGAAGACGTTGACTCATTTAACCAATTCAACTTATTTAACCAGTTTAACCCACAAAAACAAATGCAACGCGATACAGTCACTGTGGAGCGGTTCTACACCGACCAGGCCGAGGCGCTGGGGCTGAAGCTGATGGCGGGCGCGAATGGTTTGAAACGCGTCATTCGCGAGCCCACGGTGAACCGGCCGGGCCTTGTAATGTCCGGCTTCACGCGTTATTTCGCGAACAAACGGGTGCAGGTCATCGGCAACGCGGAGGCGTATTTTCTTAAGGCGCTGCCGCCAACCGAACGCGCGGAGCGCTATGAAAGTTTTTTCTCATTCAAGATTCCTTGCGTGGTGTTTAGCCGGAATTTAAAGGCCGATAAATTATTTCTTAAGCACGCCGAAAAGGTAGACGTGCCGATTTTTCAATGCCCGCTGGTGACGATGAAATTCATCAACCTCGCCACGCTTGCATTGGAAATGATGTTCGCGCTGCGGGGAACGGAAATGGGCAGCATGGTGGACATCCTCGGCGTGGGGGTCATCATCCGCGGCGAGAGTGGCATCGGCAAAAGCGAGAGCGTCCTGGCGTTGATCGAGCGCGGTTACAGCCTGGTGGCGGATGATATCACCAAGGTGACGCTCGTGGATGGCCGCGAAGTCATCGGCACCAGCGCGGAGTTGACCCGCAATCACATGGAAGTGCGCGGCATCGGCATCATCAACGTCGCGGCGATGTTCGGCGTGAAAAGCATTCGCAGCGAGAAGCGCGTGGACCTGGTGATTACTTTAAAGGTCTGGAACGAGGTCAAGGACGTGGACCGCGTGGGCATGGAGCAGGAATACGTCAAGATCCTCGGCGTGGATGTGGCGCACATCACGATCCCGGTGCGGCCCGGGCGGGATTTGGCCCGGCTCATCGAGGTTGCCGCCTATCAAACGAAGTTGAAAATGTCGGGGTATAATCCCGCCAAAGAATTAAACGACCGCTTGATTGCCAAAATGGCGGCGACACAGAAGCTTTAAGTCCTGATGGTACTGGGTCTCACCTGTGCGTTTTGATGCACATGGGCAGGACGTCTGTGTTCACAGGGGGCCGCAATCCGCTCCCATTTCCCATTTCGAGGATAAACGCTAAGATTCCCAGTTAAGCCAGAATTCATTGGCCAAGCCACACAGGGTCGGTTATCTATAATTCAGAGGCGATGAGCGCTAAAAAATTGGCGGATGACGATAATCTGATGACGAAAGAATTTCTCGTCCTAAACAAGCTGGGCATACATGCCCGGCCGGCGGCTTTATTTGTCAAAACGGCCAACCGTTTTGCGTGCGATATTTTTGTGGAGAAGGACGGGGATAAGATAAACGGCAAGAGCATCATGGGCCTGATGATGCTCGCAGCCGGTCCCGGCAGCAAATTGACCATTCATGCGATCGGCGCGGATGCTTCCAAGGCCCTCGTGGAACTCGAAAACCTTATCAAGCGGAAGTTCGACGAGGAGTAGATTCTCGTCTGTTGCGGTCCAACTTTGGACTTTGAACTTGGGACATTGGACTTTAGCCTGTCCCCATGGCTGCCGCAGAAATTGATGTCAAATACGTCGCGCATCTCGCGCGCATTGCGCTTTCACCGGAAGAGGAGCAAAAGCTCGGTGCGCAATTGGGAAACATCCTTGGCTACATCGAGAAACTGAACCAGGCCGACGTCAGCGGAGTGGAGCCCACCGCCCACGCGTTTCCGCTGGTGAACGTGACGCGCCCGGATGAAACGCGTCCTTCCATGTCGAATGAAGATGCATTGAGTAACGCGCCCGCCAAGGCCAACGGATTGTTCATCGTGCCGAAGATCGTGGAGTAATCCCGAGCTTTTATGCCTGACATTTCCGACTACGCGCAGTTGATTAAGTCTGTCCTGATCGAGGGAGGCAAGTATTTCGTTCTGTTGCTGTTTTTGATTCTCGCCATTCGCTTCTGGAAAAACGCCCGCAGAGTGTCCCCGGCGAAAAAACCGAAGGCGTATGTTTTTGCGGTAGTGGCTACCGTACTGGCTGGCGGCATCGGTTATGCTTCTTTTCGGCACAGCATGGCGCGGCTGAATTCATATTACGGGATGGAAGCCTTTGAGGCGGGGAATCTGGATTCCGCGCTGGCCCTGTTTCAAACATCGTCTCGCTATTGGAGAACCGCCGACGCGCTGGGCAAGGAAGGCGTGTGCGCCATGCTGTTGAATCATCCGGAGGAAGGCCGACAAATGCTGGACGAGGCGAAGCGGATACGCAAAGGGTCCATGCCCCCGTTTGAGGAATATCACGAAGGTCTTTACTATTTCGTCTCTGGAAAATGGGAGGCTGCCGTTCCGTTGCTGGAATCGTCTTCCCGCGATACGCAATACCAATGGAACGTCACCAAAATGTTGTGCGTCATCACGCTCGAGACCAATGGCACGGCGGAAGCGGCGGGGTTGATGAAACCCTTCGCGTCGGTCGCCGTCAGCGAAGCCGACCATGCTTATATCGTGGCGCGGCTTGATCTGGCGGAAGGGCGCACGAATGACGCCCGGGCGTTGATCGATAAATTTAATACCGCTGATTGCTCCGCGCTGCTCAAGCCCCGATTCGAAACGTTGCGGACACGAATTCAAAACTGACTATGAAGGGGTTCATTTCTTTTGTGCTCCGCTCCCGGCCGGAGAATGTGCTGGCTGTCCTCGCCTCTCTCGCGCTGCTCGCCTTTTTTTCGTTTACGCGTCTCTTTCATACTTTCAGTTTTGGATTGCACGACTTCATTTTCATCCTGCTTCCGGTGGCTATTCTCGGGGTGAAATATCTCCTCGGGATGATCGCATCTTCCGGAGATGAATCTGAGGAAGAGCTGGATCCGACCAAGTACCTGGTACGGTTCTTTCGTCCGCTCGTGAGAATTTTCCGGGATTGGTTCCCGTTTTTCCTTTTGAGCACCTGCTACTACGCGCTCTACAGCAACTTGATTCTGCGGGCAAGCCCGCACACGGCGGATGCGACCTTGTCAAAAATCGACGCCTCGATTTTTGGAAACCAGCCGTCAATCCTTCTCCAAGGGTGGATAAATCCCTGGCTCACCGATTTCTTGAACCTGGTTTATTTCTCCCACGTGATATTCCTGCCCGGAGTCGGTTTGTATTTCTATCTCCGCAAGGAGTTGAAGACGTTCCGCTGCATTATGATGGGGTATCTCACGCTGATTCTAATGGGCGTCACCAGCTACCTTTTTGTCCCCGCGGTCGGCCCCGGCACCACCTTTGCCGACCTATACACCCGCGACCTCCAGGGCCAGGCCCTTAGCAAAGGAGTTGATTATATCATTGCCGTTGGACGCGTCAGTTATGATTGCTTTCCCTCGCTCCACGTGGGCATCCCGCTGTTGCTGACGATGTATATGTACAAATATTGTCGCCGGCTTTTTATTCCCGCCGTGATTTATGTGGCTTGTATGTGTTTTGCCACCATTTACCTTCGCTACCATTATTTTGTCGATGTGGTCGCAGCATTTGTTTACGCCCCCGTAGCCTATTACTTGAACAATATGCTGCTGGAACATTGGCCGGGAGAGCGGGAGTCCGTGGCCTCCTCAGAAAATAACGCTCAGGGTCCGGGCCTCAAGCCCGCTAGTGAAATGGCCATCAAACTTGATCCGAACCAAACCGAGAACTGACCCTTGACCCCGGCAGCTTTCGATACAAATATCCCAGCGTGCATCCCGGCAGAAGCCGAGGTTCGCAGTTGCGCGTGGTGGCAAATGTGTGTCGAACCGCGTGAATGTTGCACCGTGCCGGAATTGAATTTCCAATGCTGAATCAGTCAACCATATCAGACCTTACCGTCAAATTGGCGAAGCGCGAAGTTTCCTCGCGCGAAGCCATGCAGGCATGTCTCGACCGCATCAATGCCATCGACAAACAAATCCACGCGTTCATCAGCTATGATGCCGCCGACGCGCTCGCTCAGGCTGCCGCCGCGGATAAAGTGCTGGCGAATGGCGGTGGCGCGGGCCTGCCCTTGTTGGGCGTGCCGATCGCGGTGAAGGATGTGCTGGCGGTGAAGGGCCAGCCGCTGAATTGCGGTTCGAAAATTCTCGGCAAGTTCGTTTCGCCTTACGATGCGACGGCGATTCAAAAACTGAAGGCCGCAGGCGCAATCATTTTTGGGCGGTTAAACATGGACGAGTTCGCGATGGGCAGCTCCACGGAAAATTCCGCGTTTGGCGTCACGCGCAATCCCTGGGACACGGCTCGCATTCCGGGCGGCTCTTCGGGTGGTTCGGCGGCCGCGGTGGCGGCTGATGAATGCATTGCCACGCTCGGCACGGACACAGGCGGGTCGATTCGCCAGCCGGCAGCGCTGTGCGGGGTCGTCGGCATGAAACCGAGTTACGGACGGATTTCGCGGTACGGGTTGGTCGCGTTCGCGTCGTCGCTCGACCAGATTGGGCCATTCACCAAGAACGTGCGCGACGCGGCCGTGCTGTTGGAAGCGATGAGTGGCATCGATCATTGCGATTCGACGAGCATGCCGCAGCCGGTGCCGCATTACGCGGCGAAGCTCGAGGGCGGCGTCAAAGGTCTGAAGCTGGGCTTGCCGAAGGAATACATGATTGGCGGCCTGGACCCGGAAATTAAGCAGGCGGTGGACACAGCAGTGAAGCAGTTGGAGAAACTCGGCGCGGAAATCGTT
The DNA here is from genome assembly GCA_036272195.1 of Verrucomicrobiia bacterium. GTDB lineage: Bacteria > Verrucomicrobiota > Verrucomicrobiia > Limisphaerales > DASXHY01 > DASXHY01. The sequence goes on along the minus strand of DATAZE010000026.1, from coordinate 46,261 downwards.
GAAGTCTCGTTGCCGCACACCGATTATGCGGTGGCGACTTATTATATCATCGCCACGGCGGAAGCTTCCGCGAACCTCGCGCGATTCGACGGCGTGCGTTATTGCGCGCGAGTGGAGGGCAAGGACCCGATCGAGATGTATGGCAAGACGCGCGGCGCGGGATTTGGCGCGGAAGTGAAGCGGCGAATCATTCTCGGCACCTACGTCCTGAGCAGCGGTTATTACGATGCGTATTATCTCCGCGCGCAAAAAGTCCGCACGCTTATCCGCAACGACTTTTTAAAGGCCTTCGAAAAAGTGGATGCCATCGTTACGCCCACGACGCCGACTGCGGCCTTCAAGATCGGCGAAAAATCCGACGATCCGTTGCAGATGTATCTATCGGACATTTTCACCATCTCATGCAATCTCGCTGGAATTTGCGGTCTGAGCCTGCCATGTGGCTTCACGAAATCGCCCAAGCTCCCGATTGGATTGCAATTGCTGGGCAAACCGTTTGGTGAAGAGACCATTTTGAAAATCGCCCACACCTATGAGCAAAGCACGAATTGGCATAAGGAAAGGCCGACCCTCGGTTAAACTTTTAGCGCCTTATGGAATACGAAGCGGTCATTGGACTGGAAACGCACGTCCAGCTTAAAACGAAATCGAAGATGTGGTGCGGTTGCGCCAACGCGTTCGGCGCGCCGCCGAACACGAACGTCTGCCCGATTTGCCTCGGCATGCCGGGCGTGCTGCCGGTCGCCAATGAGGAGGCGATGCGCCTTACGGCCCTCACCGGGTATTTGTTGAACTGCACGATTTCGCGTTACGCCAAGTTTGATCGGAAGAATTATTTTTATCCGGACGCGTCCAAGAATTACCAGGTCACGCAATACGACAAACCCTCCACGGCGAACGGCTACGTGGAATTTGAATTCAATGGCGGCATTTCGCGGGTGCGCATCACGCGCGCGCATCTCGAGGAGGACGTCGGCAAAAACATTCATTTTGACCGCAACAGCGGTGTGGATTTCAACCGCGCGGGCGTGCCGCTGCTGGAAATTGTTTCCGAACCGGACATCACGAGTGCGGACATGGCTTACGACTATCTCAATGCCCTCAAGGATATTTTGATTTACGGCGGCGTGAGCGACGCGGACATGGAGAAGGGGATGGTGCGTTGCGACGTGAACGTGAGCGTACGGCCGAAAGGGCAGACGGAACTCGGGGCGAAGATTGAAATCAAAAACATGAACAGCTTCAGCGGCGTGCGGCGCGCGGCGGAATATGAAATTGCCCGGCAGATCGACGTGCTCAACAAGGGCGGCAAGCTGATTCAATCCACGCGGCGCTGGGATGACGATGCGGGCATCACCGATGAGATGCGGACGAAGGAGCATGCGCATGATTATCGGTATTTTCCCGAGCCGGACCTGATGCCGTTCGAGCCGACCGAAAAGTGGCTTGAGGAAGTGTCGGCGCGGGTGGTGGAATTGCCGCTGGCGCGCAAGCGCCGGTTCATGAGCGATTACCAATTGCCGGCTGGTGATGCGCAAACGTTCGTATGGGACGTGCCGCTGGGAAATTATTTCGAAGGTGTCGCAAAACAATCGAAGAACCCGAAGGCGGTGGCGAATTGGGTGATCAACAATCTGCGCGCGAAGTTTGCGGAGACAAACGAAAAGCTCGCGGCGGAGCAGGCCTCACTCGGATTGGAGCGTGGAGACATGAACTTGCTGACGCTGACCGACCTGAAATTTACGCCGGAAGCGTTGGTGGAATTGACGGCGTTGGTGGAGGCGAAAACCATCAGCAGCTCAGCGGCGCAACAGGTGTTCGCGGAAATGTTCGAGACTGGAAAAACACCGGGCGCAATTGTTCAGGAAAAAGGCCTGGCGCAGGTGAGCGACACGGGTGCGATTGAGAAACTTTGCGATGAAGTGATTGCGGCGAATCCGGGACCGGCCGCCGATTTTAAGGCGGGGAAGGGCGCGGCCTTGAATTTTCTAAAGGGGCAGGTGATGAAGTTGAGCAAGGGCAAGGCGAACCCGGCGGTGGCGGGCGAGATTTTGGAGCGGAAGCTGAAAGGGTAGACTGTTTTGATACGTTAGCCTTGGTGTTCATTTAGACGATATAGCCGGGTCGGGGTTTGTAGTTCCGCGTTTACGCGGTCGGGCGTGGGAAATCCGCCGAACTGCCTGAAGGCGGAATTACAAACAAGAAGCGTTATTCAGATGGCCCCTCAGCCTTGGGCAGAGTGCATTCTTACTTGCGGTTACGGGGATTTTGGGCTTTAGTCCGGAACCCACTTCGACCAATACCAAACAAACCTGAGAAGTCATCATGAAAACAAGCATCCTGTTCAGCATCGTAGCCTTGACGGCGGCTTCGCTCGTCGCGGCGGAATCCAGTCCCAAAGACGACGTGTCCAGCGCAGCCAAAGCGCTGGGTGAAAAGGCGAATTACAGTTGGAAAACGACCGTGGCCGTTCCTCCCGACAGTCAGTATCATCCCGGGCCGACGGAAGGCAAAACCGAGAAGGACGGAGCTACGCGGGTAAAAATGACGTTCGGCGATAACACGAGCGAAATCGTGCTGCAAGGTGGGAAATCGGCGGTGCATACCGAAGATGGCGGGTGGCAGTCGCCTTCGGAATTGGACGACCAGGGAGCCGGACGTTTCCTCGGCGCCATGGTTCGCAATTTTAAAGCTCCCGCGGCGCAGGCTGCTGAAATAGCGAGCCAAACGAAGGAGTTGAAGAAGGATGGAGATGCGTATTCCGGCGATCTCACTGAAGAAGGCGCCAAAGCCCTGCTGCAATTCCGTCGCGGCGGTAACGCCACTGTCAGCGACGCCAAAGGATCCGTAAAGTTTTGGATTCAAGACGGCGTCCTCACGAAATATGAATACAAGGTGACGGGTAAGGTGAGTTTCAATGGCAATGATCGGGATGTGGATCGTACCACGACCACTGAAATCAAAGATGTCGGCGCGACCAAAGTCGAAGTGCCGGACGACGCCAAGAAGAAGCTCGCTTAGCACTTAAATTCTTCCTGTTATTTCCAGGGAGCCGATAGCGGCTCCCTTTTTTTGTCCCGGGAATACCAATCCGATATCAATTTCAAAAAACTTTTTGCGGCGGCGACTTCATGGTTTAATTCAAGGCAATGTTTTCAGAAATCAAATCGGTTCATTTCACGGGCATCTGCGGCACAGCCATGGCGAGTGCGGCGGCGGCGATGAAGGAAAAGGGTTTCGTGGTCACCGGTTCGGACCAGAACGTCTATCCACCGATGTCCACGTTCCTCGCCAGCCGCCAAATCGAGGTTGCGAACGGCTATACGGAGCGGAACCTGGCGCACAAGCCGGACCTGGTGGTGATTGGCAATGCCATTTCGCGCGGGAACCCGGAGGCGGAATATGTGCTCGACCATAAGCTGCGATATTGTTCGTTGCCTGAGTTGCTCAAGGAATTTTTTATTCGCGGCAAACGCTCCATTGTGGTTGCCGGGACGCATGGGAAGACGACGACCACTTCGCTGCTCACGTGGGTGTTCGAACACAACGGTCTGAACCCAAGTTATCTCATCGGTGGCATCCCGAACAATCTGTCGCAAGGCGCGCGGTTCACAGACAGTGACTGGTTCATCATCGAGGGCGATGAATATGACACTGCGTTTTTTGACAAGCGCAGCAAGTTTATTCATTACCTGCCGGAGATTGCAGTTATCAACAATCTCGAATTCGATCACGCGGATATTTTTGAGAACCTCGAAGCGATTCAGAAATCCTTCTCACATCTCATTCGGTTGGTGCCGCGCAATGGATTACTGCTGGGCAACGGCGACGACACAAACCTCACACCGCTGCTGAACGTCACGCATTGTCCGGTGAAGAAATTCGGCCTCGGCGGCGATTACGCGGTCCATGCATTCAATATCCGTTACGGCCCCACCGCGACCGAGTTTGAAATTCCCAGCTTCAAATTCCACCTGAACCTCGTCGGCGAATTGAACGTGCGCAATGCCCTGGCGGTGATTGCCTGCGCGAAGCATTGCGGGCTTTCCAATAAACAGATTCAAGCCGCGTTCGATACCTTCAAAGGCATCAAGCGCCGCATGGAAATACGCGGCATCGCGGGCGGGGTGACGGTGATTGACGATTTTGGACATCACCCGACGGCCATTCGGGAAACCCTGCGCGCCCTGCGGATTAAATATCCGCAACAGCAACTCTGGGCGATTTTCGAGCCGCGCAGTAACACAACGCGGCGAAATGTTTTTCAAGACGAATTAGCTTCAGCCTTCGCCGACGCGGATGCGGTGGTGGTAGCCGAAGTGGCGCGATTGGAGCAATTGGCCGCCGCCGAACGGCTCAATCCGGAAAAGTTGATGCAGGACTTGAAGACATCCGGCAAAAATGCCGCGTATTTGCCGGATGTGGACGCGATCGTGAACCACGTCTCAAAAAATATCCAGGGCGGCGATATCGTCTGCGTTTTCAGCAACGGTGGATTCGGCGGGATTCACGGAAAGTTGCTGGAGCGGTTGGGGAGGAGATAGCGCTTCGCGCAAAGTTCCAAAACCCAAGCTCCAGAATCCAAGAGCGCCATCGTTTCAAATAATGATGCGTGCATTTTTTTCGATTCAGAATTCGAAGCGACGGCCGTTACTGTTAGTCGCTGTGAATTCATTGGCGATTATCCTGGCGTGTGTTGGCCTTAACGCTGTTGCTGCCGCGCCGCGAACTGGAGATTATGTTGTATTGCTGCACGGTTTGGGGCGGACGCCGCTTTCGATGAAGAGGCTCGAATGGGCTCTTCGGCGGGAGAATTATCGGGTCATCAACGCGGGTTATCCTTCCACGCGTGTTTCGACTGAGGACGCGGCGGACCGCTGGTTGGGAGAAATTCTGCGGGAGCGAACGACGGACAAGACCGTTAAAATTCATTTCGTAACATATTCACTGGGCGGCATTGTTTTGCGGCAATATTTATCGGAGCATCGGATTGAAAATTTGGGCCGCGTGGTGATGCTGGCGCCGCCAAATCAGGGGAGTGAACTGGCGGAAAAGCTGAAAAATAACTGCCTTTATCAGCTGGCCACCGGCCCGGCGGGTCAGGAATTGGGAATGAGCGATTCCAGTTTGCCGCGAAAACTGGGCGCCGCAGATTTCGAATTGGGAGTTATTGCCGGTGATCGTTCATTGAATCCGCTGTTCTCTGCGTGGATTCCTGGCGCGGACGATGGGAAGGTTTCTGTGAGCAGCACGCGTCTGGCCGGGATGCGGGATTTTTTGGTGGTCCCTCATTCTCATACATGGATGGCGTGGAGCGGGAGTGTAACCGAGGCGGTGGAACGGTTTTTAAGAAGCGGCAGTTTCGCAAGCGAGTAACGCCGGGACATGGTCCCTGAAGGGAAATTTTTAGATCGCCAACACACGTTTCAACGCTGTTTCGATCTCGCGGAATTTGTCGGCTGGAAACCGCGCAATATTTCGTTCTATCCTGACGTGCTCCACTCCTGCGATGCCGAGCACATTTACCACGCAATTCTGTTTCAACCACGCGGGTTTTGGAAAAGACACTTCGCACTCGCCGCCACGAATCTCCGTTGTCATTGGAACGACGATAGCCATGGTACGTTGTGCATCCGCTCTCGGGATTGACACGACCACGCAGGGCCGTGTTTTGGCCATCATGCCAAGGTCAACGACGACCACGTCGCCGCGCTTAAAGTTTGTCATAGTCAATTTCCGGCGCTGGCCCGAGATTCTCCCAGGTTTCGGCAATCAGACCGTCCATTCCTGCCTCGGGAACGGGCGGCAGCGCGGGCAAACCAAGCCCGATAACTTCACGGAACACCGCTGCCATGCTTTTGTGGCGGCGTTTGGCTTCAAGTTCAACCCGCTGATAAGTGGATTTATCCAGTCGCAGCGGATAGGTCAATGTTTTCACGCATACAATGTGAGTACAACCTTGATCTTTTTCAAGAATGTTTTGGGTCAATGAGTCGAGCGCCCTCTGTCCTTGAAAACAGTCTTGAAGCCCTCCATGATGTAACCCGTGAATTGCGCGCGCAGCGGTTCCATTTTCGGGAACGCGTGGCGCGCCGGAGAATTTTTGATGCGATATCGAGCCTGGTTTCAATGTATCAACCCGGAGTGCGGAGAGACTTATCCGCTGAACACGGTCGTGTACCAATGCAAACGCTGCAATTCACTGCTGGAGGTCCAGCACGATATGAAGGCGCTTGCCGAACGCAGTGGCGCGGAGTGGAGGGCTCTGTTCGAGAAGCGCTATAAGAGCAACGAATGGCCGGTCGGTTCCGGTGTCTGGGGCAAGAAGGAATGGATCCTGCCGGAAATTGGCGATGACAACGTGGTTTCGCTTTATGAAGGCGGAACGAACCTTTTTTGGGCGGAACGATTCGGCAAAGTCATCGGGGTGGATAATCTTTGGGTGAAGCTTTGCGGCAATACCCATAGCGGCTCGTTCAAGGACCTTGGCATGACCGTGCTCGTCTCGCAGGTGAAGCAGATGATTTCCGAAGGCGCGCCGATCAAGGCGGTCGCGTGCGCTTCCACGGGCGACACCTCGGCGGCGCTGGCCACGTATTGCGCGGCGGCGCGGATTCCATCGATTGTGCTGTTGCCACGCGGCAAGATTTCCATGGCGCAACTCATCCAGCCGGTTTCCAACGGCTCGCTCGTGCTCTATCTCGATACCGATTTCGACGGTTGCATGAAACTTGTTCAGGAAATCACGAAGGACGAAACGCTGTACCTCGCGAACTCGATGAATTCGTTGCGGGTCGAGGGCCAGAAAACGGTGGGCGTGGAAATCGTGCAGCAATTTGATTGGAACGTGCCGGACGTGATGATTATTCCGGGCGGCAATCTCGGCAACGTGTCCGCGCTGGGCAAGGGTTTGCTGATGATGAAAGACCTGGGTTTGATTAAGAAACTGCCGCGGATTGTCGTGGCGCAAGCCGAGCGGGCGAATCCGTTGTATCGCTCATATTTGAAAAATTTCGAAACCTTCGAACCCATCCAGGCGCAAAAAACTTTGGCGAGCGCGATCCAAATCGGCAATCCCGTCAGCATCCAGAAAGCGATCCGAATTTTGAAGCAATTCAACGGAGTCGTGGAGCAGGCGACGGAGGAGGAGTTGGCCGACGCCGCGGCGTTGGGCGATCGCACTGGGATGTTTAACGACCCGCACACCGGCGTGGCGCTGGCGGTTTTAATCAAGCTTTTGAAAGCCGGAAAGATTGATAAGTCTGAGCAAGTCGTCGTGATTTCGACCGCTCACGGATTGAAGTTTGTGGAAATGAAAGTGAAATACCATCAACGCGAAATGGATTTTCCATGTCGCTATGCCAACCAACCGATTGAATTGCCAGCGCGATTGGATGCGGTGAAGGACGCCCTGAACAAGGCGCTCGCAGAAAAGGGGCGATTCGATGTCTAAAAAAATTACCCGCCGCGCCTGGAAGCCGGCCACGGTCGCCATCCACGGGACCGGCAAAATCGCCAAAGCCTATCACGCGGTTTCCACACCCATCGTCCAGACGTCGAATTACAGTTTCGACTCCACCGACGAAGTGATGGAATTCATGAAGGCCAAGGCGCAGGGCCGCATCATCCGCGAGCACGAGTACGGCCGCTATTTCAATCCCACGCAACAGGAGGTGGAGCGCAAACTGGCCGCCATTGAGGGCGCAGAGCGGGCGATTACATTTTCGAGCGGGATGAGCGCGTTGATCCTGACGGTGCTCACTTATGTGAAAAAGGGCGGGCACGTGATTTTCACGAGCGATTGCTACCGGCAGACGCGCGACTTCGCCAACAACTGGCTGACCAAATTCGGTATTGAATCCACATTCGTGGATCCGAAGGCCGACGCGATCGAACAGGCCATTCGACCGAGCACGAACCTGATTTTCACTGAGCTGCCGACGAATCCGTTTTTGCGCGTCGTGGATTTGGCCGCGATCGTGAAAGTGGCCAAGCGCCACAAGCTTCTGACGGTCGTGGACCCGACCCTGGCGACGCCTTATAACATCCGCCCCTTGGCAATGGGCGTGGACATCGTGGTGCATTCGGCAACGAAATATTTGGGCGGCCACAATGACCTGGTGGCGGGTGTGGCCCTCGGCGCGCATGCGCTGTTGGAGGACTTGAACAAATTTGAGCGCATGGTCGGCGCGACGCCGGGACCGCACACCTGTTTCCTGCTTGAGCGTGGCTTGAAAACATTCGGGCTGCGCATGGAGCATCACAATCGCGCCGGTCTGGCCGTCGCGCAGTTCATGGAAAATCATCCGAAGGTCGAAAAAGTCTGGTATCCCGGGCTGAAATCGCACCCGGATTACAAAGTGGCAAAGAAACAAATGCGCGGGTGCGGGAGTGTGATCAGTTTTCTGGTCAAGGGAAACAACAAGGCGACCTGCCGGTTTATCGATGCGCTGGAATTGTTTTTAATCACACCGAGCCTGGGAGGGTCGGAGAGCCTCGTGACGCAAATGGCGGTCATGTCCTTTTTCGATTACACAGCGGAGTTTCGGAAATCGCTGGGCATTTCCGACAACCTCGTGCGAATCGCGCTGGGGTTGGAAGACGTCGAAGACTTGACCGCGGACCTGGACCAGGCGCTGGGGAAAGTTTAAGGGCGCAGCCGTTTCCGTAGCTCAAGGCTCGCGCGGCGGCGAATTGGTCTTGGATTCCACGGCAAGCGCCTCCGCCGGCGGGTCGTTCGTGACCTGTTCCGGATGTTGATGGTCGTGGAGACTGCGCGTCAGGCGTTTTTTCAAGTCGTCATACATTGAATTCGTCACGCTGTCCAAACGCGCCTGCGCTTCGGTATAGTTGCCGGCGCCTATCTGGATTCGCGCGAAATGCAGGTACACACCCTCGCGTTCGATTTCGTCGTGCGCCAGGCCCAGCGTGTTCGTCCAGGATGTCAGGGCGTCATTTGTGCGCAGCGGCTTGATGCCGTAATAGGTCATGGCGACGTCGCTCGCCAATTCGAAATTCGTGGGGTCCAGCCTCGTGGAATTGCTGTAAAGCATCAATGCCTTATCAAACACCTGCTGCTCATTGATATGGTAAAACTCCTTCACGTCTTTTCGGTATAAAAAAACCGTCGTGCCGAAGTTGTGGTAATAAACCGGCTCGGTGGGATCGAGCTGGATGGCTTTTTCGTAGCAGATGAAGGCGTTGGTCATGGGACCGTGTTCGCCATAATAATTTCCCAGGTTGTTCCAAATCGAGGGAATCGTGGGATCAATCTCGCGGGCTTTCACGAGTTGTCCCATTTCACCTTCTTCGTCCCCCATATCGTGCAGAAAACTTGCGTAGGCGACGCGGCCTTGCGCGTATTTGGGATGACGCTGAATAAAATCCTCGTAAGCTTTGCGGGAAGGCTCGAAACGCGCGCGAATGCGTCGGTTCAACTCGCCCGCCGGAATCTCAGCGCCTTTGGCGGCAAATTCCTGGTTCTGGCGAATCCACCCGTCCACCTCCGCTGCCGCAGCATCATCGTCGTCCTCAATTTTTTGGAGCTCCGTTTGCACGGGATTGTTGGTGTCGATGGCGGCAATGGAGACTCCGGTCGTCTGGGTGATGAGATTGCTGAGGGCGGCCGGCTGGTTGGTTGCGACCAGCGCGCCGAGAACGCCGATTAAAAGGTTGCTCACTTGAATAAATTAACATGCGAAAATGCGAAGTCGAGCATGGGGCGGAAAAAGACTGCTAATAGCCGCGCCAATGGCGGCATTCCCTCCCGTGAAAATTTGTCTCCCCCCGCAAACCCATGGCCTAAACGATCCGGCTGCGCCGGATTTCGCCTCGAGGCAATTTCAGAGCTGCGCCTCCGTATTCAATGCACCCACGAAGGGCGTTGACAGGCTGGCTGCAACTGTCTAGTCTCACAAAACCTAGAGCAACACACTTAGAACCGAGCCATGTTGATTCGCATCAGTCTTATCGTCGCCATCATCGCTGGACTGGCTGTTGGGACACTCAATTTTGTTAAAGTCAAAAAGATCATTGAGACCACCCGGCAGGAGCGTAATGACTTTCATACCAAGCTGGACCAGACCACTTTGACGCTCAACAAGACGAGGTCGGATTTGAGCAAGGCCACTAACGAGCTGGCCCAGACCAAAACAGAACTGGTCGCCACGAAAAAAGACCTCGCCACCGCCGTTGCTGCCCAGAACGACCTCAAGAAACAGATTGCTTCGCTGCAGGATAATTTAAACAAATCGGAAAAAGACCTCACCGACGCGAAGATCGAGTTGGATAAATATCATGCAGCTTTCACTACGCCCGAGCAGGCACTGAGCGTTGCCAAGGACATGAAAGCGCTCCAGGAACGGGTGGAGGCCATCGAGGACGAAAAGAGAATTCTGCAACGGCAAAATACGCGGCTCCAGGCGAGATTGGATATTTATGAACATCCGGACCGGCCAGTGCCGCTGCCGGCCACGCTCATCGGAAAAATCCTGGTGGCGGATCCTAAGTGGGATTTCGTCGTCCTCAATGTCGGTGACGACCAGGGCGCGGTCGAACGCGGCGAATTGCTGGTCAATCGCGACGGCAAGCTGGTGGCAAAGGTTCGCATCACCAGCGTCCAGAAGGACCGTTGCATTGCCAATGTGATGCCCGGTTGGAAACTGGGTGAAGTTCTCGAAGGCGATCAAGTCATTCCCGCATATCCGGCACAGTCATGAAACGGTTTGGTTCCAGTTACTTGTTATTAATGATGTTTGCCCTGCTGCTTTTGGGTGCAGTTGGTTGTGCAAGCACGGAGCCGGACAACGCCTCAGTTCGCCCCTGGAACGCGCCGATGGGATGGGAAAACGGCATTCCGAGCGGGATGTATAATCAGAACCGTTGATTTTTCGATTTCTTCGCCGGACTTCATCGGCAGGTTTACTTCGCTACTTCCACGCAACGGGTTTCACGAATAACGGTGACTTTAATTTGCCCGGGGTATTGCAACTCGTTTTGAATTTTTGAGGCGATGTTGCGCGCCAGCACGAAAGCTTCCTCATCGTTGACCTTTTCCGGTTGCACGAACACGCGCAATTCGCGCCCGGCTTGCACGGCAAACGCTTTTTCCACTCCGGGCAGGGACGAGGCTATTTTTTCCAGATCTTCGACCCGTTTCAAATAGGTCGACATGGTTTCCGAGCGCGCGCCTGGTCGCGAGGCGCTGATGGCGTCCGCCGCGCTCACCAAAATCCCCAGTGGCCCGATCGGCGGCACGTCATTGTGATGGGAGGCCACGCCGTTCACGACCGCTTCAGATTCGCCGTAGCGTTTGATCAAATCCGCTCCCACCACAGCATGCGGCCCCTCGATTTCGTGATTCACAGCTTTGCCAATGTCGTGCAATAGGCCGGCGCGTTTCGCCGCAGTAATGTCCACGCCCAATTCCGCCGCCATCAGGGCCATGAGATGCGCCACCTCGACCGAATGATCCAGGATATTTTGCGCGTAACTGTGCCGGAAATGCAATCGCCCCAATAGTTTCACAATCTCCGGGTGCATGGGCGGCAACCCGGCTTTCGCCACCGCGTCCTCTCCCAATCGCACGATTGTCTCCTCCATTTCCCGCGTCACCTCGGCGACCGCCTCCTCGATCCGTGTGGGATGAATACGGCCGTCCTGGATCAGGCGGGACATGGCTTCGCGCGCAATCTGCCGCCGCACCGGGTCAAACCCGGAAATAACCACCGCTCCGGGCGTGTCATCCACGAGAATGGTGACGCCGGCTGCGGCTTCAAAGGCGCGAATGTTCCGGCCTTCCCGGCCGATGATGCGGCCTTTGATTTCCTCGCTCGGCAGGGCCAGCGTGGCGGTGGAAGTCTCCGAAGTATGCTCGCTCGCATAACGCTGAATGGCGACGCTGATAATCTGCCGCGCTTTTTCCTCGGCGCGCGATTTGGCATCGTCGAGAATGCGCCGGGTCAGGTTGCCGGCGTCGGTCGCCGCTTCCTGCTCGACCATTTTCAGAAGCTTTTCGCGCGCTTCAACCTCGGTCAGGCCGGATAACTTCTGCAATTGCTCGCGGGTCTGGATTTTCAACTCCGCCAGTTCACGCTTGTCGGCCTCGGCCGCTGCCATTTGTGTTTCCAGCGTGTGCTTTTGTTCTTTCAGCGACTTTTCCGCCTCCATCATTTGCTGGAGTTGGGAGTTAATGAGACCTTCGCGTTCGGCCAGGCGGCGCTCGGACTCGGTACGTTCAGCGCGGCGGTCGGCGAAGGATTGCTCAATCTGATCGCGGAGTTTCAGGGCGTCCTGACTGGCAGCGTCGCGGGCGTCGCGCTGGATGATTTCCGCATCGTTGCGGGCTTTTTCGAACAGCGCCTGGGTTTCGAGGGATCTCGCTTTTTGAAGATTGCGTTCCCGCCACCAAAGCAGGACAAAGCAAATGAGCGCGCCGGCGGCAAACAAAGCGGCGCCTTCTAAAATATTCGCCAAAGACATCATTTCAGAACCGCGCGCTGCTATGGCTCTATCCAGCGCGTCGGCGTCAGGATGCAATTCAGATGTACGTCATGCGGTTCGACTGGCACCGCTTCGACGATTTGTTCGTCGAACGCGACGCCGCAAGTCGTGCCGCGCACGACCGTCAGCATTTGGTCATAAAACCCTTTACCCCGGCCAAGCCGGCGACCGTGTCTATCAAAGGCTACACCCGGCACTAGAATCAAGTCCAGCCGGTTCAGCGGAATGGCGATGCAATGACCTCCCGGTTCGCGAATGCCGAATTGGCCGGCGCTGAGGTCTTTGGCGATATCCGTAATCTGGCAGGCAATATAACGCTGCGTGGCCGCATCGAAACGCGGCAAAGCGATCGTTTTGCCACCCGCCAGCCCGTCGCGCAACAGCGGCCAGATGTCCAGTTCCCCGGGCAACGGAGCAAAAAAGAAAACAAGTTGTGCGCGTTTCCAGGCGGCCTGTTGTTCCAAAAGTGCGCAGGCCCGGGCGGAAGCGGCGGCTTGTTGTTCGGCCGGTATGGATTTGAGGCGTGTGCGAATTTGCTGTCGCAGTTCGGATTTTGTCTGGCCGAGGTTCATTTTTGCAATACCGGGGCTGAACGTATCTCACGTAAAAGAGCGCGGCAATAAATGTGTGTAACATGAAATGAGGACAGCGTCCCGGCGCTCTATCACTTGCCATTTGTTCGAACGGTTTTGTAAGGTGGGTTCTTTCGCATACACCCATGAACTTCAATCCTGTCCGATTTTTCGAAAAGAACCGGAGACTCCTGCCGTCGATTCCAATTTTTAAGGCGGTTGCGCTTTTCTGCCTTATCGCAGGGCAGGGGGCAGTCGCCGCCGGACCCCTCTACGTGCTTCCGGCAACTCATCGTGCCGATATCAATCTGGATGAAGGCTGGCGTTTCATTCGCGAAGATGCGCCCGGCGCGACGGAGCCCGGCTTCGATGACGCAAAATGGGAATCCGTGACTCTGCCGCACACTTGGAACAATCTCGATGGTCAGGACGGCGGTGTGAATTATTATCGTGGCCCTGGCTGGTATCGAAAACATTTCAAGGTGGACGGCGCTTATGCGGGTCGGCGTTTGTTCCTGAAATTCGACGGTGCGTTCAGCGCCACGGAAGTTTGGGTCAATGGCATTCGACTGGGCGAACATCGGGGCGGGTTCGCGGCGTTCGTGTTCGATGCGACTCCTTTTCTTAAAGTTGGCAGCGACAACCTCCTCGCCGTCAAGGTCAGCAACGCATTCGACCCCGACATTCCACCGCTTTCCGCTGATTTCACATTTTTTGGAGGTTTATATCGCGATGTGCATTTGCTGGTGACGGATGACTTGCACATTTCCCCGCTGGACTACGGTTCGTCCGGGGTTTACCTCAAAACGACCGATGTGAATTCCAACTCCGCGCGGCTGGAAGTCACCGCGGTGATTTCCAATGCTGCTCCATCGCCCGCTAGCGTGGCTGTCAACGCATTGGTGGTGGACGCGAACAATGGAGTGGTTGCGAGGCTGGCCGGCGCGATGACTTTACCGGCTGCGACGGCTTCGAACGTGGTGATGAACACAATCATCGACCATCCGCATTTATGGGATGGCGTGCGTGATCCGTATCTGTACCGCGTTTTTGTGGAAGTGGATCGAGGGTCGGAAGTGGTGGATATGGTGGGACAGACGGTGGGTTTTCGCTGGTTTAATTTTGATCCAGACAAAGGATTTTCTCTGAACGGTCACCCCTATGATTTGCACGGAACGGCCTTTCACCAGGACGGAATCAATCGCGGTTGGGCGGTCGGCCAGGAGCAGCGGGAGAAGAATTTCGCGTTGCTCCAGGAAATCGGCGCCACGGCCCTCCGGCTCTCGCATTACGAGCACGCTGAAGGAACCTATGATCTGGCGGATGAAGACGGAATTGTACTCTGGACGGAAATTCCAGTGATCAATTCCATTACCGAATCGCCCGGCTTTTACGCCAATGCGAAGCAGCAACTGACGGAACTGATTCATCAACGTTATAATCATCCTTCGGTGATTTGCTGGGGAATTTACAACGAGATCATGCTCAAGAAAGGCCCGGTGACTACGAATCTGGTCAGCCAGTTGGCGGCGCTGGCCGCGGAATTGGATTCGACGCGCCCGAGTACGTGCGCCATCGCGGGCAGCGACAGTCAGCCCGCCAATTGGTACACCAGGATTTCAGCATTCAACAAATACCTGGGCTGGTACGGCGGCAAACTTTCGGATTTCGGTCCGTCGCTGGATCGGACGCATGCGCGTTATCCGGATCGTTGCATCGGGGTGAGTGAATTCGGCACGGGCGCGAGCGTGGCGCAGCATTACGAGGAGCCGTACACCGCGCCGCCGCCGAAGGGAAGATTTCATCCGGAAGAATATCAAAATTTATTCCACGAGGTTTACTGGCAGGAATTGAAACGCCGGCCTTACATCTGGTGCAAATTCGTCTGGACGTTGGCCGACTTCGCGGCGGACGATCGGAATGAGGGCGATACGCCGGGCCGCAATGACAAGGGTCTGGTGACTTACGACCGGCAAATCCGAAAAGACGCGTTCTACTGGTACCAGGCCAACTGGACCACGAAGCCGATGGTTTACATCACCGGACATCATTTCACGAATCGCCTGGCGGATTCGTTCACGGCCAAGGTGTATGCGAATTGCGATTCCGTTGATTTATCCTTGAACGGAATCCTGCAGGGGACGCGCGCCAGCACAAATTGTATCTTCACCTGGCCGATCAAATTGCGGCCCGGGACCAACGCGGTGCGAGCGATTGGCAAAAAAGATTCCGTGACCGTTACGGATTCGCTGAATTGGGTGGCACCTCCGGCGGAACAAAAATAAAGCGGTGCCACGTGTTACCATGGCACCGCCTGCCCCTACACGTCCGGCCTGGCGGGATGTCTTAAGTACCGCCCGGTCGAACAAACTGTTCGAATCAATTTGAATTTTATCTTACCGGGGCGCCGAATTGGGGCATCCCTCTTTCGAGGGGCTAATTTTTGCGACGAGACTAAAACCAGTTGTTGCGGCTATTGCTCCATTGTCCCCAACAATGCATTTCCTGGAACCTGCGCCACTCGGCGTGACAATCCATGAACAGGATGTTTCCTCCGGCGGGAACGTTTTTATGCATGTGGCTGGAGCGATAACCGCCGGGCAACTCGGTAGGGTTTGTGGAGGGGATGCTGAGAAAGTTTTGTGCATTTGGGCTGGTGGCTGCACCGCCGTATGGTCCTAGAGAAATCACGGCATCGGTCACCATTTCTGTGTCCGCGGTCCCGAAGGAATTGGTGTAAGACTGCGTTATCTTGACGAGATAACCCTTGGGCGGGGCCAGGGTCTGGAGAAGGGTGGTGCCATTGGAGGCGTATTTGCCTTTGGTTCCGTCCCGACTGATAATCCACTGATAACCGGTCACGCGATGGTCGCTCGATCCGGTGCCGGTATAATACCACCAGAAATCCTGGTTCTGGGAAGTGAGAAGAACACTGGCCGGACAATAGAAAATGCCACGATAAATATTTGATGAACCACCTGAGAGCCCGTCAGCCATGGGCCGCGGCACATCCCAAAGCGCGTTGGCGGAGCTTGGGGACGTCATGACCGGACCGGTTGGCAGGTTGTCCCTGTTGTCGGAAACGTACATTTGAATTGCCACGCCGATCTCATGAAGGTTGTTTGCGCATTTTGCCTTTAAGGCTCTTTCTTTCGCCGAGGCCAAAGCGGGCAGGAGCATCGCGGCGAGAATCGCAATGATGGCAATAACCACCAGCAATTCGATAAGCGTGAAGGCCTGCTGTTTCAAGGGATCGTTCAGCGCACGGTTTTTTTTGGGTGCAGGAGTGTCAATTATCATAGGGCGATATAAATAAAATTAAGCTAACAAAGGAGAAGTCACTGACAAGGGCTCAAGTATGTGTCACATACTTTCCGGGAGCGGAAACCGCCTGTTTTTAGGGTATTTCTAACGGTTTAATACCCAACACCCCTCCAAAGGGGGATGTTGTGTTTGGCAAAACAACTCATTCTGACGGGTACTTTTGAAAACGTTGTCGCTAAAGAAATTTGTGCGGAAGGCCAGGGCTGTTTTATTCCGGTCTTGGGTTCTTGTAATCGGAATGTTTTGGCTCGGGCCGCTTTCGGTCGAGGCAGCCCAAACTTTTCTTCACACCAGCGGGCAGGACATTGTAAATGAAAGCGGCGATAAAATAATGCTCCGCGGTGTGGGGTTGGGTAATTGGATGTTGCCGGAAGGCTATATGTGGAAGTTCGGGAATGAGGCCGACCGTCCCAGAAAAATCGAAAAACTCGTCAATGATTTGATCGGCCCGGACAACGCCAAACGGTTCTGGACTGAGTTTCGGAATAATTACATCGCGGAAGCGGACATCAAACGCATCGCGGAACTCGGATATAATTCCGTACGCCCGGCACTGAATTCGCGTTTGTTTATCAAGGACGGAAACCCGGTCGTTTATTCCGAGGAAGGATTTGCGTTGCTCGACAACCTCGTCAAGTGGTGCAAAGCCAACGGCGTCTATGTGATTATCGACATGCACGCGGCGGCGGGCGGGCAGACCGGACAAAATATCGATGACAGCGCCAATGATCGCCCGGAGCTTTTTACCGATTCAAAATATCAGGACGAACTCGTCAATCTTTGGGTGACCATTGCCAAACGTTACAAAGATGAGCCGGCAGTGGCAGGTTATGATTTGTTGAACGAACCGTTGCCCGCGCGCACCGGCGCGGCCAAGGCTTACAAGGCGCAATTGGAACCGCTTTACGAACGGATTACCAAGGCGATTCGCGAAGTCGATTCCCGGCACATGGTTATCGTCGAAGGCGCGGATTGGGCGAATGACTGGTCGGTGTTTAGCAAGCCATTCGATAAAAACATGGTTTATCAGTTTCATTATTATTGCTGGGACAACCCCTCGAATCTGAAAAGCATCCAGCAATACCTGGATTACCGCAGTCGTTTCAATGCCCCCGTTTGGGTCGGCGAAACCGGTGAGCGGGACGCTACGATTTATTGGGCCACGACGCAGTATTTCGAGTCGAATAATATCGGCTGGTCGTTCTGGCCGTGGAAGAAAATGGACACGCGCAATACCCCTTACTCGATCAAGACGCCGGTGCATTGGGAGGCTGTGACCGGTTATTCGCGCGGCGGGGACAAGCCCTCGTCGGAAATCGCGCAACAAGCGTTTGATGATTTGCTTAAGAATATCCGCGTGGAGAATTGCACGTATTTCCCGGATGTCGTCAATTCCATGATGCGCCGCGTGCCGACGAAGATTGAGGCCGAGAATTACGGCGAGGAAGGCCTGAATAAATCTTACTTCGTGAAAAATCCGGAACAACATTCCAAATTCTATCGCACGTCCGAGCCTGTCTCGGTCGCCACGACCGGCACGAGCCGATGGAACTCCGGCCAATACATCAGCCTGGATTCGACCGAGTGGACGAGTTACACCGTTTCGAGCGATGCGCCGCAAACCTGCGAGGTCGTAGTCAAAGCCCGGGCTTCGAGCGGCCCCGCAACCCTTGAAATCACAGTCGGCGGCGAGGCCAAGACCGTCAAGATTTCAGATAAGGGCTGGAGCGAAATCCCGGTCGGCCCGCTGACCGTGGCGCAAGGCGGCAACCGCTTAAAATGCACCGTGAAGAGCGGCGTCGCAGACGTGGATTGGATTGAACTGAGCCCGGCGGAAAAAGGACAGCGCGCCTCCACCGATGCGGCGCCTGGACTATCGACGCAATGATTTTGCCGGTCAGATGTAATACATCTTTTCCTTCTCGGAACCTTCCTCGAGAAGTTTTTGAAAAGTAATTTTGTCCGCTGCTTCATCCACGGCGGTTTTCAGCCTCTGCCAGGCAGAGCGAAGTTCCGGCGCGCAATTCGTATCGCTCAAGGCCGGGGTGTCAAACACATCGCCATGAACGGCCCGCAGGACGTCGCCGAGGGAAATCTGCGCCGGCGGCCGCGCCAGCAAATAACCGCCTTCCTTTCCGCGCACGCTTTTGGCAATGCCTTTTGCCTTCAGTTCAATCAGGATTTGGACGAGATAATTCGCCGGCACGCTTTGCGCAGTCGCGAGGTCTTCAACGCGCAACGCGGATTCGTTTGGAAAATGCCGGGCCAATCCCAGCACCGCCCGCATGGCGTAATCACTTTTGACCGAAAGCTTCACTCCGGCAAGTTAACGGAGGAGCCATAAACCGCAACCACAGACGTTCACCGCCCCGCGCGGCGATGCCTGATTCGGTAGGTGGGCAAGACGGTGAAAAATTCCAAGTTCCAAGTTCCAAATTAATTTCGGTGCAGTCAGAACATAGGTAACACTTTCTCCAACTTTGCTCCTTTGCTCCTTTGCGCCTTTGCGTTAAATCTCTTTCCGATGTTTGAGCTTTTGAAAACTGACCCGCACACGAAGGCGCGCCGGGGCCGCCTCACCACCGTGCATGGCGTTGTCGAAACCCCCATCTTCATGCCCGTCGGCACGCAAGCCAGCGTCAAGGCCCTCGACCCGCGTGAGTTGCTCGAGATGGATACGCAAATTATTCTCGGCAACACTTACCATCTCAATCTTCGGCCCGGCATGGAAATCATCCGCGCCGCGGGCGGGTTGCATGGCTTCATGAATTGGGAAAAACCGATTCTTACCGACAGCGGCGGCTTCCAGGTTTTCAGCCTCGCCAAAATCCGTAAGATCAAGGAGCACGGCGTTGAGTTCCGTTCGCACATTGACGGCTCACCGCTTTTTCTTGGCCCCAAGGAAGCCATGGAAATTCAGCGCACGCTGGGTTCGGATATCGCCATGGTTTTCGATGAATGCCCGCCGCACGATGCTCCCGCGCGCGAGCAAAAGCTCGCCGTCGAGCGCACCATCCGTTGGGCTGGCGAATGCCGCGAGCAGCCGCGCGCACCCGGTCAGCTTGTTTTCGGCATCGTGCAAGGCGGCTCCAACCCCGCGCTCCGCGAGGAATGCGCGAAAGCGCTGGTGCCTTTGGATTTCAACGGCTACGCCATCGGCGGCGTGAGCGTGGGCGAGCCGGAACCGGAAATGTTCAAGGCCGTGGAATTGACTGAACCATTTCTCCCCGCACACAAGCCGCGCTATGCCATGGGCCTTGGCACTCCCGCGCAACTCGTCGAATTGATTGCGCGCGGAGTGGATATGTTCGATTGCGTGCTGCCCACCCGCGTCGCTCGCAACGGCACCGTCTTCACGCGCAAGGGGACCTACATCCTGAAAAACGCCGAGAACAAAATGAATTTCCGCCCGCTCGAAGACGGCTGCGAATGCTTCGCCTGCCAGCGTTTCACTCGCGCCTATTTGCGGCACCTCTACAATGCGCAGGAGATTCTCTCCATCCGCATGTTGAGCGTCCACAACTCGTATTTATTTTTGAAATTGATGGCGGATGTCCGAACTGCGATTGAGGCCGGAACTTTTGCTGAATTCCATCGCGAGTTTGTGGCCAACTACCGTCCGAGCCAGCGCGTTCTCCTCGCGCGTGCCACGGCCAAGGAACGATAAAGACGCCAAGGAGAAGATTTCTTTCTCCAGCGGCATCTCCGGAATTTGTAGCAGCCGACGTTAGGAGGCTCTGACTTTTTTTCAGAAATTGCGCGAGCCTCCTCACGTCGGCTGCTACAACCAATCGTCAGGCATTTTTCTTGCGCAACTTTTGGCCACAGCCGGTGAGAATAAATAGAGAGGCCAAAACCGTTGAAAATGTTGAGAATGTGCATATTTTTCCGTTTTCTTTGCGCCTTCTTGTCCGCCATGGCCATGGCGACAGCGGATGCGTTAAGACTTCGGGGCAAACTTTCTTCATATTCCGTCTAAGAAACCACGCCCACGGGTGTCATAGATGGTGACGATGTCTTTAACACGACCAGGACGCCGGGGCGGTTGAACCATAAAACGGTTGATGCTCGCATGGCTGTAATGCAACGAGACCCGGTTAACACCGAGCCGCCCAGAGCCGAAACGATCGAGGAGCTGTTTGCGGCCCTCGAATCGCCGCTGCTGAATTATGCCTTGCGGCTGGCGGGCGACCTGGGCGTCGCGGAGGACCTCGTGCAGGAAGCATTCATGAAACTTCACGCGCAATTGGAGCAGGTCCGCGAGCCACGCCGCTGGCTGTATCGCACCGTGCACAACCTCGCGCTGAATCATCGCCGCGACTCGAATAAAATCATTTCGCTGGACCCAACCGCCCGGGAGAACGAGAGCGCTGATGCCGTCGACCCCCAGCCGCTGCCGGATGAACAAATCGCGCGGTTGGAAGGCATCGGGCTGGTGCGGCTCGGGATGGAAGTGCTCGACGAGCGCAGCCGCGAGGTGTTGCGGCTGAAATTCACTGAGAATTTGTCGTACAAAGAAATCAGCACGCGCACCGGGCTGACAACGGGCCACGTCGGTTACCTCCTGCATCACGCCCTGAAAACCATGGCCGAAGAACTTTCCAAGAACGGAGTGGTTCCATGAACCCCGATTTTCCTCAAAACGAACGCGAGCAACTTGAAACGAAACTCACCGCCTTCCTGCTGGGCGAATTGCCACCGGACGAAACTGTCGCCTTGTGCAAGGCGATGGAGAGCGACCCGGAACTCGCGGCGCTTTATGAGCGGTTGAAACAAACGATCGAACTCGTTCGCGAAAGCGCAGCCAGTCCGGTTGCCGAAAGCGTTCCGCAAACTGCGCCGTTGAAAATGTCCGCAAACCGCCGCGAGAAACTCCTGGCGCAGTTCAAGACGATAGCGCCGAAAGAGTTCGCCAAGCCAAGGCGCGTGATGGATTGGCTGGTTCCGGTTGCTGCAGTTTCGGCAATGATAATGATTTTGGCGGCGCTGCTGTTGCCGGCCCTGAGTCGCGCGAAGAGTAAAGCGCAAAAAAGTAGCGTCATCAATAATCTCCGGCTTCTTGACGGTGCAAAACAGCAATGGGCCTTGGAAACCGGCGCGCGGGCGGACGCCGAGCCTACCTTTGAGCAGATCAAACCCTATCTCGGGCGCGGATCGAGCGAGAATGTCTCCATAAAGAATCTCGCTTTAGCAGGAGAAACCTACGTGCTCGGAAAAGTATCGGAAGCGCCCAAGGTGGAAGCGAGCGTGCGCGAGGCCAGGCGGTTATTCGGCAAAGACGCTTTGGCCAATGCCGAAATTCGCGATGGCAAAGCTCTTTTATCTCTTCTGCCACCGGACACGGTTCAGATGGCGCAACAAGGAGCGCCTGCTCCGCCGCCTCTTTCGACTACCAATCCGCAAAGCAGTGTGTTGGCTCAGCGTGAATCACAACAGGATAACGTCGTCCTGCCGGCAGGCGGGCAAGTCGCAGACAATTTTTTTGGAATGGTGACCAATGATTCTGCCGGCGAAATTTCGCAAGCAGCAAACCCACCCTCCGCCGGCAATAAATTTGTCGCCCGATATGCCTATATCGCGCTTCCGCCTGGACAAACGCTTGGTTTAGGTGCGATTCAGCCACAGACGAATAATGCGGGGGAGCAAATACCTCTTAATTATGCCTTCAACAGCGATATAAGCACCGCCCTAAATACATTTTCGGCGTCGGATTTGCGAGATTACGGGGACCATTCGGCCCAATGGAACTTCAGCGCAGGTACGCCGCTGGAATCCACCCTCGCGTTCAAGGGCGATAGCTATGATTCCAATACCGTCTATCGCACTTTTCGAATGCTGGGAGCGGATTCCGAAAGTGATAAACCAGCGATCACATTTTCGAATTTTACCCCGTCCGTGAGCGAGGTTTCTATGCCGTCAATTGCAGATGCGAATGTCAATGTTGCCAGGCGGCAGATGATGAATGGAACAGAGGCACACTTCGGACGATTCAAGTCGGATGAAGTTCAATCGGGGGCATTTGCTTTATCGAACGCCATGGGCAGAGTGCCTATTCTGGGCGATGTGCCGATGGTGGGCGGATTATTTCCAAGCGATAACAAACTGTCGGACGCAAATGGCATTCACGGGACCGGCATTATCACAATGGCGCCGCTTTCCGCTGGCTCGGCAACGACACCGGCAGAGGCTGGTCGAAAAACCGAAATTGTTTTGCCTCCCGCTTCGCAAGAATACTCAAAGCTTCAAGCGAACGGTGGTCCGATGCTCGAAACGCGACCCGTGGGGGCTGGCGGCGGCCGTCCTGATTTGCGCGCCTCCACGAAATCGACGCCGCTTTTGACGGGCAAGCAGGTGGAAATCGCGGCGGCCGCCAACGACAATCGCGCGGTTGGCTTGAATTGGGAATTGAACAATAACATGGAACCGAATGGCGCGCGGTCCTTTGACCCGGCCACTGGTCAGCCGGTTGTAGCCATGGCGAACCCCTTGGCCGATCCACTTGCTTCTTTTTCTGCGGCTAAAGAGGCGTTGGAAAACGAAAAACGCTTGCGGACGGTAATCGCCACGCGGGCTACCCAAGAAGAGGTAGATAAAGATTTGCCCCGTGAGCGCATGGTGACGGTTGTGGATCCGGCTCAAGCGTCACAGTCAGAGAAACCAAGTCTTGGCGAAAAACTTCGCGAAACGTTTTCCGGCAAAGTGGAAAGAACGGCCCGCATCGCGGTGGAGCAGGAATATCCGGATATCGCCGGTGTTGCCGGCGCTCCGGCAAGCCAGGGATACGATCCTTATTTTCTGCTCACAGAGTTTCAGACGATTCAGTCTCATCCGGTGCTGAGCAAAGTCGTTTCCTCGCTTAAACTGAATGAAGAATGGGCGAAGAAGTACAATCGCGGGCAGCCCCTGACTGAGTCGCAAACCGAAGAGCTTATCAAACGCCATCTTGATCTTCATTCCGTCGCCAACACGAAAGAGATTGCCATCGGAGTTAAGAGCGAAAGTCCTGACGAGGCCGCACGCATTGCCAACGCGGTGGCAAACGCGTATCGGCAATACCGTGCGGATGAATACGAGGACTTGAAAAATCATGGGATTAAGAACCTGCAGCAACAGATCACGGACGAAGACAAAAAGATAAAGCTGGCGCAGGCAAAGGTGGATAAGCTTGCTGGAGAATTAAAAGTTTACGAGGGAGAGCAGCCGACCAATGATGCCGCGCTTCCCAAACCCGCCGTCTCTCTGCCGACGCCTCAACCCGAAATCCTCACGCGCGAGAATGCCTCCTCGACCTTTTCGCTCAATGTCAGTGACGTCTCATTCAAACTCGCCGCCGCGAGCCTGGAAAAAGGCCAGATGCCGGAGCCCGCGTCGATTCGCTCGGAGGAATTTATCAATGCCTTCGATTACCGCGATCCTGCGCCGGCGCCGGGCGTGCCGATTGCTTTTGCTTCCGAGCGCGCCGGTTACCCGTTTGCTCATAATCGCGAGCTGTTGCGCTTCTCGCTCAAGACTGCCGCTGCCGGACGTCAGGCGGGGCGGCCGCTGAATATTGTTTTGTTGCTCGATAATTCCGGCTCCATGGAACGCGCGGATCGGGTGCGCATCATCCAGGAAGCCTTGCGCGTACTCGCTGGGCAATTGCAGGCGCAGGATACTTTTAGTGTTGTCACCTTTGCCCGCACTGCGCGGCTTCAGGTGGACGGCATTCCTGGCAACCAGGCCGCTGCTGCCGCCACAGAAATCGCGAAGCTCACTCCCGAAGGCGGCACCAATCTCGGCGAAGCCCTCGATCTGGCGTATGAAACTGCCCTGCATCATTATCTCGCGAACGGCGATAACCGCGTCGTGATGCTCACCGACGGCGCGGCCAATCTCGGTGACGTGAGCGCCGACACGCTCAAGCAAAAAGTTGAGGCGCACCGCAAACAGGGCGTCGCTCTCGATTGTTTCGGCATCGGCTGGGAGGGTTACAATGACGATTTGCTCGAAGTCCTCACGCGCAATGGCGATGGGCGTTACGGCTTTATCAATACGCCCGAGGAAGCCGGCAAGGAATTCGTTGCACAAATCGCCGGTGCGCTGCACGTCGCCGCTTCGGATGTAAAAGTGCAGGTTGAGTTCAATCCCAAGCGTGTCGTTTCGTATCGTCAAATTGGCTACGCGAAACATCAATTGACCAAGGAACAATTTCGCGACAACACCGTGGACGCCGCCGAAATCGCGGCGCAGGAAGCTGGCAACGCGCTTTATACGATTGAAACCAATCCGCAAGGCGAGGGATCCGTCGCCACCGTGCGCGTTCGCTATAAAGTTCCCGGCACGCCCGATTATCGGGAGCAGGCGTGGGATGTGCCTTACACCGGCAGCGCGGTGGCGTTGGAGCAGGGCAGTCCCGCGATGCGCCTCGCCGCGACTGCCAGCGCTTTTTCCGAATGGCTCGCCACGAGTCCCTTCGCCGCCGAAGTCAGTCCCGATCAATTGCTGCGCTACCTGAACGGCGTGCCCCAGGTTTACGGCGCGGACGCGCGTCCAACAAAGCTCGAGTGGATGATTCGCCAGGCCAAGAGCATTTCCGGAAAATAGTCGTCCAATCCAAGGTGCCGGACACAAATCGAACAAACTTTTTACAATCGTTTCACACATTGCCGCCGCTGTCGCGGCAAGATGAATTCGCCGGTGAATCGCCATTGAATTAATATGAAAACTCCGTTTCCGTTTCTTTGCGCAGCCGTTCTTTTGATCGCCAGTCCCGCCGCGAACGCGCGGCAAATCGACACTTCGACGCCGAACACCGTCATGCTGCGGGATTTCAAACTCGTCGGCGATCTCAACAGCGAACGAGCCGCGTTCACGCTCGAGGCGATTGTAAAAGTGGAAAATCCCAAGGGCGGCTCGATCGATTTACTCTCCGGCCCGGTCGCATTGACTGAACTCGGCGCGCATCCGCGATGGAAAATCAGCGCGGAGCGGAACCGTTATGTTCTGACATTCGATCGCGGCGGCGAATTTCCGGTGCTAATAAAATTCAACGCTGCGGTCCGTCCCGGCGATGATTGGAACACGGTGGAATTTCAAGTCGCCCCGAGTCCGTTGCAGCAAATCGTGTTGCAAGGTCTCGCCGCCGACACGCAATTTCAATTCGCCGGCGCTGCTCGGCCGGATCGCACGACCAATGGCTTCGTCAGTTATTTGCCTCCTGATGGCAACGTGAAACTTTCCTGGAAGGAAGCGCGGCCCGAAGGTGAGGGAAAATTATTTTACGCCGCCGAAATGCTCTCGCAAATCAGCGTCAGTCCCGGCCTCATGCGCCAGACTGGTTTGCTTGATTTTAAAATCATGCAAGGCGAAATGAAACGCGTGGCACTGGTGCTGCACGGCGCGGGTGAAGTTACGCGCGTCGCCGGCGACCAGGTCCTCGCGTGGAACGTCGAGCCGATCACGAATTCCGCGGATCGTCGTTTGATCGTTCAACTCAACCAGCCACAGAAAGATCAATTTGCCTTGCAGGTGCAGATGCAGACGCCGCTCGGCGCATTTCCGCAAGCAACCAATGCGATGCAGTTGCGGCCCGAGGGTGCGACCCGATTTGCCGGCTATGTGCGTATCGTGAACGAGGGCGCGGTGCGCCTTGAAGTGGCGCAAGCGAGCGGGATGTCGCAGATTTCGCCCGAACAATTTCCCGAAAACGATGCCACGCGGGCGGCCTTGCACGCAACCGGCAGCCAGCGTTTTGCGTATCGCTTTTCGGGCGCGGATTTCGCGTTGAAAATCCAGGCCGACCAGATTTTGCCTGAACTCGCCGTTTCCGAAGTGCTCGATTACAACCTGGGTGAAAATGAACTCGCCATCGATGCCGAAATCGAACTGGATATCCGCGAAGCGCCGCTGCGCGAATTGCTCCTTCACGTTCCGAGAGGCTACGTCGTCGCTCCGCCGAAAGCTTCCGGGATGAGCGATTATTTTCTGCGCGAGACGGATAATAGCGGCAACGCCGAGCTGCGCCTGGTCTACGGCCAGCCCGTTTCCGGACGCCAATTGGTCCAACTGCACCTCGAACACAACAAGCCGCTCGGTGAAACCAACTGGCTCCTGCCGCGCATTGAAGTGACCTCGGCCAAATCGGTGCGTGGTTTTGTGGGCGTGTCGGCGGACGCGGGCTTTCGCCTGACGCCCGGCCGCACGAGCGCGTTGACGGACACTCCCACGGCGTTTTTCCCGCGGAAAGTTTCCGGCCTTCAAACGGCGTTTCGGTTAAGCGACCCCGCGTGGCAGGCCGCGATACAGGTCGAGCGATTGCCCCAGACCGTGCAGGCGGATGCGTTTCATTTGTTCTCCATCGGCGAGGGTGTGGCTTACGGCAGCAGCGTGATTAATTATCTCGTTTCTGGGGCGCCCGTCTCGACTTTCAAAATTGAATTGTCCGACGAATATTTCAACGTCGAGTTCACCGGCAAGGACATCCGTAACTGGCAGAAGACGGACGGCGGTTATCTCGTGCAGTTGCACACGCCCGTGTCCGGCCCCTATACCTTGCTGGCCACGTATGAGCGTCCTTTCAAGCCGCAGGGCGAGACGCTCGCCTTCACCGGCGCGCGACCGTTGGACGCGCAAACCGAGCAGGGGCACACCATCGTCATGAGCGCGTATCAATTCCAGGTGAAGCCGGTGGATGTCTCGGAGGGATTACTGCCGCTTGAGCCGGCGGAAGTCCCTTCGGAATACCGCCTGTTTTTCGACGCGCCGATTCTCGCGGCGTATCGTTATCCGGCGCGCCCGTTCAGCCTGAAACTGCAACTCAGTCCGCTGGCGCAGGGTGATTCGCTGAATCAAGTCGTGGACCGCGCCTCGCTGGAGACGCGCATTTCGAAGGAAGGCCAGGTGCTCACGGACGCGCGTTATTTTGTGAAGAGCCGCGGCAACCCGCGCTTCAGCGTCACACTGCCGCCCGGCGCTCAACTGTGGTCGGCGACCGTAAACGGCGCAGCGGTGGTTCCGGTCATCGATAAAATGGCCAACCTGATTCCGCTGCCCCAAGGGTCCAACCCGGATGCCGTGCTGGAAATTCAATTGAAACTCGCGCAGACGAACGATGCGTGGCGCGTGACGGTCGCCGCACCCATTGTCGCCGCTCCGGTGATGCTCGCGGAATGGAAGCTGGCGCCGGACACGGGACGGCGATTGATTTATCGCAGCGGCTCGCTGACTCCGGTCGGCGGTGCGTCGGACATTTCCGGCTTTGCAGGATTGGCGCGGATTTTCTCGAGCCAGGAGGCGGGGCGGGCGTGGACGCTGATTCTTTTGGCGTTCGCGCTGTTGGTGATTGCCCTGGTGGCGTGGCGCTGGGCGGCGCGTGGGGACGCAACGAAATACAGCGCTCGCCACCTCGGCGGGTTGGTCATTGGTCTGGCCGCTTTGCTCCTGGCGGGCACCATGGTGGAGCAACTGGCCGAATTGACCGGCTTGGAAAACAGCTCGCTGCCGCGCGACGTTTCATTTCTCGCCCCGGTGCAGCAGGCGCAAAGCGCGCTCACCGTGGAAGTCGCCAACGTCGCGGACGAAGCTTCGCTGTTCGGTTTTATTGGATACGGATGGCCGGCGTTGCTGGCGCTGATCGCGTGGGCGTATGCGTGGCGTTCCGAGAATGCGTTTTTTAAAAACGCGGCGCGAGTCTTCGGTTGGCTGTTTCTTGGGTGGGCCGCATTGCGTTTTCCCAACAGCGCAACGGCGCTCATCTGGGTGGTGGCCCTTTTTATTTTACTTCATTTAATAATTCCCGGACTGCGGCACGTCTGGAGCCTGCCGATGAAACCGCGACCGGAACCACTGCCGCCGAAACACGGCGCTGCGCCCGCTGCCGCGACAATGTTGATCGCTTTGTTGTGGTTGAATGGAGTGTTGCCCGCTCGCAGCACAGAAGTTCTTTCCGCGAGTGCCAATCGGCAGAGCGAAGCGCGCGCCGAGTCCGTCATCAACGAAATCCGCATTGAAGATAAATTTGCGCTCGGCTCGGCGAAAATTCATTGGCAGGCAGTCAAAGGTCAGTTGCTGCCCCTGCTGCAGGAGCCGGCGGTGCTTACAAAAATCGTCGTCCCGCGCTCCTTGAAGCTGGTGCAGAGTGATGACGGCCGCACGCAACAATTGCGCGCCGAAGCCGGCGGCGCTTTTGACGCAGAAGTGCATTATCAGTTGCAGGTGGCGACCGCCAACGAAGGCAGTCTGGTTCTGCCGGTGCAAAATGGATTGGTGACGAAAGTCCGCCTCACGATTGCGAATGCCGACGTGGATGTGCAATCGCCTCAGGCCGTAACGGTGCAGCGCGAGACCGATGGCAGCAACACTGTTGCGACGCTGGTGTTGTCGCCGGGAGATTATGCCGCTGTCAACTGGAAGCCCCGCAGCCGCGATGTGAAGCGTGAAAAGCCCGTTTTTTACGCCGACATAGCGCAGCTTTACGCGCCGACGGCGGGAGTCATTGAAGGCGCACATTACGTTTCGATTCGTCCCGCGCAGGGCGAACTCAATGAATTGATTCTCGATGTGCCGCGTGGAATGACCATCACGGATGTTACTGGCGATGGCACCCGACGCGAAGAGGCTCCATCTTCCAGTACCCAAAAAAGTCAGGCCATCGTCACCCCGGCGGCTACGGTTTCGCTTTGGCGCTTCGATCCGGAAGCGCGGAAGCTTCGCGTCACTCTAAATCCGCCTCAATCTCACCCGTTCACCTTGTTGGTGCGTTCTCAAATCGCCACCGGAACGCTGCCGTTCGAGCAAACGGTGGGGCTGATTTCCGTGGACAGTGCCGCCGGACAGATCGGCTTGATGGGCGTGGCCACCGGCAACGAAGTTCAACTCGATTCCGTCAATGCCGAAGCTTTCTCGCCAATTAACCTCGAAGATTTCGCCGGGAACGCGTTGCCGGCGCTACAGGCGCAAATTCCCGGCCTCACCTTGCGCCGCGCGTTTCGTTACTCAGACGCGAAAGCTGTGGCGTCCGTGAAGGCTTCGCCCGTCGAGCCCGATGTGCGGGTTGAAACGCAAGATACTCTGTCGCTGGGGGAAGATCGGACGGTGCTTGCAGTCGATGCGACCGTGGACATTTCGCGCGCCGGAATTTTTCGGCTGAGTTTTTTAATGCCGACCGGGTTTGACGTCGAATCCATCAGCGGTGCAGCCGTGAGCCACTGGACGGAAGTGAAAACCGAGGGCGGGCAAGTCATCACGCTGCATTTTCCTGGTAAAACCGATGGCCGGCAGCAATTTAACATCAGTCTCGCGGGACCTGGAGTAAAGGTCGCCTCGGCGTGGCCGGTCCCGCAGGTCGTTTTGCGGGAAGCGGACAAACAGCTTGGCACATTGCTCATCGTGCCGGAGCAGGGGATGCGATTGCAGGCGGCGTCTCGGGACGGTGTCACTGAACTGGATCCACAGAAGGCCGGTGTCCGCCAGAAAGGCGTGCTGGCCTTTCGCGTGTTGCAGACCCCGCTGAATCTGACGCTCGATATCGCGCAGGTCGATCCCTGGATCCAGGTGACGAGCCTGCAACACGCCACCGTCAGCGAAGCCCAGGTGAAGGTGGCCGCGAATTTGCAGTATCAAATCGAGAATACCGGTTTGAAAGCGTTTCGCGTTTTTATTCCGACGGATGCCGAAGGCGTGAATTTCAAAGGCGAACAAGTCGCCAGCTTCTCAGCGATCGAGAACACGGCGACAAATGGCCTGCAACAATGGGAGGTGAAATTGCATCGGCGCGTGATTGGCGAATATTTGTTACAGGTGATTTATCAAGTGCCGACCCCGAGCCAGGCGCGTCAGACGATCGTGCGCGGCGTCGAGGCTTCGGACGTTAATTTGCAACGCGGTTTTGTCACGGTGCAATCCGACCCGCGATTGCAACTCACTGTGGACTTGGCGCCTGCCGCGCTGCAGCCTGCCGAATGGCAAAGCATTCCACACGCGCTGCAGCAGGGATTGCAGGCCAATTCCGCGAATTTTGCTTATCGCCTCGTCGAGCCCTCGTTTCAATTGCCGCTCAAGCTCGAACGCCACGAGGCCGCGAGGCTCCTGGATGCCCGCGTCAACAACGTTACCTTCCACTCCGTTATTTCAGACGACGGCGTGATGCTTACCCAGGCGCGTCTGGAAATTCTTCCCGGTGACAAGCGGTTGTTGAATCTCACGCTGCCCGCGGGCGCGAATTTCTGGTTCGCCTTTGTGAACGACAACGGCGTTTGGCCGTGGCGCACCGTCGATAAAACCGGTTACCTCATCCCGCTGGAGCAGCAGTCGCGCGCCGACAAGCCGATTTCGGTGGAAGTATTTTACAGTTGCAAGACCGGCTCGAGCCACGCGCGCGCGCTTGACTTGGAATTGCTCGCGCCGAAATTCGATTTGCCGCTCGAGAATATTACCTGGCTCGTCTCACTCAACGACAAGTGGCGGGTGAAACATTGGAACGGATCACTGCAACTAGAGGAGCAGTCGGTCGCGCCGCAAACCACCGCCATTGATTTGCAAACCTACCTGCAAAAGGAAAATATCTGGCGGCTCGAACGAACCAAGGAGGCCGAGGAGTTTCTCACCGCCGGCAATAACGCGCTGCAGAAGGGCGACCCGCAACTGGCGCGCCGCTCGTTCCAGGCCGCCTACGGTCTTTCGACGCACGACGCTGCTTTCAACGAGGATGCCCGCGTGCAGTTGCACAATATCAAGCTTCAGCAGGCGCTGGTCGGCCTGAATGTCCGTCAGGCTGCTTCGACCGGGGATGCTTCCGCGCTCGATGGAAAATTGCGCGATCTGTCCACTGGCAAAGACGTGAATTACACCCAGCAGGACGCCAGGGAAATCATCGACCGCAATAGCGCCGACGATAATGCGGCTTACATGCGGCTGGCCGAGCGTCTTATTCAGCAACAGGACGCCGCGGTGAGCAGCGCTTCGGCGTTGCGCGCGAACATTCCCGAAGAAGGTCAGACACTGACGTTCAAACGCGCGGTGGTCGTGGATAAAGAAGCTGATTTGCGGATCGGTCTGGAAGCTGCGTCGGCGCAGGTCGCTTCGTGGCGAACGCGGATTGAAATTTTGTTCGTCACGCTGATCCTCCTCGCGGCGATCTCGCTTCTGGCCAAACTATCGCCGATGAATCGGGAAGTTTTGGCGGGAACAACCAGGCAATAACGTCACGTCGCCTTCTTCTTGCCTTTGGGAACAGGGTTGCAAAGATGGCGTGGCTTGAAGCGACGCACACTCAGAAAATTTTCCTCAGCGACGGCAAAAGATCATCACAATGTTTACGTGGTGTTGCTGGCGCCTGCCGTGGGCAAACTCCGCAAGGTGCGGTTGTTGAATCCGAGTCGCGATTCCAAAAAACATTGCGTTTATGTCGGATTGACCGGGCTCACACCGGAGGAACGTTTCGTGAATCATCAGCAAGGCGTCAAATCCTCCTTGTTCGTGAAGCGTTACGGCATTCGCCTGCTGCCGGAACTCTACACGCACTTGAACCCGATGCCTTACGAAGCGGCCGCACAAATGGAAAAAGATCTGACCGATGATTTACGCCGCGCGGGCTACACCGTCGTCGGCGGGCATTGATTTAAAAAACCATGAGCCAGACACCGGAACGGATTATTTGTTTGTCTGCTGAAGCCGCGGATTGGTTGTGGCGCATCGACGCCTGGGAAATTGTGGTTGGCGTCACGGCGTTCTTTATGTCGCCACCGGGCGCTCCGCCGAAACCGCGCGTCAGCGGTTTCAGCACCGCGCGTCTGGCGGAAATTGAAAAACTGAATCCCGATTTAATCATTACGTTCTCCGACGTGCAGGCGCAATTTGCCGCCGAATTGATGAAACAAGGCTTTCCGGTGCTCGCCACCAATCAGCGCACGTTGGCGGAAACAGAAGCAACGCTGTCACTGTTGGGACGGGTCGTGGACTGTGAAGCCGAAGCGGAACGACTGCTCGATGAATTCCGCGAGCGCCTGACTCCGGTAACTCTTCCTGCCACCAGGCCGCGCGTTTACTTTGAAGAATGGAATGACCCGCTTATCAGCGGCATCGGCTGGGTAGGGGAACTTATCGAACGCGCTGGCGGCACGGACGTCTTTGCGGAATTAAGAAAAAACCGCGCCGCTCGCGATCGGGTTGTATCTCCGGAACAAGTCCGCCAGGCAAATCCTGAAATTATCCTCGCTTCGTGGTGCGGAAAACCGGTGGATACAGCGGCAATTTCGTTGCGTGAAGGTTGGCCGGAGATTGCCGCAGTTCGCGAGAAGCGCATTTGCGAAATATCTGGCGAGGACATTCTTCAGCCGGGATTTCGATTGGTATACGGATACGAACGACTGAAAGAAATCGTGGGCCGGAAATAGAATCGGGCGGCCGGAAAGCCGCCCGAACCCGCAGGCTGGAAAGCCTGCGCTACGTTGAAGCTGTCTTACGGTAGATCGGTTTTGCCCATCAGGAAGCGGTCGCATTCGCGAGCGGCGCCACGGCCTTCGTTGAAGGCCCAGACGACCAGGCTCTGGCCGCGCCGGCAGTCGCCGCAGGCGAAGACGCCTTTGATGTTCGTCTCGTACTTATTGAAATCCGCCTTCACGTTGGTGCGGGGATCGCGCTCGATACCCAGCGATTCGAGCAGGGGTTGTTCCGGCCCCAGGAATCCCATCGCGAGCAGCACGAGTTGCGCGGGCAAAACTTTTTCCGAGCCGGGCACGTGCCGGGGAATGAATTGGCCTTTGTCGTTCTTTTCCCAATGCACCTCGACGGTATGAACGGCTTTGACCTGGCCATGCTCTTCGCTCTCGAATTTCGTGGCCGTGGTCAGATACACGCGCGGGTCGCTGCCGAATTTCGCCGCGGCTTCTTCCTGGCCGTAATCCAATTTGTAAACCTTGGGCCATTCCGGCCACGGGTTGTCCTTGGCGCGTTCCATCGGCGGCTTGGGCAGGATTTCCACCTGCACGAGGCTTTTGCAACCGTGGCGCATGGAAGTGCCTACGCAATCGGTGCCGGTATCGCCACCACCGATGACGACGACGTCCTTGCCTTCGGCGTTGATGAAATTCCCGTTCTTATGCTGATCCAGCACCGCCTTCGTGTTGGCCGTAAGGAAATCCATCGCGAAATGGATGCCCTTGAAATTACGGCCTTCGATGGGCAGGTCGCGCGGCTTGGTCGCACCGGTCGCGAGCACCACGGCGTTAAATTCGTTGAGCAATTTCTCCGCGGGATAATTTTTCCCGACGTCGGTGTTGCAAACGAACGTCACGCCTTCGGCTTCGAGTTGCTTGATGCGGCGCAGGACGACTTCCTGCTTGTCCAACTTCATGTTTGGAATGCCATACATCAGCAAACCGCCCGGCCGATCCGCGCGTTCAAAAATAGTGACGAGATGGCCGGCCTTGTTTAATTGCGCCGCGGCGCACAGGCCTGCGGGACCGGACCCAATCACGGCCACTTTCTTGCCGGTGCGAACTTTCGGCGGTTCGGGCACGACCCAGCCGTTTTCCCAGCCGTGGTCGATGATGCTGACTTCGATGTTCTTGATGGTGACCGGCGGATTGTTCATGCCGAGCACGCACGAGCCTTCGCACGGGGCAGGGCAGACGCGGCCGGTGAAATCCGGGAAATTATTCGTCTTATGCAACCGCTCCAGCGCTTCCTTCCAGAGGCCGCGATAAATGAGATCGTTCCATTCCGGAATGAGGTTGTTGATGGGGCAGCCGCTGGCCATGCCGCTGATAAGCGTGCCGGTATGACAGAACGGAATGCCGCAATCCATGCAACGCGCGCCCTGCTTGCGCAGATCCGGCTCCGGCATGTGAAGGTGAAATTCCTTCCAGTCGCTGATACGCTCCGTGGCCGAACGGTCTTTCGGCAGCTCGCGGAGAAAATCCATGAATCCTGTTGGTTTACCCATGTCTGGTTATGTGGTTCTGAGTTCTGATTAAATGCTTTCGAAAATTTTTGCCAACGAAATGCGAAAACCCGGCAGCACGGAATTGCCTGATAATAATTGACTGCTGCGCAGCAATTCAAACGGCTGTCCCGGACGATAAACCCGGATGGTTTTATTTTTGGTGTCAACCATCCATCCGAGTCGGGCGCCGTGGGCCAGATAAAGCTGCATTTTCTTTTCTACTTTTGTAAAGGAATCCGAAGGCGAAAGGACTTCGATTGCGATGTCAGGGGCGGCCTGAAACATTCCATCCAATCCTTGCGGTAAAATTAATTTCATGCGCTCGCCGCTCACAAAAGAAATATCTGGTTGGAAGCAGTGCTCAATTCCCAATCGAAAACCGGTTTGGCCATCAAAAATCTCACCTAGTTTATGCTCGTAAATATGGTTGGTAAGATAATGAGTTAAACGAGCAATGACGGCCCCGTGTTTTGGTCTTGCAGGAGACATAGGGATGATTTTTCCGTCCCAGAGTTCATATTTTACGTCTGTGTTTGTGCCGAGCGCGAGCAACTCGGCATCAGTCCAAAACGCGCCTTTCGGTTTCAATAAACGTGAGCCGTCCTCCCAAACGCCTGTCATGTGACGGGATGTTGGAGTTTCGATGCGGCCTGTCGTGATTCGGGTGTAGGGCCGGACGGCCGACGCCAGACGAACCCTCCCGATGCCATGGGAACGAGGACTTCTGCGTTTATTTGTTGAAATCGATTTCATTGCAACCAACTTCATTACCCGCCGCCGATGCGCGCGATGTCTTTCATGTTGGCTTCAAAGGCGGCTTGCTCGGCTGCTTCGCCGCTAAGGCCTTGAGCCTTGGCTTCTTTGATTTTCTGAAGCATGCGCTTGTAATCCTTCGGGATGACTTTGACAAATCGATTGATCATGCCTTCCCAGTCCGCGAGCACTTTGCCGGCGCGTTCGCTCTTCGTGTAGGTCTGGTGCCGTTGAATCAGCTTCCAGATTTCCTCGATTTCGTCAGTGTCTGAAAGTTTCTCCAGCTCGACGTTTTGCATGTTCACGCGGGTCGCAAAGTCGCCGGCCTCGTCGAGCACATACGCGATGCCGCCCGACATACCCGCCGCGAAATTACGCCCGGTCTTGCCGAGGATAATCACGCGCCCGCCGGTCATGTATTCGCAACCATGGTCGCCAATGGCTTCCACCACTGCGTTCACACCGCTGTTGCGCACACCGAAGCGTTCGCCCGCCATGCCGCGCACGAAAATCTCACCCGCCGTCGCGCCGTAAAGCGCCACGTTGCCGATGATGATGTTTTCCTCCGCCACGAAGGTCGAGGCTTTCGAAGGATAAACAATAAGACGCCCGCCGCTGAGACCCTTGCCGAAATAATCGTTGGCATCGCCTTCCAGTTCAATCGTCATACCGCGCGGTATGAATGCACCCAGGCTCTGGCCCGCGCTGCCGGTGAACTTGAGATGAATCGTGCTGTCCGGCAAACCGTTCGGGCCCCATTTTTTCGTGACATCACTGCCCACGATGGTGCCCACCACGCGATTCACGTTGCGAATCGGCAGGTCCGCGTGCACGCGTTCGCCGCGCTCAATGGCCGGTTCGCAAATGCTGAGCAGCCGCGTGATGTCCAGCGATTTATCAAGGCCATGGTCCTGGTCGATCTGGCGAAAACGCGCCACATCTTCATCGGGCCGGGGCTGATGCAAAATCGGCGTCAGGTCGAGGCCTTTGGCTTTCCAATGATCGATGGCTTTCCACGGCGTGAGTTTGTCCGTGCGGCCAATCATGTCTTCCACCTTCCGGAAGCCGAGCTTGGCCATGATTTCGCGAAGTTCCTGCGCGATGAAGCGCATGAAATTCACGACGTGATCGGGGTTGCCGGTGAATCGCTCGCGCAACTTCGGATTCTGCGTCGCCACGCCCACCGGGCAGGTATCCATGTGGCAAACGCGCATCATGATGCAGCCAAGCACCACCAGTGGCGCGGTGGCGAAACCAAATTCCTCCGCACCCAGCAACGCGGCGACCGCCACGTCCCGGCCGGTCTTGAGCTGGCCGTCCGTTTCCACGTAGATGCGGCTGCGCAGCCCGTTCAACACGAGCGTCTGGTGCGTTTCCGCCAAGCCGAGTTCCCACGGTCCGCCCGCGTGCTTGATGGACGACAACGGCGAAGCTCCGGTGCCGCCGTCATGGCCGCTGATAAGCACCACGTCCGCGTGTGCCTTGGAAACGCCGGCGGCAATGGTGCCCACGCCGATTTCCGATACGAGCTTCACGCTGACGCGCGCGTGCCGGTTGGAATTCTTCAAATCGTGAATCAGCTCGGCCAAGTCCTCGATGGAATAAATATCGTGGTGCGGCGGCGGTGAAATCAATCCCACGCCGGGCGTGGTGCCGCGGGTCTTGGCGATCGACGGGTAAACTTTTTTGCCAGGCAATTCTCCGCCTTCGCCGGGTTTTGCGCCCTGCGCCATCTTGATTTGCAGCTCGCGCGCGTTGACGAGGTAATTGCTCGTCACGCCGAATCGGCCGGAGGCCACCTGCTTGATGGCGGAATTCTTGGAATCACCTTTGTCGTTCGTCCAGGTGTAACGTTCCGGGTCTTCGCCGCCTTCGCCGGTATTGCTCTTGCCGCCGATGCGGTTCATGGCGATGGCGAGCGCCTCGTGCGCTTCCTTGCTGATGGAGCCGTAGCTCATCGCGCCGGTCTTGAAGCGCTTGACGATCTCGTCCACCGTTTGCACTTCCTCGATCGGCACCGGCTTCTCGGCCCATTTGAAATCCAGCAAGCCGCGCAACGTGCACAGGTTCTTGGCCTGGTTGTTCACGAGATCCGCGTATTCCTGGAACGTCTTGTAGCTTCCCAGGCGGCAGGCGATTTGCAGTTTGTGAATCGTCTGCGGATTGAACAAATGATATTCACCATCCGCACGCCACTGGTACTGGCCGCCGGCATCCAGCACGCCGTTGACCGGCCGGTCTGGAAACGCATGGCTGTGCCGCTTTAACACTTCTTCGGCGATGACCTCAATGCCGATACCGGCGATGCGCGACGGCGTCCAGGTAAAATATTTGTCGATCACCGTGCTGTTTAGGCCCACGGCTTCGAAGATTTGCGCACCGCGATAGCTTTGGACCGTCGAGATGCCCATTTTGGCCATGGTCTTCACCACGCCTTTGACAGCGGCCTTAATGAATTTCTTAACGGCTGTCTTGTGGTCCAGGCCGGGCAACATGCCCTGGCGGATCATGTCGTCGAGCGTTTCGTAAGCGAGATACGGGTTGATGGCGCTGCAACCGTAGCCGATGAGCAACGCGAAATGATGCACTTCGCGCGGTTCGCCGGATTCGAGAACCAAACCAACTTTCGAGCGGCTGCCTTGGCGGATCAGATAATGGTGCAGGCCGGCAACGGCCAGCAACGCCGGGATAGGCGCGTTCTCTTTGCTGATGCCACGGTCCGAAAGAATCAGGATGCTCACGCCTTCCGCGATGGCTTTGTCCGCGGCGGCAAACATATTGTCGAGCGCCGCTTCCATTCCTTTGGCGCCCTCCGCGGCCTTGAACACGATCGGGATCGTGGCGGCCTTGAACTTCGGGCGATTGACGTGCCGGAGTTTCTCCAGGTCTTCGTTGGTCAACAACGGGTGTTCCAGCTTGATGAGCGCGCAGCTTTCCGGCGTGGGCTTGAGCAGGCTGCCGCGCGAGCCAACCATCGTTTCCGTGGAGGTGATGTTCTCCTCGCGGATGGGATCAATTGGCGGGTTGGTGACCTGCGCGAATAATTGTTTGAAATAATTGTAAAGCAACTGCGGCTTATTCGAGAGCACCGCCAGCGGAGTATCGGTGCCCATCGAACCGAGCGGTTGCACGCCGTCGTTGCCCATGGGGCCGACGATGATGCGCTGGTCTTCGAAGGTATAACCGAAGGCCTGCTGCCGTTGCAGCACGGTTTCGTGGCCCGGCTCGCGTTGATGCGGCGGTTCGGGCAGGTCCTTCAACAAAACATGATGCTCATCAAGCCATTGCTGGTAGGGATGCTCGGTGGCGTATTTGTTTTTGAGCTCTTCATCGGCCACGATGCGGCCCTGCTCGGTGTCGATCAGGAACATGCGGCCCGGTTGCAAACGGCCTTTGAT
Source organism: Verrucomicrobiia bacterium (assembly GCA_036272195.1). GTDB lineage: Bacteria > Verrucomicrobiota > Verrucomicrobiia > Limisphaerales > DASXHY01 > DASXHY01. Next base: position 7,793 of record DATAZE010000026.1, on the reverse strand, counting down.
GGCCACGCGCTCGGGGGCAATGTCCAGCACGCCGGCTTCGGATGCCATGATGACCATGTCGTCCTTCGTCACGTAATAACGCGACGGGCGCAATCCATTCCGGTCCAGGCACGCGCCGATGCGGGTGCCGTCCGTGAATGCGATGGACGCCGGACCGTCCCACGGCTCCATCAGGCACGAATGATATTCGTAGAACGCATGCTTCTCCGGGCTCATGCTTTCATGATTCTCCCACGGCTCGGGAATCATCATCATCATCGCGTGGGGCAAATCGCGACCGGTCAGCAGCAGTAATTCGAGGCAATTGTCGAACATCGCCGAATCGCTGCCGTCGGTGTTGATGACGGGCAGAATCTTTTTGATGTCGTCGCCGAAAAGGTCCGATTGAAAATTCGCCTGGCCGGCATACATCCAATTGATGTTGCCGCGGAGCGTGTTGATTTCGCCGTTGTGCGCGATGTAACGATACGGATGGCTCCGGTCCCAACTCGGGAACGTATTCGTGGAAAAACGGGAATGCACCAGCGCGAGGCCGGTGGTCATGTCCGCATCGCCGAGGTCGGGATAATATTTGCCCACCTGTTCCGGCATCAACATGCCCTTGTAAACGACCGTCCGGCTCGAAAGGCTGGAGACGTAAAACCATTTTCCGCCCGCAATCTTGCCACCGTAACGAATGCGCTGCTCGGCAACTTTCCGAATCACGTAAAGCTTGCGCTCGAAGGCGAGGTCACTTTTGGCGGACGAGTTGCGGCCGATGAACACCTGCATCATGAACGGCTCGGCCGCCCGGGCGGTTTCGCCGAGGGAAGAGTTGTCCGTCGGAATATCCCGCCAGCCGAGGAGCGTCTGGCCTTCCTCTGCCACGATCTTTGCGAGGGCGGTCTTCACCGTCTCGCGCTCCGCCGGGTCTTTGGGCATGAACAACATGCCCACGCCGTATTGGCCCTGGTTGGGCAGCTTGAAACCGGACTTGTCCGTGGCCCGTTTGAAAAATTCATGAGGCATCTGCATCAGGATGCCCGCGCCGTCGCCCGTATTGGCTTCGCAACCGCACGCGCCGCGGTGATCGAGGTTGACCAGAATTTGCAGCGCCTGCTCGACAAGCGTATGCGACTTGCGACCCTTCATATTCACGACAAATCCCACGCCGCAAGCGTCGTGTTCGAATTGAGGATCGTACAGGCCCTGCTTTTGGGGAGGACCTAATAAAACACTGTCACCCTTCTGGTTCATAGCGTCACTGCTCATCGGTTTTTACGGTTCAATTTCCGCTCAGTAGAATGAGCGAAATTTTTATAGTTTTCACTTAAATTGCTCAAGTCCGCAATCATTGATTTCAACTTTTTTGGCCGGTTCCGGCATCCTCAAACTTTAACATCGAACGGGACGAATGGAAGCCCGGGTAAAAGAGTGAAAACCAAGGGAATAGGCGGCGAAACGAGATCCTTCGAGAAAGCCTTTTTCGGTCGCGGTGAGCCGAAGCGTGATTAGATGTCAGGGGCAAATGACGAATCGCAAATAGCGAGACTTATGGCGGTAAAAAAATTGAGGATGTCGACCGCCAATTCTCCTTCAGACCCGGCGCAAGGTAATGTCGCCTTCCCCGAAATCACCACCGCCCGTTTCTTCCACGCCGTCGATTTGCCAGGAGCAGGTTTTTTTCGAGCGAGCCTGCTGAATCATCGTCTCCAGAGAATATTCCCAGGCGGCGATGATTTGGAGAGCCTGGCCATGGTCGTGCCTGCTTTCCAATTGGTAAATGAGCAGGCTTTTTTGCTGCCGGATGGCCGATAGCAATATTTCCGATTGCAATATTATCGTTCGGGAATCGTCCACGCCGGGGGAATTGGTAAATCTGGAAAACCAGCGCTGCGTCTCTCCGGAAACCGAGCATATGCGGGCTGCGACTTCGAGTAGTTGCGCCCACTTCGGCAACATCTCACCTTCGAATCGAATGGTTTTTAATCCGCCCCGGGCGAATGCCTCCAGAAATTGTATTTGGCGCGGCGTCTCAATTGCTGCGTTTTTCACCGCCCGAATTCGGTTTATTGCCGTTTTCGCGTCATCGCCCTGGCTTATCAAATAGGTGGCCAGCATTGTGCCGGTCCTGCCGAGGCCGGCTTGACAATGAACCGCCACGGGCCGTTGGAGACTTCTGTGCCGGTTAACGAACTCCGTGAATTGAAATGCCTGCCCCATAGTCGGGGCGCCGCCATCAGGCACGGGAAGACTCAAGTACGCAAAACCAGCGGATTCAAAAACGGCGGCATCGGAGGGGATGTTCAAAAGAGAAACTACCGCGCGAATCCCGGCGGAGTAAAGTATCGGCAACTCGTCGTCGTAAGCGTTTAACGCGCCCCCTCGGTTTAGTCTGCGTTCGGAATGCACGAACGGCATCGGCATCCCGGCCAGGACGCCGGGAATCACCCACCAAAGCATGTTTTCATCTCGTTGCAGGTTCAAAGAGATACTGGAAGAACTCAAAAATTGTCTTCACCGTCACTTCACGAATTCAAAACCTTCAACGCCTTCTTCGCATCGGCCACGCGCAAAATCAGCAATCCTTTCTTCGCATCCGGCGGCGTGGCGCAATAGGCGTATTCGATGTTGATTTTAGCGTCGGCCAATTTGTGCGCGATCTTTGCGAGCGAACCGGGTTTGTTGTCGCCTTCAATCAAGATGACGTCGTCTTCGACCACCAGCGTGCCGTGCTCTTCGAATAGATTCAGCGCCCGGCGGTAATCATCCACGACCAGCCGAATGACGCTGTGATCCACTGTGTCACTCGTCGAGATGGCGTAGATATTAATTTTGCCCTTGGCGAGGGCATCGGATACGCGGGCGAGAGTGCCGGGACGATTATCGAGGAAAATGGCGAGTTGTTTTGTAATTTGCATAAGGGCTCTTGGTCGAGACGTAGAATAACACGGCCCGGTGGATTCGCCAGTTGGTTTTCTGAACGGATCGCCGGGGGGCGCGCTCCCTTTTTTTAACGAATGATTCGCTCCTGGCCCACTGCGGGAAATACCCGCCAAAAATCTCTCGGTCAGATGAAATTTCGATGCTAATTTGATTTCATGGACAGCAATCAAGGCATTATTCGGCATCGCAAACGAGGCATGACTTTTTTGATTATTGCCGTGCTGATGCTTCTCCTCGGCGAAACTGTGCTGCGGCATTCCCTTGGCCAGGTGCCGTTCATCCTTTATTGGATGGCGTGTTTTGTGTTCACTGGTTTGGCGATAATTTTTGCGTTCCTTGATGTGGCGGGAGTGCAGCGCCAGGCCCGCGAAGAACAGCGTGAACTCCTGGAGAAGACCATTCGCGAAATTGCGCGCCAGAAGGAAGCGAAAACCGGCCGGTCAAACCCCAGGGGCAATCCGCAATAATTCTTTCGTCCTGCGCGGTTTCCTCATTGAATTCTCCCGCGGAGTTTGCTTCATTGGTGGAGGAGAGTTGAATGAGTTCGCCTGTCACAGTCACGACCGCGAAAGAGCTTTCAGAAAGCCAATGGAAAGCCCTCGTCAATTTGCTTGGCGATGACGATCCCGTTATCTACCGAACTGTTCGCGATAAAATTCTTTCCTTCGGCGAAGAAGCCGGGCAATGGCTTCGTCCGCATCGGTTGAGCAGCGACCCGCTTCTGCGCCGTCGCGCGCGTGAGATCGTTCTGCACTTGGACCGCCAGGATGCCGACACCTGGTTTCTGGCCTTTTGCCTCAGGCACGGCGAGGAATTCGACCTCGAAGAGGGCATCTGGCTGCTGGCGCTCACTCAATATCCGGACATCAACGTGGAGGGGTATCGCGCCATGCTCGATCATTTCGCGACCGAGCTTCGCGAACGAATTGAATCTGACGTGACGCCCAAGGAAATCCTGACCACGATCAATAATTACATTTTCGATGAGCTGGGCTTTTCGGGCGATGAGGAAAATTATTACGACCCGCAAAACAGTTATTTGAATCGCGTCATTGATCGTCGAAAAGGAAATCCGATCAATCTCTCGCTGCTCTACCTGCTGCTCGCGCGCCGCCTGCGGTTGCCTATGGCAGGAATCGGCCTGCCGGGACATTTTATCTGCCGCTACCAATCCACGTTGGACGAAATTTATGTGGATGCGTTCCATCACGGCAAATTCCTTACCAAGGCGGATTGCATCCAATATCTGGTGAGCGGCAGCCACGGTTTGCAGGATGAATTTCTCGCCCCCGTCAGCACCCGCCGCATGTTGATGCGCATTTGCAGCAACCTGCACCAAATCTACAGCCAGAAAGAACTGGCGGAGGAAACGACGCGGCTGCAACGGTATTTGGTGGCGCTGGCGAGATGACAAACGGTTTGTCTTTGCTTAAACAAAATTGCCAGTTGCGAACCTCAGCACTATTGTTTGTTTATGACCATTGAAGCCGTGCGCAAATTGCCTCGGGCTGAGAAGCTACGCCTGATGGAAACGCTTTGGGAGGAATTGAGCCGGTCGGAAAGCGAACTCGAATCACCCGCGTGGCATGCTAAAGAGTTGGCTGAAACCGAACGGCGCCTGGCGCAGGGCAAGGAGCAAATTTTGGATTGGGAAACCGCAAAGAAGAAACTGCGAAAACGATTTGAATGAGAGTGCGGATTCTTAGTTCCGCGCTTGAGGACCTCGCTATTGGTCGCAAGTTTTACGACAACCAACAGGCAGGAATTGGTGATTATTTTTTCGATTCTGTTTTTTCAGATATTGATTCGCTTTCTCTTTTTGGCGGCATTCATCGCCTTCTGGCCCGCCGATTTCCGTATGCAGTCTATTACAAAATGGACTCTGACGGATCGGTGATTGTGTATCGCGTCATGGATTGTCGGCGGGACCCGGCAAAAACACGTCGAGCGTTAAAATCCAGTCAATGATTTGCCGCCATAATCAATCCGGCAAAGACCGCCATTGCCGCCGCGCAAAGTAAGGATCGATCCGTACGAGAATCCAGTAGGCAAAACGCTGTTTGATTTTTTGCCACAACGTTCGCGACTTGCGCCATTGCTCCAACTCGATCGGGCGCGAATGCTTCAGGGTGCCGGCAAAAACCTCACGCGCCTGGTTGGCCATTTCCCGACTTTCGAATCGGATCATCAGTTCGTAATTAATCTGCAAACTGCGCTGGTCCAGGTTCGACGAGCCGATATACACCACGTCATCCACGATGATCAGCTTCGCGTGCAGGACCTGCGGCTCGTATTCATAAATCTCCACGCCGGCCTTCAAAAAACGTCGGTACAAACTGCGCCCGGCCAGTTGCGAAAGCAGCACGTCGGACTTGCCCGCGAGAATCAATTGCACGCTCCCGCCCCGCCGCACAACCTCCGTCAGCCCGCGCCGCAAACTCCATGTCGGCAAAAAATAGGCGACAATAATTTTCACGTCGCGCGCGTTTTCCAGGTCCCGGCGCAACGCGTGTTTAATGGGGCTTTTCCCGCGTCCCGGCCCGCCGAAAAGAATTTGCTCCGCTGGCCACGTCACGGATTTCTTGGCGTCGAAACGTCGGAAACGCATGAATCGTTTATGCCGGAAGTCCGCCCGTGCGAACATTTCATCGAATGACGACGCCAATTGTGCCGCCAGCGGCCCGGTGATTCCGAGGCCCACGTCGCACCAGCCGCATTTGACGCCATCGCCTTCATATTCCGGCGCGATATTGAATCCGCCCACGAAGGCGACATTGTCATCGCACACCAGCAGCTTGCGATGATTGCGAATGGAGAGACGATTGAGCGCGAGCGGATTGAACACTCTCACTTCCGCGCCCGCGCTCCGCAGCGGCTCGAAAAAATTCCCCGGCAACGTATAGGAGCCGAGCGCATCGATCAGCACGCGCACGCGCAGCCCGCGTTGTTGCGCCCGGACCAGGACATCGCGAAAGCGTTCGCCGGGCGAGCCCGCGGAAAACGTATAGGTCTCCAGGCAAACTTCGGTTTTGGCGCCTTCGATGGCAGCCAGCATCGCGGGAAAAATCTCATCCCCGGTGCACAACCAGTTGCAAGTGACATTGGCCGTGGCTGACGACATGTACGCCAAGAGTATTTTGTAAGGAATGAAATGGCAATTGCGACAAAACCCTATGAATAGAACTTTTGGTCCGGTAGCGCGCGGTGCCGCACGCTTTCAAAATTGCGTAGCAGCCGACGTAAGGAGGCTCCAACTTTTCCCCAGAGACAAGATGAGCCTTCTTACGTCGGCTGCTACCAAGGTTCAGTAAAAAATTAAATCGAGAAAAAAGTTCTAATTTTTAGCAATCTGGAGCATCTATACCTACGTGAGAATACTTCGAATACTGTTTGCCGCTGTTTGCGTAAGCCTGTTTGCCGCATCCGCGCAAGCGGCTCACACCCACGCGCAGTTAATCCTGGCCGATGAAACGGCGCGCCCGGGCGATACCGTCCTGGCGGGGGTTCATTTGAAAATGGAACTGGGCTGGCACACTTATTGGAAAAATCCCGGCTCCGCAGGCATGCCCACAAAAATTGAATGGCAGCTTCCGCCCGGCGTTACTGCGGGTGAAATCGAATGGCCGCTGCCTGAGAAACTTCCGCCGGACGAAGTCATCACCTACGCGTATGAAGACGAAGTGGTATTGATTGTTCCGCTAAAGATCGCTACTGATTTAAAGCCCGGCCCGCTGGAGTTGAAAGCCAAACTCTCCTGGCTCGAGTGCAAGGAACAATGCATCCCCGCCGGCGCAGATGTTCAAACGACGTTAACCATCGGCGATGTAACCAAGCCTTCCACCGATGAAACCTTGATCAATTCGTGGAAAAGCAAAACGCCCACGCTCAGCAGTCCTTTTTCCTTCCAGGCCCATTGGGAAAAGCCCGCGAATAACGACACCCGCACATTGATTGTCGAAGGAACACAGACCGGCAGTGACCTCATCCCGATTGAGAAAGCGGATTTTTTCCCGGACGCGAGCGACGACTTCGAAGTTCAAGGCCCGACCGCGAAGCTGGAATCAAAAAACGGTTTTGCTCTTAGTAAAGCCGTCAAAAAATTCTCCGGCGATTGGCCCTCAAAAATCAGCGGCGTGGTTGTCATTGAAACCAACGGACGAAGGAGCGGTTTCGAGATGAATGTGCCCATTACCGGAGCAGCGGCAACGTCCGCCCCGAAGGCCGCATCCGGCGAAACCTCGTCGCGGCCCGCCCAGCCGTTGTGGCGAACGCTTCTCTACGCGTTCCTCGGCGGACTTATATTGAACGTCATGCCCTGCGTGCTTCCCGTGATCGCCCTGAAAATCCTCGGATTCATCAGCGAAGCCGCCAATGACCGCCGGCAATTGCGCAAGCTCGGCCTGATTTATCTCGCGGGCGTGCTGGTGTCATTTTTAATTCTCGCCGTGCTGGTAATCGGATTGAAGGCAGCGGGAAACCGAGTCGGCTGGGGTTTTCAATTCAACAATCCATATTTTCTCCTGGCAATCACCACCCTGGTTGTGCTGATCGCCTTAAATCTCTTTGGCATCTTTGAAGTTACCCTGGGCGGAAGCACTTTGAACGCAGCCGTGAACCTCAGCTCGCGTCGTGGCGCAGCCGGCGCTTTCTTCAACGGTTTGCTGGCCACCGTTCTTGCGACTTCCTGCACCGCGCCGTATCTCGGATCGGCCGTGGGTTTTGCATTCACTGCGCCGCCTTCGATCATCGTGCTGGTCATGCTAACAGTCGGTCTCGGGCTCGCGTTTCCCTACGTCGTGTTGAGTTGGGAACCGGCTTGGTTAAAGTTTCTTCCCAAGCCCGGCGCCTGGATGGAAAAGTTCAAGATC
>DATAZE010000025.1:0-60015 GCA_036272195.1 Verrucomicrobiia bacterium | reverse complement strand
TATGGGCCTGATTGATTATCTCAAAACCCAGTTCCTCGAAATCATCGAGTGGCAGGACGATTCACGCGACACCATTTCCTTCCGCTACCCGGACATGGACAAGGAAATCAAGAACGGCGCGCAACTCATCGTCCGCGAATCCCAGACCGCGCAATTTGTGTACCTCGGCCAGTTCGGCGACACCTTCGGCCCCGGCAAATACTCGCTGACCACCGACAACATCCCCATCCTGTCCACGCTCAAGGGATGGAAATACGGCCTGCACTCGCCGTTCAAGGCGGATGTTTATTTCGTCAACACACGCCTCTTCACCGGCAACAAATGGGGCACAGCTAATCCCATCATGCTGCGCGACGCGGATTTTGGCATTGTCCGCGCGCGCGCCTACGGCATTTTTGATTTCCACGTGACCGACGTGAAATTGTTTCTCAAGGAAGTCGCGGGCACGGATGATCATTTCCGCGTAGACGAATTTTCCGACACCATGCGCTCGCGCATCGTGAGCGTGTTCACCGACGCATTGGCCTCGGCGAAAGTGCCGGTGCTCGACGCCGCCTCGCGTTACAACGAACTCGGCGCAGCGCTGTTGCCGCTCATCAATCCGGCGGTGACGACCCGTTACGGAATTGAGATCACGAGTTTCGTGATCGAAAACATTTCTGTGCCGCCGGAAGTGGAACAAGCCATCGATAAACGCAGCAGCATGGCGGCGATTGGCAACCTCAACGACTACGTGAAATTCCAAATGGCCGAAGGCATGACCAAAGGCGGTGGCGAAGGCGCCGGCATGGCCAGCACCGCCGCCGGCTTGGGCGCCGGCCTCGCCATGGGCCAGCAAATGATGGCCGCCATGAACGCCGCGCCGACCACGCCCTCCGGCGGTCCCGCCGGACCGGCCGTGCCGCCGGTCATCGGCGGCGGGCTGCCCGAATTGCTCGGCACCACCGAAGTCGCGAAAGCCCTCGGGGTCAGCGAAGCCGACGTTTTAGCCACGCTCGAAAAAGGCGACCTCAAAGGCAAAAAGATTGGGACCACCTGGCGCGTGACTAAGACGGCACTGGATGAGTTTTTGAAATCATAATTTGAAAATCGTACAAATCTGAATGAATCAGGAAAAAGCCGAAAAGGAACTGAACTGGCGGCTTTATCAGTGGGCGAAAGAATCGATAAAAAAGGAATTCGCTGCTGATTTTCCTATCTTGTCGAAATGCAAACACGAGAGACGTATTCTCTGTTTTCTCGAGTGGATGAAGGACATCCCAAAAGATCAGCGGATTGCAACTTGTTTGTCATTGGTTAAGCGCAACAATAAGCACGTGATCAACGACGAAGATGTTTGGAACTCATCCGATTCGGAAATCGAGGAGGCTTATGGCATCGCGTATTGGAGATATCACGAAACCTTGCCTCCGACTCCAAACACAGATCGCTTAGCCCCGGGATTCGCAAAAGCAGATTTGAAAAGGGCGCGAGAGACGATAGCTAAAGAATTGGAGTCTTTTTTGGGCCAGCCCTCCAAGCAGCCGCAACGCAGTCTTTGGTATATAAAAACGCACGAGAATTGGACTCTCAAAACTGTATTGGATATTCGCTCACCCTACGGCTCCGGCCAGGTCGAATGCTATCATTTTCTTTGGCGGTCGGATTTCGAATATGATACGAAACCGGACTCTTTACATCGGAAAATTGATCCCATCGCTAGCATGGGAATCTGGATTTCACGATTTCCATTATTAAGCGCCAGTCACGAGAGATTGTCAGCTCAGTCGGTCCGGGCTGTGACGGAAATGTTTGTTCCCGTCTTTCCTAAAATAATAGCCGGTCTTAATTAATCTTCCATGCCTGAAGCCATCGCTCAAAAAAAGTTCTCCTGCCCGGCGTGCGGTGCGGAGGCGCAGTGGAATCCACAAAAGAAAGCGCTCGTCTGCCCGTTCTGTGGCACCGTCTCGCCCGCACAAACCGAACTGACGGCCACTGGCGAAACCAAAATCATCGAACACGATTTGGTCGCGGCGTTGCGCGGGATTCCGGATGCACAACGCGGCTGGCAGGCGCAGAAAACCTCCGTCCGTTGCCAGAGTTGCCAGGCGATTTCAGTTTTTGATGCCCAACGCGTCGGGCAACGTTGCGATTTCTGCGGCTCAACCGCCCTCGTGCCGTACACCGAAATCAAGGAAGCCTTTTCGCCGGAGAGCCTGCTTCCGATGAAACTCAGCGAGTCGCAAGTGCGCGACAAAATTCGTCAATGGTACGGCAGCCGCTGGTTCGCGCCGAACAAACTCAAGCGCGCCGCCCTCACGGACACGGTCAAGGGCCTTTACATCCCCTACTGGACCTTTGACGCCCAAGTCCACGCCGATTGGACCGCCGAGAGCGGCTATTATTATTACGTCACCGAGACCTACACCGACTCGCAGGGGAAAACCCAGACGCGACAGGTGCAAAAAATCCGCTGGCAACCCAGCGCCGGCGCGCTTAATCATTTTTTTGATGACGAACTCGTGCCCGCCTCACGCGGCGTCCACGAAGAGCGACTGCGGAAGATTGAGCCATTCCCGACCAAGGAACTCACCGCTTACAATGCGGGTTACTTATCCGGCTGGGTGGTGGAACGTTATCAAATTGATCTCATCGCCGCCGCCAAGGAAGCGCGCGAAGACATGGACTCCCAAATGATGCGCCTTTGCTCGGCGGAAGTGCCAGGCGATACACAAAGAAATTTGCAGGTGCAATCCGATTATTCCGGCCAGACCTTCAAACACATCCTCGTGCCCATCTGGCTGCTGACTTACAATTATGGCACGCGCAATTTTCAGGTGGTCATCAACGGCTACACCGGCGTCATCAGCGGCGCGTATCCGAAGAGCTGGTTGAAGATAACCCTCGCAGTAATTGCCGGACTGGCCGTGGCGGGAATCATCGCGCTATTGGCGAGCCATAGATGATAACAGAGATGTGCCGCTCGCCTTCGCCTTCGTTCGTAGCAGCCGACGTAAGGAGGCTCTAACCTTCTTCTCCAAGAAAATGTGAGCCTTCTTACGTCGGCTGCTACAAAGTTTGGAGATCGTCACTTCAGCGCCGCATAGACCCGATGCACATCATCGTGGTCGTCGAGCGCATTCAGAAAATCTACCACTTCCTTATGGGCCGCAGGGCTGATCTCGGTAAAATTCTTGGCGACATAACGCATTTCGGCGGCGGTGACATTCCAACCAGCCGCCTTTAATGCCTTCGAAACCGCGTCCAGGTCTTTGATCTCGGTAAGAAATCGCGCGCCTTTGGTGCCTTCCGGCGTGTCCTCGGCTTCGAGCGGTTCGATTTCCTGCGCGCCGGATTCGATGGCGTCGCCTTCGGCATCACGATTCGGGTCGGAATGAGTGGCCTCGACGACGCCGAGGTGATTGAAGAAAAACGCCACGCTGCCCGGCTGCCCCAGGGAACCGGCCTTGAACAAATTGCGGATTTCCGGCGCGGTACGGTTGCGATTGTCGGTCAGGCATTCGACAACGACTGGCACTTTGTGCGGCGCGAACCCTTCGTAGACGACCGTTTCAAAATTGATCTTTTCGTCGGTCTGCCCCGAGCCTTTTTTGATGGCGCGCTCAATGGTATCGCGGTAGACGGAGGCTTTTTTGGCCTTCTCGACAGCGGCGGCGAGGCGGGGATTGAGATCAGGGTCAGCGCCGCCGAGTTTGGCCGCGACCATGAGTTCGCGGACCAGTTTGGCGGTCATCTGGCCTTTTTTCTGCGCGCTGGCTTCGCGCCCGGCTTGTTTCCATTGTGCGCCCACGGGTGTTTACTTTCCTGTTTTAGCTGGTTTCAAACGCTAAATCATTTTGGTCACGCTGACTGTGTGCGTCAATCTCATATACACAAACGCTCGCTCACGCTTGCGACCTCACTGCGCGGCGGAGCGATAAAAACGCGCGGGAAATTTCCCGGCATTGGTGTCCGCGAACCGCGCGATGGAATTTGTGGCCGTGACTGTGCCGATATTAGTCCACAAGCCCGATGCAAGGTTGGTAGAGGCAAATAAAGCATAGCTGCCCCCCGATGTGCCAGTGGCGTTAATCGCGGCATTCGAACCACTGCGGGTGATACTGGTGATGCGGTCAAAAACAAAGCGGTATATGGAGCCGCCGCCGCCGGGGCCGTAGTTGTAAGTTGTGCCGTACAGGTTTCCGTCCGTTCCAAAAATCGGGGTGCCGAAAGGCTGAAAGCCGGTGGCGAGAGTGAAAGAACTGACGATGGCGGAAATTCCGTTGGTGGTCAGGCGGAAAAGCAGGCCCCCGCCGGTGACGCCGCCATCATAAAGCGCGACGTAAATATTGCCATCGGGCCCGGCCACCGGGCTGCCAAAGTCCGTGGTGCCATAGTTTCCCGGCAATGGAAAAAATGAAGTCAGAATTCCATTGGTGGTGACCCGGTAAACCAGCCGGGAATTGGAAAAATTTCCATAACCAGCCCCATAGAAAGCGCCATCCGGGCCGCGCACCAGCCCGCCGAGTGGCTGGTAGCCATTGGTTCCCATGAACCACGCCACGGTGTTGAATGCCCCATTGGTGTTAATGCGGAATATGGTGCCGTTGTTGTTCGTGCCGCCCGCAAAGGTGGCGCCGTATAAGAACCCGTCGCCACCATCGAGGAGCGTACCCTGCGGATTTGCACCGTTGGTGTTATTGAAAACCACGAGGCTGGCAAATGTGTAATTCGTGCCGTTGATAGTCAGACGGAAAACAGTCCCCTGCCCGCTGTTGGTTCCGCCATACTGCGTGGTGCCATAAAGCGCGCCGTCCGGCCCGAGCGCCATGCCGCCGTAGGGACTGCCACCGGTCTGCGCGTTAGTAAACGACATAATGGTTTGGAAAGCGCTGCCGTTGGTCGTAAGCCGAAACAAGGTGCCGCCATTTCCAAAGCCGCTGTTATAAGCCGCACCGTAAAGCGCCCCATCCGGGCCAAAGCAGAGCCTGGCATAAGGGTTCGCGCCGCTCGTGCCGCCGCCAAGACTTGCCAGCAGCGAGAAAACGCCATTCGTGGTGAACCTGAACACCGTGCCGGCATCGCGGGCTCCACCGTAATAAGTGGTGCCATAAAAACTACCGTCCGGGCCAACGGTAAGCGAAGACGCGGACCCTGCCCCCTGGCTCGTGACCAGCGAGCCCACCGGAGTGATCGGGCCGTTGGTGGTGACGCTATAAAACATGCCGCCACCCGTACTGCCGCCATCGGTAGTCACGCCGTAGAGTTTGCCGTCCGCCGCGAGGACCAGCCCGGCAATGGGATCGGCGCCGTTAGTCAGGCCATTAAAGTAATCCACCAACTGGATGACACTGTTGGTGTAATTGGCGGTGTTGACGGTCAGTTTGAAAACGGCGCCGTAACCCAACCCGCCGCTGTAGGCGGTGCCGTAAAAATTCGTGCCAGACCGGGCCAAACCGCCCCGGGCCATTCCACCCGTGCCGCCATAAGCCAGACTGGCCAGCAGGGTGAAATTTCCGTCCGTGGTGAGTCGGAATGCCGCCCCGGCGCCGTTCGCTCCCCCGTTTTGCAACGTGCCGTAAACTGCCCCGTCCCCGCCGAGTACAAACGTGTTGCCCGGATTATAGGCGACGGTATTGGTCAATCCGACCAATTGGGTGAACGCGCCCGACGGAGTGATTCTGAAGAGCGTTCCCGCGGTATAATAAGAAGCACCGTTGGCCGGGCCGAATGTGGTGGCCCCATAAAAATTATTATCGGAACCCAGGCACAACGCCGTGGCAGGATAGGGATTGGTGGCGCCGAATGAATAAAGGTTGGAAAGCGCACCGTTCGTGGTGATGCGAAAAATTGTGCCATAGCCGGGGCTATTCGTGCCGCCATTGTAGGTCGTGCCATAAAGCGCGCCATCGGGGCCAAAAACCAGGCTGGCCTCGGGCGAGGCACCATTTGGACCGTCAAAGGAATAAAGGACCGTCAAAGCGCCACCGATGGTATAACTGAAAACCGTGCCCAGGTTATGGGAGCCGCCAATCTGCGTCGTACCATAGAGCGTTCCATCCGCGCCCTGCACCAAATCCGCAAACGGACTCGCCCCATTGGTGCCAAAAAAGGAAATCATATTGGTGATGACACCAGCGGGTGTCGCGCGAAAAATGCAACCTTTCCCCGCCCCGCCGATGCTTGAAGCATCGCCTCCAAAAAAAGCCGTGCCATAAAAATTTCCATCCGCCGCCTGCACCAAACGGGACTGTGGCTTTTGCGGGCCAAACTCGAAAGCATGCAACACCTGCACCTCAGAGTGTCCCACCGCGGCTGTCAGGAGCAAAAAAATGGTGATCCAGGCCAGCCAGATTGATTTCATGGGCCGGAGCATCACCGTATCCGACCGGTTATACAATCAATTACGGTTTTGAATTTTTTCAAACGCAAAATCATTTTGTTCCCGCCTCCAGGCATCAATCACTTATCTGAAATCGTCGCGGTATCACACCACGCTTCGCCTGATCAATTCGCGCGTGACGCCGGATAATCAGGCCAATACCACAGGCAAAGACCCACCCGGAAACCGTGGCTGTAAACATTGTATTGGCGGAAAGTCTGGCCGTAACCCGTGAAGTATTGCATCTGCAGCGTGGGATTAAAGTGCGGTATCTTATATCTAAAATCGATTTGCACTCCCGGATGGGAGCCTTCATCACCAATTCTAAATTTCGTGCCCAATTGGAAATTCACCCATGAATTGGGATCGTTCTTCAAGGTCAATAGCGTGAGCAAATCGGCGTAACCGCGATAGTGCGCAATGTCCGGGTTGTTATGGCCGACGAGGAAATAGGTCCAGGCGCGCGGCTGCAAGGTGAGTTGCAAATGGCCCGGCCGGCCAAACGTAAGCGTCGGCTGAAAATATGCCGTGTAGATGCTTCGCTCGCGCGCACCGCCCTGGCCGTTGGATTCGTGCTCCGCGCCTCCCTGCAAATCGAGCACGACGGATTTGCTTTCCGTGCTGAGGATGCTGGGGTGGTAGATAAAAACCGATGGCTTGTAGCTGCTATCGAAAAAAGACGGATCTGAGGAGATGAGATCCCAATAGGAAGTTTGCGTATAGGCAAAGTAAAGGTTGGTGAGTGTGTGATAATTGTTCGTGAAATCGAAGATTTGATATTTCAAGCTCAATTGAAACTCCGCAGCCGGGTAAGTGCCGATTAAAAAATAAATCGGCTCATAGGGGAATAAGTGATTACCGAAAAACCTCGCCAGCACCGAACGGGTACTTAAGTTGGTCTGGGCCATAAACGGCGGGTTATTATTAGTGCCAATGTTGACTTCCGCGCCCGGCGTTTCGACACGCATCGCCACCTGGTTATAATTGCTGATATCCAGCGTTACCTGCCCTTGGAGATTCGTGGGAATTTCCACGGAATATTCTTCTTTGACGAACGCGCCCGGAGCGATCCGCACTTCATCGACATCGTGGCGTTTTAGATCGAGAACAGCATCGAGGTTGCCGGATGGCAGCAAGAATTTTCCCTGGAGGCTGGGTTCAAAAATCCGGCGGACTTCATTCGATGAATTATTCAGGCAATAAAGCCAAAGGCCGCTCTGGCTGCCGGCAAGCAGGGGTTTCGCAGGGGCCACGAAAGTCATCGTCACTTCCTCTCCGAACAGAGACGTCCCTGACAATAGGAACAATAAGAAAGCTATTCCGAACTCAAACTTTTGGATCGCTTTTTTCGAGATGATCACGTGCCCCGCACGTTTCCATTTCCCGCCCACGGGTGCCTGCAGTCCGCTTTTAAGCTGTTTCAAATGCAAAGTCATTCTGGCGGCGGTGTCTCCGAGGGTCAATGTTATTGCCCCGGATTGCGGCAAGGAAATCAGCGGGCATCGTTCACACGGGGGAATTGATGAGATTCCTCATTTTGACACGGTTTATTGTCTGCCGCTGACCTTCCAAATAATCTCAGTTGGATGTTGTGGTAACGACGGGTTCCAGCTATAGTCGGCAGGACTTTGACCAACTTTTGCGGGCGTTTTGAAGACCGCTTTGCCGCGTTCGGCCGAACTCAAGATTTACGATACGTTACAAAACAACACTCCGATATGTCTGAAGTACATCTGAAAAAAGGCGAGCCGGTTGATAAAGCATTGCGCCGGCTCAAAAAGAAATTGGACCGCGAACAAACCTTGGTGCAGGTGCGCCTGCATCGCCGTTTCGAAAAACCGAGCGCGAAAAAACGTCGCAAGGAAAAGGCCGCTCGCTTTTCGGCCATGCTCAAGGCCCGCTACGCGGACGTGTAAGAGCGGCGAAGTATCTTTCCGGGTTTTCCGTCACACGAGATGTGAATTTTCTGTGGTGCGTTCGGGGCCGCAGATATTCGCATCGATTGCCCCAGGCGTCCCGCGCAGACTCGCCTTGCCCAAGGCTATCTTCCAGGCTTTGAATCCTCCAGGTTGGTGTGAATCAGTGTCATCGAGCCGATGGCATCGTGGCCATCGACTCGTAGAAGCAGTAGCGGCGGCGGACCGCCTTACCCGACTTGAGGCGCGTTGCGACGCCTTCTGGGGATCCGAATCCGGTTTCTCACGGCGCCAAATCCCACCAGCTTGCGACGTTGCTCATCCCACAGGCGGAAGGTCAATGATCTGAAGCTGCCAAACAACGTCACCGGTTTCACCTTCTGGAACAGCGGTTCGGCCTGGTGGCATTTTTCGAGGTGATAATTCGGAATCCGCGGGCTCAGATGGTGGATGTGGTGGAATCCGATGTTACCGGAGAACCATTGCAGGATTCGGGGCAATTTGTAGAACGAACTTCCGTGCAATGCCGCCTGCACATAATCCCAATCATCGCCGCGTTCCCAATAGACGCCTTCAAATTGATGCTGCACGTAGAACAGCCACACGCCCACGGCTCCGGCGGTGATAAGAATCGTCAGTTGAATAATCAAGTAGGCCTTCCATCCGAAAAACGCTATCGAAATCGCGGCGATGGTTCCGAGGGCAAGATTCGTCCAGTAAACCGAATAACGTTCCCGCGTGGGGGCCTTGAGTTTGGGGAAGCGTTGTTGGATAAGGAACAGGTATAGCGGGGCGATGACGAAAAGGATGACTGGGTTGCGCGCGAGACGGTAGGCGAAGCGTTTCCAGCGGGATGACTCCAGGTATTCCTGCACGGTCAGCGTCCAGACATCGCCGGTACCGCGCCGGTCCAAATCGCCGGAGCTGGAATGATGAATCGCGTGTTCCCATCGCCAGTGATAAAAAGGTGTAAAGGTGAAGACTCCAGTAATCGCTCCCCAAATGTGATTCGCAGTGCCGGATTTAAAAAATGAGCCATGGCCGCAATCGTGAAAAATAATGAATGCCCGCACCAGTATAGCACCTGCGAGGATCGCCAGCGGCACGGTCAGCCACCAGGAAATAGACATGGTGAAATACATGAGACACCAAAGGGCGGCATACGGGACGAGGGTGTTGATGATTTGCCACGCAGCCCGTCCGACCGAGGGCTTTTGGTAACGGGCGACAATGCGTTTCCAGTTTGCCGTTTCGGAATCGCTCGTTCCCCCGTTCAAGTTTGAATCATTGATCATAAAAATACTAAAAACCGCCTTCATGGGGACCAAAAAACAATCCCAAATCCTGGAAGGTACTGGAGCATACACCCCATTGTTTGAATAGCAATAGCCTAAAGCGTACCACCGGCGGAAAAACATCCTGCGCCTGAAAATGTAGCAGCTGACGGGAGAAAACTCAGACTTTTTTTATATAAAATATGAGCCTCCTGATGTCGGCTACCTCAACAGGACGCGCGAAAATCGAAGTGGTTTCGGCAGGATTTGCCGACGGGCCGGCATGTGGTAAGATTTGCCTGTGATGACAATTCCCGCTCGCATTGCCGCCTTGGCCGGGGCTTCCTTGATTCTCGCAGCCATTTCGCTTCGGGCCGACCAATTGCAGATGCAAAACGGGGATCGTTACACGGGCAAAATTTTGTCCATGAGTTCCAACTCGGTCGTCCTTGAAAGCGACACTCTCGGCCAGATCACTTTGCCGCGAAATAAGATTTCACTCGTGATGTTCGGATCGGCAGCGGCCACCAACACCGCACCAGTTGCTCCAATCGTAACCGCTCCCTTGCCGACTGCCGCGGCGACGAATGCCGACTTGTCCGCCGCTTTGCACAATCTCGGCGCGAACACAAATTTCATCCAGCAGATCCGCCAACAAATGCTCACCGGCGCTGATCCGGCCGCCAACCAAAAATACGATGAACTCGTCGGCGGTTTGATGAGCGGCAAAATGAACCTTTCGGACCTTCGCAATGAAGCGAAGGCATCCATCGACCAGATAAACCAGCTCAAACGAGAACTGGGCCCGCAGGCGGATGACTCGCTGGATTCTTATTTGAGCATCCTGCAAAATTTCGTGAATGACACGGCGTCCACGCCGGCGCCCGCGGCGATCCATTCCGGCACAAATTCTCCGGCTGTGCCGCGGGAATGACGAATGGCCAAAACGCGCGGGGGAGCTTCATTTGACATTCGCCATTCGTCGTTTAGTTAATGTAAGGTTTGCGGGCGCTGCTACGACAATTATGTTAGACTGATTATGATTGCCAACCGAACACTCATCGCCGTTGCAGCGATCGCGGGCGTGTCCGCTCTTTTCGCCGCGGTTTTACTTGCCGGACCGTCAGGTTCGCCCGGCGAGGCTGCCTCATCCACCTTAACCAGCACCAATTCCATTGATATGAAAAATTTTCAAAAGCCTCCCGCTGACGAATTGAAGAAACGGCTGAATCCCATGCAATATCAGGTGACACAACAAGCCGCCACGGAACCAGCTTTTCACAACGAATTTTGGGACAATCATAAACCCGGCATCTATGTGGACATCGTCTCGGGCGAAACGCTGTTCAGTTCGCTGGATAAATTTGATTCCGGCTGCGGTTGGCCGAGTTTCAGCAAGCCGGTGTCGAACGACAAAGTGATTGAGCACAATGACAATTCCTACGGCATGGACCGGACGGAAGTCCGCTCGCGCACTGCGGATTCGCATCTCGGCCACGTTTTCGACGACGGTCCGGGGCCGACGCATCTGCGTTATTGCATCAATTCCGCCTCATTGAAATTCATCCCGGTCGAAGAAATGGAAAAGCAAGGTTACGGCGCGCAGCTCGAGCCGTTTATCAAGGCCGGGCTTTACAAACCAACCGCGGCGCAGACAAATAGTCCGGCGAAATAATTTGTAACAGCCGATGTAAGCAGGCTCATACTTTTATTCGGAAATTAGAGCCTCCTCACGTCGGCTGCTACTGTTATGAGGCCATTACGCGCAATCCTGTTTCAGGAAGCTTTCTCCCAATTGCCACCAGTCTGAGTGGAGCAATCCCCAGTCGTATACCTGGCGCTTTTTCAATTCGAAACCGTTTCGCTGGAGAAAGTCGTCGGGTGGAATCAACTCCGCCCCCGGCAGTTGCGTCGTGATGCGGAAAAATCGGTAGAGCATCCATAAAATCACGCGCGAGCGATGCCGCGACAGTCCGCCCGGCGCGACTTGAAAATCCGCGAGCAACCAATTCGCTCCTGGAGCAGCGGCGCGCGCGAGTTTGGCAATCAATGCCTCTACCTGTTCACGGCGAAAACAATCGAGGAAAAAATGCGTGACGATCAAATCGAACTCGCGCTCCGGCGGCGTCCATGCGAGAGCATCCGCGCAAATAAAATTAATCTCCTCGCAACTGACCCCCTGCCCCACCAAACGCCGGCGAGCCAGTGACAACATTCGTGCGCTCGCATCCACGCAGGTAATTTTCGCGGTCGGCAATTTCCGGCGGCATTCCAGGATGAAGCGTCCATTGCCTTCACCGAGAATTAGAATCCTCTTTGACTTCGCGACCCGGCCCAGGAGCGCGGTGCGGCACTGTTGAAGTTTGTCGCCGGCCGAGACGAATTCAATCCAACGATAATGCGGCGCTAGGAGGTTAAAACTCATAAACCGCCCGCTGGAGAAAAATTTGACGCCGATGCCACCACACTCCCGCGCCGATGGCCCCCACCACATACACGACCACGTCCCACGGATCACCCGTAGTGCCTCGAATCAGATGCGGGCCGATGACTTCAAAAAGGATCGACCAGAAAAGGGTGTAAAGCGCGATTTCGCCCCAGGTCGGGGGGGCGTCCATCGTGCGGAGACGCAGGCGCCGGTGAATGAACAGAAGCACCGGTAGCGCGCACGGAATCAGGAGCATGTCATTAAAATGAAACCGCATGAAGGGATTGTGGACGCGCGGTTTGATGAACCAGCGGTTCAACGCGTAGAGCAAGCAGGAAATCAGAAATAGACCGTCACCGAGATAGCGGAACTTTTTCACAACAAAACCAGGATGACAAAGCCAAGCACAGCGGCTACGAACAGTTTGAGAAACAGAATCATATAAACTACTTTAACCCGCCATTATCACCCTTACCAGAAATTTTTCTAAAGTTGCAGACTAACTAATGAGTCGTAGCAGCCGACGTAAGGAGGCTCCTAATTATCTCCTACCCTGCGCAAAAATCTGAATGATTCCGGCTAAATCACCGTTCCATGTGGCACGATGCCGTTTTTCGGGATAATGACGACACCGTCGCGTATGAAGTACAAGGGGTGGTCGGCATTTTCGGGTTTGCCGGCCGGGGAAATCACCACGTTGTTTCCGATGCGCGCATTTTTGTCGATGATGGCATTTTCGATGCGGCAATTGGAACCCACTCCAATTCGCGGGAGGCCCGCTTTTTCATTGGACTCGATGGATTCGGCGGATTCGTAATAATCGCAACCCAGCAGAATCACGCGATTCAACTCCGTGCCCGCGCCTACGACGCTGCGAATGCCGACGATGCTCCGCCGGATGTGCGCGTGGTTGATGATGCACCCGTCGGAAATCACCGCGTGCTCCACTTCCGCGCCGTTGATCTTGGAACCCGGCAGGAAGCGCGGGCGGGTGAAAATGGGCGCGCTCATGTCGAAAAAATTAAACCGCGGCAACTCCGCCGTGACATCGAGGTTGGCGTCGAAAAACGAACGGATGGTCCCGATGTCCTCCCAGTATCCCTGGAACACGTAGGAATGCACGCGATGCGTCTCGATGGCGCTCGGGATGATGTGCTTGCCGAAATCCGTGTGGGTGTTCTCGAGCAATTTGCAGACGACGTCGCGCGTAAAAACGTAAATGCCCATCGAGGCGAGGAACAATTCGCGCCCGTCGGTAATGCCCAGTTTGGGAAACCATTCCGGCGGCAGCTTCAGCGAATCCTGCAAGGCAGGGTCCTTGGGTTTTTCAACGAAGCGCGTGATGCGCCGTTCCTCGTTAATCTGCATGATGCCGAAAGACTGCGAATCGCGCCGGGAAACGGGAATCGTGGCGATGGTGATGTCCGCACCACTTTCAGCGTGCTGATTGATGATGTCGCGGAAATCCATCCGGTAAAGTTGATCGCCGCTCAGGATCAGCAGGTATTCGAAATCGTGCGTGAGAAAATGCATCAGGTTTTTGCGCACGGCATCGGCGGTGCCCTGATACCAGGAGGTGTCGGCAAAGGTCTGTTCGGCGGCGAGCAATTCCACGAATCCGCCGGAGAAATGGTCGAACTTGTAGGATTGCGAAATGTGCCGGTGCAGTGAGGCGGAATTGAATTGCGTCAGCAAATAAATCCGGCGCAGGCCGGAATTGATGCAGTTGGAAATAGGGATATCGACGATGCGGTATTTCCCCGCGAGCGGCACGGCCGGTTTGGCGCGTTCCTTGGTGAGCGGGAAGAGTCGTGTGCCCTGCCCGCCGCCCATAATGACGGAAAGCACGTTGCTTGTATTGATCGTCTGCCGGCCGGTTTGCGACATAACAAAAATTCCTTTCGCGAGCTGCTTGAGGGGAAGTTATACGCCGCCCGCAAAACCGGCAAGGCGCAGTTTTACCCGTATGCACCCCGCTTGGCATTCCTTATATCAGTCCGTATCTGGCCACGGATTCCCGTTGCCACCGCTTTTGGAGCAAATAAGATTTCCAGTGCTATTGAGCAATTCAAACAAGATTCCGGCTGCCGTCTCTCACGGGAGTAATTCAAACAAGATTCCGGCCGCCATAATTGGCTGAATCAAAAAGATCCCGCTGCAGTCTCTAACGGGAGCAATTCAAACGAGATCCCGCTGTAGTCACTAACGGGAGCAATTCATAAGATTCCGCTGCCACAACCGATGGGGGCAATTCAAATAATTGTGTATCCGCTTTCGCGTTCGAAATTCCGACTTGCGAGAATTCTTCTCGACAAAATTTCTCGACAAAATGATAAAACGAAATAAACTCGAACTATGCGCATTGACCAAGTAGCAATGCGCATAGTTCTTTTTTTACCTCCAATATAACCTCCAATATAACCTCCAATATAAATAGACAATCAAAGATTTGAAAAATCGTGGTCTGCCTAGCGAACGACTGGCTACGCCATTTTTGAAAATACTTTAACGCTTGCCGCGCTGCCGTCGCCCGCCACTTGGTTTGCGGCGCGGGAACTTTTGCTGGCGTGCCTGCGGATTGCGCTCCCAACGCGGGCTCTGTTGCTGCGAACGCGCCGGCACCGGCCGTTTTGCTTGTGCCCCAGCCTCACTCGCGAGTCGGAAATCCACCTGCTTCTTGAAACTGTCCACCTTGGCGACCTGCACCTGGACCCGGTCACCGAGCCGAATGACGCGCCGATTGCGACGGCCAACCAATTGACTGCGCTCGTTGTCGAAAATGTAAAAATCGTCTTCCACACTGGATAGATGCACCAGGCCACTCATCGCGAGACCGGGCACGTCGACAAAAAATCCGAAGTTGCGGACGTCGATTACCAGCGCGGGATAGCGCGGCGGATTGAGCGACTTCAACTGCCCCTTGAGAAACGCATAGAGCTTCACGTCCTTGCTGTCGCGCTCGGCATCGGCGGAATTACGTTCGGTATCGGAGATATGATCAGCAGTTTCTTTAAGCGAATGCGCCGAGCCGTGGCTTTTCTGAAACAAAGCGCGATGCACCACCAGATCCGCGTAGCGGCGAATCGGCGAAGTGAAATGCGCGTATTTGGTTTTGGCCAGCCCGTAATGGCCAAGCGGCTCGACCGCGTAACGCGCGCGCATCAATGAGCGCAGGAAACCGATTTTCAACGCGGCGCCGATAGCGAGCGTGCCCAGCTTCTCCAAAAGTTTTTGAACTTCGACCCGTTTCGTCAAGTTGCCGACCGGCACATGATGACTGAGCACTTCCTCGCGATATTCGCGGAGGCGCCGCTCGTCCGGAGGCTCATGCACGCGATAGATTCCCGGCACATCCTGCGACATGAGCTTGCCGGCGACGGCCTCATTGGCGAGCAGCATGTATTCTTCGATCAACTGGTGCGAAATATCATTCTCAACTCGTTCAATGCTGGAAATGCGTCCGCGTTCGTCCAGGCGGATTTTCATTTCGGGAAAATCCAGATCGAGCGAGCCGGCTTTGAAACGAAGCCGCCGGATTTTTTGCGCCAGCGCGTTCGCATCGTGCAACATCCGCTCGATTGGGCCGGACGGCGCGCTTTGCAAAATGGCGAACGCTTCCTTGTAGCTGAAACGTCGCTGGGAATGAATCACCGCCGGGTAAAATTTCGTCTTCAGCACGCGCCCTTCGTCGGAAATCAAAAATTCCACGCACTTGGTCAGGCGATCCACGTTCGGTTTGAGCGAGCACAGCTCGTTGCTCAACGCCTCGGGCAGCATCGGAATGACGCGGTCGACAAGGTAGGTGGAATTGCCGCGCGCGCGCGCTTCCTCGTCTAGCGCGCTGCCGGGCTTCACATAATTCGAGACGTCGGCAATGTGCACCCACAGCTTCCATTCATCGCGCCCGGTCCGCTGCACGCAAATCGCGTCGTCAAAATCCTTCGCGTCATCCGGATCGATGGTGATCACCGGATGCGCCCGGCAATCTTCGCGTCCGGCCAATTCCTCCGGTTGTACGGTCGTTCCAATCGCGCGCGCTTCCTGCAAAACATTCTTTGGAAAGTGCAGCGGCAACGAGTATTGGCGCAGCACCGAAAGCATGTCCACGCCCTCCTCGTCCGGCGCGCCGAGCACTTCGATGATTTCGCCTTCAGGATTCGCGTTGCGCGTTTCCCATTCGTGCAATTCCACCACGACCTTGTCGCCCACGTTCGCGGGCCGGCCCACATCGCGCGGCGGCGGCACATAAATATCGTGCGGCATGCGCGGGTCATCGGGAATGACATAGAGAAACCGCGGGCTTTGTTGCAACGTGCCCACGATCTGCGTGCGCTTACGTTCGAGGATGCGAATTACCGTGCCCGTTTCCTGCCCGAAACCATCGCCGCGAAACCCCTTCGATTTGACATCGCGCCGCACAAGCACCCGATCTTCGTGCAAAGCGGTGCCGGTGGCGCTTTCCGGAATCATGATTTCCTTCACCTTCGAATCGTCGGGAATCAGGAAGCCTTTTCCCTGCCGGTTAATGCGAATGCGGCCCGGCACGAGATCCGCCACGTGGGGTTGAATGTAACGATTGCCCTTGATGCGGCTGATGCGGCCCGTTTGTTCCAACCGGCTCAATGCTTGTTGCAATTGTTGCTGGCGGTTCGGCGGCCAGCTCAAAAACCGGAGCAATTCCGGCACGTTGGCGGGCGTATAATCAGCCCGGCCGAGTAAATTCAAAATCTCCTCGTCCATAAATTTATTCCCAATGACGACGGCGCTTTACTTGATATCCGACTTGCGATTGCGCAGGCGGGACAAAGTATTGCGGGTCGTGAAGTCACGGCGGCGCTGGTCCTGGAACTGGAAGTCGTTGGATTGCGCGCTTCCCGGTTCTCCGGGTTTGGCCTGGGGCTTTTTAGATTTTCTCGGACGATAAGGCACGGCCACACTATGTACTGGAAAGGCGAGGATAGCCACTGAAACCGTGACTCGGCTCCTTCGGGACAGCGCGGTTAGTGACATGGCGAATAAAATCGCAAGCACACGCCGGGGATCCGTACGGGATCAATCAATACAGAACCTTGTCTGTCTTTTTCTCCCATTCCTTGAAGGCCAATAACGCTTCGGCGCGCAGCAAAGGCTTCATCACCAGCTTGCGCTTGCGGATCGGCAAGGCGACTTCGCGGTAAATTTCGTCATCGTCAAAGGCGATTTTGGCGGCGTCCTGGCGCGTGTTGCCATAGAACACCTTGCGCACCCGTGCCCAATAAATTGCGGATAGGCACATCGGGCACGGTTCGCAGCTGGTATACAGGTCGCAGTCGTCGAGTTTGAAAGTTTTGAGCCGCTGGCACGCGTCGCGGATGGCGACGATTTCGGCATGCGCCGTTGGATCGTTGCCCGAGGTCACTTGGTTGCTGCCGCGGCCGACAATTTTATTTCCCCTCACCACGACCGCGCCGAACGGCCCACCCTTGCCCCGCCGCATCATTTGGATGGAGAGACGAATCGCTTCACGCATGAAATTCTTGTTCATGAAATTTAACCGCGGATAAATGCGGGTAAGACAAATGAAATCCGGCGGGGAGGCCGTTTGTCGAGCGTTAAAAGTAATAAGGAAAGAATCGGCGCCAGTCTTAAGTCCCGCCAGGGACGGCAGAAATCAATCTCGCTTGTGAATGCTTCCACGGTTTTGCGATTCTGTCGTCCCTGCGGGACTTGGGAGATCACACTGAACCCACCGCTAAAGCGATGGCTATTTTCTTTCGCCCTGGGCGGGCTGACCAAAGGAGGCCTCCACAGGCGCTCCAATCTTGCCAAATAACAATCGCAGGCTGTTCATAACGACTACCACCGTGCTGCCTTCGTGACCGACGACGCCGATCGTGAGCGGAATTTTTCCGAGCATCGCAAAGGTCACGAGCACCACCACGGTACCGAGGGAAATGACCAGGTTCTGGCGGATGACGGCTCGCGCGCGCTGGCTCAGGCGAAATGCGGCGAGAAAATTTTCCAGCCGATCATGCATCAGCACCACATCGGCCTGCTCCAGCGCGGCATCGGAACCACGCGCGCCCATGGCCACGCCGATGTGCGCCACCGCCAGGCTGGGCGCATCGTTCACGCCGTCGCCGACCATCGCAACTTTTCGCCCTGCTTTCGTCAATGCGCGAATCTCAGCGACTTTATTTTCCGGTTTCAACTCCGCGCGGACGTCATCCAATTGCAATTCGGCCCGCATGTGTTCAGCAGCGGCTTTGCGATCGCCAGTCAACACCACCGTTTGCAGGCCTTCATCCCGCAGTTCATTCACCACCTGCCGCGCCTGCGGGCGGACATCGTCGCGCAACAGAATCCTTCCGAGCAAGTCGCGCTCAGCCACCCAAATTTCAGAAATGCCACGCTCGGTTTGGAGTTCCGCCTTCAGGCGATCGCTGGAGATTCCCTCCAGGCGTTTGAGGGCAGGATTCCAAACGGCCGCGCCTGTTTGCTCCGCAATCCAATCGCGCCGTCCGAGCAGGCAGACCGCTCCGTCGCGGCTGGCGCGCAATCCCTGGCCGGTGACGGATTCAAACTGTTCCAACTCGATTGGTTCCAGCGCCTGTTGTTTGCCGTAACGCGTGATGGCGCGCGCGAGCGGATGCGTGGAAAGTTTTTCGAGCGAATAGGCGATCCGGGCAATTTCTTTTTCCGAACCCGGCGGAAAACTTTCAATGGCTTCCACTTTCAACTCGCCTGTCGTCAGCGTGCCCGTTTTATCGAGGGCGACGGTGTCCACGTCCGCCAATTTTTCCACCGCCGCGCCGCCGCGAAAAAGGATCCCGTGCCGCGCGCTCCAGGCAATCGCCGCGAGCACGGCGGAGGGAATGGAAAGCACCAGCGCGCAGGGCGACGCCACAACGAGCAGCGTCATAGTGCGATAAAAGGCACTGTGCGATTCGAGTTCACCGCGCGCGACGGCAAAGGGCGCGAGATGAAAACCGAGCCACCACACGAAGAACATCGCCAGCGACAGCACCAGCACGAAATAGGTGTAATAGCAGCCGAACTGGTCCGTGAACCGCTGTGCAGGCGCTTTCTGGTGCTGCGCCTCGCGGATGAGGCGGATGATTTTCTGCAGCGAACTTTCCGCGGCGGGACGCAACACGACCGCTTCGACCACGCCCCATAAATTAATGGTGCCGGCCAGCACGGTGTCGCCGACGGCTTTCTCGACGGGCACAGCTTCACCGGTCAGGTTGGATTCATCCGCGGCGGTTTTGCCCTTCGCGACTTCGGCGTCCACGGGGAACTGCGAGCCGGGTTTGACCAGCAGACGCGCCCCGGCGCGCAACTGCTCCACTTTGACTTCGCGCTCGCGGCCGTCCTCGAGCACGGTGGCGAATTTAGGCGCTTCGCGGAACAATGAGCGAATTTCCTTTTGCGTACGGCCCAGCGCAAAATGTTCCAACGCGCCGGAGAAGGAAAACAGGAAAAGCAAAGTCGCGCCCTCGGCCCACGCGTTGATACACGCCGCGCCGGCAGCAACGGCGAGCATGAGAAAATGCACGTCGATGGCGCGCTTCTGCAGGCGCTCCCAAACTTCCTCGACAGTAAACCAGGCTCCTGAGATATAGGCGGCGATGAAACCAATCAGCGACGCGGTTTGCAGGTTCGCGCGATGCAGAAGATAACCAGTCAGGCCGCACACGCCGCAAAAGATGGCCGCCGCCAGTTGCGCCTTCCATTCATTGATGTGCTCATCGAGGTGATCGGGTTCCTCGAGAAATTCGACGTCGCGTGGGACTACTTTCGGAAACGGCAAATCCCGCCACCGCCAGAATTTCGGAGCCGTGGGACACGTCACCCGCGCGATCGTGGTGACATCGCCCTGGTGCTGGATGGTAATTCGTTGCCGCTCGCTTTCTGAAAGCGGCGTGTCGCAGGTGTGGCAATCGCCCTTGCCCTCCAACAACTGGCAGTGCGCGGCGACGCCTTTTTCGTAGGCCCGCTGAATGCGGCCGGTGACGGTTTCATTGAGGCGCGGCTCGTCGGTCTTGCCGAGCGTGGCCACGGAAATTTTTTGTTCGGTGCGATTGATCGTGACGGCTTCGAGCGAGGGTTCCTTGCTCAACACGTCGACGACTGAACGAGCCAGGCAATCGGAATTGTCCGGGACGGATTGGATTGGCGACGCGCTCGTTTGACTCATAAATAGTCGTATTACGTCTAACACAAAACCGCCTTCCATGCGATGACAAAACCTGGGGCGGACTGAACGGGGCACATATCAAAATTTGAACAGTAGTTCAGCCACGGAGTGGCGATAGACGGTAGCCCATGGCGTGAGCCGTGGGAACCGAACGTGGAAATTGTTAAGCCCCGGATGGGGCGAAAGAAAATTCCGTGTCGCGTTCTTTCGCTGCTCCGCAGCTAGTTTTTCTGATGCAAAAAAACTGCATTATGGCACATTCATCGCGCAGGATTATTGCGAGGCAATTCCCCACCGCGCGAAGTCTTCCAACGAGAGGCATACGACAAACGAAATATGATGAAGCCAGGAAGCTGCAAAACCACCAACCAAAAACTGATCGCCTGGGTGGAGGAGATGAGAAATCTATGCACGCCCGAACAGGTTTTCTGGT
Source organism: Verrucomicrobiia bacterium (assembly GCA_036272195.1). GTDB lineage: Bacteria > Verrucomicrobiota > Verrucomicrobiia > Limisphaerales > DASXHY01 > DASXHY01. The sequence continues at coordinate 39,424 of DATAZE010000025.1, read as the reverse complement.
GCGACGGTTCGGATGGGGAATACCAGACGCTCTGCGACCTCATGGTCGCCAACGGCACGCTCATCAAGCTCAACGCGCAAAAGCGTCCGGGCTCTTATCTCGCGCGCTCGCATCCCAGCGACGTTGCCCGCGTGGAAGACCGCACGTTCATTTGCGCCAGAACGAAGGAGAAAGCCGGTCCCACGAACAACTGGATGGATCCGGTTGAGATGAAACAAAAGATGCTCGGCCTGTTCCAGGGCTGCATGAAGGGCCGCACGATGTACGTGATACCTTTCGCAATGGGGCCGTTGGAGTCGCCGATTTGCAAGGTGGGAATTGAAATTTCTGACTCGCCGTACGTGGTCGCCAACATGCGCATCATGACGCGCATGGGCCAAGCGGTATTGGACAAACTCGGCGCCGATGGAGCGTTCGTTCCCTGCGCCCATTCGGTTGGTGCGCCATTACAACCCGGGCAAACGGATGTCCCCTGGCCGTGCGCAACGGACCCGAACAATAAATACATCGTTCATTTTCCCGACGACCCTTCGATATGGTCTTACGGTTCGGGTTACGGCGGAAATGCATTGCTGGGCAAAAAATGTCTCGCGCTGCGCATCGCCTCGGTGATCGCCGAACGCGAAGGTTGGATGGCCGAGCACATGCTCATCCTTTGTCTCACGTCGCCCCTCGGAAAAAAACATTACCTGGCGGCCGCTTTCCCAAGCGCTTCCGGAAAAACCAACATGGCCATGATGCGGCCGACCCTTCCCGGCTGGAAGGTAACGACGCTCGGAGACGACATCGCGTGGATCCGCGTCGGCGAGGATGGACGCCTGTATGCGATGAATCCGGAAACGGGTTTCTTCGGCGTTGCCCCGGGCACTTCGGCTCAATCAAATCCAAATGCGTTGAAGACTTGCGAGAAAAATACGATTTTCACCAATGTCGTTCTCACGCCGGACAATGACGTTTGGTGGGAAGGCATGGGCGTGCCCGCACCGGAGCGAGGCATCGATTGGGAAGGCAACGAATGGACGCCCGCCAGCGGCAAAAAAGGAGCACATGCGAATTCACGCTTCACCGCGCCCGCCTCCCAGTGCCCGGTCATCGATCCCGACTGGCAAAACCCTGCCGGCGTGCCGCTGTCCGCGATTATTTTTGGCGGACGCCGTCCGGGCACCATTCCACTGGTGAACGAAGCGTTTGATTGGGAGCACGGCGTATTCATGGGCTCGTCCTGCGGTTCAGAGACGACGGCGGCGGCCACCGGTCAGGCCGGCGTGTTGCGCCGCGACCCGTTCGCGATGCTGCCGTTCTGCGGTTATAACATGGGCGATTATTTCGGGCATTGGCTTTCATTCGCGCAACGCACAGACCGGAGCAAATTGCCGAAAATTTATTTCGTCAACTGGTTCCGGCGCGGCGCCGATGGCAAATTGCTGTGGCCCGGCTACGGTGAAAACAGCCGCGTGCTCAAATGGATTTGCGAACGCGTGGAGGGCTTCGGCAAAGCCCGGAAAACCGCCATCGGGAATCTGCCCGCTCCGGATGCACTGGACCTGTCCGGCCTGAACCTGCCCGCGGAAGATATCGCGGCGCTCACATCCGTGGACGAGCCGGGTTGGCACAAGGAAATTGATGACGTGGCGGCGAATTACGCGAAGTTCGGCAGCCATTTGCCGGCGGCATTGAAGAAACAACTTGAGGAATTGCGAGCGCGCCTCGGTTGAGTTCACAACGTCAGACGGGCATTCCGCCTGTTTCTAACTATTTCAAAAATGGAGACAGACAAGATGCCTTGCCTGTTAAATTGTCTCCTGGAATTTTCCTAAGATTCCCCCTTGCGCTCATTTTGATGCAGCCTAACGTACACCTTGAGACGTTGGGTTATCACACAAAAAGATTTATGAGCGATTTGAAATTTACCTGTCCGGCGTGCAGCCAGCATATCCAATGCGATTCCTCGCATGCCGGTGAAAACCTTCCCTGTCCCGCCTGCGCACACCTGGTGCGCGTGCCGGCTGATGCAGCGATTGTCGTGAATCCGGGAACCAACGGCAGCGCCGGCGAAGAAACGGCTTCCTATGCAACAGCCGGGCCCGAAAAAAACGGCGACGTATTCCCGACGTTGGAAGAAAATTTTCTCGCGGAGGCTGGAACGCCCACGCCAGGCTCCGGGCCTCTAACCGAACGAGAACAACAGATCGCCGCCGCACGCGCGGCTCACGCCGCGCAAACCGCCCAGTCAATCAAACCGCGTCTCTCGTTCATTCTCTCCGGCGGCGCCGCCCCGCCTCCGGAAGAAAACGAATCCGCATTGCACGGCCATGGGCAACAGGACTCCGAGCAACCACGCTCTGAATCAAATACTCTGAGCGAGTAACGAATTTCCCATTTACGGTTTGCGATATACGATTTACGAACGTGCCGAAATGCAGTGCCACTCGTAAATCGTAAATTCCCCTAAGCTACTTACCCCGGTTGTTTTCATCGGTGCGGAAGCTAGATTTTGTCAGCTTCAAACTTATGAAAACAGGAGCATACTGGCAGTTCTCTGAAAAACTTCCCAAATTCCCGTCATTGAGCAGCGATCTGGAAGTGGACGTTGTCATCATCGGCGCAGGTTTAACCGGAATCACTGCTGCGTGGCTGCTGAAACGCGAGGGCGCAAAAGTGGCGTTATTGGATCGGCAACGGTGCGCGGGCGGAGATACCGGGCTCACGACGGCACATCTTACCTATGCAACTGATGAACGATTGCGCACCTTGGTCAAACATTTTGGAAAAGATGCAGCGCGGGCTTTTTGGGAGGCGGGCGCGGCGGCGATTGATCAGATTTACGAGATCGTCAAAAGTACCGGCGCGCACGCGGAGTTCAAATGGCTTCCAGGTTATCTTCACGGGCGACTGGACGGCAGCGACAAGAAAGACCGCACTTCTCTGGAAGAGGACGCGGAGTTCGCGCGTGAGTTGGGCTTCGACGCCGAGTTCGTGGAACAAGTGCCGTTTGTGAATCGCCCGGGCGTCCGCTTCGCCCACCAGGCAAAATTCCATCCTTACAAATATCTGAAGCCGCTGCTGCGCTCGATTCCCGGGAACGGCAGCCACGTTTTTGAAAATACGGAAGCAACCGAAGTTGAGCCGGACCCGCTGACGGTCCACGCCGGGAAATTCAAGATTCGCTGCCAGTACCTGATAATCGCCACTCACACGCCGCTGCTGGGCAAAACGCCGTTGCTTAAAGGCACCTTGTTCCAAAGCAAGCTCGCGCTCTATACCAGTTACGTGCTCGGCGCCAAACTGCCGCCGCGCAGTATGCCGGAGGCGCTTTTCTGGGACACGGGCGATCCCTATTATTATATCCGTGTGGACCGGCATCGGGGCTACGACTACGTGATTTTTGGCGGGAACGATTGCAAAACCGGGCAGGAGCAAAATTCCAACGCGGCCTTCGCGCGGCTGAAGGCAAAATTAAAAACACTCTTGCCGAAGGCCGACGTGCAAAATCGCTGGCTCGGACAGGTCGTCGAGACCAATGACGGCCTGCCGTTCATTGGTGAAAGCAGCGGACAACAATTCATCGCCACGGGTTTCTGCGGGAACGGTTTCACGCTCGGCACGCTCGCGGCCGTGATGGCACGCGACCGTTACCTCGGGCGAAAAAATCCGTGGTTCGATCTTTTCCGGGTGGATCGCCGGAAATTCCACGGCGGCACGTGGCGCTATATCAGGGAGAACCTCGATTACCCTTTTTACATGCTGCGAGACCGGCTCAAGGGGGCTGAAGGCGATTCCCCAAACGACGTTAAAGTGGGTGAAGGAAAAATTCTCAAACTCGGCGGACACAAAGTGGCGGCCTACCGGGATTCCGGCACCAGGGTTGTCTTGTTGTCCCCCATCTGCACTCACCTGAAATGCATTGTGCGCTGGAACGCCGCCGACAAAACATGGGACTGCCCGTGCCACGGCTCGCGGTTCAAGCCGACAGGGGAAGTTTTTTCGGGACCGGCGGAAACACCGTTGGAAAAAGTGCCGTGGCCGAAACCGCATTAACGAAATAATTTCTTTGGAACCGGGAAGCGCGCCCTCTTGATTGTTGTCGACCTGCTTGATTGCTTAAAGACTTAAAAGCTACGGTCAGATAGAAAATTTATTTTTTGAAATATGCACTTTGCAGAGTAATCAAAGTGCATATTTCAATATTAACATCGTTTTATGATAGTGTCGAGAAAAATCGCTGCCCGCCGAGTTGACTCAGATTAAATGTTATCGAGGCTGGGAAGTCGACGAGGGGCTCGGTGATGGTTGATTTTCGAGCACGACAATTCGGTGGCGTCTTCCACAGCTAAACTTGTCTTCCGCGGCCAAACTTTTTTGATTTATCAGTTGCCACGGATAATTCCTTGAGAATTTTCAGAAGGATTGAAGTCCTGACAAGGCGAGGCTCTAACTTTTTCCGCGACCATCCTCATTCTCACGCGCCATCGCCCCGCCCGCAATCCAACCCGTCGTCCAGGCAGCCTGAAAATTAAAGCCGCCGGTGATGCCGTCGATATCCAGCAGTTCACCTGCGAAAAATAATCCGGGACAGATGCGGCTTTCCATGGTTTTGAAATCCACCTCGCCTAACTTCACGCCGCCGCAGGTCACGAATTCATCCTTGTTGAGGCTTTTGCCGCTCACGGAGAATTCGCCGCGCAATAATTGTTGAATGAGCTGGTGTTGTGCGGGACGGGAGAGCGCCGACCATCTCGTCTCGCGCGGCACGTCTGCCGCGAGCACCAGTTGCTCCCACAGCCGCGCCGGCAATGGAGCCACTGGCGAATTAACCACCAACCGCGCGGCTTGCGAACCGCGCCGCGTGTCAAATTCCTTCGCGAGTTGCGCGTCATGCAGGTGCGGCAGCCAATTCACTCGCAGCACGCATTGGTAATTCATTTCGTGCAAGACGCGCGCACCCCAGGCTGACAAACGCAGAATCACCGGCCCGCTCAAGCCCCAGTGCGTGACCAGCAACGGGCCGCACTCGCGAAGCTTGGTTTCCGCGACCGAGAGTTCGACGCGCTCCACCGAAATGCCTGCCAACGACCGCAGCCAGGGCGTCACAATGTGAAAGGTGAACAAGGACGGCACCGGCATTTCGAGCGTATGACCGAGCGAGGCTAATTGGCCAAGCGCGGGCGTCCGGCATCCGCCCGTGGCCAGCAGCAATTTATCGCAGGAAAGTATTTCTCCGTTGGACAACGAAAGTTCGAAACCGCCGTCGGATTTTTTTTCAACGCGCTCTACGCTGCAATTGGTTTTTAATTTCACTCCCGCCGCACGAGCGGCATTGAGCAGGCAATCAATGATGGTTTGCGACGAGTCCGTGACGGGAAACATGCGGCCATCGCCTTCAGTTTTCAGTTTCACGCCACGCGCTTCAAACCAGGCGACGGTGTCGGCGGCCTGAAATTGTTTAAACGGCGCTATCAATGCCCGCTCGCCGCGTGGAAAGCGGGTGGAAAAATCGCGTTCGTTGAAACACGCGTGAGTAACATTGCAGCGGCCACCGCCGGAAATTTTAACTTTGGATAGAAACTGGGCGGTCTTTTCGAGAATAACAATTTCCGCCGTGCTTTTCGCGCCGGCGCAAGCGAGGGCCGCGAAAAACCCCGCCGCTCCACCACCGACGATTACGATGCGTCCTGAAGTCATTGATGAATAACAACGAAGGCAGGCGGGACGCCTGTCTTACATTTGAGCTAGGGCACCATGGCCTGCATTGATTTATCCGCTTCGGTCTTAATTTTCACATTGGCGGAATGCAGACCGGACGAGGTCCCGGTCAACTCGATTACTCCTCGCTGCCGATCCGTCTGCACGAGGACCTGCGCGAAGCCGTTGAAAACTTTGCGTTGGCTGGCTTTGTCGGGTTCGTGGCTGCTGGGATCGCCGTTGCCGACGCCAATGATTTTTCCCGGGCCTTTCAATTCAAAGCGGATCAAATTGTCGGCAGTCACCGCCACGCGCCCGCGCGCGTCCTCCACGGAAACATCAATCACGCTCACGTCCTCGCCGTCGGCGGTGATAGTCGAACGATCCGGATGCAACTGTATGGCCGCCGGCGCACCGATGGTTTCAAGTTTGGTCTCCGCCACGAATTTCTTTCCGTTGTAACCCCGCGCGCTCAATTGTCCGGGCGTGCCGGGCACCTGCCAATCCAGGTATTCGTTCGCGTGCAAATTTTGTTTGCCCAGGCTTTTGCTATTCAGGAAAAGCTCGACCGTTTTGCAATTGCTGAAGCAGCGCACCAGGTTCGTTTTTCCGGCCATGCCCGGCCAGTTCCAATCGGTCGCCAGGTGCAGCACCGGCTGGTCCGTCCACCACGCCTGATAATAATAATAGATGTCCTTGGGAAATCCGCAGGTGTCCATCAGGCCGAAATGCGAACTGATGCACGGCCATTTGTAAGGCGTCGGCTCGCCGCGATAATCAAAACCCGTCCAGACAAAGCCGCCGCTCGCGAACGGATGCGCCGCGTAAAACGACCACCACGTCCACGCTCTTTCAATGCCGTTTTCGCCGTACGCGGCCACATAACCATGCTCCCGGTCGTCGGCATAAATGCCGCGCGTCGTGCGTGTGCTGGCCGTTTCGGTGCCAATGGCCAATTTCGCCGGAAATTTGGCGCGAAAACTATTGATGTTCCTGGTGCGGTAATTAAAGCCCTGCACATCGATGACTTCGGTGAGACCTTCACCCCAGCCGCCATTCATGGCCATGGTGCAAAGCCGGGTCGGGTCGAGTTCATGGACCAGTTTTTGCATCGGCGTCAGGACTTGTTTGGCCGCCTCGTGAGCCGCGGCGTTGGTGCCCTGTAACTGCCCCTCCTCATTGCCCAGCGACCAGACAAAAACGCTCGGATGATTCCGATCCCGCAATACCATCCGCCTCAAATCCTCCAGCACAATTTCGGTCGTATCCACGCGGCGGTTTTCGTCCATGACCAGCATGCCCAAGCGGTCGCACGCCTCGAGCAACGCAGGCGTGGGCGGATTGTGCGAGGTGCGAATCGCATTGCTGCCCATTTCCTTCAGCTTTCGGATGCGAAAATATTGCAACGCATCCGGCATGGCTGACCCCACGCCTGCGTGGTCCTGGTGATCGCACGTGCCTTTGATGATGTAAGGTTTGCCGTTGAGAAGAAATCCATTTTGTACATCGAACGCCACAGTGCGGATTCCGAATTCGGTTTCTTTCCGGTCAACCACGTGGCCGTCGTTCTCAATGGTCGTCACCAGCTTGTAAAGTTTTGGCGATTCCGGCGACCAGAGGACGGGAACATGCGCTACAAATGGGGCCTCAAACGAAGGCTCGGAAGCGGGTCCGAAAACCGCGAGTTGATCCACGGTGTGCTTCGACCAACCCACCATGCTGGCTTGTTTCCCAACCCGAATGAGCGATTTTCCGTCCGGACTGAAAATTTCGCACCAAATCGTCGGATCGACCGAATTCGATTGGGAGTTGAAAAGCTGCGTCTGGATGTGAATCGTGGCGTCGCCGCTCGGAATATTGTTCGTGAACTGGCTGAAAACAAAAATACCGTCCGGCGCGACCGCCAGCGGAGAAGTTTTCACCAGCCACACGTGCCGGTAAATCCCCGCTCCTTCATAAAACCACCCCTCAAACCGCGATGCGTCCACGCGGACGACCAATTCATTTTTTCCGCCGCAGTTGGCAAACTCGCTGATGTCGTAGCGAAAACTTCCGTAGCCGCTGGCATTTCTGCCCAGGCAATGGCCATTGAGCCAGACGAGTGAATCGCGGTAAACACCGTCGAACTCGACCCAGAGCGTTTTTCCACGGTCCGAGGCCGGCAACTCGAATTCGCGCCGATACCACCCGATGCTGTTTTGCGGAAAGTCCGGGCCGACCGGTTTGAAACCGTGTTTGAAATCGGCGTTCGTATTGAATGGCAATTCAACGGCCCAATCATGCGGCAAATCCAACTTGCGCCAGTGGCTGTCATCGAACGCCGGCTTCACGAAGGAGACCTCCGCGCCTAAATTGTGTTCCGCGGGATCCGGCAAATCGGCAATCAGTTTCGCGCCGACGCCGATTTCGTTAAGACGCGTTTTGGTCAGATCGGTCACTTCGAAATAATCGAATTTCGTCCCCGCATCCGGCGCATCGCCGAGCTGGAAACGCCAGTTAAAATCCATCGATAACCGTTCGCGTCCACCCTCCGCAGTGGCACTGCCACGGAGGACGGGCGGCGAGACAGCCCCAAACGCGAGCAGACTCGAGAGTGCAAGGCAACTCGCGAGCATGAATCCTATCGGCAGCAAACGAGGACCTGAGTAGAGCATGGGTATCGGTTTTATTTGCGATTGTTGCGCAATCACGAACAAAACAGCAAGCCGGACGTTCGATGGACACCGATGCTTGTGTGATTAAAAGTGGGTGAGCAAATCTGCGCGTTGGATCTTACTCTGCGTGTTCATTGGGGGAAAAAGTCCGTGAGGACGATAGAAAATAGCCCACCGTTTCAACGGTGGGTGCAAGCACGCTCACGCAGTCAAGCCCCGCCAGGGGCGACAGAAAGCCAGAGAACGGTTTCGTCCCCAACGGGACTTATTTGGTTTTGCGCCAAATCCCAGCGATAAATCGCTGGGCTATTTTCATTCTGCCCCTGACGGGGCGCAACGGCCGGCGCTTTCCTTTTTCTCATCCATTTGCGTCTCTGCATCTTTGCGCATTTGCGTTAAAAGTTTTCTGAATAGTCCAAATTTATTCCCGCGTGTTTCCGATGCTGACACCAAGTTTCACTCCGGGAAAATAAGTAGTACTTCCTCTCATTTGACGGATGACAAAAAGTGATTACATTCCATTAAGAATTAGGCGAGAGAAATGAAGTTGGAAAAAATAAACAAACTTGGTGACGGACGAACGCTCGCAAGGGCTGTTCTCGCCTGATAGGGCCTGCTGGTTAAGGTCGTTCGTCGCTGAGTGCGATGCAACGATTTGTGAGAAATGAAGTATTAAAAACCCTCCCGCTGCTCGCCCTTTTACCCCAAAGCGCTCTCAAGGACCTGCTCGATAATTCCTCCGTCGAAACCTACCGCAAGGGCACCGCCTTGTTTCAGGAAGGAGACGCTTGCGATGCTGTTTATCGTATCATCAGCGGACGCTGCGAATCTTATCAGGTGCTGGGCGACGGGACATTGAAGCACTGCGCCATTCTCGGGCCGGGTGATTACATCGGCGAACCCGATTTTTCCGGCCACCGCCATCATGAAACTTCCGCGCGCGTCATCACAGACAGCGTCCTGCAACGAATCCCGTGCGCGGACTTGCGAAACCTGCTCTCGGCAAACAATCAGCGGTCCGCCGATATTCCGGCCGGGAATAGTTCCGGGCATGATGTGACGGAGGAATGCCCAGTCTCGCATTCCGCGCGAATCGTGGCCGCGTTTTCCTTTTCGCGAAGCCTGCTCAACAATTTGATTGTTGAAAAACTCGCGCAATCACTTTTTGCCGAAACCGCCGAATCCGTACTGTTGCTCCGGATTGTTTCAGCCGCGAAAAATGCCTCAAAAGCTTGCCCCGGCCTCGATGAAATCATCGGCAGTGATTTCCGCTTCCGCCAATGCCTGCCCAAGGCGAATGGTTCCGTCGCCCGGCTCACGTTGAAAATCTCCGGGACCGGCCGCGAGGCGAAACACGTCGCCCCGCTCCTCAGCAATCTCAGCCGTCATTTCGACCACGTGCTGGTGGAGGCGGACACGGAAAATATTTCGCTCGCGCCGCTGCTCGAGTTTGTCATTCAAGCCGACGCGAGTTACCTGTTCATTCATCCCAGCGAGCGCGACCTTCACGATTTCGATTCTTTCCTCGGCGACCTCCGCTCGCGGGCGCGCGGCAATTGCTCGGACATCAATCCGGTCATTTGCCTCGCGCCGGGCGAACGCTTCGATGATCGGCTCAAATTAAACAACGGCTGCGCTCATGCCTATGTGCACGACTGTCCGGTGGCGTCCGCCAACGGCTTCACCACCGCTATCGAAGCGCCGGCATTCACGCGCGACATCCGCCGGCTCGCACGTGAAATTGGACGCTGCCGAACCGGTCTCGCGCTTTCCGCCGGCGGCGCCAAAGGCCTGGCGCACATTGGCGTGATCCAGGTTTTGGAAGAGAACGGCATCGAGGTGGACGTGGTTGCTGGTTCGAGCATGGGCTCTTACGTCGCGTCCATTTGGGCGATGGGCCGCGACGGGCAGGAAATGGAAAAACTCGCGCGCGAAGTGGAAGGCCGCTGGGGTCGCTGGAAATTGATTGATCCCGCCTTTCCGCCGCGCAAAGGATTTATTCGCGGCAAGGCCGTCATCGCCCGGCTCAGGAGAACGCTGGGCGACGCCCACTTCTCCGACCTTGCCCGCCCGTTGCGCATTGTCGCCACCGACTTGAATACGCTGGATCGCGTCGTCTTTTGCAGTGGCGAAGTGACGCAGGCCGTTCACGCCAGTTCCGCGATTCCCGGCGTGTGCGTGCCAGTGGAAATTGACGGCGAAACTTATATCGACGGCGGCGTGGCCGAACCGCTGCCGGTGGATGTGCTTTACGAAATGGGCGTGGACAAAATAATCGCGGTGAACGCCCTGCCCCCTTCCGCCTTCCTGCGTTGCTGCCGCGAAAAAGAAAAAGAGCAGGCGGAAATTCTCAGCCAGCAACCGGGCGCGTTGAATCTCGTCAACCGGCAGGTGAATTATTTCGCCAACGGAAACATCCTCGACATTTTGATGAGCGCGGTGCACGGCGCGCAAATCCGCGTCGCCGAGCAGGCCGGCCGCCGGGCAAGCCTCGTCCTGCGCCCACTGGCCATCGACGCCCAATGGCACGATTTCAATCACCCTGGCAAATACATTGAACTGGGGCGGCAAGTCGCCCTGCAACACCTGGACGAAGTGAAAGCACTCGTCCGAAAACCTAGAGCGCTTGAAAAAATACTGTAGCCATTTGGAGCGAGGATTTTTTGGAGTTTGGCGAGGCTTCGGCGAAGGAGCAGGTTTGAAAAACCCTGTGACGAAGCCGAAACGACGCCAAAACCAAAAAAAGACCGCTCCTTTCCTCCATCTCTTCCAAATGGCTAAAGTATTTTTGAAAATGCTCTTTCTCACGCCATGAAACCGAGCGTGTTAACAACTCATTGGCAGCAGTTGCCTGAAAAAACGGTCTGCGAATTGCAGGCCGAAAAATTGCGGCGCTACCTGCGCGACACTGTTCTGCCGTTCTCAAGCCACTACCGGGAATTGTTCCGGCAAAATAATCTCGACGCTGATTCCTTCCGTTCGCTCGAGGATTTGCAACGTGTGCCCTTCACCTCGAAGGCGGACTTGCTCAATACGCCGGATAACCCGCGAAAAATCCGCGAGTTCATTCTTGTGCCCGATCCGCAGGAACTCGCGCGACGCCCTTCAACCATTTTGCAAGCTGCGTTGCGCGGGCGCGCGCAGGTGACCCGCCGGTTCGAGCACGAGTTTCGTCCGGTGTTCATGACCTGCACGACCGGCCGGTCCGCGGAATCGGTCGCCTTCACTTACAGCAATCATGACCTCGCCAATCTCGGGCTCGCCGGCAAACGCATTTTTGAAATCTGCCAGGCCGAGCCGGATTTCCGGTTGTTGAGCACGTTCCCCTACGCGCCGCATCTCGCCTTCTGGCTCACGCATTACGGCGGCATGGAATTCAATAACTTCGTGCTGAGCAGCGGCGGCGGCAAAGTCCTCGGCACGGATGGTCAGTTGCGTTTCATCCGCCAATTGCAGCCGCAGGTGATCATCGGCATGCCGACGTTTCTTTACCACGTCTTGCAACAAGCGGTTGCGGAAGGAGTGAAATGCCCAAACCTGCGCCGGATTGTTTTGGGCGGCGAAAAAGTCGCGCCCGGCACGCGCCGCAAACTGGCGCGGCTCGCCGCCGAAATGGGCGCTGACTCTGTGGATGTGCTGGCAACTTACGGTTTTACCGAGGCGAAAATGGCGTGGACCGAATGCCCCTGCCCGCACGGCGAACAGTCCGGTTATCATTTATATCCCGACCTCGGCATCGTGGAGGTCGTCGATCCCAAGACCGGCGCGGCCATGCCGCCGGGCCAGCCGGGCGAAATTGTTTTCACCCCGCTCGATTCGCGCGGCAGCGTGGTGCTGCGCTATCGCACCGGCGATCTCATCGAGGGCGGCCTGGTCCACGAGCCGTGTCCGCACTGCGGACGCAACGTTCCGCGCCTGGTCGGAAATATTTCGCGCGCGTCGGAAATCAAAACGATGCGCTTCGACAAAATTAAGGGAACGCTCGTCGACTTCAACGTGCTCGAACACGTCCTCGACGATTCGCAGCATCTCGATTCCTGGCAATTGGAATTACGCAAACACAACGATGATCCCATGGAACTTGATGAACTGATTTTGCACGTTCACAAGTCCGATTCGCTCGACGACGCCAAATGCGCGCGCGAATTGCGGCGTTGTTTCACGGACAAAACCGAGATCCAGCCCAATCGAATTGTTTTCCATGACGGCGCGGAAATGTCCGAGATGCTCGGCGTTGGCACGCAGTTAAAGGAAGACAAAATTATCGATCATCGCCCCGGTGGTAGTGGCACGGGCGTCCCGCCCGTGCGAAATAATAATAACGGAAAAAACGAAACACACGGGCAAGACGCCCATGCCACCATGGAGGTCGAAAAATGAATAACGATCGACTCGTTATAGTGGACGGAATCCGCACGCCGTTTTGCAAGGCGGGGACCGAGCTCGCTAATCGCGGGCCGGAGGACTTGGGCCGCGTCGCCGTTAACGCATTGCTGACCCGCACCGGACTGGATCCCGCGCTCGTGGATGAGGTTATTTTTGGCTGCGTTTCGCAACCTGCGGACGCCGCCAATGTCGCCCGCGTCATCGCGCTGCGCGCCGGAATTCCCGAGAGCGTTCCCGCCCTGACCGTTCATCGCAATTGCGCCTCCGGCTGCGAAGCCCTGACGCAAGCGGCGGAAAAAATCAACGCCGGGCACGGCTCCATATTTATCGTCGGCGGCACGGAAAGCATGTCGCAGGTGCCGCTTCTCTTCAAACAGAGCACAGCGGAAAAATTCGGCCGCCTGGCCCGCGCGAAAAGTTTTGGGCAAAAAGTCCGGACACTTGCCTCATTTCGTCCGTCAGATTTTCAACCGCGAATCGGTTTGCAACTGGGCCTCACCGACCCGGTTTGCGGTTTGAACATGGGCGAAACCGCCGAAGTGCTGGCGCGCGAGTTTGGAATTTCCCGCGAGCAACAAGACGCCTTCGCGTTGGAATCGCATCGCCGCGCCGCCGCCGCGAGCGCACGCCTCGCGGAGGAAATCTGCCCGATTTACGTCAACGGCCACAGGCCCGCCGCCGCCATTCTCCAGGATAACGGCCCGCGCCCGAATCAATCCACCGAGGCGTTGGCGAAATTGAAACCCGTTTTCGATCGTCGAACCGGCACGGTCACAGCCGGCAACGCCTCGCAGATTACCGACGGCGCGGTCGCCCTGCTGGTCATGAGTGAAGAAAAGGCCTCGCTTTTGGGCCTGCGACCACTCGGCGCCCTCGCCGCCTATGCTTATGCTGGCTGTGATCCCATGCGGATGGGACTCGGGCCGGTGTTCGCCATGGCAAAAATCGAGGAGGAAACCGGCGTGAATCCGTTGGGCGCCGACCTCATCGAAATCAACGAAGCCTTTGCCGCGCAAATTCTGGCAGTGTTGAATAGCGCGGCATCCACGGATTTTGCGCGCAAACACCTGCGCCGCGACCGTGCGCTCGGAGAAATTCCGCGCGAGAAACTAAACGTCAACGGCGGCGCGATTGCGCTTGGCCACCCGGTCGGCGCCACGGGCGCGCGGCTGATTCTGACGAGCTTGAAGGAATTGCGGCGTCGCAAAGAAAAATACTCCCTCGTCTCCGCTTGCGTCGGCGGCGGGCAAGGCGTCGCTATCTTACTGGAGGCTTTATGATACCGTCCAATATTGTGGAACCGAAACCGAACATTTCGCCAAATCATTTGGAGCGCCGGCAACCCGCCACAAAGACCCCACCCATTGCCGGCGCTTCCAATTTGCGGCGCGAGGTCAATGCCGAAGGAATTTGCATTCTGACCTTTGACCGGCCGGGCTCCTCCGCGAACATTTTCGATCGCGCCACGCTGAATGAACTGAACGAACATCTCAATTTCATCGTTGCTCATCCCGAGCTCGCGGGACTGGTCCTGTGCAGCGCGAAGAAATCCATTTTCATCGCGGGCGCTGATCTGCATTCGATTGCGGCGGAAACGGACCCGGCCAAATTGCGGGAATTGATTGAGTTCGGCCAGGCGGTCTTCAACCGCATCGCCGCATTGCCGATGACAACCGTCGCGGCCATTCATGGCGCATGTGTCGGCGGTGGCTTTGAAATTTCGCTGGCGTGCGATTGGCGCGTGGCCTCAGCGGACAAATCCACCCGCATCGGTTTGCCCGAAACGCAAATCGGTTTGATCCCGGCATGGGGCGGCTCGACGCGATTGCCCCGCCTGATAAGCCTGCCGAAGGCGCTCGACATCATCCTCGCCGGCAAAACCGTAGCCGCGAAACAGGCGCTCAAATATGGAATGGTGGATTCCCTGGTGCCACGCGAATACCTGCTGGAGACCGCGTTGAAAAAAGTTCACGCCGGCAAACCGCACCGGCCGCGCCATGCGCTGAAGAATAATGCGTTGACTGCCTCCGCCGTGTCGGCCTGGTTGCGCCCGAAGCTGAACAAAAAAACGCGCGGCCATTATCCGGCAGTCCAGAAAGCACTCGAAGTCGTGACGCGCGGAATCAGCCGCTCGGTGGAAATTTCATTGCGGCTCGAAGTCGACGGCATCATGGAACTCACGCGCGGCCAGACCACCCGTAATTTGATCCAGTTATTTTTCCTTCAAGAACGAGCCAAAAAACTCAGCGTGGCGCAGGCTTTCCAGCCTGCGGGTTCTCCGGACTGGAAAGTCCGGAGTTCCGGCAAACCCGCCCAACATTGCGCGGTGGTCGGCGCGGGCGTGATGGGCTCGGGAATTGCCCAATGGCTTAGCGCGAAGGGATGCACCGTCATTCTGCGCGATATAAAGCCGGAATTTATTGCCAGGGGCATGTCGAACATCTCGCGTCTCTACTCGGAAGGCGTGAAACGTCATGCGTTCATTGCCACGGAGGCGCGCGCGGGGCTGGATCGCATTTCTCCCGCAGCCGCCGAAGTGCCGTTGCACAATATTGATTTTGTCATCGAGGCCGCGGTGGAAGACATGACGCTCAAAAAGGAAGTTTTCCGAAAACTCGAAGCGGCGGCCGGCGATGAAACAATTCTCGCCACGAATACCTCCGCCCTTTCCGTGTCCGAACTCGCCGCCAGCGCCGCTCATCCCGAGCGCATCGTCGGCATCCATTTCTTCAATCCAGTGCACCGGATGCAACTGGTTGAAGTGGTTCGCGCGCCTGCCACCAACCCGGCAACAGTCCAGCGCGCGATCCAATTTGTGCAGCAACTCGGCAAACTGCCGCTGCTCGTGAACGACAGCCCCGGTTTCCTCGTCAACCGCATCCTCGTGCCATATTTGGTCGAGGCGGGGCTGCTGTTCGAAGCCGGGGCCGGCGCGAAAGACATCGATGAAGCCATGCTCGACTTCGGCATGCCGATGGGTCCGCTCCGCTTGCTCGATGAAGTCGGCCTTGATGTCGCACACCACATCTCCGTGACGCTCTCGGAAAAATATCCCGACCGCCTGCACATGCCGGAGATCCTGGATAAAATGTTGAAAGCCGGTTTTTTGGGAAAGAAAAGCGGGCGCGGCTTCTACCTTCATTCCAAGGGCGGCAAAACGAAATTGAATTCCGAGGTGGACGCGTTCCGCACCAGCGATTCGGCTCGCACTTTGACCCGCCACGATTTGCAGGAACGAATGGTGTTGTTGATGATCAACGAAGCCGCGCGTTGCCTTGAAGAAGGAGTCGTGAGCAGTCCCGAAGACGTGGATTTCGGCATGGTCATGGGCACGGGCTTTGCGCCCTTCCGCGGCGGGCCGCTGCGTTATGCGGATTCGGAGGGCATCGAAAAAATCGCCGCCGCCATGCAACGCTGGACGCAGGCGGGCGTCACCTACTTTGAACCCTGTGCCTTCGTCAAACACATGGTTGTGCGCAAAGAGACGTTTTACGGCAGCTCAAATTTTCAAAAAGCGTTGGCCCCTGAAACGGAGCGCGGCTCTGCCCCACCACGCGCGGTGCCGATGCCGCCGCCCGCACCAAGCCGTGCGGAACCGGCGCCGTCCCCGACCCCGCGCCTCCCCGAGCCGCGCTCCAGCCACGCCGAAGAAGCGCCGGAGTTGATCGACACTTCAAAGATGTCCGCCGGCCAGCGCGCCGCCTTGGAACTCACCGAGGCCGCGCGCGAAAACGCCACCGGCAGCTTCGCCAGCCGCATGTTCATGGGCCGATTGGACCTCTCGGGTATTTCACCGTTCCCGGCGCAAAGCGCGCAGGACCGCGAGCAGGGCGATGCTTTTCTTCGGCAGCTCGAAACGTTTTTGCGCGAGCGCGTCGACCCCGACGAAATCGATCGCACGGGAGAAATCCCGCGGGACGTTATCGAGGGGCTGGCCGGATTGGGCGCGTTCGGAATAAAAATTTCGACCACCTACAGCGGTCTCGGACTTTCGCAAACGAATTACTCGCGAGCCGCGATGTTGCTCGGCAGCTATTGCGGCAATCTCACCGCGCTGCTTTCCGCGCATCAATCCATCGGCGTGCCGCAACCGCTGATTTTGTTCGGTACCGAGGAACAAAAACGAAAATTTTTGCCCCGCGTCGCCAAAGGGGAAATTTCCGCCTTCGCGCTCACCGAAACTGGCGTGGGTTCCGACCCCGCGAACATGCAGACACACGCGGAACCGACTGAAGATGGAAAATATTTCATCCTCAACGGCGAAAAACTCTGGTGCACGAACGGCACGAAGGCCGGCGTCATCATTGTCATGGCGCGCACCCCGGCGAAGGTGGTCAACGGTAAATCAAAAAAACAAATCACCGCTTTCATCGTCGAAATGGATTCGCCCGGAATCGAGGTGGTGCATCGCTGCCATTTCATGGGGCTAAAGGCCCTTTACAACGGTGTGATTCATTTTAAGAACGTCCGCGTGCCGCGCGAAAATATTGTGCTCGCCGAAGGCAAGGGGCTGCGCGTCGCGCTGACCACGTTAAACACTGGGCGGCTCACGCTCCCGGCCGCGTGCGTGGGTTTGAGCAAACGTTGCCTGGAAATTTCAAAGAAATGGGCCGCCGAACGCTCGCAATGGGGTGCGGCCATCGGCAAGCACGCGGCCATTGCCGACAAAATCGCGCACATGGCGGCGAATACGTTCGCGATGGAAGCGATGACGCTCCTCACCTCCGGCCTCGTCACGCGCGACAAGCACGCGGACATCCGGCTCGAAGCCGCGATGTGCAAATTGTGGGGTAGCGAAATCGCGTGGCAAATCGTCAATGACACGATGCAACTCCGCGGCGGCCGCGGCTACGAGACAGCGGATTCGTTGCGCGCACGCGGCGATGAACCCGTGGCCGTGGAAAGGTTCATGCGCGATTGCCGCATCAACACCATCTTCGAAGGCTCCAGTGAAATCATGCGCCTGTTCGTCGCGCGTGAGGCATTGGATCCGCATCTCAAAATCGCCGCCGCGGCACTCGACTCGCGGCTGCCAATATCCAAACGCCTGCGCGCTGCGTTCAAAGCGGGATGTTTTTACGCCGGCTGGTATTCGCGGCAGTGGATGCCTTTCAACGCCGTCCATGTTCCAGGATTGGACGCCCGGCTCAGGAAGCAGATGCGTTATGCAGCGAGAACGAGCCGGAAGCTGGCCCGTGCCTTGTTTCACGCGATGGTTCGTTTCGGTCCAAAGCTCGAACGTCAGCAGGTTTTGCTGGGCCGTTTTGTGGACATCGGCGCGGAACTGTTTGCCATTACGGCTACCTGCCTGCGCGCACAGACGTTAATGAGGGAAAAAGGAAATTCATCGGAGGTGCGTGATGTGGCGGATTATTTCTGCAACTCCGCGCGCCTGCGCGTCGCGCATTTATTCCGCGACCTTCACGGTAACGCCGACAGCCAGGGCTATCGGCTGGCGCAAACAGTCCTGGACGGCAAACAGAATTGGTTGAATGAAGGGATTCTCGGTGCGAATGAAAAATGACGAATGGAGAATAGAAGCGTTTGCCAAACGCCATTCGTCATTCCGCAATAAGCGCCTCACGCCCGGCGAATAACCGCCGCCGCCGCCCAACCCACCAGCACGACCACCGACAAAATCACCCACGCATGCGGACTGCCGTACGTGCCGGGATAGTGATTGCTGATCATAATGAACACCACGGGAATGACGATGAACGTATTATGCTTCGAGCGCAGCTTGGCGCGTGCGCCTTCGCCGAGGTTCGGCTGCGTTCCGGCTTTTAACGCCGCGACCATGCGGCGTTGCGTCGGAAGAATGCGCATCCAGACATTCGCAACCATGATGGTCCCAAACATCGCGCCAAGTTGCAGGTAAGCGCCGCGCCCGCTGAAGTAACGGCACGAAAAATAAGCGGACACCACAATCAGTGCATAACAGATAACCACGCCAACGATGTCCTTCCGGCAAAATTTCCAGAGCAGATCGTAGACGACCCATCCCGCCACGATCATTCCCAGGCTCAACCAAACGGCCGCCGTGAGGCTGATGGGCGAATCCTCAAAGTTCACCAACAGGCCGTGGTCGTAATACATGTAGGCGAACAACATTATCCCCGTCAGCCACGTCGTGGCCGCTTCCCACTTGAACCAATGCAGCGTTTGTGAAAGCAACTGTGGATTTTTTTGTTTTTCGACCAGATAAAATCCGCCGCTGTGGACCATCCACACGAATTTTTCCGGCTCCCCACCGGGATTTTCCTTCGATTTTTTTTCCAGCTCAGTGAAGCGTCCGTCCAGCCACGTGAAATAGAACGTGGCGCCCACCCACATGATCGCGGCGAATACGTGCGTCCACCGCAAAATCAATTCCACCCACTCTTTTAAGTCGCTTACGCTTAAATGCATAATTTCTGCACCCTTCGATTAAACGTTGCCGAACGCCTCATCCAGCACCGCGAGCAGAAAATCCGCATCCGCCTGCGTGATGCACATCGGCGGCGCGAAGCGAATCGTCTGCCCCCACAAGCCGCCTTTGCCGAGCAGCAGGCCCAGGTCTTTCGCGGTCTCCACCACCTGCGCGCATTCGGCGCTTGCCGGTGTTTTCGTCGCGCGGTCTTTCACCATTTCGATGCCGAGCATCAATCCCTTGCCGCGCACGTCGCCGATGATTTTGTGTTTCTCTTTGAGCTTGTTCAGGCCGGCGAGAATGTAATTACCGATCTTGAGCGAATTCGCCTGGAGATTTTCCTGTTCGATGACTTCCAGCACAGCCTTGCCGATCGCGCTGACGACGGGATTCCCGCCGAAGGTGTTAAAATGAACCTTGCCCAGCAGCGATTGCGCAATTTTCGGCGTCGTCACCACTGCCGCCAAGGGGCAGCCGTTGCCAATGCCTTTCGCCATCGTCACGATGTCAGGGATGACCCCCTGAGTTTCAAAGCCCCAAAAATGCGTGCCGGTGCGGCCGAAGCCGGTCTGCACTTCGTCCGCAATGCACACTCCGCCCGCGGCGCGAATATGCTCGTAAACATTCTTGAGATAGCCCTGCGGAAATTCGACAAAACCGCCCACGCCCTGGATGGATTCGGCGATGAACGCCGCAACTTTGCCGGGCGTGGCGTAATCAATCAGGCTTTTTACATCGTCGGAATATTTTTTCGCCGCGTCCGGATCGTCGTATCCGAACGGCCCGCGATATGGATACGGTGCGACTGCATGATGCACCCCGAAGCTGTGCGGCACATTGTATTTCCAATTACTGTGCGCAGTGACGGACATGCCGGATGCGTTGCCGCCGTGATACGCGTTACGCAGCGCGATCACGTCGTAATTTCCGGTCGAAGCGCGCGCCATGAGCAGGGCGAGGTCGGTCGCTTCGGAACCGGAGTTCACGAAATAGCACATCTTCAAATCGCCCGGCATCTTCGACGCGAGTTTTTCAGCATAGAGCGCCACGTTCGGTTGCAAATAGATCGTGGTCGAATGCTGGATGGTCTCATTCTGCTTATTCGCCGCGGCCACGACATGCGGATGGCAATGCCCCACGCTCACCGTTACGATGCCGCCAAGGCCGTCGAGGTAGCGTTTGCCGTTTTCGTCCCAAACGTATTGCATTTTTCCCTCCACGACCATGATGGGCTTTTTGTAGTAGAGAAAAATCCCCGGATTCATGAACTGCTTGCGCTTGGCCAGCACATCCTCGGCGGACGGCCCGGAATATTTCTGCGGTTTATGATTCGTCGGCGGCAACGGTATTTCTTTCATAAATAGATGTTCAAAGTTTCGGCGCGAGTTTGCGCAAGACAAGATAAATTGTGAAGGCGAGGGCAAAACCAATGAACCAGGCGTAATCAAAGAGGCTCACCACGCCCGCCGGAACATTCGCCGGATTGAGCTGATGCACCGTCACGAGAAAGCCGGGCAAACTCGGCAGCACCGCCAGCACAAAAGCGATGATGGCCACGTAACTGAATCCATTTTTAAAACTGTATTCACCATCCGCTTGGTAAAGAGCGGAAAGATTCAGCTTGCACCGGCGATAAACAAAATAATCCGCGATAAGAATTCCGCCGATCGGGCCGAGCAACGCGCCGTAGCCGCCGAGCCATTGAAAAATATAGCTGTCCGGATTCGCGAGCAATTTCCATGGCATCATCACGATGCCCACAATTCCGGTAATGAACCCGCCCGCGCGAAATGAGATTTTCCTCGGCGCAAGATGCGAAAAATCATTGGCCGGACTGACGACATTTGCGGCGATATTCGTCGCCAGCGTCGCGAGGCACAGCGCAACCATCGCAAACACCAGCACGGCGCGATTTTCGAAATGCGTGAGCACATCGACCGGATCCCAGATGGTCTTACCGAAAATGATTTTCGTCGCGGAAGTCACAGCGACCCCGATGAATGAATACAGCGCCATCGTCAGCGGCAGGCCGAGCGCCTGGCCGAATATCTGGTCACGCTGCGTTTTGGCGTAACGCGAGAAATCGGGAATGTTCAGCGACAGCGTCGCCCAAAACCCGACCATGCCGGTGAGCGCCGGGAAAAAATATTTCCAAAACTCTCCGGCTTTCGGCTGGCCAGTAGCGAACTGCGATGGTTGCGAAAGGATCGGTCCAAACCCGCCAGCCTTGCGATACGCCCACCCGAGAAACAATAAGCCGAGCACAATGAGCAGCGGCGCTTTGATGTTCAGCAACCAGCGAATGGTGTCGATGCCGCGATAAATCACGACCATGTTCACCAACCAGAAAAAAAAGAAACAGGCGAATTGCCCGCCCGTAATTCCCAGCCAATTTGCCGGTTGCGCGGGATTCAGGTTGAAAACCGTGACGCAGATTTTGTAAATCGCTTCGCCGCCGATCCACGTTTGGATGCCAAACCAGCCGCACGCGACGAGCGCGCGCAAGAGCGCCGGCACGTTCGCCCCCAAAATCCCAAACGACGCGCGGCAATACACCGGGAACGGAATTCCATACAGCGTCCCGGCATGCGCGTTGAGAATCATCGGAATGAGCACGATGACGTTCGCCAGAAAAATCGTGAGGATGGCCTGCGACCAATTCATGCCGCCGCTGATGAGTCCCGACGCCAGCATGTAAGTGGGGATGCACGCCGACATCGAAATCCACAACGCTGCGAAGCTCAACATGCCCCACTTGCGGCGCGAGACCGGCACCGGAGCGAGGTCGTCATTGTAGAGCCGGCTCTGCTGGATGTCGGCCTCGACGTCAGGGGCGTTGGCGGTGAAACCGGGATCGAGTTGGCTCATGCGATGCTCATCCCCTTTGCGCGAGCGGAACCACATGGCGCTCGCCAGGCCCGGTGTATTTCGAGAGCGGACGGATCAACCGATTGTTCGCCAATTGTTCCATGATATGCGCCGTCCAGCCAGTAATTCGCGCCATGACAAAAAACGGAGTGAACAGGTCGATGTCGAAACCCATCATGTAGTAGGCCGGGCCCGACGGAAAATCGAGGTTGGGATGAATGTTCTTTTGCTCGAGCATCACTGCCTCAAGAATGTCCTCCATGTCGAGCCACTTCGATTGTCCGGTAAATTCCGCCATGGTGCGCGCGTAGCGTTTCATCGTTGGCACACGCGAATCGCCGCTCTTGTAAACGCGATGCCCGAAGCCCATCACCATGCGCTTTTCGCGCAGCGCTTTCAGCATCCATTCGCGCGCGCGCGA
The DNA here is from genome assembly GCA_036272195.1 of Verrucomicrobiia bacterium. Lineage (GTDB taxonomy): Bacteria > Verrucomicrobiota > Verrucomicrobiia > Limisphaerales > DASXHY01 > DASXHY01. The sequence continues at coordinate 17,004 of DATAZE010000025.1, read as the reverse complement.
GGGCTCGCCGATTTCCAACAGCATGTGCATCACTGCTTCATTGGCGCCGCCGTGCAACGCTCCCTTGAGTGACGCGATGCCGCCCACCACTCCGCTGTAAATATCCGACAGGCTCGAAACCACCGTGCGCGCGGTGAAAGTGGACGCGTTAAAACCGTGCTCGGCGTAAAGCATCATCGAAACTTCAAACGCCTTTACCACCGGCGCCGCAGGCACCTTGCCAAACATCATGTGGAAAAAATTTTCAACAAATCCCAAATCACTGCGCGGGGGAATAAAATCCTGCCCTTTGCGCAAGCGATGGAAAGCGGCAATCATCGCGGGAATTTTTGCCATGAGACTGATGGAACGCTTCAAATTCGTGGCCGCGTCGGCTTTGCCCATTTCAGTGTCTTCCATGCCGAGGAAACTCACCGCCGTCCGCAACACGTCCATCGGATGCGCCGCGTGGGGGGATTTCTGGATGACGCTCAATAAATCCTGGCTGATGGCCCGCTGCCCTCGCCCCATTTCCATAAAAACGGCGAGTTCGGCCTTCGTCGGCAATTCGCCCTTCCAGATGAGCCACGCCACTTCTTCAAAATAGCAATGCTCCGCGAGTTCCTGCACCGGGTAACCGCGATAGACGAGCGAATTTATCTCGGGCATCACCTTCGAGATGCTCGACGTGTCGATCACCACGCCATCAAGGCCATAGTGAATCATTTCCGCTTCGTTACTCATGATCGCGCCAAGTAGGCGGGCGCGCACGAAAACTGTAAATTTAAATCTTCGAAATGATATTCACAGCGTTGAAGCAACGCTTCTAGTCACACCTTAAAATTAAACACATCCTTATCAAACTGCTCGTAATCTTTATAACGCAGCAATTCATAAAGCTCCGTGCGCGTCTGCATGTCCTTCAACAGCGATTCCTGCGTGCCGTCCTTTTTCAAAACGGCCAGACCTTCTTCAACTGCTTTCAGGGCGAGCCGCAAGGTCGTCACGGGGTAAATGACCAGACTGACGCCCGCGCCCTCAAGTTGGCGCGCAGTCAACAATTTGCTTTTGCCGAACTCAGTCATGTTGGCGAGCAAAGGCACTGAAACGGCTTTCTTGAATTTTTCAAATTCGGCTTCATCAGCGAGCGCTTCCGGAAAAATCATGTCCGCGCCCGCATCCACATAAGCTTTGGCACGGGCTATTGCCCCATCCAAACCTTCGGAAGCGCGGGCATCCGTGCGGGCGATGATCACGAAGTTCGAATCGCGACGTGCCGTTGCGGCCGCGCGGATTTTTTTGATCATGTCATTCGCCGGCACCAGCGATTTGCCGTCCAGATGTCCGCAACGCTTGGGATTTTGCTGGTCTTCAAAATGGCAGCCACACAACCCGAATTCCTCCAATTCCTGCACCGTGCGGGTGGCATTCATCGGCTCACCAAAACCGGTGTCGGCGTCGATGATCGCCGGCAGCTCCGTCGCGCGCGCGATGGCGCGCCCGCGTTGGGAAACTTCGCTAAGAGTGGTCAGTCCGACATCAGGCAGGCCAAGGTCATTCGCGAGCACCGCACCCGAAATGTAAACGCCCTCAAATCCCTGCCGCTCGATGAGCATCGAAACCAACGGCGAAAATGCCCCCGGGAACCGCTGCAGTTTGCCGGACTTCAGCGCCGCGCGAAAACCTGCACGTTTCTCGATACCGGATTTTTTTGAGAACAACATATAATTAGCTCATTTTCGCGGAAGCTTTTTGACACGATGGCATGAGCGTTGACCTGTCAAAAAAATGCCACGGTTGCCGCTCGTCGCGCAAGCGAATCCGCCTCGGGCTATTTCCGCGTCATGCCATAATTGGGATGGCGCTTGTTGTGACGAATGAGCATGACACGCAGGTCTTGCTCGCGAATTTCGTAGAGAATGTGATATGGAAAACGCCGGAGGTTTGCGCGATGAAACCTCTGATCAACCAAATGAAATCGAAGCGGATTGGCGGCGGCTTGCGTAATGGCTGAGCGGACTTCCTCATGAAATTCATCCTCCAATGCGCCGGTGATGCCGTGGTAATACCTCAGAGCCTCAATGAAATCCCGCTTAACAAACGGATGATAAGTTACTTCCACGAGGAGCGTTCTCGTTGAACGGCTGTCCAAAATTCCTCTGAAGAGGTAGGGTTAACCTTGCCGGAATCCAGTTCTTCGCGCCGCCGAACCGCCTCGGCAATGCTATCCGCCGATGCGTCCTCGCCATTGCTCGGTGGCAGCGAGTCCAAAAGCCATGCGGCCAGCACTCCCCGTTCCTTATCGGGCAACTCCGCCACTGCGTCTTTGATTTGACTCAACGACATGGCAAAAATTTACTCCGTATCATCTCGTCGCGCAAGCCAATGCCGGCTGCCCTATAGGGCTGACGCATCTTAATTTTCTAGCACGATATTTCGGGGAGCATTTTTGGTTTGACACTGGAATCATCAAAATTAAAATGCGCCTACCCATTTGCCTCTTGTCTCAAATGGGTAGGCGCGAGTTTTTTTAAACGGCGGCATCTTGAATACCTAGCGCAGTTTTTGTCCATGCGATTTCGTGGCTTCGGCAGGTCAATCCCTGGATCAATTCCCTAAATTAATAAATTCCGTTGGAATCTTTGGAAATTAGATGCGTCAGCCCTTGGCCGCCAAATCCTTCAAAAAATCCCCCGCTCATCCCGCACGGCGCAAGTCAATCGTCCAGCCGGCAAAACCACGTTCAGGCCTTTGAGTTCCTCCGCGCTTAACTCCACCAATTGCTGTGCGGCATCAATGAACCGATCACTTTCTTCGCGCGAAATCAAATCTTCGGTGAGCGTTTTAAATTTCCGAATGTAATCCGCGCGCGCGAAGGGCTTCGCGCCCAGCGGATGGGCATCGGCCACCGCGATTTCATCCACCATCGTGCGCCCATCGTTGAAAACAATTTCCAGGCGGCCGCCAAAGGCTTTTTCCTTCGGGTCATTTGAATGATAGCGCCGCGTCCACTCCGGGTCTTCGACTGTTTTGATTTTGTTCCAAAGCTCGACGACCTGAAGATGCTGCGCGACTTCCGGCGCGTAACTCTTCACGTGATGCCAGAAACCCGTGTGCATCGCGGTGGCGAAAATAAACATCAAACTATGATCGAGCGTTTCACGGCTCGCGCACGGGTCATATTTCTGCGGGTCATTCGCGCCGCTGCCAATGACCGCGTGCGTGTGATGGCTCGTATGAATCATCACGGATTTAATCGCGCGCAGGTCGGGGATTTGGTTGCGCAAGCGAAAGGCGAGATCAATCCACGCCTGCGCCTGGTATTCGGCGGAATGTTGTTTCGTGTAGGAATCCAGGATAGCGCGGCACGACTCGCCCGGAGAAGGCAGCGGCACGTCGTAGCTTGCTTTCGCGCCGCCCAGCATCCACGCAATCACGCTGTCCTCGCCTTCATAAATCGGCGACGGACTTTTCTCGCTGCGCATGGCCCGGTCCACTGCTTCGATGGCCAGCTTTCCCGCGTGCGCCGGCGCGTAAGCTTTCCAACTGGAGATTTCTCCCTTGCGTGATTGCCGCGTCGAAAAACCGACGTGCACTGCCTGTTGAATGGCTTGGTAAATCGTGTCGATGTCGAGGTTGAGCATCGCTCCCAGTCCCGCCGCAGCCGAAGGACAAAGGTGCGCGATATGGTCCTTCTTGAATTCGTGTAGGCAAATGCTGCGCACGAGATCGATTTGAATCTCATACGCCACCACGATCCCGCGCAACAATTCCGCGCCGGAACGGCCCGTTTGCTGCGCCACGGCGAGCAGCGCCGGAATGTTATCACCCGGATGCGAGTAATCCGCCGCGAGAAACGTATCGTGCATGTCGAGTTCGCGCACGGCGACGCCATTGGCCCAGGCCGCCCATTCGCAATCGAATCGCTGGTCACTCGTCACTCCGAACAACGTAGCGCCAGTCGATAGTGGCACGGGCGTCTCGCCCGTGAGTTTCTGCTGCCCGCGTGGATGCGCCAGGGCTTGCGTTCTCGCATTCGCCACCGGCACACGATTGATGGCGGCAATCGCCACGGCCGCATTATCAATGATGCGATTGGCGACCATCTCCGCGACTTCGGGAAGAATCGGCGCCGGGTCCACGGCCACCGCCGCAAGTTTCCAGGCGAGTTGCCCGGTTTTCGGGAGCGCAATTTTGGAAGGATAAACTTTGACCGAGTGCTTGGTCATGTGAGAGATAAATATTTTCGTAAGTAATTGCCAAATCGCCGGCTAAATCAAACGAATTCACTCCGATGCGGTTTTTTAAAACGGCTTGATCCGGAATTATTCGGAAAATTTTTAACGCAAAGATGCGAAGACGCAAAGATTTTGAATCGTCCTGACTGGCGTCTTGAGAGCGCTGTTTGGTGATCTCCTGTTTTGTTTGGCGCGTTCTGATTTTTGCCGCCTCGGCTTGCGTCTTCGCATCTTTGCGCCTTTGCGTTGAATCCCCTGCTCCGTGGCTCGATGGGTCTAAAGTGCCATATCCATTTTCGAATACTTATGAAACCATTCAAGTGCTCAGCCATCAATCAATCGTAGTCCTGGCATTTTTGATTCCTGGAGAAGCCGAAAAGTTATGCTAAAAAAGACATTGTTCTATTATTGGATTGCGCTCATCAACGCGGTCGCGGCGCTCTCTGCCTTCGCACAAACTCCCCCAACGCTGGATTTGCATTTGTTTGCCGGAGTGAACATCACGGGGACGACCGGGAGCGTTTATTCGATCCAATCCACCTTGGATCTCGCGCAGACAAATTCCTGGACGAGCCTCGGCTTCGTCCAATTGCCAACGACAAATTATTTGTTCGTCGACACGTCAGCGCCCGTCGGTGCCCGCGGATTCTATCGAGCGGTGCTCCAACTCCCGCCCACAAACATGATCTTCGTCCCCCCAAACACGTTTCTGATGGGCAGCCCCAGCAATGATCCGGTCCGCAGCGCCGATGAGGGTCCGCAGACTACCGTAATTGTCAGCCGCGGATTTTGGATCGGAAAATATGAAGTCACCCAGGGCGAGTATTTGTCCATCATGAATACGAACCCGAGCTTTTTTCCCGGCGACCTCAGCCGGCCGGTTTCAAGTGTTAGTTGGTTCGATGCCACGAACTATTGCGCTCAACTCACCCAACGGGAACTTGCGGCGGGAAGAATTCCAGCCGGTGCCGCGTATCGCCTTCCCACCGAAGCGGAGTGGGAATACGCCGCCCGCGCCGGGACTTCCACGAGGTTCAGTTATGGAGACGACCTGGATTTTTCCAGCCTGACCAATCATGCTTGGTATTCCGTAAACGCGAGCCTCATGGTGCATCCGGTCGGACGGAAAATCCCAAATCCCTGGGGGCTTTACGACACCGAAGGAAATGTCTGGGAATGGTGTTTGGATTGGTATGTAGGAACCCTCCCCGGCGGTGTTCAGATCGACCCGAAGGGTCCCCTTGCCTCCAATCCCGTCGGCTATAAAGTAATGCGTGGTGGGGCCTATGATTATTTCGATTCAGATTGCCGGTCCGCTAAACGGCTTTTTTTCGCACAGAGTCTCAATGACACGGACCTCGGGTTCCGGGTGCTCTTGGCCGTTGGATCGCCCTGATATTCTCAGCCATAAAGACGCCCGTACCCCCATACCAAAAGCGACCGAAAAGCCATTTTCCCAGCTTGAGCCAAACTTAAAAGTTGTTAGGTTCGGTGTATGAACACTTGGATTGTAACCGACCCCGACCACCTTGGCGGAAGCCCTCGCGTGCGAGGGACGCGCATCTCAGTGTCGCTTATCCTCGAATCGCTTGCCGCGGGAATGTCGATCGTAGATATTGTGGATGCGTATCCAAGTCTGACCGAAAATGCAGTGCGTGGAGTTTTGGCTGAGCTTGCCCACCAGCAGGAACCACATCCTGCGTGAAAATCCTCCTCGACGAGAACCGGCCGCGGAAACTTGTAGCCGCCTCGCAGGTGGAAGGTCACGACGTCGAATCAGTTCACACGCTAAAGATGTAAGGCTTGGATAACGGAAAACTTTATCGGTTCGCTCTCGATAATTTCGATATTTGTTTTACCCTAGACTTCGGTTTTATCAATAACGTTCGGCAAGGTAATGTCCCGGCAACATTCAAGCTTTTGCGCGTCACTCTACCGCAAAAGCCGCAAGACCAATTCGTAAGCGATTTCATCTCGGAATTCCACACGACGGACCTGAAGAAATTTAGGCACGGGGATGATTGGCCCCGAAACCTTCCGGATTAGCAGCCGAATCAAAAATGACTCGGCTTGCGTTGGAGAAATTTTCCACGACCAAGTTTACCCACGAATTTGCCGTCGCGCGCCGCGACTTCTCCGCGCACCGTGACCACGCTGGGGCGACCCTCAATTTTCCAACCTTCAAACGCGCTGTAATCCACGTTCATGTGCTGCGTCTTTGCTGAAATTTTGCCGCGATAATTCGGATCGAACACCACCAGGTCAGCGTCAGCGCCCGGTTGAATGGTCCCTTTGCGCGGAAAGAGGTCAAAGGTTTTCGCCACCTGCGTGCTCGCCACATTCACAAACGTGTGCAGGTCGATTTTTCCGGTTTTCACGCCGTAGGTGTAGAGGAGATTGATACGCTCTTCGAGTGACGGGATGCCGTTGGGGATTTTAGTAAAATCATTTTTACCCATCGGCTTCTGGCCTTTGAAATCAAACGGCGCGTGGTCGGTGGCGACCGTCTGCACCAGGCCATCGCGCAGGCCGTTCCACAAAATCTCCTGGTTGCGCTTGTCGCGCAGCGGCGGTGACATCACGTATTTCGCACCTTCAAACTTAGGCTTCTCCGCGTAGGATTTATCGAGCGTCAAATACTGAATCAGCGTTTCGACCGTGACGCGCACGCCGCGCTGCCTCGCCGCGATGGCTTCATCCAGCGCTTCCTTGCAACTCAAATGCACGATATAAGTCGCCGCACCCGTGAGTTCGGCGAAAGTCATCAAGTGATGCACGCCTTCGGCCTCGACCGTCGGCGGACGGCTCTCGTGATGTTCGCCGGGGCCGGTTTTTCCGGCGGCAAGCAATTCTTTCTGGCGTTCGGCCACGAGCGTTTCATTCTCGCAATGCGCCGTGACAATCACGCCGAGTTCCTTTGCCAGCTTGAGCGTGCGATAAAGCTCGGTGTCATCCACGCCAAACGCGCCTTTGTAAGCGAGGAAAATTTTGAAGGAACTGATGCCGCGCTTCACGATTTCGCGAAGTTGTTTTTCTGTCGCGTCGTCAAATTTCGTCACGCCCATGTGAAACGAGAAATCGCAGGCGGACTTGCCGACGGCTTGTTTCATCCAAAGCTCGAAACTCGCGAGCGCATCGTCCTTGCGCGCGGGGCAGCACATCTCGATAAGCGTGGTCGTGCCGCCGACCAGCGCCGCCTGGCTGCCAGTCTCATAAGTATCCTTGGAAAACGTTCCCATGAACGGCAGATAAATATGAACGTGCGGATCGATGAACCCCGGAAAAACAAACTTCCCCTTCGCATCAATCACTTCCGCCCCGCGCGGCGCAGTGATATTGCGATCGATGCGAGTGATCGTTTCGCCCTCGCAGAAGATGTCGGCGATGTAGCGTTCGCTCGCCGTAATAATTTCGCCGTTCTTTATCAGGAGACTCATAAATAAAAATTCCAAGTTCCAAATGGAACTTTCATTTCTCCCGATGCCAAATATCCCCTTCGCCATAACTAAACCATCGGCTCGTGGTGACTTTCTGTTGCGTAAAAAATTGCACGCCTTCTTTGCCTTGCATGTGCAGGTCGCCGAAAAAGGAATCGTTCCAGCCGTTGAACGGAAACCACGCCATCGACGCCGGCACACCGATGTTGATGCCAACCATGCCGCAGTTGATGCGATGTTTGAATTCGCGCGCGGCTTTTCCGTTGCGCGTAAAAATCGACGCACCGTTGCCGAACGGCGAACGATTCGCCAGCTCGATGGCCGCGTCCAGGTCTTCCATGTGCATCACATTCAGCACCGGCCCAAAAATTTCCTCTCTCGCGACAGTCATGTTGGGATCGACCTGGTCCAAAATGGTTGCGCCGACGAAAAATCCGTTGGGCGCGCCGCTGATTTTCACACCACGGCCATCAGCCGGAATCTTCGCCCCTTCCTTCACGCCTGTTTCAATGAGTTGCAACACCCGGTCGCGATGCTGGCTCGTGATGACTGCGCCCATGTCCGGCTGCGGGTCGCGGTCGGTCGGGCCGACTTTGATGCGCCGCGTCGCTTCCACAAGAGTTGGTAAAATGGTCTTCTCGGCGGCCCCCACCACAACGGCGGTTGAGCCGGCCATGCACCGCTCTCCGGCACAGCCAAACGCAGCTTCGATGACCCCGCGCGTCGAATTTTCCGCGTCCGCATCCGGCATGAGCAAAACGAAATTCTTCGCGCCACCGTTCGATTGCACCCGCTTGCCGTGTTTGGCGCCAACTTCGTAAATATATTTCGCGATCGGCGTTGAGCCGACGAACGAAATTGCCTTCACCTTCGGGTGCGTGAGCAGCGCGTCCACCACTTCGCGTCCGCCGTGGACAATGTTCAGCACGCCTTTGGGCAGGCCGGCCTTTTCCAGCAGCTTCACGATTTTTATGGCGGTGAGCGGAACTTTTTCACTCGGCTTGAGCACGAAGGTATTTCCGCACGCGATCGCGATGGGATACATCCAGAGCGGGACCATCGCGGGAAAATTGAACGGCGTGATGCCCACGCACACGCCAAGTGGCTGGCGAATCGCTTCACAATCAATGCCGCGTGCGATGTTCTCCAGCACATCACCCGTCAACAAAGACGGCACGCCGAGCGCGAACTCGACGACTTCAATGCCTCGCTTCACGTCACCGCGCGATTCCACGAGCGTCTTGCCATGCTCGCGCGTATTGCTGCGGACAAGCTCATCGAAATTCTCTTCGAGCAACGTTTTGAACCGCGCGAGGACCCGGGCGCGTTCGACGGGAGGCGTTTCCATCCACGCAGGAAACGCCGCAGCAGCGGCATCCACGGCGGCGTTGACTTCCGCAGCGCTGCCGACGGGACATTCCGCGATCACTTCGCCCGTTGAAGGATTATGGACAGGTGTGCCGGAGGTTTTGGATTGGATCCATTCGCCGCCGACAAATAATGGGCAGGATTCAGTCATTGAAGGCATAATAATTCAGAAAATTCCGCGATAGATCCTTGCGCCGACTCAACTTTGTCCACCCGCCAGGTCATTTGATTGTTTCACGAAATCATCCCCGCGCCACTCCGCATCGTTTTTCACGGTCTTGGCGGCAGTGGCGGCTTTCTGCGCGGCTTTGCGTTCCGTTTGGCGTTTGACCAGGTCGGCGTGCGTCGTGAAATAATCGAGGCTCTTCCCTTTGAAATCAGAAAGTTTTTCAAACTTGTGCTTTTCCATGAAAGCCAGCAACTGCTCGCACATGGGTTTGACATGTTCATAACCAAATTTCATCACGCCGGTGCAAACCTGCACCGTATCCGCGCCCAGCAAAATAAATTCCGCCGCGTCGTTGCCGGATTCCACGCCGCCAATCGCTGAGAGTGAACGTCCGGGAAATTCCTTGCGAATGACCTGCGCGATTTCCATGACCATGCGCAAAGCAATCGGCTTCACGGAGCGAGAGGAATAACCGCCGGGGGTCGTATAACCTTCCACGCACGGTTCAGGCCGGAGCGTGTCCAAATTGACGCCCATGACGCTGCGAATGGTGTTGATGGCACTGAGGCCCGTGGCGCCGCTCTTCAAGGCGGCCCGGCTCGGGTCTTCGATATGCGTCACGTTCGGCGTCATCTTCGCCCACACCGGTTTTTTCGCGGCGCTCATGACCCAGCCGACTACTTCACGCAGGATCTCGGGATTTTCGCCCATCGCCGCTCCCATTTTGCGCTCCGGCAATCCGTGCGGGCAGGAGAAATTCAGCTCAAATCCATCCACGCCGGCGTCCTGGCATTTTTCCACAATCTCAATCCACGCGTCCTTTTTATATTCCTCCATGATGGACGCGATAAGCACGCCCTTGGGAAACTGATCCTTGCACTTTTTAAATTCATCCATCCACAGCTTGAACGGCCGGTCGCTGATCAACTCAATATTTTCCCAGCCGATGACTTCGCCGTCCGCGGCGTGCAACTTGGCATAGCGCGGCGTGACATTCACGACCTTGGAAGCGTCCAGGCTGATGGTTTTTGCGATGACCGCGCCCCACCCTTCCTGGAACGCCTTGCTGATGACATTCAGGTTTGTGCCCGGCGGCCCGGAGCCGATGACAAAAGGATTGGGAAGTGTGATGCCATCCACCGTGGTTACTAGACTGGACATAACACGGATTTTAAGGCAAACGCCCGAAAAATGGAATAGAAAATATGCGCCCGTGCGCGGAGCGCGGAGCATCGCTCCGCGCGAATCGGCTGCAAATCTCGCGGGGTTCCACCATTATTGTCCGTCCCCGTACCGCCGATCCGCGAGTCGCTCCAGCCTTTCCAACCGCTGTTTCAACTCCGAAATCTCCGTTTCCTTTTCCTTCAACTCCCCGCGCTGTTCCTCCAGCTTCTGATTCAGCCCTTGAATCGCCGCCAGCGCCACGCCGCCTTCATCCACGGTGGCAATGTGTTTATCATCGGGTCCGAGTTCGAACGCCGCCCAGAAATCCTGCGCTACCGGGCCCAGGTGCATTTGGACCGGATCGGATTTATAATTCCATTTCAGGATGGGCAACTCCGCCACCTTGGCCAGCACGGAAAGCGGTTCCACCGGAGTGAAATTCTCCTTCAGATTCCGGTCCGAAGAATTGACCCAATTATTTCCATCACAGGTGGCGTTCACGACCTGGAACCGCGCCGCCGGATTGGTGACACCGACGCCGACATTGCGATTACCCAAATCGATGGTCAGGGCGTTAAGCCCGCCGCCGATGAAGTAAAAACGATCGTTGGCATCCTCGTACTGCAGTCCGTAAGAGGAAAAAGCCGACGAATGAGCAATGACCATCCGGTTGGCATTCCCGGTTCCGGAAGAAAACATGGTGATCATCGGCACATTCGCGCTAATTGTGGCCGGGAAAGAAATGCCTTTGGTGGGGTCGGTCATCACCAGGTTCCCGGCAACATTCACGGCGCTGCCATTGAAACTATTTTGGCCCGTAAAAGTCTGCGGGTCGCGATTGAGCAGCGCGACATTGGCCGTCAAACGCGCCTCTGCCACCGTGCCACTGGCCAGGCTCGTCGCATTCAGCGAAGTCAGCCCCGCGCCATTGCCCGTGAAACTGTTCGCCGCATTATTAAAGGTGAGCGCACTGGAATAAGTGCCCGACAACTGGCTATTCAGAAGCGTCCCGGTCAACTGGCTGAAATTCAATCCGCTCAAGCTCGAGCCGCTGCCGGCGAAATTGTTCGCGATGATGGTGCCGTTGACGTGCAACGCGGCCTGTGGATTGTTGGTGTTGATGCCGACGCCGTTCTGGGCTCGAATCAGGAACTGGTTTGAACTCGTGGAATTGAAATTGAAACTCGCCGGCTCAAAATCCGACCAGACAAACGTGCCGTCGTGAAACGCGCCCGCGTGGTAGCCGGCGGCCATGGAAAATTGCCCCCACGCGCTATTGCTCTCCCCGCCGCTGATGACCGAGCCTAAACCACTCGCGAAATTGTTGTCGCCGCCACCAATGAACGCCAGCACGCCGAAGTTGGTGTTGAACAATCCTCCGACCATGGTGCTGTTATTGCCGATGGCGGCATTCCCCTGCCCGCCCACAGAGGTGGAAAGAAACCCATTGGCCGAATTGACCGCGCCGCCGCCGATGAAACTGAATTGCCCGCCGGCGTTGTTTCCGGTGCCGCCGGAGATCGTCGTATAGCTTGCGTTGAAAGAAACGGTATTGTTGAAACCGCCGCCAATCACGGAATTATCGGAATTGACCAAATTTTGCTCGCCGGCGCCGATAAAGGACGCGTTACCATTGTTGGTGTTGTAATAGCCGCCCACAATTACCGCCTCGGGGCCATTGCTCGAAATCGTGTTTTGAAAACCGCCGCCGATGAATGAGGAAGAATATGGCGCCAGGATCGAGTTCTCGGCGCCGCCCACGATCGCCGATTCAAAATTGTTGTACCCGATCAGATTCTGATACCCGCCTACAAGGACACTCTCGTAATTATTGGTGGCGATCGAATTCAGTTCGCCGCCGCCGATGACCGCGTCGTAGGAATCATGCCCGTTCATATTCTGATACCCGCCTCCAATGAAGCTGCGAACCGAGTTCTGGCCGATGGAATTGCCGATTCCGCCCACGATGATGGCGTCATTTACATTCGGTCCGATTTGATTGGCCGAGCCGGCGCCGATGAAAACGCCGCTGCTATTGGAATGAATGATATTCGCTCCGCCAGTGAAGCCGCCGCCGCCAATGAAGTCCCCGCCCGAGCCCGACTGCTCGATGGCATTGTTCGTGAAGCCTCCGACCAAATTGCCGGCGGCCGAACCGCGCGGGTCCGGTTCCAGTCGCAGGATGCGCTGGCCGCCGGCTTTCAATTCCAGCGGCTGAAAATCCGCCGTGCCGATATAATTCAGGCCCGCCGTCGTGCCGGAATTACCTCCCGTATGCCAGACGTCGAAGAGCCCGTTGCCGCTCCCGAGAAAGTTCCCGGAGAAATTGCCCCCGGTAAACGTGGAGCCAAAAAACTGGCCGACAAACGTGCCATTAAACGAATCCGCGCCGTTGTTGAACTGCACCGGGCCGCTATAGGGGCCGGACAATTGCCCGGAAGACACCACACCCAGCAGGTTGCTGGCGCTGTTGGCGAAAATCGCGTAGGGCGTCGGCGTCAATGCCTGGCGCGGCGCCAGTGCGGTGAAAGCCACCCCGCCATTGGTGCGCACCGCAATTTCCAGAAAGCGCGGCGTCCCGTCAAAGACCCCGGCGCCGAAATCAAGCGTGGCCGTAAAAAGACCGTTGCTCACACTGGAGCTGGGATTAGTCAATGGACCCGCGATCACGATGCCGGGATTGTTGGTCGAATCATAAATCGTAAATCGCAAATCGTAAATTCCATTGGCCGGATTGGCGCCGTCGTTGAGACGACCCTGGTATGTGAACGCCGTGCCTTGAGCCTGGGCGCCCGCGAGGCCGATGCCCAGCACCGATGCGAAAAGGAGGAGGCTGAATTGAGTTTTCATATCTGATTTGCGGTTAACTTCGGGTTTGATTGCGAATCTATCCTGCCGGCGTCTGAGAGACGCGATCGGTGGCGTCGATGAGTCTCCAGTTCAACCGTCGCACGGCGGCGTAAACGTCGAATGCGTTCACGATAATTACGGCAAACGAAAAGATCATCTGCATAACGCATCTCTTCAGGCTTGCTGCTACTGCTTGGGGGGTCGGACAAGAACAACACACTCCCTTCAAAAAGTCCAGTTCATATATTAGAACTTATAAAACAAACCATTGAATCTCATTTTTTCCGCTTATGAATTGAACTCACGGATTTGTTTGAAAAAAAGCAGGGTTCGCGCGCATGATGGCGGAAATGAGCAACTCGTTGAATCCCAAGCGCACCGTGACCGAACTTGCGGAATTGCGCGCGCTCACTGGCAATGAAAACGGCGCGCAGCGCGTCGCGTTTACCGATACCTGGCTTAAGGCGCGCGGATGGCTGCGGCAAAAGGTCGCCCGCGATCTTCCGGGGGTTGAAATCCACAACGACGCGGCGGGCAACACCTGGATTACCTTGCGCGGCGAATCGCCAGGGGCCTTGCTTATGGGCGGCCATATTGATTCCGTGCCGAATGGTGGCTGGCTGGACGGATGCCTCAACGTGCTTGCGGGCGTTGAAATTCTGCGGCGCATTCATGACCAATACAAGGGCAAGCCGCCGATCACCGTGCGCGTGGTGGATTGGGCGGATGAAGAAGGCGCGCGCTTCGGCAAAAGTTTATTCGGCTCCTCCGCGTGCTCCGGCAATCTCGATATGAACGAAGCGCGCGGCCTCGTGGACAAAGCCGGCATCAAACTCCCCGACGCATTGAAAAATGTGGGCATTGATTTCGAGCGCGTGAAAGATTCCGGCGCGGAACTCAAGAACGCCGCCGCGTACCTGGAGCTGCACATCGAGCAAGGCCCCGTGCTGCTCGATCTCGGCCTGCCGCTGGGTGCGGTGCTCGGCACATTTGGAGTGGAACGACACGCCATCACCTTTCACGGGCAGGCCGCGCATTCAGGCAGCACGCCGATGAACCGGCGCAAGGATGCTTTTCTTGCCGCCGCAAAAATGAGCCCGGAGATGTATCGCGTGGCCGAGCGCAATAGTGGCACGGGCATCCTGCCCGTGAGTCCCCTTTCCGGTGCGCCCACCGACGGACAGCCCGAAAACCGGTCCCACCACAGCGGCGTTTGCACCATTGGCTCCTGCACGACGAAGCCGGGAATTGTGACCAGCGTAGTCGAAGAGTGCCGCATTACGCTGGACCAGCGGCATCTCGACGCCACGGCGCTGGCAAAAATGTTGCAGGAAGCAAAAGCGGCCAGCGAAAAATTTGCAGTGGAAGGCAACGTGAAAGTTTCGTGGGAACGTCTCTGGCAAATCGCCCCACGCCCGTTCAACGACGAACTCATTGACCTGTGCGACGAGGCCATACGCGAGACGTGCGGTAAATCGCATCGCCTGCCGAGCGGCCCGCTGCACGACGCGGCGGAAGTCGCCGCCGCCGGCGTGCCCACAGTGATGATGTTCGTCCAAAGCCTCCACGGCATCAGCCATAACAAAATCGAGGACACCAAAGAGGAACATCTGGAAATGTGCGTGACCGCCTTCGACAAGCTGGCGGACAAGGCGATGGGCTGGATTCAAAAAAAATCTTAACCACGAGGACGCGGACGACGCGAAAAACGCGGATTAAAAAGGAACGCCAAGCTTCGATTCGAGCGACACGAATTTTTTAATCCGGAGGGCTGAAAGCCCGGCAGATGATAGCCCAGGGCAAGTGAGCAACGCGAACGCCGCCCTGGGTAAAATCGAGAGAATGCCAAGCCCTGTAAGGGCGAAAGAAGTTCCCTGCCTATAGGATGAAATTTTCTGGCGCGCGGCACATACTTATCCAATTCGCGCCAATTCGTGGAATTCGCGTAAAGTTTTTGTTTTCAATCCCACTGTGAATATCTTTCGCCTGAAATGCCTTTACGTTCTTCCGCTGCAATTGATTAACTAGTGAATTAATGATGGAATTAAAAGCAGCCACCCACGCCCACACGGCCACGATTCTCACTCCTGAAGCCCTCGCTTTCGTCGAAAAACTTGCCCGCGAATTCCAGCCCACGCGCGAAAAGCTTTTAGCCAAACGCAGCGAGCGCCAGACGGAAATTGACTCCGATGTCCTGCCGGATTTTCTCGCGGCCACCCAATCCATCCGCGAGGACAAATCCTGGCGCGTGGCGTCCATTCCCGCCGACTTGCAGGATCGCCGCACGGAAATCACCGGGCCGGTGGACCGCAAAATGATCATCAACGCGCTCAATTCCGGCGCGAAAGTTTTCATGGCGGATTTTGAGGACGCGACTTCGCCCACCTGGAAGAATCTCATCGAGGGCCAGGCCAATTTGCGCGACGCCGTGCGCCGGACGATTTCTTTCTCGAATCCGGACGGCAAGAGCTACCAACTGAATGAGAAAACCGCCACCCTCATGATCCGCCCGCGCGGTTGGCATTTGCCGGAGAAGCACGTGCTCATCGATGGCAAACCGATTTCTGCCAGCCTGTTTGATTTTGGACTCTATTTTTTTCACAACGCGGCCGAGTTGTTAAAACGCCGCAGCGGACCGTATTTTTATCTGCCCAAGATGGAAAGTCATCTTGAGGCGCGGTTGTGGAACGACGTTTTCAATTTCGCGCAGGACACCCTGAAAATTCCGCGCGGCTCGATTCGCGCCACCGTTTTGATCGAAACCATCCTCGCCACGTTCGAGGCTGAGGAAATCCTTTACGAACTCCGCGAACATTCCGCCGGGCTGAATTGCGGGCGATGGGATTACATTTTCAGCTTCATCAAAAAGTTTCGCAATCGTCCCGGCTTCACGCTTCCCGACCGCGCGCAGGTGACGATGACCTCGCCGTTCATGCGCGCCTATTGCCTGAACGTCATCAAGGTCTGCCATCGCCGCGGCGCGCACGCGATGGGCGGCATGGCGGCCCAGATTCCCATCAAGGGCGACGCCGCCGCAAATGAAGCCGCGCTCGCGAAGGTCCTCGCCGACAAGGAACGCGAGGCGAGCGACGGTCACGACGGCACCTGGGTTGCACATCCGGGCCTCGTGCCCGTGGCCCTCAAAGCGTTCGACAAATACATGCTCCAGGCAAATCAGATTTCCAAACAGCGCGACGACGTTCACGTGACTGCACGGGATTTGTTGAGCGTGCCATCGGGTGACATTACAGAGGAGGGCGTGCGCGGAAACATTCGCGTGGGCGTGCAATATCTTGAGGCATGGCTCGGCGGCAACGGCTGCGTGCCGCTTTACCATTTGATGGAAGACGCCGCCACAGCGGAAATTTCCCGCGCGCAAATCTGGCAATGGCTGAAACACAATACCGCCCTTGCCGACGGCCGCCGGATGACAACAAAGCTTTATGACGAATTGTTGCCGCAGGAAATGGCGCGCATTGAAAAGGAAGTCGGCGGTGCGCGTTTTAATTCCGGAAATTATTCCCGCGCGGCGGCGTTATTCAGCGAGATGTCCAAAAGCGCGCAGTTCGCGGAGTTCTTGACTCTGCCCGCGTATGAATTGATAGATTAGAGCATTGACAGAAAAAATGTGGCGGTGCGCAGCGAGGATTTTTGGTTTTTGGCGAGGCTTCAGCGAAAGAGCAGGTTTAAAAAACCCTGTGACTGAGCCGAAACGAAGCCAAAAACCAAAAAGACCGCTGTTCATGAACCCTCAGCGCATCCGCTACATATTTGATGGAAATGCTCTGGCGAATCTTGC
>DATAZE010000024.1:0-279353 GCA_036272195.1 Verrucomicrobiia bacterium | reverse complement strand
GCCTGTTGTTCCACGGTGGTTAAAAGAGTTTGATCCGCCGGCGAAAAAGCATGGTCGGTAACGGTCTGTCCCAAGGCGCCCCTCGGTTGTGCTACAGTCGAGGGCGTTCCCACGTGCATATCGTTGAAGACACTCAGGACGCCGGGTGTTTGCTGCACGCGCGCGAGAAT
Source organism: Verrucomicrobiia bacterium (assembly GCA_036272195.1). GTDB lineage: Bacteria > Verrucomicrobiota > Verrucomicrobiia > Limisphaerales > DASXHY01 > DASXHY01. Next base: position 279,183 of record DATAZE010000024.1, on the reverse strand, counting down.
ACGCTGGTTTTCATCCGCAGTCGGCACCGTGCCTACCAGCGTGACGGTTCCGTTATTGATGAAGAAATGCACGGGCGTGGCCGCTGGGGAAGTGATGCCGATTTGCGACGCCAGGCCCTGCGTCAAGGTCGAGAGCAAAACCTTATCGCTCGGAGTTACGGCTTGATCGCGAAGAGCAAAATTACCATTCGCCTCATTTGGATTGCCAGCCAGGCCGTTGCTGTCTTGAACTCCATTGGTGGTGGCGACTTGGTTTGTGGAGGCAATTGAATTGGTTGGATTGGCGGCCATCGAATTTGTGGAACTAGTACTGGTGCCATTGATGGGGGCGGTTTCCGCGCCGGGTTGTTGAGGAACGCCGGGTTGTTGCGGAACTCCCGGTTGCTGTGGTGTTGCGGGAGTGACCGGGGAAGGTCTAATGGCCGGGGAAACAATGCGAGCGCCCGCAGCGCCACCGGATGAAACCGGAGCGGCCTGAACGCTGGCGCTTAAAACGGAGATGGCGGTGATCAGAGAGGTAGCAAAAATATTGGTGTTCATAATCGGTTGGTGATGAATTCGCGGCGAACCGCAAAAATTATTTCCTATTCTTCAATCAACTGCAGAAGGGGTTTGTCTCAAATAGGGTTTTGCACCCAAACAATGAAGGCGGCCTGATTGGCCGCCCCTACCGTGATATTTTTTGTAATGCGGACCAATTTTTAGTGCGGCAGCAGGATAGCGTTGCCGTTGGTGCCGATCATGGTGCCACCGTTAGCGCCATTGTTTCCATTGATACCATTGTTGCCGTTGATACCGTTATTACCATTGAACCCATTTTGTTGACCCGTCGGCGTCAGAGCATTGGTATTGCCGAGACTGTTGGTCCGGATGGCGAATTGGTTCGATCCAATGGCCAAATTATTCGAGGCCATGTTCATGTTGTTAATACCCAGTCCCCCTCCCACGACGGGCGTATTGCCATTTGGATTCATTGGAGTCTGTCCATTTTGGGCGGGGATGCCGGGAGTCGTGCCCGGGATCGTGCCTGAATTTACTCCGGGATTGACGGCACCAGGATTGCCGGGAGCAGTGCCAACCGCGCCGCCGGCATTACCGTTTCCCGCAGCGCCTACGCCCGCACCTGCGCCAGCTCCTGCTCCGGCACCAGCTTGCCCCATGGCCGCAAAGGCCAGTGAGACAGCGACTGAAATTATGGGTAAGAGTTTGGTTTTCATTTTTTATCCTTTTACGAATGTTGCGCGCTTTTCAGCACGGTGATTTCTATATCTTAATCAAACGCAGGTTGGGGTTAGTTTCAATTAGGGTTTGTTCCCCAAAACCTTCAGACTCTGGAAACATTGAGAAATGCAATCCGCAGACGACGCAGATTTAGATCAACGCACAGACTTTCTTTGGCAACTCTACTTTATCGTTTTTATCCGCGAAAATTTGCGAACATTTGATTGTCACGGCAGGTAGGCAATCACCCGATTAGCTTCGAATTGGAGGGGCGTCTAGGTTGCGTCCACAACGAAAGGACTTATGAAATATTCATCCAAAAATATCACACGTATCGCCGGCGGTTTAATTGTCGCCGGTTTATTGGCAGCGGGACGCGCGGGTGCGGCGGACGCAACTTTGTCGAGCAAGGGCGCGAGTTTTGTCAAAGAAGCATCGCAGGGAAATCAGGCGGAAATAGCCACGGCGGAGTTGGCGCAACAAAAAGCGCAAAACCCGGAAATAAAAAGCCTGGCTCAGATGATCCAGCAGGACCACCAGCAGGCGCAGGAGAAATTACAGGGCATCGCGCAGGCCCACGGGGTGGCGCTCGATCCGAGCCCCAGTTGGAGCCAGCGGCGCGCGCAGGGGAAATTGGAAAAATTGAGCGGCTCGGATTTTGACCAGCAATACGCGAAGGACATGCTGGAAGATCATGTCACGGACATAAAGAAATTCCAGAAAGCCTCGCAATCGGTCGAAGACACAGATGTGAAACAATACGCGCAAGACACGCTGCCGACGTTGCAAAAACATCTGCAACATGCGGAATCGGCGGCCAAAGCCGCAGGCGTCGATGATTCCACCATCAGCTCGATAACGAAAAGTTTACCGGGAGCGGTTGGCGGCACCGGTGAGAGCCAGGAGAGCGGACGAGGCGTGGGCGAGCAGAAGCCTTAATCTGTCGCAAATAAATTCAACCTACTTCAGAGCCGGCCTAGTGCCGGCCCTTTTCTTTTGCGCCGGGAATGACAAAGAATGTTGTGCAAACGGCAATCCGCAGAGAGCCACTTTGAGGAACTTCCGGTTTAATTCCATGGTCGGGCGACTTTCCTGTCGTCTCCTGACTCTCACCCACTTTTAATCACATCCGGGTAAGCCAGAGAATTAATCAGCGCAGACTCACGTCTGCGGCTACGTTTTTTTGTAAACAATTTAGCTTAAAAACGGTAGTGGCTGCCGGAGGGCGCCAGGTTTTCGGTGCGAATGTCCGTGGGGCTTGTCGAGAAACCGGCGCAGACGGCGGGAGAGTTCGACGAAATCGATGGGCTTCTGAAACACGGCGCGGCGGCTTGCGTACGGCGAATTGAGAAAGTCCGGCGGTTCGTTCAGCCCGGTCATCAGGACGACGGGAACGTCCGGTCGCAAATCACCCGCCAACTCGGCGAGTTCCGCGCCCAACATGGACGGCATGGTATGGTCGGTGATGATGAGATCAAATTTCGCCGGTTCGGCGCGAAAGGTCTGCAATGCCTCCACGCTGTCCGCGCGCGTGGTCACGCGATAACCCATTTGCCGGAGGCGTTGTTGCATCATGCTCAGGACGGGGATTTCGTCATCGACGATCAGGATGCGTTCGTTTCGCCCGCGCAGGACCTTGTGTTCGGCCGAAGGCGGTTCCTCGACCGGGTCGCGGGATTGAGGCAGGTAAATATGAAAGGTCGTGCCTGTGCCTTCCTCGCTTTCGACCGAAATTTTTCCTCCGGTGCGGGTCACGATTTTTTGGACCAGGGGCAAACCGAGGCCGGTGCCGCAGCCGGGAGCTTTGGTGGTAAAGAAAGGCTCGAAGATTCTTTCCAGGACTTCGGGGTTCATGCCCGTGCCGGTGTCGCGAACGGCGAGATGAACGAAGGAACCCGCCGGAACTGAGAGCGCCGCAGCCTGGCTTGCGTTCAGGGCAATCAGTTCGACTTCGTAGTCCAGATTTCCGCCGTTTGATTTCATGGCGTGACCGGCGTTGGTGCCCAGGTTCATGATGACCTGATGGATTTCCGTGGCGTCGGCAACGACGACATCCTCATTTGTTTTAGTCGAGAGGCAGATTTTGATGGAAGAGGGCAGGGTGGCGTTGAGCAGTTTGACGGCTTCCTGGATGATGCCGCTGAGTTTCAAGGGGCGGCGCTCGGTTTCCTTGGGGCGGCTGAAAGTGAGGATGCGCCTGATTAAATCCTGGGCGCGCTGGGCGGACTTGAGTATGGATTGCAAATTGTCGCGAGTCCGGCCTTCAACTTTGGGATCGAACAAGGAAAGCTCAGTGTAACCAAGAATGGCGCAGAGAATGTTGTTGAAGTCGTGGGCCATTCCGCCGGCGAGAGTGCCCACGGCGTCCATTTTTTGCGCCTGGAGCATTTGTTTTTCAAGGCGGGCGCGTTCGGCTTCGGCTTCCTTTCGGGCGGTGATGTTATCGATGAATCCCTCGTAGAAACGGACGTCGCCGTTTTCACGTACGGCGCGGGCGCTTTCAGAAATCCAGATGATGGTTCCGTTGCGCTGGCGCACCTGGTATTCCAAATCGTGGACAAAACCGTCCCGGTCGATCTGTTGTTTGAACCGCTCGCGAAAGGTGGGGTCGGCGTAAATCTGGCTTTGAATGTCGGAGACCTCACCCAGCAAATCCGCGGGGCAGTCATAGCCGTACATGCGCGCGAGGGCGGTGTTGACCGCCAGGTATTGGCCGTCGGGCGTGCTTTGATAAATGCCTTCGACCGCATTTTCGAACATTCCGCGATATTTCGCTTCGGCGTCTTTAAGGAAATGGAATTCTGTATCTGCCATCGGTAACTCAGTGCGAGCAGGTGATTTGCCATGGGGACGGCAGACCCGGGCTTTGATATCGACACAACAATGAATTTTTTATAATGAAACGATGAATTCCATTCAATGTTATGACAGATTGAGGCGCGGTAACATTGATTCACCAACATGATTCGGCGTGATTATATCCTGCGGTTAATTGAAGAGTTCGCGGAGGCGCTGGCCCGCATTCGCGCGTTGAAAAAGGATGGGCGACTCGGAGACTCGCGCGTGCTGACGGATGAGGAATTCAAGCGAATCACCGGGCTGGATGCCGATGCGTTATTGAGGCTGAGTGAAACGGAATTGCTCGCGAAGTTGATTCAAGGCGAGCCGATGCATGCGGTGCGGGAGAAAATGTTTTTTCTCACAACGCTGCTCAAAGAGACGGGAGATATTGCAGCCGCGCAAGGCCGGGAGGCGGACAGTCGCGCGTGTTATTTGAAAGGATTGCATCTCCTACTGGACAGTCTCGCGCGAGGAGATGGTTTCGAGCAGCCGGAATTCGTGCCGAAGGTGGACTTGTTCGTGGCGGCGCTGGCGGATAACGATTTGCCGATGGCGACTCATGCCGCGTTGATGGAGCATTATGAGCGTACTGGGCAATTTGCGAAGGCCGAAGATGCTTTATTTGCTCTCCTCGATGCGGACCCGGAGAATGTGGCGTTGCTGGAGTTTGGAATTTCGTTTTATGAACGGCTGTTGGGACAAAGCGATGTGCGCCTTGAGGAAGGCAATTTGCCGCGAAGCGAAGTTGAGGCTGCCCGGGGCGAATTGCGCGAGAGATTAGCGGCGCGAACCAAGGTTTCATAGGGCTGCGTAACGTGGGCTTTCCAGCCCGCAGGTGACTTTCCAACCACCAGAACCCGCGGGCTGAAAGCCTGCGCTACATACCAGAGGTGCGCTACGATCCCTTCAATTCTATTTCTCGTCCTTGCGTGGGAAAAGCGGGGCGGGGTCGCCAATGGTGTGGCCGGCGGACAATCCACCCCAGGACGCGGCGGAAAATTTGTCGGGTTCACCCTGCAAACCGAGTTGCGCGTAAATTTTTGCGGTCGTGCCCGGCAAAAACGGCCAGAGCAAAACGGCGAGGATGCGGCAGGTCTCGGCAAGATTGTACAGGACTTCATCCAATCGCTTTGCTTGAGCGGGATCCTTCGCCAATTTAAAGGGAGCGGTCTGTTCCACGTATTGATTGGCGCGCGTGACCAGGGACCAAATGGCCTGCAACGCGCCTTGCAATTGATTTTGTTCCAGCAGTGAGCGCGTTTCGGCGATCACTTTTTCAGCGTCCGGCTTGAGTTCGTTTGACGGCGAGGGAACGATGCCGTTGCGATAACGCTTGAGCATGGAAAGCGAACGGTTCACGAGGTTGCCCAGACCATTCGCAAGCTCGGCGGAATAACGCGATTGAAAACCGGAGTCGGTCCAATTGCCATCCGCCCCGATGTCCAGTTCGCGCAACACATAAAAGCGGAACGCATCCAATCCCCATTCCTGGATGACGGCGACGGGGTCGATGATATTGCCGGTGCTTTTGCTGATCTTTGCGCCGTCTTTTTGCCACCAGCCGTGCACGAGTAATTGCTTCGGCAGCGGCAGACCGAGCGCCTTGAGCATAATCGGCCAATAGACGGCGTGAAATTTCACGATGTCCTTGCCGATGACGTGGATGTCGGCAGGCCAGAGGGAGAGTTGGGGGTCGAGGGTCGAAGGTCGAAAGTCGACGGCAGTGTTAATGGTCTTATCACCGTGCGCGGCGGGGATGCTGATGTAATTCACCAGCGCGTCGAACCAGACGTAGGTGACGTAATTGGCATCGAACGGAATCGGAATGCCCCAATTGAGCCGCGCTGCCGGACGAGTGATGCATAAATCCTCGAGCGTGTTGTTTCTCAGAAAGCCAAGGATCTCGTTGCGGCGGGAATCCGGCTGTATGAAGCCCGGATTTTTCTCGATGTAATCAATCAACCACTGCTGATGGTCTTTGAGTTTGAAATAATAATTTTCTTCTTTGAGCTCAACCACTTCGCCGTAAGCCGGGTCAAAGGTGCCGTCAGGACGACGATCTTTTTCGGTGAGGAACGTTTCTTCTTTCGCCGAATAGAACCCGGAGTAAGTCGCCTTGTAAAACTGGCCCTCGGTGTTCAGCTTGGAGAGAATCGCCTGCACGAAATTTTTGTGCCGCGTTTCGGTGGTGCGGACGAAATCGTTATTGGTCAGCGCCAATTTTTGAACAAAGGCCTTCCAATCGACGGCCAGTGCGTCGCAATAAGCCTGCGGATCCTTGCCTTCCGCCTGCGCGGCTTGCTGGACTTTCTGCCCGTGCTCGTCGAGGCCGGTGAGAAAAAACACGTCTTCACCGAGGCTGCGACGCGCCCGCGCGATGACATCCGCGATGACTTTTTCGTAGGCATGGCCGAGATGCGGCTGGCCGTTGACGTAATCAATGGCGGTGGTGATGTAAAACCGTTTGCTCATTCCCCGACAGTTTGGCGCACGGAGGGACGCTTGGCAACATTGGTGAAAATAACGAATGCCAAATGACAAATGGCAAATGGCGAGTTCGTTCCATTAGTCATTTGTCATTCTGTCTTGTTCGAGTGTCACCAAAATTGGCCAAGTATTGAGCAAAATACGGTTAGCGGCCCGGCTCCTCCGATCGTAATAATTTACGCCGTGAGTAACGATACTGAAACTCTGCAGCGATCAAAGGCACAGCGCATGAAGCGCCAGCCGTTCATCGTGCAATGCGTGAACTACCGTTGCATGGCTTACCGCGATTCCTCCGGGAAATGGCGCGATTATTTCAACGACGACGAGATCGTGGGCGAGGTGGCGATCATTTCAGCGGCTTGACCATTTGTTCCGAGAGAATCAGCCTCCTTACGTCGGCTGCTACCGGGGTTGTGGGGTGAATCGTCCCTCGTCAAATCCTCCCAGAAACGCTAGATTTGGGCGTGGCTTTTCTTAGCGACACGGAGCTCTGGAACAATTTGCAATCGTTCTTTCGCCGTCACTGGCAGCGGCTGCTGCGTATCCGTCAACGGATTTGGTTCAGTGAGCAGGCGTTTCACCTGATTCTTGCCGTCGGCGTGGGCATTCTGGGCGGGTTGGTGAATCTTTTTTTCTATTACGGCACGGAGTGGGTAAAGCTTCTATTTCTGCATCGCCCGAATGACATCGTCGAAATCGCCAAAATGATGGACCCATGGGAGCGTCTTGTGACGCCGGTGGTGGGCGGGTTGATTGCCGGACTGATTCTGTATTTGGGGCTGCGCATCGTGGGTCGGCAACGCACGAGCAACCTGCTGGAAGTGGTCGTGGCCGGGGACGGGCGGCTGCCGCTGCGCACGGCGCTCATCAAATTTCTCTCATCGCTGGTGACGATCAATACCGGCGGGTCCATCGGGCGCGAAGGCGGCATCGTGCAACTCTCCGCCACGCTGGCGTCCAAGTGGGGTCAGTTGGCTAAATGGCCGCCGTATCGACTGCGCATGCTGGTGGGCTGTGGCGCGGCGTCGGGAATTGCCGCCGCCTATAACGCGCCGATTTCCGGCGCGGTGTTTGCCGCGCTGATTGTGCTGGGTAATTTCTCCATGAATCTATTCGCGCCGGTGGTCTGTGCCTCGGTGGTGGCAGCGACGGTGACCCGGACGTTTTTTGGAATCGATCCCTGGTACAAGGTGCCGCCGTTCGAGTTCACAAAAATGACGCAACTGCCGTGGTTTATCCTGCTGGGCGTTGCCGCCGGGGTGATGGGCGCGGTATTCCTGAAACTGCTGCAGGGCAGCGAGGATTTGTTTGCGAGGATACGCGCGCCGGTTTATGTGCGGCTGACCATCGGGGGATTGATTGTGGGTATCATCGCGGTGTGGTTTCCCGAGGTCTGGGGAAACGGTTACGAGGTAACCAAGTGGCTGCTGCAGGACCCGACGGAACTCGTGCCTGACACGTCTTCGCACCAGAGTGCGGAGATGGTGTTGCTGTTTCTGGCCGGCGTGGTGCTGGCGAAATTGCTGGCGACGCTGGTTACGGTCGGCTCCGGCGCGGTGGGCGGTGTTTTTACACCGACTTTGTTCCTGGGCGCCGGCCTGGGTGCTTTTTTTGGAACGAGCTTGCACGATCTGAAAGTCGGGATGGATTTGCCCGTGGCCGCGTTCACGGTGGTGGGCATGGGCAGCATGCTGGCAGCGACCACGCGCTCGCCGTTGCTGGCGATCATCATGATTTTTGAAATCTCGCTCGATTATTCCATCATGCTGCCTTTGATGCTGGCGTGCGTGGTGGCAATTGTGGTGGCGAGCCGATTCGTGGCCGAGTCGGTTTATACCGAGCCGCTGCGGCGCAAAGGACTTTCGATCACGCAGGAAAGCACCACGCTGGGCGCGACCATGGAGCGGACCGTGGGCGACATCATGCGGCCCCCCGTGGCGCCGGTGCGCGAGAATGACACGCTGGCGCAGATCGCCACGCGGTTCCTGACCAGTTCCAACAATTTCCTTCCCGTGGTGGACGCAAAGCAGCGGTTGATCGGCCTGGTTGCATTGCAGGATTTGAAGGAGTATTTGAGTGTGGGGGATGAATTAAGCGCGGTGATTGCCTATGACGTGATGCGTCCGCCCGCAACGTGCGTGACGCCGAACCAACGGCTGCTCGATGTCCTGCCCGTAGTGCTGGCGAGCGAGCAGCGGAACATCCCGGTGGTGAATTCGCTGAAGGAAAACCTGCTTATCGGCGCCATCACCCGTTCGGAAGTTTTGAACCTGTTTTCCGAGGCCATTGCGTCGGGCAGCACGCCGGGTGTGCGGGAATTGGAATCAGGCGAACGCGAGCGCGCCGAAAGCAGCCGCGAGCAGCCAAATCACTAACACCGCGCGCGTGCGGCTCAAGCCGAGCCTAACCAAGCGATGAGAAAGGTGGTTGGTGTCGCCAATGTAAAACGGCTTGCCCATTCTCGTGCGGAGAATCACCACCCAAACGAGATCGCCCAGTGGCACCGCGAGAATTAAAAGCGGGGTCAGCACCGCCAGCGCGTGCGGATTGCGGGGGGTGTAAAAGTGCGGGAGAATTGCCAGCACGGCCAGCAGGTAACCCACGAGATGACTTCCCGAATCGCCGAGGAAGGATTTGGCGCGCGGAAAATTGTGCGGCAAAAATCCCGCCAGCGCGCCGGAGGTGAGAAAGGCGATGAGCGCGACCAGATATTGCGGCACCGCCGCCGTGGCCGCCGCCAGGCCGAAATAAAATGCGCCAATCGCGCCCAACCCGCCGCACAATCCATTCATGTTGTCCATGAAATTGAAGGCGTTGATGACCGTCAGGATCCAGAGAATCGTCACGGCGTAACTAAACACGATGCTCGGCACGAACAGCGTGATGCGCGCGCCGGAGGCGGCGACCAGCGCGGCGACGGCGAACTGCCAGAAAAATTTAACGGCGGGGCGCGATTCGTGTTTGTCATCCCACAAACCGACCAGCAGCATTCCCACCGCGCCGACGAGAATCGCGGTCAGTTCGAGGCTGCGCCGGTGGACGCCGTGAGTCAGCAATGGCGTGGTGTCGGCGTTGAGTGGCGGGATTTTCTGCGCCAGCTGGGGCCAGAGCAAAAGGATGAAGACGGCCAGCAGAGTGGGAATTGCCAGGGCGGTCATGACCGTCAGGCCGCCCGCGAGCGGCATGGGTTCATCGTGAATTTTCCGGTGCCCCGGGTCATCGACGAGGCCGGTGCGCAAACACCATTTTCTCCACAGAGGCATCGCCAGCAACGCCGTGAAAGACGCGCCGGCGAAAGCGGCCAAATAAATGACAGCAAATCTCACTTCAGCCATGCTGCCTGTTCGGGCTGGCGGTTGCCAATTTCAAATAAAGCGCGTGTAACGAATCCACCATGCGCTCGACTGAAAAATTGTCGCGGACGAATTCGCGTCCGGTTTGTCCGAGGCGCTCGCGCAACGAGGCGTCGCCAGCCAGACGTGTTAACTTGTCCGTCAGGCCGTTCAAATCGCCAGGGCGCAGGAGGAACCCGGTTTTTTCATCCACGCACACCTCGCGCGCGCCGTCGCAATCATAGCTGACCACCGGCTTGCCGGCGGCGAGTGCCTGGGGCAGGGCACGCGGCAGGCCTTCGCGCAACGAAAGATGCACGAGCGCATCCATGACGCCGACGAAACGGGGCACTGCATCAGGTGGGACCAGGCCAGCGAAGACGACGCGCTTTTCCAAACCGAGCGCGCGCGCCCGGTCTTCAAATTTTTTTCGCCAGGAGCCGTCGCCTACCAACAGAAATTTTATCCGCGGATTTCGCCGCACGAGTTCCGGCGCGATGGTGAACAAATCCTCATGCCCCTTGAGTTTGAAAAGCCGCGCGATTTTCCCGATGACAATATCCTCCGGCGCGAGGCCAAGTTTCGCGCGCAGGGTGGGATCGTTTTGGGCGGAAAGGAACGGTGCGAGATTGAATCCGCTGAAAATTTTGGTGTACTGCTCGCGCGAGCCAATGCCGGCGGCGAGATATTGTTCCGTCATCGCTTCCGCCACGGTGACGAAATGAGTGGTCACGCAGCCCGCGCGCCGTTCGGCCGCGCGAAAAACGAAATTTGCGGCTGCGCCCTGAAAATTTCCGAAGGACGGCCCGTGGATGGTGTGAACGATGAGTGGCACGTCGGCGCGCGCGGCGGCGAGGCGGCCGAGAATTCCGGCTTTTCCGCTGTGGGTGTGGACAAGGTCGGGTTTGGTTTCGCGGAAAAGTTGTTCAAGCTCGCGCAGCGCCAGAAAATCTCTGTAGGGATGAATCGGGCGAACGAGGTTGGGGAGGACGAGCAACTGCGGATCGAATGATTCCAGAGAGCCTTCCGGCCCGGCGGAAGGGCCGGAGACGAGTTTGACTTCCAATCCCGGTTTTTGCCGCAGGCCGAGAACCGATGAGAGAGTGTTTTCCTGCGCGCCGCCAATGATCAAACGCGTGATGACGTGCGTGATCCGCATGGGCAGGATCAGGGCGCGCCGGATTTCAGGCTCTTGATGTGGTCCAGCGCAAATTTTGCTTCCGGCGAGTTTGTCTGGACCAGGCCCAGGTCGAGTTCGTAGTAATGAAGGGCCGCGTTCGTGTCTTTTTTGCGGAAAGCCACTTCGGCGAGGCCGTGATAAACGGGATAGGCTTTGGGACTCAATTTCTGCAATTGTTCGAAGTCGCGTTGCGCTTCATCAAGTTTCCCGCTTTCCATGTAAGCGTCCGCGCGGCAAAACAGCGCCGCGGAGTTGGTCGGCTGAAGGGAAAGGGCCTTCGAGAGCCCGGAAATGGCAGCGTCGAAATTCTTGAGTTGAATTTGGATGAAGCCGAGGTTGACCAATTGATTCACGTCATTCGGATTCAGTTCCACCTGTTTTTTTACAAGCGGAAGCGCGTTGGTATAGTCGTGGTAGAAAACGCTGGTACGCGCGACCGCTTCGAGCACGTTCGGTTCGGGGGACTGGGTCGAGACAACGGTGCTGATGAGTTCTCGCACCTTCTCCATTTTGTTGTTCGTGTAATAGGCGGCAAGTTCCAGTTGAGACACGTCCGAAGGAGTAATGGCGGCGTCGGCAAACAGATTGGAGCGCGCCTTGAGTTCATCGATCAAGGGAAGAGCCTTGGCTGGCTCGCGTGAAGCCAGATAGATGCGCGCGAGCCAAAGCCGGGCGACAACACTGTCCGGCGCGAGGGCGAGGGTGCGCTCGAAATTTTGTGCGGCTTCGCGGTCCAAACGGCCGCGGGCGAACACGATTCCAGCGGCGAGACAACCGGTGGGTTCATCAAACAAGCCGTCGGCAGTGAGTACCTGTTGCCAGTTACTGGATTTTCCGAAACGTTCTTCAAAGGTGCCGAGGTTGTCGGCGGCAACCCGTTCGCCGTTGCGCAGTTTTTTGTTGAAGTCCGAATTTAATCGCGCCACGAGATTATCGGGGGAGAGTAGCATTGCCTGCTCGAAGTGCGCGCCCGCGGCTTCCAGCCGGCCCATCCGCTGGGCATGAATTCCCCAGGTATTGAGTGCGCGGGAATAAATGCCGCCGAGTTCCACTGCCTCCGGGTTTCTTTCAAACGGAATGTGCAGTCGATCCAGCAATTTCTGGCGGGGGCTAAAGTCGATTTCGGACGCAGGCGCGGCGATCCAGGGTATCAGCGCGCGCAGGTCCGCTTCGTGGCGTTTCCAGAATGACTCATTCTCGGTGAAGACTTCCTCGGTCAATGGTGGAGGGTTAATCGCCGTGTTAGTGGTGTAACGCTTCAGCTCATAGCTTAAGCCGTGCGGCACGGGATAGAACGCCTCGAAATAGTAGCCGAAGCTCGGTTGCAAATAGTAGACGGGGCGCTTCAACTGCAGGCTCGCCAGGAGATTGAGTGCGTCTGCGTCACCGATCATCTGGGAGTCCGTGATGTTCGTCGAGAGCTCCGGCAGCGCGCCGGGATGTTTTTTGGTGAGATAACGGTAGTAAATAGGGAATTTAAGCGAGTGTGTATCGAGGAATATGTAATTTTTGTCGCGGCCGCTGCGCGCGAGCCAGTTCTCGGCGATCAACAAGGAGACCGGAGTATCACTTAGCAGCACGGCTTGATCGGGCAAATGCTCTGTCAGCATCGATGCGTAATTCCGCAACGCCGGGCCGTTCGCGATTTTGATGGCGGGAATGTTTTTATAGAGCAAGCCGATGGGTGTGATCACCAGCAGCAAGCAAATCGCGACAACCGAAACGTTGGACAAAATCTTGCCGGTGGGACGACGTCCGCGCCGGTTCAACGGTCTGAAAACCAGCAGGAAATATCCGCTCAGGTAACCAATGCTCAATGCGCTGAGGAAGACCAGAGGAAGAAATCGTTCCCGGTTCATGTCCAGGATCGGAAATCTCCCCGCGGCGTCCCGAAGACCGAATCCAGTGTCAAAGGCCGCCCAAATGCACACCACCAACAAGGCCGCGTGGGTCAAATGAAATATCCACGTTGCCAGGGCGATTCCAACTTCGCTCGTATCGCCGAAAGAGGATTTCCAGCGGATTCCAATTACCACGAGCGGGAGCAGCGATGTCAGACCGAGCAGGAATTGCGCATGGCGAGGGGTATACCGGCAGATGTAGACGGCCTGGGTATATTCGATGGACAAATTTTCCCGGAGAGGCACCCAGAAGTAACCATCGACCGCGAGGTGCACGAGTGGCAGGTACAGGTAAACCAGCAGGCCGACCAGGATGCAGAGAAACAGGCGCGCCAAAAATCGGAGTTGGAAGAAGGCCAGTCCCCGCATCCAAATCATGGCGGCGAGGAAACCCGGAAAAAGAATGATCAATACCCAGTTGTCCGTGGCCGCCGCGGCGTAAACCACGGCCGCGCGCAAGAGCCACGATTCGCGTTTATCGAGCCGAAACTCCAGCAGGCACCGCACGCAATAAGCGAACAGAACCAAATCAAACATTCCCACCGAGACAACGGTGGCGTTTTCCCAAAACGTGAGCTGCAACCCGCACACGAGCACCGCCAGCACCGGAGCAATCCAGGCGGTGGGCGTGGATAAAAGCGGCGGGGAGCCTGGCTGCCGTTCACGTTGTTTTTGGGTGCGATCGTGCGGCAGCAGTGCCACGCAACGCGCAAGCAGCGCCAGGGCCAAAAACGCGCACATGACGGCAAAGAGATTCATTGCCAGCGGCACCCAGGTGTGGGGCAGCCACCGGAAGGGCGACGTGACCAGGGTGAATACCGGCGAATAAATTTGCGCCGTCCAGGTCTGGCCGGTGGCGCGGGCAACCGCCTGCATGTTGCGGAAAGAAAGCCAATGGTTCAGTGTCAGCAGATAAATGACTGCCACTGAAGCGGCCACAATCCAGGGGAGAAGCGCGCTGACGAAGCTTTTTTCAGCTCCCGCTTCGGTTCGAGTGGTCATGCGTTGGTTTTATATTGAAACGATGGTTCCATGCTTGGCAAGAAGTTAAGTTCTCCAAGCCTCGCGCAAAATACGGACACGCGGTAGAAATTTTGCTTGCCATCGGCGTCGCCGATACGTTTCGCAATCATGGTTCTACATTCGGAGGCGAAGCTCGCAAATCCGCCACGCATTCCACGTGCTGCGTCTGCGGGAACATGTCCAGCGGCACTACCTGCATCAACTTAAAGACACCGTCGCCGCATAAAACGTTCAAGTCGCGCGCCATCGTGGCCGGGTGGCAGGAGACATAAATGATTTGCGAAGGGCGTTCGCTGCGCAGCAATTCCAGCAGTTCGCGCGGGCAACCTTTCCGCGGCGGATCCAGCAACAGGCTGGTCGCTTCCGGTGAGAATTTCTTCAACAATTCCGGCAGCGCCTGCTCCACCATAGCGGAAATGAATTCTCCGTTGCCGCGCTGATGCAGCTCGGCGTTGCGCCGCGCGGCCTTGATGGCTTGTTGATCGTACTCCACGCCGACAAACGATTCCACCAGGTCGGCAAGCTCAATTCCAAAAAACCCCACCCCGCAATAAAGGTCCACCAGGTGCGTGGCGCGGCCGCGCGCGAGGAATTCGCGCGCGGTTTTGACCAGTTCCGGCAACAGGAAAAAATTATTTTGAAAAAATGAGTCCCGCGGCACTTCCCAATTCTCGGGTGGAATGCGCAACACGACTTTGATTCCGCCCTTGGGCGGCGGATGGGCGCGCACGTGTTTTATTTGCTCGTTGATGGGCGGTTCGGCGATTTTGCATTCGTCGATGTCCTCCACCAGCCCGCAATCCCAGCGCACGAAACCGATGTTCAGTTTTTGCTCCGGTTTGTTCCATTGGCTGCGAATCATCACCCGGTTACGGTAACCGTAAGGTTGCGGGCAGGGGATCACCGGCGCGATTACTTCGCGCGAAATTTTGCCGATGCGCTCGAATAAGTCCGTGATTTGTTTGTGCTTGATGCGAAGCTGAGTCTCATAGGCGATGTGCTGGTATTGGCAGCCGCCGCACTTTTCGAAATATCGGCAGAGCGCTTCCACTCGCTCGGGCGAGGCCGCAATCACGCGGACCAACCGCGCGCGCGCGAAGCTCTTTTTCACTTCCGTTATCTCCGCCTCGACCTCCTCGCCGACGAGCACAAAAGGAACGAACACGACAAATTCATCCAAGCGCGCCACGCCCTCGCCGCCAAAGGCGATGTCGCTGATGCGTAAAGTTATTTTCTGGCCGACGACTAAATTCACGGGCGCAACTTAGAAGCAGCGGGGGTGTCGCAAAAGAATTTTCTTTCGCGTCGACCCAAAAGTTCTTTGGCCCATGAAAGAAAATATCCCGCGTCGGCTTGATGCTGTCGCGAAAATGTCATTTTCGCGACACGCGGTTGCAACACACAGAAGTTTTCATGGATATGCGACAAATCGCTCGCGCACGGCGCGATCGGGATGTTTAAAAATCGTCAGGAGCTTGGCGCCGCACATGGTGATGGGCGGTGTTCAGGGGTGTCCCGGACCGGAAACGGTCCGGGAGTTTGTTTTTTTATGATTCAACTCAGGTGACCGTAGCGCAGGCTTTCCAGTCTCGCCATGGCGGGATTCACGGGACTTTCCAATCCCGTGTTCCGGAACTGGCGGCTGGAAAGCCGCCAGAACCCGCAGGCTCGAAAGCCTGCGCCACTTCCGTTTTCTCCTGTTAAAATTTTCCGTCATCGATACTGTAAATCGCGTGAAACTTCTTTTCATTGGCGACATCGTCGGGCAGCCGGGGCGACGGGCGGTCAAGGAATTGGTGCCAAAACTTCGCGAGCGACATGCGCTTGATTTCGTCATCGCCAACGGTGAAAACTCGGCCGGCGGCTCCGGCATCACGCCGAAAATCGCGGAGGAAATCTTTTCCGCCGGCGTGGACGTGATTACGACCGGTGATCATTTGTGGGACCAGAAGGAAGTCATGGAATTGCTCGCGAATGAAAAACGGTTCCTGCGCCCGCTGAATTATCCGCCAGGAACGCCAGGGCAGGGGAGCGGCATTTTTGAAACGCGCAACCCGCAACACGGAACACGCAACAAAATTGGAGTCCTCAATCTTCAGGGACGCACTTTCATGCAGGCGCTCGAAAATCCGTTTCTTACCGGGCTTGAGGATGTGAAAAAGCTCCGCGCGCAAACCAAAATCATTTTTGTGGATTTCCATGCCGAAGCCACCTCAGAGAAAATTGCCTTTGCACGGATGTTGGATGGCCAGGTCAGCGCCGTGGTAGGCACTCACACTCACGTGCAAACGGCCGATGAACAGATTTTTCCCGGCGGCACGGCGTATTTGACGGATGCGGGCTTCACTGGTCCGCACGAAAGTGTCCTTGGGCGCGAAATTGCGCCGGTCATCCAGCGTTTTCTCACAAACATGCCACAACGGTTTGAGGTCGCGAAAGAGCGCGTAATTTTGCACGGCGCGATTATTGAAGTGGATGAAACGACTGGCACGAGCCGGGGGATTATTCGCGTGGCGGAGCACCTGGCGACCTGAATTGAAAAACACCCCACCAACTGCCGGGCAGCCGGTTGCGGCGGAGCAGGGCGCCGTCGGCGCGTGGCTCACTCCCGGGCGCTTTGCCGGAATCCTGGCGTTGTTGCTGCTGGCGTGTTTTCCGTCGGTCATTCTGGGGCTCGAGGCGTTTGTTTACGAGGACACGGGACAATTCGCCTACCCGGTCGCATCTTTTTTCCGGGAATCCTTTTGGCGCGGTGAAATTCCGCTTTGGAATCCGTTGAACAGTTGCGGCATTCCCTTTCTCGCCCAATGGAACACGCTCGTGTGTTATCCGCCCTCGTTGTTTTATCTGCTCTTTCCGATGCCGTGGTCGTTCGACATATTTTGCCTCGGCCACATTTTGCTCGCGGCAATGGGGATGTACTTTTTGGCGCGCCACTGGACCAACGACCGCTTAGCCGCAGCCGTGGCTGGAATAGTGTTCGGCTTCAACGGCCTGACCTGGCAGGCGGTCATGTGGCCGCATTTCCTCGCGGCGCTGGCGTGGATGCCGTGGTTTCTGCTGGCGATGGAAAAAGCGTGGAACAGGGGCGGACGCGCGCTGCTTCCGGCGGCCCTGGCTGGGGCCATGCAAATGCTGTCCGGGGGCGCGGAAGTCATCATTCAGACGTGGCTGCTGCTCGGCGCGATGTGGACGTTTCGATTTTTTTGCGGCGAGGTCCCGCGCGGAAAATTGATTTTCCGCACGCTTATCGTCGGTCTCGCGGTGGCGGGGCTCAGCGCCATCCAGATTTTTCCATTTCTCGATTTGATCGCGCATTCCCAGCGGACGAGCAGCTACGGCTCGGGAGGGATGAACGATATCGCGTCGATGACACCGGCCGGCATTCTCAATTATCTCGTGCCCTTATTTCATTGTGAGCGCAATCCGCAAGGACTGTTCGTCCAGATCGGGCAAAGCTGGGTCATGTCGTATTACGTGGGCATTGGCGCGCTGGCGTTGGCGTTGCTGGCCTTGTGGCGCGTGCGGGATCGGCGAGTTTGGTTTTGGGGCGGCGTAGTGGTGTTCAGTTGGGTGATGGCGCTGGGTGAATCGGGATTGGTCTACAGCCTGGTGAAAAAGATTCTGCCATTTTTGGGATTCATTCGCTTCTCCGTGAAATTCGTGGCGCTGGCGACTTTTGCGATTCCGGTGCTGGCGGCCTTCGGAGTGAACCGATTGAATTCGACACCGCTGGAACAATGGCGTCGGGAATGGGGGAAAGCAAAAATTCTGGTGGCGGCGCTGATCGCGGCGGTGGTGGCGATCTGGCTGTTCGCGTGGGTTCACCCTGCAGCCGGTGAGGACTTCACCGCCATAACTCAAAATGTTGCCGTGCGAATCCTGGCGCTGGCTTTGATCTTTGGCTGCTTCGCGCTGTTGCGGGGGAAATTGGATTTGAAACTTCAGCGACTGATGCTGGTTGGAATGCTGGCCTTGCTATGGTTTGACGTTTTCACTCAGGCATCGAATCCGAGTCCCACGGCTCCCCGATCGGTTTTGGAACCCGGCATGGTCCGGTCGTTTTTCAACTGGGACCACCAGGTTGACGCCGGTGTCTCGCGGGCGTTGCAAAGCCGCGATTCCTTCTGGAAAATGTTTTCGACCGGATCAAAGGACCCGGCCATCGACACCCTTTTTCGTCGGCGGGCGCTTTCGATGGATTTCAATTTGCTGGATGACGTGGCGAAACTGGACGGTTTTTATTCGTCGGATTTGAAAGAGCACCTTGAAATTTTCAAGCGCGTATTTTTCACCACGAACGATGCTGTCGGGCTGAAAGATTTTCTCGGCGTTTCCCGTGTGAGCAACCCGACCAATATTTTTGATTGGGTGCCGCGCGATTCGTTCCTGCCGCTGGTAACGGCGGGCCAGCAGCCGGTTTTTGCAAACGATATAGACACGTTGGGCGCGCTGTTCAGTGCGAACTTTGAGCCGCGCCGCACGATTTACCTGCCGCCGGAGGCTGCGGATAAAATCCACGCCACCGCCCAGGCGAATGCAAAAATTATTTCGACGCGATTTTCCGCGCAACGATTGGAAATTGAAACCGAAGCCGACGCGAGCGCAATCGTGTCGATCGCCCAAACATATTATCATCCGTGGCACGCTTACGTGGATGGAATGCGCGTTCAACTGTGGCGCGCCAATGAAGCGTTTCAGGCGGTGGAAGTTCCTGCCGGTAAACATCGTCTCAACCTGGTGTATGAAGACTCGGTTTTCCGTTGGGGCGCGGTGGTGTCGTTATTGACGATGTTGGTTTGCGCGGTCGGCTGGTTTTGGAGTTTTTGGAAATCGGCAAAGCAACCCACGTCTGCGAGGCCAACTCAAGCCGGCGAGACGTCGGCGCTTCCGACGTAATCGATGACTTTGCAACTGGTACATTTAGTGGCTTAATCATTTCATCGCGATGCCCAAACAAACAAAATCTCAATGGGACTTCGGCGGTGAATTGTTTTCGCCGGAGGAATCGCGCGGCGCTGCACGACCGGCGGAGGAAACCGCCCCGGCACAGCCCACGCAGCCTGTCCGCAAGATTTTGTCCGTATCGGAATTGACCGCGCACGTGCGGCGCTTGTTGGAGCAGCAGGTCGGTACAATTTGGGTCACGGGCGAAGTCACCAATCTGCGGGCGCAAAGTTCCGGCCATGTTTATTTCACACTCAAGGATGCGGGCTCGCAGTTGAGTTGCGTGCTGTTCCGCAATGAGCCGGTGGGCCATCGCGAGCTGCTGCAGGACGGCCAGAAACTTCTCCTTCAGGGTGACGTCACGGTTTATGAAGCGCGCGGGCAATATCAACTCATCGTGCGCGACGTCGAGTTGCAAGGCACCGGCGCGCTGCAAATCGCGTTTGAGAAGCTCAAGCAAAAGCTGGCGGCGGAGGGTTTGTTTGCGCCGGAACGGAAACGCGCGCTGCCGCGTTATCCGCAGGCCATCGGCATTGTCACGTCTCCGACCGGCGCGGCGATTCGAGATGTGCTGCACGTCGTTCGCCGCCGCAACCCGTCTCTTGAAATCATCCTCGCGCCCTGCCGCGTGCAGGGCGAAGGCGCCGCCCGCGAAATCGATGCGGCGATTCGAATGCTCAATGAGTTCGCGTCGAGCCTCGACTTGATTCTCGTGACGCGAGGTGGCGGGAGCCTGGAAGATTTATGGGCGTTCAACGAAGAAATTGTGGCGCGCGCCATTTTTGAATCGGCGTTGCCGGTCGTTTCCGCGATTGGGCACGAAATTGATTTTACCATCAGCGATTTCGTTGCTGACCTGCGCGCGGCCACCCCCAGCGCGGCGGCGGAAATCATCACGGAGGGCGTTTTTTCCAGTTGCGAGTTCGTGAGCGACGCGGCCAACCGGCTCCGCCAATTGGCCGGACAGCAACTCGAAGGCAAGGAGAGCGAACTCCGGCAACTCGGCCATCGTCTTGCCCGGATGCATCCGCGCCGGCGGTTCAACGATTGGCTGCAACGGTTGGATGATTTGCATGGCGGCATGCTTCGTTGCGCGCGGCAGGGCTTGCGGCAGCAAACGGCGACGTTTCAAAATTTATCCGAACGCCTGGCGCGTGTCCGGCCCGTGCAATTACTCAAGCAACGCCGGGAATTATTTGAGCAGGAGCACGCGCGGTTGGAAGAGCAAATGAAGCATCGATTGCGCGAGCTTCAGAACCGGGCCGAGGCGTTGGAATCGCGTTTGCGTTTGTTGAGCCCTGAGCAAGTCCTGGCGCGCGGTTATTCCATCACCACGGATGCCGAAAGCGGAAAAGTTTTGCGCGACGCTTCGACGATCAAGCCAGGGCAACGCCTCAAGACGCGATTGCACAAAGGTGAAGTCGCGAGCCGTGCGATGGAATCAGAATGACGGATGACGAATGGAATTTTTCCATTCCGCTGCCATTCGATCCCCGGCCTTTAGGTGTTGGGTCGCGCTAAAAAAGCTTGTCGCCAATATCGGGAGTGCTAGGATTCGCGCATATCCCTGAACGACTAGCGAGACTCGCGGCACCCAATCTGAATTGGCTCGCTTTGTCGACAGAAGGAACGACTTCGAACGATTTGCCGGGGAAAGTCGATGTGTGAATTGAGATGCAAAGAGAAATCAAGATCTGCCGAACCCAACCAACATAGGAATCCATTATGCGCCTGCGAAACTTCACTGCCTTAACCATTCTCGCCGTCCTTGCCGCGTCTTCGCCAGGACTGGCCGGGGCCGCGACTTTGAAAAAAATTGTGGCTGTGTCCCGTTTTGAAAATAAAACCTCGTGGCGCGGACAGATTTCGCTCGACGATGGCATGGCGGATCAACTCACGGACGCGCTGATGCAAAGCGGCCAATTTGTCGTCGTGGAACGCCAGACCCTGGGCGACGTGGTCGGCGAACAGGACCTCGCGAACAGTGGGCGCGCGCAAAAATCCGCTTCGGCGCAAACTGGCAAACTCGTGAACGCGCAAATTCTCATCAAGGGCACGGTGACGGAATTTGAGAGCCAAAGCTCCGGCAGCGAGAACGGTGTCGGCTTTGGGGGATTCCACATCGGCAACAAAAAAGAGGAAGCGCACGTGGGCCTCATTATTCGCCTCATTGATACCACCACCGGCGAAGTGCTGGCCTCGCAACGCGTCGAAGGCAAGGCTGCTTCCGGCGGCGTGAAGGTGGGCGCGAATGTCTCCGGCGTCCAATTCGGCACCGCGGGATTCGACAAGACGCCGATGGGCAAAGCCGTGCAGATGGCGATCGATGACGCGGTGTCGCAGATTGCCGCCAAATTGAAAGACGTTCCCTTCCAGGCGCGAGTCGTGAAAGTGAACGGCGACAGTGAAGTGTTCATCAGCGGCGGCAGCAAGACGGGTGTTGCAGAAGGTGACACGTTCACGCTTTTTAGCGTTGGCGAAAGTTTGGTGGATCCCGCGACCGGCGAGCAACTCGGTTCCGAGGTGACCAAAAAAGGTTCGGTCAAGGTGACCAGCGTCGAAGAAAAATACGCCCGAGCCAAATCCGAAACGCCGTTGAAAGACATCAAGGCGGGTGACATCGTCAAAGCCCAATAATTCCGGAGAACCCTATGATCACAAAATATATTTGCATGATTGCCGCGGCGGGATTGCTGTTGGCGTGCGGTTGCGCTTCCCAGGTTGAAAGCGCAAATCAGGGCGCGAACCAGGTTGGCCAGACCGCCGGCGGCATTTCGCGAGTGCCGAATTCAGCAATTGAAGGCGCGGCCAAAGGCGTCGCCGGACAGCCTTCGCCGAACCCGTATAACCGGTGAGCGAAGCGGGTGTCCCTCGCGCCGCGCATAATTTCCGAAAAACTGCGTGACTTTGGGTTTCGCGCGATTATATTTTGCGCGCTTCAGTGACCCTATGGTCTAGCGGTTAGGACACCTCCCTTTCACGGAGGTAGCCCGGGTTCGATTCCCGGTAGGGTCGCCAAACTTGCTTTCTCCCTTTCGGATTGAGAAGGCAGGGCACGTTTGTGAGGTTCTAAATTCTCGGTTGGAAAAGGACACCTCATGCGTCTATCCGCTCGCGTGTGGCCGGACGTGCTCTCGATCGACGAAGAAATGCAGCGATTGAAAGAAGTTTCAAAGCCGATGTCTTCCGCGGTACTATTCCAGTGCCGATGAAACCGCTGCATCTCATTTTACTGCTACTGATGAATTGTCTTTGGGCAGCGTCCTATTCGGCATTTAAAGTGTTATCGCCTGCGCTGGATGCCGGGAATATCGCCACGTTACGTTTTGGTCTGGCCGGGGCAGTTCTGTTGTTGTGCTGGCCCTGGCTGGGCGGTTCCGCGCCGCGCGGCCGAGATCTTATCCGCATCATCGTCATGGGAATTTTAGCGTTTGGATTGTCGCCTCGCCTTCAAGTCGCCGGAGTGCAAATGGGCAAGGCGGCGGATGCTTCGGTGTTGATGGCATTTGATCCACTGATCCTGTCGGTGGCTGCCGCGATGTTTTTGCGGGAACATATCGGGCCGCGGCGATGGCTGGGTTTTGTCTTTGGCCTGGTCGGCGTTGTAGTCATGGCGGAAGTGTGGCGTCCGAATTTTCACTGGCCGGCCCTGGCTTCCAATGTATTGATAGTGCTGTCCTTCTTTTGCGATAGCTCCTCTTCGATCATTGGCAAGCCGATTTTGGAACGCGCGGGTGCGCTTAAGGTGTTGGCCGTTGCCATCGTCGCCGGCACCGTAATCAATT
Source organism: Verrucomicrobiia bacterium (assembly GCA_036272195.1). Lineage (GTDB taxonomy): Bacteria > Verrucomicrobiota > Verrucomicrobiia > Limisphaerales > DASXHY01 > DASXHY01. The sequence goes on along the minus strand of DATAZE010000024.1, from coordinate 256,466 downwards.
TGTTTGTGGACGGAGCATCGACGGTGCGCGTGGCGGGAGCGCTGTCTTTCCAAGCCTGGCTGATTCTGGCCTATCTCAGTTTGATCTGCACACTGCTGGGTTATTTGCTTTGGTTTGTGGTCATTCGCGAGGCACAAGTCAATGTGGCCGCGCTGACGGCCTTTGTTCAACCCATCGTGGGCGTGGGAATTGCCATGGCTTGGCTGGGCGAAACTTTGCGTATGGGCCAGTTTTGGGGAAGTCTGTGCATTGTCGCAGGACTGGTGATCGGCTTATCCGGGCAAATTCAAGCTTCGAGCGAGAAAAGGGCGCTGTCGCCGGTCTGTGCCTCTTCGGAAGCGCCGGTTGATTGAACGTCTCGCAATATCTCGTGGCCTTTCATTGTTGGCCCCGCGTGGTTCAGCGCCGGGTTTGGTTCTTTCCCGGCTTGTCCCGCCAGAATTCCATGGTATTGTTCGCGTCCTTGTGGATTTTTTAAAAGAAATTCAGGCACGGCGCACGTTCGCCATCATCTCGCATCCGGACGCGGGCAAGACCACGTTGACGGAAAAGCTCCTGCTGTACGGCGGCGCGGTCCAGCTCGCCGGCTCCGTCACCGCGCGCAAAAACCAGCGCGCCACCACTTCCGATTGGATGGAACTGGAAAAGAAACGCGGCATCTCCATCAGCTCCACCGTGCTGCAATTCGATTACTCGGGCTATCGCCTGAATCTCCTCGATACTCCGGGCCATAAGGATTTTTCTGAGGATACTTATCGCGTGTTGACCGCTGTCGATTCGGTCGTGATGGTGATTGATGCTGCCAAAGGCATCGAGCCGCAGACGCGAAAACTTTTCGAGGTCTGTCGCCAGCGCGGCGTGCCTATTTTTACTTTCATGAACAAGTGCGATCGCCCGATGAGGGAGCCGCTCGCCTTGTTGGATGAGCTGGAACAGGTGCTCGGCATTGGCGCGTTCCCAGTGAATTGGCCCATCGGCACAGGGTTCGAGTTTCAGGGAGTGTTCGATCGCCAGACGCAATTGATGCATTTGTTCGAGCGTACTGTCGGCGGGCAATATCGCGCGCCGGTGGAAGTGGGCGGTCTGCACGATGACATCATTCGCGGGCGATTGGACGAGGCCACGTTTCATAAAACGGTTGAAGAACTCGAAATGCTCGAACATGCGGGACACGAGTGGGACGATGCCGCGGTGCTGGGCGAAAAAACGACGCCGGTGTTTTTCGGCAGCGCGATCAATAATTTCGGGGTGCAGTTGCTGCTGGATGGATTTCTCAAGCACGCGCCCGGGCCGAAGGGCAGGCTGACGGCCTCGTCCGCGGGTGATTCGCCAAATGGCGACGGGGAGCCGCCTGAAGGCGGAACTACGAACTTTATCGAACCGGAAAACCCGGCGTTTTCCGGGTTCATTTTCAAAATTCAGGCCAACATGGATCCTCGGCATCGCGATCGCATCGCATTTCTGCGCGTTTGCTCCGGCAAATTCGAGCGCGACATGACGGTGCATCATTCGCGTTCCGGAAAAAAAGTGCGCCTGTCGAGTTCACACAAACTTTTCGGCAACGAGCGTGAGACGCTCAATGAAGCCTACCCGGGCGACGTCATCGGGTTGGTCGGTCACGACAGCTTCGGCATCGGCGACACGCTGACGACCGATCCCAAAATTCTCTATAAGGAAATTCCGCGCTTCACGCCTGAGGCATTCGCTTATTTGCATAATCCGAATACGGCGAAGTACAAGCAATTCCGGCAGGGTCTCGACCAGCTTTTGCAGGAGGGCGTCATCCAGGCGCTTTATTTGCGCGATTCCGCCGCGAAAATCCCATTGCTGGCGGCGGTCGGGCCGTTGCAATTCGAGGTGGTCCAGTTTCGTCTCGAGAGCGAATACGGCGCGGCATCGCGGCTGGAATCGGCGCCTTGGACCGTCGTGCGCTGGCTGCCGATCGGCATCAAGGAGGAGGAATTGGACGCGCTTTCGCTGCCCACGGGCGCGCGCCTTGCCTATGACATCGGCAAAAATCCGGTGGCGCTTTTCCAGAATGACTGGTCGGCGAATTATTTTGGTGAGACGAACAAGGGCGTGGTGCTTTCGGCGTTGCCGGTACAGACGGCGAGGGAATGAGCGAGGCTATGCCAAAAGAGTTCATACTTGTAATGCTTTGTAACAGCCCACATAAGATTCCAACTTTTTTCGTGCAGAAATATATGAGCCTCCTGACGTCGGCTGCTACCGGGTTCATGGATTGGCCGAGCGTTCGCTAATCTCGATTGCAATGTCCACCATCATCTCCGCCACCGACCTGATTGTTCGCTACAACGAGCGGGCCGTTCTCGATAGCGCCACACTCGGCATTCAGGAAGGCGACCGCATCGGGCTCGTCGGGCGCAACGGGTGCGGAAAGACCACCTTCCTTCGCATTCTCGCGGGATTGCAATCGCCGGACAGCGGTGATGTGAGCCGGCGGCGAGATCTCGTCGTCAGCTATTTGCCGCAGGATTTCATGCTCGATCCCGCAAAGAATGTTTATGAGAACATCCGGTCGGGCGGCGAGCACGTTTTGAAGTTGATCGCGGAATTTGAATCGTTGCCGCACGATTCGGAACGGCACCATGAATTGGAGCACCGCATTCAATCGCTGGAAGGCTGGACGTTGGATCGCCGGATTGAAGTTGCGATGTCGCATTTGAATTGTCCTGGCGGCGAGCGGCGAATCGATACGCTTTCGGGCGGTGAGAAGCGCCGGGTGGCGATGTGCCGCGCGATCGTGTCGCGTCCGGATTTTCTCATGCTCGATGAGCCGACGAACCATCTGGATCCGGAATCCATCGAGTGGCTGGCGGAATTTCTGGAGAACATCGGCTGCACGTTTCTTATTGTTACGCACGACCGTTATTTTCTCGACCGAGTGGTGAGCCGCATCGTGGAATTATCCGACGGCACATTCTGGAATCACGAAGGGAATTACACCGATTATCTGCTGGACAAGGCAGAGCGCCAGGCCGCGGACGCTACCGTCGAGCACAAACGGCAAATGTTCCTGAAAAAGGAGCTGGCCTGGGTACGCCAAGGACCGCGCGCGCAACGCAGCAAGCAAAAGAACCGGTTCGAACGTTATTACGAAACCGCGGCAAAGGATGGGCCGGCGATTGAGGAGGATGTGGAGCTGGTCATTCCGCCGCCGCCGCAATTGGGCAATCGCACCGTGGAGGTGAGCAACCTCGGCATGGACCTCGGCGGCCGCACCTTGTTTCGCGGATTTAATTTCACCTTTGCGAATGGCCAACGCGTTGGTGTCGCGGGCCGCAACGGTCTCGGCAAAACGACTTTCCTACGCATTCTCATCGGCCAGCTCGCGCCGACCGAGGGCACAGTGAAAATCGGGCAGCTCACGAAATTCAATTACGTGGACCAGGGCCGGCTTCAGTTGAACGAGGAGCGCACGGTGCTGGATGAAGTTTCCGACGGCACCGAATTTGTGCAATGGGGCGACGCGACGCTTTCGGTTCGTTCCTATCTCAAAAGATTTCTTTTCGCCGACGACCGCATCACGACACAGGTGAAATATTTGAGCGGCGGCGAGCGCAGTCGTTTATTGCTCGCGCGCATTCTGAAGAGCGGTGGTAATTTTCTCATCCTGGACGAACCGACCAACGATCTCGACCTGCCGACGTTGCGCGTTTTGGAGGAGGCGCTGGTTGCATTTCCCGGAGTTGTGCTCGTGGTCAGCCACGATCGCTATTTTCTCAATCGCGTTTGCACCGATATGCTGGCCTTTGAAGGCGATGGGCGCATCGCGCACAGCGTGGGTGATTACGATTATTACCTCGAGAAAAGGAAACGCGTCACGGAGCAATCGAAGGCCTGGAAGAGCGAAGTCAAAAGCGTCGGAAAACAGTCGACTGCCTCGCCGACAGCAAAGACCGCGAAATCGCGGAAGCTTTCCTTCAAAGAGACGCGCGAACTGGAAGGCATGGAAGCGCAGATCCATGGTGTTGAGGCGGAGATTGTTCGGGTCGAAGGGTTATTTGCCTCGCCGGATTTTCATCGTACGCACGCGACCCAGACCAACGAACTCAACGCTCAACTTGCCGGGGCGAAGGAAAATCTCACGAAGCTTTTTGCCCGCTGGGAGGAGTTGGAAGCGATTCGGCTGGCTTCGGTTTCTCCACCGGCCGATTGATGCGACAGTCTTTCATCTCGGCATAAATGGATTGTGCGAGACCGGACTTGGCAAAGCCAACAACCTTGGCGCCTTTGACTCCAAAAAATGTTTCAAGTTCCGCCGAGGTATATTTCTGCACGATGGGATAGTGCAAAAAATCCGTCAGAATTTGCGCACGGCTGCCTTCCGAGAGGTCAGTGGTGATAAGAACAAAATGCAATTTACTTTTGCTGCGGCGCAGCGTGTCGCGCCCGACGAGCAGGGTGCGCGACTTCTGGACGAAGGGAAATAATCGCTCGACGGATTTGGATGGTTCGCCGCTCATCAGGCCACTTTCACCTTGAGCTTGTGTCCCTTGATCTCACTGCGATTCAATTTTGCAATGATGCCTTTGACATGCTCGGAGGCCACATCCGCAAAAAGATGCCGCTCCCGCATGTCCACCGTGCCGACGACTTTTCCCGGCAAGCCAGTTTCACCGGCGATGGCGTTGACGATGTCGATCGGCGCAACGCCCATTTCTTCGCCGACATTCATCCAGAGACGGGTTTGGTTGTCCGGAGTCCGGCGGCTGGGCTTGGGTGCAGGCTTCGCTTCGATTTTTTTCGGCGGCTCTGATACGGAAGCGAGAATTTCTTTGTCCGAAAACGTTTTTTCAACTTCCGGCTTAACTTTTGCAGGAGGTTGAACTGGGACTGCAGGAGCAGGGGGAGTCACTTTGGGTGCGCTGCTGACGGGTTTAGCCGGAACGGCGCGGACGGAGGGGCGCGCCGCGGCTGGGGCGCTGTCGGATGATCGTTCACGCCGATCGCTCGAAGGTCCACGGCGCTCGTCGCGTCGATTTTCAAATTGCGAGCGGCGATCATGACGGTCTGGGTAGCGTTCCGGCCGTTCTTCGCGATAAGCACGTTCGGGGCGCGGGCGTTCCTCCTCGCGCGGCGCTTTGGGCGCGGACCCGCCATCGCCAACTCTCAAGTGATGCAACAACGCGGACGCGATGTCCGTCGAGCTAAAGCCTTCTTCGAGCAGCCGTTCAATGAGATGGTCTTCGCGCTTGAATTCACTGTTCTGCAAAGTCGCGCGGACCTTATCCAGAAACACATTCGCGCGGGCATCTTCGACTTCATCCGCCGTCGGCGGTTTGCCACGCTGGATTTTCATCTTCGTGAACCGCTCGATGTTATAGATTTGAAACATCTCGCGACCCGCGACGAATGAAATCGCGCGGCCACTGCGGCCCGCCCGGCCAGTGCGGCCGATGCGATGCACGTAATCTTCCACGTCGTAAGGCAAATCGTAGTTGAAAACTACCTGCACGTCGTCCACGTCGATGCCGCGGGCGGCGATGTCTGTGGCGACCAAAAATTCCAGCCCGGACTTGCGGAATTTGTTCATCACGCGATCGCGTTGCGCCTGATTCATGTCTCCGTGCAAACGATCGGCCATGTAACCTTGAGCTTCGAGATGGTCCACGAGGTCATCGACCATGCGTTTGGTGTTGCAGAAAATAATTCCCAATTTGAGGTCGTGGATGTCGATGAGCCGCGTGAGCAACTCGATTTTGTAGCGGCGGTCCACTTCGTAATAAACCTGCTCGACCGTCGGCACCGTGAGCGCCTTTTGTTCGATGCGGACTTGTTTGGGATCGCGCGAGTATTTTTCGATCAACTGCTGAATGGGGCGCGGGATGGTGGCGGAGAAAAAAACTGTTTGCCGTTCCTTGGGCGTGGATTGAAGGATCAATTCGATGTCATCGCGGAACCCCATGTTGAGCATCACGTCCACTTCATCGAGGATGACCATTTTTATGGTTTCGAGGCGGAGCGTTCCGCGACGCATATGGTCCATCACGCGGCCGGGAGTGCCGATGACGATTTGGGCGCCTTGTTTAAGGCCGTAAAATTGCCGCTCATACGATTGCCCGCCGTAAATGGGCAATGCAGTAATGCCGCGCTTGAAAAGAGCGAGCTTGTGGACCTCCTCGGAAACCTGCACGGCCAATTCGCGCGTGGGGCAGAGGATGAGCACTTGCGGGACGCGCTTCAGCGGATCGGTTTTTTCGATGGCCGGGATGGCAAATGCCGCAGTCTTGCCGGAACCGGTTTGAGATTGCCCGACCACGTCGGTGCCCTGCATCAGGACGGGAATGGCCTCGGCCTGGATCGGTGCGGCTTGTTCGAAGCCCAGTTTATCGATGGCCTTCAGCAACTCCGGCGAAAGGTTCAGTTCAGAAAATAATTTTGGTGTCATGCAATCCTGCCAATGGAAAATATAATCCGCAGACGAAAAAGATTAAAAATACAAACCGCAGGCAAGGAAGCTTAACGTAGATCCTCAAGGAGCGAAAGAGAAGACTTTTGGGCCGGTTTGCATTGTTTCGTGCAAATCTATGGACTTTTAATATTTCTTGGGATGCTTGTTCTTGTGCTTCTTCCGGTGGCGGCGCGCGTCGAGCACAATAACGATGAAAACCAAAAAACCTAAACCGATGAGGATTATCACTCCGGGATTGTTATCCCAGATTACTTTCAACCCGCTGGTCAGCTGGGTCCAATTCATGTGCCAGCATCATACACCCCCGCCCGGAAAAAATAAACTCCCAAGTGCGCGTGGGGTAGGGGGATGCGGAATTGCGTAGTACGTGGTACGTTTTGACTTATTCCTCTCACAAAACAAAAAAGCGGCTCCACTCGGAGCCGCAGTGATTGCCACTCTCAATCACATTACAGAACACATCCTACGCGGAGTTGGAATTTGTGGAATGGGGTGAAACCCGCATATGTCAGGCTGGCGAAAACATCGGGTTGGAAATGCCAGTAATCGTCGGCGTATCTTCCGCGGATTCCCGTTCGGCATCGGCGGCTGGGATGGCCTGATGGTCAATCTGCGGATATTCGCGGTTGAGTTCTTCGACGAGTTGTTCGACTTCTTCCTTCTCAAAGCGTTTGGTTCCCCGGCCGGCGCGGCCGTTCACTTTTGATTTCCATTGGATTACATAACTGTTGTTCATGCTCCTTCACTACAACTCATGTCAGAGCAATTAAAGTGGGTGAAACCCGAAAAACTTTCGGGGATTTGGCAGTGGAATGAAATTAGCGGTCAAAAAAAAGAGCGCCGGCATATATGCCGGCGCTCTGTGAAAAGAGGGGAAAGCCGGCAAGACGCCGGCGTTCCCAGGGAATGAATTAAATTCCGCCTTCCGCGTGATAACCTTCTTCGCCGTGTTCCGAAAGGTCGAGGCCGATGGTTTCGACTTCTTCGCTCACGCGCAGTCCAACCACGGCTTTCACGATGAACGCAATGACCGTGGTGCCGACGATGGCCAGGCAGAGAGTCAGACCGATGGCTTTGAGTTGCTCCCACACCAGCGGTTGCAACGCGGAATCCGTCACATACGCTTTCAAGTTGGTCGCGAGGTTGGCGTTGGCGGAATTGCGCGCCAGGATTCCGGTCAGCAACGCCCCAATGGTTCCACCCACGGCGTGAACGCCGAAGGTATCGAGGGCGTCGTCATAGCCGAACCAGTTTTTGACTTTGTAGCAGAAGAAGAACGGTATCGCACCGGCGATGAGGCCGATGATAACTGCGCCGTTGGCCGTCACGAAGCCGCAAGCCGGGGTGATGACCACCAACCCGGCGACTGCTCCCGAGCAGAAACCCAGGATGCTCGGCTTGCCTTTCAAGACGTATTCGATCATGCCCCAGGTGAACGAGGCGACGGCGGTGGCCATGGTGGTGGTCAAGAATGCGTTGGCCGCCACGACGTCTGCCGCGACGGCGCTGCCCGCGTTGAAGCCGTACCAGCCGACCCAAAGCATGCCGGTGCCGACCATACAAAGCACCATGCTGTGCGGCGGCATGGGTTCTTTGCCGAAGCCCAGGCGTTTGCCGAGGATTATACAGAGAATCAGCGCCGACCAACCCGAGGACATATGCACGACCGTGCCGCCCGCGAAATCGATGGCGTGGATTTTGGCATTAGGGTTCCACACGCCGTTCATCATGCCGTCGATGCCCCAGACCATGTGGGCGAGCGGGAAATAAACGACGAACATCCAGATGGTGACGAAGAGGAGGATGGCGGAAAACTTCATGCGCTCGGCAATCGCACCCACAATCAAGGCCGGTGTGATGATGGCGAACATCATTTGATACATGGAAAAAACATTGTGCGAAACCCAGGCGCCGTAATCGGTATTGGGCGTGGAATCAACGCCCTTGAGGAATGCCCAATCGAATGTGCCCCAGAACGGTTTGCCGCTGTGAAAGGCGATGCTATAACCGCAGAGCCACCAGAGAATGGCAACCAGGCCGGTGATGCCGAGACATTGCGCCATGACGGAGAGTATGTTCTTGCGGCGCACGAGGCCGCCGTAGAATAGTGCCAGGCCGGGCAGGGTCATGAACAACACGAGCGCGGCGCTCACCATCTGGAAGGCGTTATGACCGGGTCCGGGCGAGGCGGCTAGAGCAGTGGCGGCATTCGTCTGGCGCGCGCCGTTGGTTACGTAGGCTTCCAGGTCGGTCACGCGGTCTTCGAGCTTCGGCGCGGGAGCGTCGGCGGCGAAGGCAGGAAAAACTCCGCAGGAAATGACAGCGATTAAAGAGAGGAAGGCGATTAGCTTTTTCATTGGTGAATAGTTCGGGGTGTTGCTCCGAGATTAAACGGCTTGTTCTCCTTTTTCCTCGGTCCGGATGCGGACGGCCTCGTCGATTTTTGAAACAAACACTTTGCCGTCGCCGATCTTGCCGGTCCTGGCGGCCTTGACGATGGCGGCCACGGCGGCGTCCAATCGGCTATCGGCCACGACTGCTTCGATTTTAATCTTGGGCAGGAAATCCACGGTGTATTCGCTGCCGCGATAAATTTCGGTGTGACCTTTCTGGCGTCCGAATCCCTTCACTTCGGTGACGGTCATGCCCTCGACGCCGATTTCGCTCAACGCGTCCTTAACTTCCTCCAGCTTGAATGGTTTGATAATCGCTTCGATTTTCTTCATATAGTTTTGGGTTCGGAGTCCGGGAAATTCCATTTCCCGCGCTTGGTGCGGCGTTTAAGCAACGCAGGTGCCAAACGGGCAATCGATGAATGTAATTCATCGAAATCACGCATGATTTCGATGTTAAAAAATTTTACACAATGAAGTGAATGGTTTGTTTTATACTGCGGAAATGGCTGTGGCTGTAGTGATTTGACCACGTTGTTGCTTTTGAAACCGGCGGAGAGATGGCCATAGAGACACTGAGGCGTAGAGAAAAACGGGCGAAAATGGAGGGACCAGGGCTATCCGTGAATAACCAATTGGATGTTCTCGGGAAGACTCCGCGCGACTTCGGTCACGACGTCGCCGCGAAGTAATTTAGCGAGGGCGTTTCGGTGGGGCGCACCCAACATCAGTATGTCCACACCCAAAGTGGCGGCGATGTCCACGATGGTGCCAGCGGGATTCTCGCTGACGGCAAAGACCGGCAACACACTCACTGCGGCTTCGCGGGCCAGATCCAAAGTGCCGTACATGATTGTCGCGGCCTCTCTGTCGTTCTGCCAGCGTGGCCGTTCGAGATTCGTGATTGGTCCCGGCAGCGCGACCGAGAGTTGTTTGATGTACAACACGTATAAATTTCCCTGGCGCAGCTTGGCTTCCTCCAAGGCGAATTTAAGGAGCGGGGTGAATCCGCGCGCGGCCACGAGAATGGCCTGGCCCGGCTCAAAATTCGGACGCAGCGGCGCCAGTAGCTCGGGCTTGGTGACGGCCGCGGCCTGTTCGCGGGTGAGCGTTACCGTTTCGAAACCGGCGCGTTTCAGTGCGTACCAACGCATGCCGAAGCCGACTCCCAGAACACACGCGGCAAAAAAGAGGGCGGCGGGTTTTGTTTTTGCGATCGTAATTTCAACGCAGAACAAAATGATAAACGTCACCAGCATGATCGAGAATTCGCGCCAGTTCAGCCCGAGACGTTTGTTGAAACAACTGGAACCGAGGTTGACCGTAATCGCGCCGACAACGCCGATGGCATACATGTCGGCCAACGAGTCGAGATTCTCTGAAAGTATGACCAGGATGGCCGGCAAAACTACTGCCACCAGGAGCGCTTGCCAGGGAACGCCGTGTGAATTGAGCCTGGTGAATTCCCGAGGCATTTCCCGGTCTCGCGCAAGCATGTAAATCAGACCGATCATGGCGCCGACCGCGGTATTCACCGCACTCAACAACAGGAGGCCCACCACCCAGCCGATAGCGATGCCGAACAAATGCCCGAAGTGTTCGCCCAGCGCCGCGCCTCCATAATGCTCGCCCAAAAAACGCAACATGTCCTCGTAACGGCTCTTGATTTCGCCGGACATCGAGGTTGGCAACGAAAGCATGGCCCATCCCAGTAACGCGGTTCCGAATACGACTTCGATGGCCACCGGAAAAATCGCCTTCTTTGCCGTGCCTGCCACGCTTGGGTGCTCCGGTGTCGCTCCGCGATCCAATTTCATTACTCCGGTCAGATTGGCAATGGCTTCGACGCCACTTAACGCCAGGATGACTTCCACGAACTTGACCCAGTTTGATCGCAATCCGCCTGCAGGGTGGAGCAAGTTGGGATGAAAACTCAGGTGCGGCAAACTGAAAGCGACAATCGAAATCACTACCACCACCATTGGGATGGCCAGGGTGACGGCAAAGCTCCCTGAATGTTTTGGCCCGAAGAAATTAATTGCGCCGACCAGAAAAATGAAACCGATGGTGGCGAATTTCAAATACTCGGATGGAATGTGAAAATAACTCATCGCATCCCAACAGCTCATCGCCGCCGTCACGATGAAATCCGCCAGCAGCAACAACGAACCCAGCACCGCGAGAACGCGGCTTTGCTCCCGCGCCGCGGAATAGACCCCGCCGCCGTCCGGGAAATGCCGGCAGATAATGATGTAGTTGTAGCCCACCAGCCCGGTCAGCCCGCAGACGGCCAGGATGATGGGAAACGAGGAAAAGCCGGCTGCCACGAACGCGAGGCCGATGACGTATGCCTTGCTGGTTCCCCAATCTCCATAAAGCAAGGCGGCGGCACGCGCCCAGCCTACGTTACGCGGACGGTGTGTGGCGGGTTCAAGCATCGGTGGGAGTGCGTATAACCAGCCTTGCCCGCGCCAGCAAGTGTAAACGGCGGGGTGCTGGACCAGCGACGTTACGCAAGTGCTTCATTTTCAAAATCATAATTTACCGGTAGCGGTGGTCTGTGACTGCCGCAATTTCCAAACAGCAGCGCTCATGGAGCACCGCTATAAAATGAATTCGGGGAAATGAAGGGGAAGCTTCATTGCCCTTAATGTTTACGCCTGCGAGGTTAGCTGTCGGGCTGGAACCATTAAGTGTTCCCGTTGCGCTTTTTAAGGGCGCGAACGTTAGCCCCGATCCGGTTTTACCGGAAAATCGGTTCCCCCGCTGATCCCGCCCGGGATCATTCGGCAGACAAACGTGGGCGAATTATAAAAGCGCCGCCGCGCAAGACAAGGTATTATTGACGGGCTATTGAGACTTTCCGATTACAAATTGATTATGCTCTTTGGGCAGAAGCGTAGTTGGCTGGCACAGGTCCGGCTGTTTTGTTTTGCACAGTAGGGGGTTTTTTCGTCAGCGTTTAGTTGGTGCGAAAATAATTTTCACGCAAACATATCGGGATTTTGGCGAAAACCGGTTTTCCGCGGGCTGAGGCGTGGAAGTTGCTAAGTCGAGCGCATGGTAAACCCACATTATTTCCCCAGCAAATTCCTCGTGGCGCCTTTCATTTTTGCCCCATTATCGCATTGATTTCATGGATACACGTTTATTGAGAGTTTTTTGCGCGGTGGCAGAGAGTGGCAGTCTCGTCGTCGCGGCGGGCAAGGTTCATTTGACTCCGTCGGCCATCAGCCACAGCTTGAAATCGCTGGAAACGGATTTGGGCTGCCGTCTGTTCGAACGGGTTGGCAAACGCATGGTGCTCAACCAGGCGGGTGAGCAATTGCTCGCGCAAATCCTGGGGCCGCTGGGCGCACTCGACTCGGCCGCGGAAGCCATCCGGAGGCTGGGCAAATGGGGCCAGACGCGCCTGCGCATCGCGGCTTCCGCCTCTGCCTGCCATCACATTCTGCCAAAGGTGATTCGGGAATTGAAAAAGAACGACGGCACGCTCGAATTGCGCATCGAGTCGGGCGACACTCCGCGCACAGTGGAATTGTTGCGCGCGAGTAAAGTGGACGTGGCGCTGGCCATTGCGCCGGAAAATACCACCGGGCTGGAATTACGACCGATTTTCCGCGACGAGCTGATGTTTGTTTTTTCCTCGGCGCATCCGTGGAGCGATGGGCGGCCGATTACGCGCGATGAAATTCGCGCGCAGCCGTTTATTATTTACCAGCGCGCGAGTGTCACCGCCGAATTGATCGACGATCATTTCCGCCAGCTTCAAATCGCGCCGAACGTAGCGATGGAGGTTGATAGCATCGGAGCCATCGCGGAATTGTTAAAGCTGAATCTCGGAGTGTCGGTGCTGGCGCCGTGGACGGTGGAAAGCGAATTGACGCGCAAGACGCTGAAAATGCGGCCGTTGGGCGCGAAACCGTTACGCCGTCAATGGTCGGTAATCTCGCTCAGCGCGCGCCGGATGACCCTGGCGGAAGAAAACTTTTGCCGTCTTTGCCGCAATCAAACCGCGGGAATGCGATTGGACCGCGGGGATGTGCCGCCCATTAAGTAAGTAAATTTGAATAGAAGGTAAGGGAGACAGCAAAGCTGGGGGCAAGCGGCTTGGATATTGTTAGAGAACTGCTGACTACAAAGAGGCCGTGCGTACGGGGCTAAGTCGGACTTCGATCTTCTTCCTTTGAACCTGGTGGCACGGGTGTCTCGCGCGCGTGTTTCAATCGCACGGGCGAGACGCCCGTGCCACTACGAAAAGAGGCGCGGCCTAGAGGCCGCGCCTTTTGATTTATTATTTCTGTTTAAATATTTCTCAACAGATTTGATAGAAGAAAATTATCTGTCGCGCTTCGGAGAGGAGTGGCGCGGACTTTCGTCCGCGCCTGCTCCGGTACCTCCCCTTATTGCGCTCAGGCGGCAGATTCACTTCCGTGATAGCCTTCTTCACCGTGCTCGGAAATGTCCAGGCCGGCGGTTTCGACTTCCTCACTCGGGCGTAATCCAATCACGGCCTTGACGATGTAAGCGATAATGATCGTTCCGACGATGGCCAGCACGAGCGTCAGGCCGATCGCCTTGATTTGCTCCAGGACCAGTTTTTGCGTGGGAGAGTCGGTGACATAATCCTTCAAGTTGATGGCCAGGTTGCCGTTCGCGGAATTGCGCGCGAGCACACCGGTGAGCAGTGCGCCGAGCGTGCCGCCAACTGCGTGAACACCGAAGGTATCCAACGCGTCGTCATAGCCGAACCAGCCTTTGACCTTGAAGCAGAAGAACCAGGGAATCAACCCGGCCGCGATGCCGATGATTACCGAGCCGTTGGCCGTCACAAATCCGCAAGCGGGAGTGATCACGACCAGGCCGGCGACTGCGCCCGAGCAAAATCCAAGGATGCTGGGTTTGCCGCGAACGATCCATTCCATCAACGGCCATACGAACGAGGCCACCGCGGTTGCGAGGGTTGTGGTCATGAACGCATTTGCGCCGACCACGTCCGAAGCCACGGAACTGCCAGCGTTGAAGCCGTACCAGCCGACCCACAACATACCGGTGCCGATCGAGCACAACACCATGCTGTGAGGCGCCATGTTTTCCTTACCGAAACCGATGCGCTTGCCGAGGATGATACACAGGACGAGCGCGGACCATCCGGAAGTCATATGCACCACCGTGCCGCCGGCAAAATCAATCGCGTGAATCTTCGCGTTCGCGTTCCAGACGCCGTTCATGAGGCCGTCGATACCCCACACCATGTGTGCCTGCGGGAAATAAACGATGAACATCCAGAGGACCATGAACAGACACATGGCCGAGAATTTCATGCGTTCAGCAATCGCGCCCAGGATGAGCGCCGGCGTGATGATGGCGAACATCAATTGGTACATCGAAAACACGTTCTGCGAAACCCAGTAGGAATAATCCGTGTTGGGCGCGGACGTGACGTCTTTCAAGAACGCGAATCCCATGCCGCCTAGGATTTTGCCGCCGCTATGAAATACGAGGCTGTAACCGCAAATCCACCATAGGACGGTGACCATGCCGGCCATGAAGAAACATTGCGCAGCCACGGACAGCACGTTCTTGCGGCGAACCAGGCCGCCGTAGAACAGGAACAGTCCCGGCAACGTCATAAACAACACGAGTGCGGCGGAGGTCATCTGCCAGGCGTTGTGGCCCGGTCCGGGCACGCCCACCGTGGGAGTGGTCAGGCCATCGGGAATCGTTGGATTACCGTCCTTGTCTTTGGGGCCGACTTTCAAGGCGGCGGACGGATCGCCATTGTTCACGTAAGCTTCCAGCGAGGAAATGCGTTGCTCCAGGGTCGGTGCCGGAGGCGCGGCGGGAGCGTTCGTGGCGTCCGCTGCGCGCCCGCGAAGGGTAATCAAGCAGAAGACGGTTACTATTGAGAGCAGTATTTTTTTCATCTGTCGTTAGGATCAGTTGTTTAGTTTGGAAGTTTGCGGTTAAACGGCTTTGTCGCCTCGTTCGTCAGTGCGGATCCGGACGGCATCTTCGATGTTGGAAACAAAAACTTTTCCATCGCCGATTTTGCCGGTCTTGGCCGCTTTGACGATGGCGGCAATCGCAGCGTCCACGCGGTCATTGGGGGCGACGATTTCCAGTTTGATTTTGGGAAGGAAATCCACGGTGTATTCACTGCCGCGATAGATTTCCGTGTGGCCTTTTTGCCGTCCGAAGCCTTTGACTTCCGTGACGGTCATGCCCTCGATGCCGAGTTCGCCAAGCGCGTCCTTCACTTCTTCGAGCTTGAATGGTTTTATGATCGCTTCGATTTTTTTCATGAACGGTCGTTAGTGTTTTGGTTTGGTGATGGTTGGGTTTGGTTTGCTATCGCCTGGAGAAATTCGGAAATAAACCTGCGTTTTATTTCCGCTTCGTTTCTCGAGTAAATTAACGAGCCATCAACATGGCGGTTCCCCAAGCAAAGGAGGTGCCACGCGTTAATCTTTTTTTAATATCAACAATTTACTGAATTTAATTGCAGCAACGTTGGGAAGCGTGGGTAAATTCTTGCAAGCGAGGTGTTGTAATTTGCGCAGGCAGCGCGTTTATAGATACGAAAAGGTGTCTGTAGGTATTAAAAGTTCGATGTCTGCTCGCGAACGGCCGCGTTTGTGAAATAACGCCACTGCTCCAATGAATGACTTTGTGATGCCTTTGTAATGTGGTGAGCGTTAAAAAATAATTAAGTTATCAAAGCTCAGAGTAGGGACGGTTGTTGAAATCAGGGAAGGAACTCCGCGTCGGATTAGACGCGCAAAAGGCGGAACAAGGAAGGGGAAAAGAAAATGGTCGGAGCGACAGGATTCGAACCTGCGACGTCTTGCTCCCAAAGCAAGTGCTCTAGCCAGGCTGAGCTACGCTCCGACGCAGGTGCGAATATCCACGTATTGAGGCCGTTGCGCAATGCTTTTCGGCTGGGCTTTCGGCTGGACGCTCGCGGAGGGCATGTTAGATTGCAGTTATGTCAGCTACCGCGCCTTCCGCGCCTCAAAAGATTAACCTGCGTCGGCCCGATATCATGGAAACCGTGCAGGCCCAGGTGCTTTCTCATTATCGCAGCGAATTGGTGGAGCGCATCCGCGCTCACGGGGGCGTGCTTGCGGCCGACAGCCTGACGGTGAAGCTGGCGAAGGAATTCGGTTTTTGCTACGGCGTGGAGCGTGCCATCGACCTTGCCTACGCTGCCAAAAAATACTTTTCTGAAAATTCCCCCAACACACCCATTTATCTCCTCGGCGAAATCATCCATAACCCCGAGGTCAACGATCAGATCCGCAATATGGGCATCCAGATCATCTCGCCCAAGCCCACGGATGAGGAATTATCGTGCCTGAAATCAGGCGATGCCGTCATCATCCCGGCCTTTGGAACTGAGGTCGGCACGCGGAAGAAGATCGAAGAGAAAGGTTGCATCCCGGTCGACACGACCTGTGGCGACGTGATGAGCGTGTGGAAACGCGTGCGGCAATATTCCAAGGAAAACGTCACGAGCATCATTCACGGCAAGGCCAAGCACGAGGAAACCAAAGCGACGACTTCGCAAGCGCGCGCTTATGGCAGCGGCCATTACCTGGTGGTTTTCACGCTGGCGGAAACGGATTATGTCTGTAACTACATCCTGAACGGCGGCGATAAAAACGAGTTCCTCGAAAAATTCAAAGGCGCGTATTCGGCGGGCTTTGATCCGGATACGCATCTTCAGGCGGTCGGCGTGGCGAATCAGACGACGATGTTGCGCGGTGAAACGGAAGAAGTGCAGCGCCGCATCAAACAGGCGATGATCCAGAAATATGGCGAGAGCGAGATTGAAAAGCATTTTCGCTTTTTCGACACGATTTGCGGCGCCACGCAGGACCGGCAGGATGCCTTGCAAAAACTTCTCCGCGAGCCGATGGATTTGCTGATCGTCATCGGTGGTTATAATTCTTCGAACACGTCGCATCTGGCGGAAATGGGCGAGGCCAAGCTGCCGACGTATTTCATCAAGAACGCGGCCAAAATGGTTTCGGACAAGCTCATCGTCCATTATGACCAGCACAAGCATCAGGAAGTGGAAACACCGAACTGGCTGCCGTCCGGAAAGGTTACGGTGGGCGTGACGGCCGGGGCTTCGTGCCCGAACAACCTGATCGAGGATACGATTCGCCGCCTGTTTGAATTGCGGGGAATTTCCGTTCAGCATCTGCTGGCGAATTAGCGGGGTAGGGTAGTCGCCACGGCTGCCGTTCGGCGCGCCTCGCGCCGAACACGGAGTGTGAGAAATCATAAATTTTCGAGCGTCGATGTGCGCCGCGAGGGCGCGCTCCCCTAATTGACTTCCGGCAGCTTTTTCCTCTAGCCTTCCCCATGCCGCGCACACGCATTGAACTCGAAGAAATCGAGCGCCGTATTCTCGCGCCGTACGCACAACTCAGCGCCGACACACGCGGACGTAAATTTGCGGAAGCTCCGCCCGAATGGCGTACTCAATACCAACGCGACCGCGATCGCGTGATTCATTCGCGCGCCTTCCGCCGGCTGGAATACAAGACCCAGGTTTTTCTCAACGGCACCGGCGATCATCTTCGTACGCGTCTGACCCACACGATGGAAGTCGCGGCGATTTCGCGGAACATCGCCCGCCCGCTCAAGCTCAATGAGGACCTGGTCGAAGTCATCGCGCTGGCGCATGACCTGGGCCATTCACCCTTCGGCCACAAGGGCGAGACGGTCCTGGATGAATTGATGAAAAAGCACGGCGGCTTTGAGCACAACCGTCACAGCCTGCGCATCGTGGAAGAATTGGAACAAAAATATCCGGATTTCCCAGGGCTTAACCTGAGCTGGGAAGTCCGCGAAGGATTGGTCAAGCATTACACCGCGTTCGATCACCCGAGCAAACGCGCCGATTTCGACGCGAAAAATTCTTCACTCGAAGCGCAAATTGCCAATCTCGCGGATGAAATCACGTATTACAGCCACGATCTCGATGACGGTCTCGAATCCGGGTTGCTTTCGGAAAAAAAATTGGCGCGCGAGGTCCGCATCTGGGCCTACGCGGCGCGATTGGTGAAAAAGGAGCATGGAAATTTGCCGGATGAATGCCGGCGCTATTTCATTATTCGCACCTTGATCGATTTGCAGGTGAAGGACGTGGTGGAAACGAGCGAGCGGATGATCGAGACGGCAGACGTGCAATCCGCGGACGAGGTCCGGCTTTTTTCCAAGGCGCTCATTCAATACAGCCCGGAACGACGGAAGCTGAACATCGAGCTGCGCAAGTATCTTTACAAAAATTTGTATTTCAATCCGGTGGTGAACGAGCCGCACTTGCGCGCGAAACAGTTGTTGCGCGATTTGTTTGGTTATTATGTGAAGCATACCGCAGAGATCGGCGAGCACGCGCGCCAACGCATTCGCAAAATTGGAAAATATCGCGCCGTGTGTGATTACCTGGCGGGAATGACCGACCGTTACGCGATACAGGAGCATGAGCGGATTTTCCCGGAAGGCGCCGGGTGAGAGCGGGCGCGGATTTGTGTACTTATTTCTGCGGCACGATGATCAATTTCCCGTCTTTGACCTGAACGGCTTGAAGCCGCTTTAAGCCGGCGGCGGCCCGCGGATCGGAGTTGAATTTATCCGCGAGATTTTCGCGGGCAATCTCTCGCATGATATTGCGCGGGAGGGGTTGGCCCTTCGCGCTAAGATAAACCGCGGTAATCTGTAATTCGCCATTGGTTAAACCGACGTTGAACATTCCATTGGCGTTGATGTATCGGCCGCGCAGCCGGACCATGCCCAGGTCCTCCGCCGGAAAACTGACTTGCGCGTATAGCTGGCTGTTCGTAATGGAAACGAAAAGATGGTTTTTGAGCGCTGCCATGGCGGGATCGGTTTCGATGAGCGCGTTGAGTTCGTCGGCCGAAAGTTCGAGCGGCGCGACGGACTCGCCATTGCGAACCGAGTCGCGAAAGGTATCCACGCGATCGTGCAGTTGGAACAATTGCACCTCTGGCAATTGCACGGTGGGCAAGGGCATCGGCTGCACATCTGTCAATTGACTGACCAGCCCCTTGGCATAGCGAATTCCGAAGAACGCGCCGAGCAAGAGCACGACCAATAATACCGCGCCGATAATGCCGGCGTAGAATAAACAACCGCGTTTGCGTCTCTGTTGCGGGTCAGGCATAAATTAGTTTCGACAACTTAAACCAAGACGAAGCCGGCTGGCTATGAGCATTTCTCCGTACCTTTTACCTGGGTTGTATCCCGGAACATATATACCCGGACCAGTGTTTGGAGTTCCGCGTTTACGCGGTCGGGGTGTGAAAAATGCGCCGAACCGCCTGAAGGCGGAACTACAAACGGGGGCTGAAATGTGCCTGCTATTTGGGGGATTCCAAGTTGGGCGCCGAATTGGTTTCGTTTAGCCTGGGGACGACAATCAGCTTGCCGTTTGCGATCTTTACTTCCTGAAGTTTCGCCAGCGCCTGGTTCAGTTCCACGTCGTTGGTCCAGGAATCAGCGAAATTTTCCCCGCGAAGAGATTGCATGAATTGATCCGGGAGCGGTTTTCCTTTCACGGACAACGACTTTACATTCAGCATCAGCCGACCGTTGTGCAATGACACGGCAAAATCGCCGGTGCCATTGAAGTAGCGTCCTTTGAGCATTCGCACGTTCAAACCGTCCGTCGGCAAGCTCAATTGCGCCTGAACGCGATCTTCATTAAAGCTGAAATAAAGGCGCACCGGCGTGGGTGAATTGCTTTTGGTGGCGTCGGCGATAAGCGCGTTAATTTCGTCCGCCGTGAGAATCATCGGCTCGACGGATTTATTCGCTTTGAGGGCCGTGTCGAAATTCTGCACCCGTTTCTGAAGGTTCGTTATTTCGGTGCCGGACATTTGCACCGTGGGCATTTCGAGCGGTTTGGTGTCGGTATACGTGTAAACGAGGTGGCGGATATAGCGGTAGCCGGAGTAACCCGCGAGCAGGGCGAGCAACAAAAGAATGCCCGCGATGATCCCGCCCCAAAAAAGGCAGCCGTGGCGTCGGGGTTTTTCGGCAGGCGCCATAATTATTTTCCTTCCCGCCGGATGTGCATGCGCGGACGAATCGTCGGCGGCACCGGGATTTTTGGCGGTTGTGCGGGCGGGGCAGGGGGCGGCGGAACGGACGACACGGGCTTGATTTGCATTTGCTCCACTTTTTTCTCGAGCCAATCCTCGGCTTTGGTGACCGTCTCACCGATTTTCGTATCGGGAAATTTCATTTCACCGATCTGGAAATCGGTCAGCGACTTCATCATGTCGATGGTATGGCCGGCGGATTTCACCGTTTCATTCCAGCGATCACTTATTGTCCCCAGATTCTGATAACCATTTACGAGCCATTCGAGCTTGCCGGTTTGGATATCGACGAGCAGACCGTGCACGGGAATTTTCGGGCCGATGAGCGGGCTCCCGCGGACAAAATCGCAGGCTTTGATGACGTTTTGGCGGTCGCTGCCGAACATGCCAAAAAATTCGTTGAGATTTTCGGGCAGCAAATGCCGCTTCACACCCAATGCTTCCAATTTCTCCAGCAATTGCATCGTGGTCGTTTTGCCGACCTGGCAATCCGTGTGGCCGATGATGGCAATTTCTTTGCCGCCCTTCACGGCACACGCCAGCGCCAGCGAGCGCATGGTGCTGCTCAGCGGGCCGGTGATGATGTTGCCGGCGTTGCGCAGCCAGATGAACTCCTCGCCCGGCAGCCCCAGCACATTTGGGAACAGCGCATTGAGACGGGGGTCAACGCAGGTGAGAGCGATGACCGGCAGTTCATTTTCAAAATCCGCCACGTGGACACCGGCCTTCGCGTCACCGGCGATCGCTCGGTGATTGGCGTCTACGATGGCTTCGAAAAGGCGCATTGGCTGTTCATCAAATTCTCTTACGACCGCCGACCGGCCAGGAGATAAATCAGCGCGCCCAGAAGATTCAGAAAAAGAATGACCAGCACCCACACGATTCTCTGGCTTCCGGAAAGGCTCGGATTCTGAATTGCGTCAATGAGCATCCAAACCCAAAACACCAATGCCAAGATGCCGAATATTCCAACGGGCAAAAAAAACAATGCGCCGAATACGGGTAGGGTAAACATAACTTTCCTTTCGTTCAGGTTTTGTCGATGGCAGACACGATGGTCTTCACTTCCTCCTGCTTCACAACGCCTTTAGAAACCAACAAACGAATCAACGTTGCGAGATATAGCTTCAATTCGTGATTTTCGTTCCGCAACTGTGTAATGTCGTGCCCCTGCTCGCGGTCGACCTGATCTTTCTGCGCAAAGTCGCCGCGCATTTGCTCGATCGCGTTTCCCAGGTCGCCAATGTCGAGTTGTTGCCCGACATTTCCGAGTAACATCATTCTTCCCCATCCCATAATCAGGTTTGCTCCTTGTCGTTTTTAGCCATCGCGTTTTTAAGCGCCGGCACTTGCTCCAGCAATTTCTCGAACTTCACGCCGGTCAAACTCTCCAGCACCGGGGGCAATTGCGCAATGATCTGGGTGACGTCGCCAGTCAATTTGCTCGCGCCGCCGCCGGGGCCGTTGCCGCTGTTGATGATGACCATCTTCTCGGTCTTGGCGAGCGGTTCGCTGATCTTGCCTGCGATTTCCGGCAGCACGCGCACAATCATTTCAATAACCGCCGCTTCGTTGTATTGCTTGAACGATTCGGCCTTGGCCTGCATGGAGGAGGCAGTGGCTTTGCCCTGGGCCTCGATGACCGCGGCTTCAGCAAGACCGCGCGCTTTGTTGGCTTCGGCTTCGGCCATGCCGGTCGCTTTGGAGACGTCCGCATTGGCAAAACCTTTTGCCTTGGCGGCCGAAGCGGCACCCGCCGCTTCGGTTTCAAGCTGGAATTTCGTGGCGTTCGCCAACGTCTCCACCCGGTAGCGTTCCGCATCGGCAGGTTTTTGCACGGTCGCTTCCAATTCTTTTTGACGGCGGAGAATTTCCTGCTGCTGCAATTCAATCTGCTTCTGTTTTTCCACGATGTTGACCTGCACCTCTTCCGCCTTCACGAGCTGGCCGGTCTTGAATTTCTGCAAATCGTAGGCGAGGTCGGCTTCGGCTTTTTTCTGGTTAACGGTGGCCTGGTATTGCGCGATGTTCGATTGATAATCCCGTTGCGCCTCCGCGATTTTTGAATCCGCCGCAAATTTCGCTTCCTGGCCCGCCTGCGTTGCCTGCGAAGACTTGATCATGGCGTCGCGATCGGCCTCGGCCTGGGCGATTTGTGCGTCGCGTTTGACCTGCGCGATGCGCGGTTTGCCCAAAGCGTCGAGGTAACCTTGGGAATCGCGGATATCGCGAATCGTAAAGCTTACGATGCCGAGGCCCATGTTGGCCATGTCACCGGCGGCGACTTCCTGCACTTTCGAGGCGAAGGCGTCGCGGTTCTGGTAAATTTCCTCGACCGTCATCGTGCCGAGAATGGCGCGCAAATGGCCTTCCAGCGTTTGCATGGCCACGCTTTTGATTTCATCGGTGGTTTTGCTGAGGAATTGTTCAGCGGCCGTGGAAATGGAAATATCATCGCCTTTGATTTTGACTTGCGCCACACCGTCGACCTTCACCGGCACGCCTTTGCTGGTGTACACTTCCGGCGTCTGCACATCGATGGTCATCAACTCCAGGGAAAGGATGTCCACCTTTTCGAGCATCGGCACCACGAACGTGCCGCCGCCTTTCTTGATGCGGAAACCGCGCGGGCGCACGGTGCCGTCGGGATCGGTGTATTTGTGCTTCATGCCGGAAGCGACCAGCACTTCGTTGGGGCCAACTTTCGTGTAGCGACTCATCACGGCCACAAAGACGGCCAAAATGACGACGCCGAGGACGACGCCGGCCACGATGATGACGGGAGCAGTGAGGAGGTCGGCGAGTAAAGGATGAATGATCATAAATAGTTTCAAGTGGCAGGATTGGGAACAGACTTTGCGGGGACGGCGCTGACATAACATTGCTGCCCGACAATGCGTGTAATCGTGACGGCTTTTCCGGTGCTTACCGAGAGTCCATCTTCTTCGCGGGCGGGCGCGGTGTAACGAGTGCCGGCCTGGATATAAGCGATTTCACCCACTCCACTGGCGGGAATTGCCGAGATTACCGTTGCCACACAGCCGGGCAGGCTGGAAACCCGGGATTCGCTCGAACTGTCTGACGCTCTCATTACTTTTCTTAAAACAGCCACGAGCGCCGACGCGACGATAAACGCACCAACGATCGCCAGGGGCGCGCTCAGCAGCGGCCGCCGGGTGGCTTCAATTTGCGAAAACGCCAGGCCAAATGCGCCGAATGAGGTCACGAACGCCGCCATGATGATCGGGCTGAATAGCGACACCCCCGGCGAATCGCTGCTATCGCCACCGGCCTCGGCATGGCCGCCGCTGCCGCCCACATGCCCGTGAGCGCCACCAAAGAGATGGCCCAACATCGCGGACACCACGACGAATACAAATCCTACCGCGAGACAAAAAAGATAGACAAGGAAGGCAGACATAAGTCAGGTGAGTTTGATGGATGCGATCATAAAAAGCCCGACAACTCTCTCTTCCGTAAGTAAAGGGTCAACCAAATAGCGGAAGCAAGCACGAAACGGATTCGTGTATCCAACGCTGTTTGGAGTTCCCGCTTCTGTTCGCCACTGATTCATTCGCTCGCCGGGAGCAAACAACAGAATCGCCGCGCTCGCAGCTACAATTTGGCGGGCAGTTTGTAAACCTCAGCCGTGAGCGGCGAATGACGAATGACGAATGGCTGATTGGGGCGCTGAAGTTCCATTCGTCATTTGCCCCTTTTTGAAGCTGGCGGTTCGGAGGCGACATTCTGGAAACCTTTTGACCTTTCATTCGTCTTAATTAAAATTCCGGGCATAGCAAAATATGAATCTTAAAACCGCACTCACCACTTTCAGCATCATTGGAGTCTCGCTCGCCGTTTTCGCGGACGACGTGGACACGAGTAAGTTGCCCCCCGCTTCCACCAAAACTGGTGTGACGTACGCCACCGACATCAAGCCGATATTTGACGCTTCCTGTATCAAATGTCACAACGGCCCGAAGGCGAAAGCGAAGTTGCAGATGGACAGTCTCGCGAGCGTGCTTAAAGGTGGCGAGGACGGCAAAGTCGTCGAGCCGGGTAACAGCGCCAAGAGCATGTTGGTCCTGAATGTGGCTCACATCGGCGACGACATGGATTTCATGCCCCCGCCGAAAAACAAACTCGGATTCAAGAAATTGACGGACGAACAAATCGGCCTGATCCGGGCGTGGATTGACCAGGGAGCGAAGTAATTTTCCTCGGTGGCAGCTGAGGTTGCGAAGGCTCTACTAGAGGCTTTGCACAAAAAGTCGGCTAGTGGCTAAAATCGCAGGGTAGGGATGCCGCGCTGCGGCGTCGCCGTCTGCGTTCAGCGGATGGAATTATGCGGCGACAGGTGTTATTCACGCTTGCGGCGGACAGCGCAGCGCGCTGTCCCTACCAAAATCATACCCGAAAGGGAACTGTGGGCTGCCGGATTTTTTGTTTTTTTGTCTCAATCCAACGCAGGCAATTCTCTGGTTTCAAGTCGCTTCTCTTGGAAGCCGATTGCTCTTCATACCGGCTGCTACATTTGATTTGAGCGGAAGGAAAAATACGTGCAAATCGGACGGAGGCGGATTAGATTGCGCCGCGAATGTATCCAGCAGTGGTCACTAAGGACCCGACAGCGGTTGAAGTGGAAGTTCAAGCCGCTTACCTGGGAATGTTTCCCGAGGGTGACGCGATGTTTGTTCCGCGCGTTTTCGGATGGGCCGTTGAATGTTTCACCGGAAGCTACGGGGATTATCAGGCGGTGGATGCGCGTTATCACGATTTCGAGCACACCCTGCAGGGCACGCTTTGCATGGCCCGATTGCTGCGCGGCCGGCATCTCGCCAGGGCCGAGCCGCGACTCACTTCGAGGATGTTTCAACTCGGCCTGCTGGCCATCCTGACGCACGACACCGGTTATCTCAAGAAACGGGATGACGCCGAGGGGACGGGCGCGAAATATACGGTGACGCACGTGGACCGGAGCGCGGAATTCGCCAAAGCGTTGCTCACCGACAAAATTTTTCCTCCGCAGGAAATCCAGGCGGTGCAGAACATGATTCATTGCACAGGCGTGGACGCGGCGTTGAGCGTGATTCCATTCCAAAGCGAATTGGAAAAGATCGTGGGCCACGCGCTGGGCACTTCGGATTTGCTTGGCCAAATGGCGGCGGACGATTACGTGGATAAATTGCCAGTGCTTTACGGGGAATTCGCGGAGGCGGCGCGCTTTGCCAAAGGCAAGCCGCATTTTATCGCCATGTTCTCAAGCGCGAATGACCTGATGCAAAAAACCCCGGCGTTCTGGGAAAAATACGTGCAATTGAAATTGAACCGTGATTTTGACGGGCTTTACCGCTTTCTCAGCGATCCTTATCCGGACGGTCCCAACTATTACTGGCAACGGATCGAGGCGAACATGAAAAAGCTGCGCGAAAAACTAGTGGCCGGACGCCCATGACGACTATGACGTCGATAAAGGATCTGAAGCTCGCGGAAAAAAGCATTGTCCGGCAGCAGGAGGTGGTTTCGGAATTGAACACACTCGTGCGGGACATCGAGCGTTGCGAGAAGACAATTGCGGATTTACAAAACGAACTGGCGGCGGTGAACGCCAGATATCCCACTCCGCGGACCACGCGGCAGGACATCGGTTACCTGACGGATTTATTGAAGTGCGCGAATAAAAAACTGGCGTGGGAAAAGCAAATTGCGAGCATGCAAAAACGGACGCCGGCCACGCTGGAAAAAATGGCGCAATTGCTGAACGATCCCAAAAACCCGCCGGCGGATGGGATGCGCGTGGGTATGTTGCAAGCGCTACAAGGCGTTCAAGCGGCAATGGCGCGGCTGCAGGGGATGAAGATGAAGACGGAGGAAGAAGGGGAGAATTTATAAGGAAAGCAGGAAATTAGGAACGGAAAGCGATTGAGTATTAAAATTTAGATTTTGTTTCCTGAATTCCTTATTAAGTTTTTTCCGTTCCTCAATGCGGATTCGACAACCTCCAAGTCCCCGGCTACGGTTTCTCAATGTCACGCGATTACGTGCTGCAGCCTTTTCGGGCTGAGGTCCATTTGCAGATTGATTACGCGCGCGAGTTGAACGAACAACAACTCGCGGCGGTGACCGCGCCGCCGGGACCGTCGCTAGTAATCGCGGGGGCTGGGTCCGGGAAGACGCGCACGCTGACTTATCGGGTGGCGTATCTGTTGGAGCAGGGAATTCCGCCCGACCGCATCCTGCTGCTGACGTTCACCAACAAGGCGGCGAAGGAAATGATGCGGCGTGTGACAGAGCTACTGGGCCAGGAATTGGCCACGCTTTGGGGCGGGACATTTCATTCCCTCGGCAACCGGATTTTGCGGCAGCACGCGAACCTGCTCGGATACCAGCGTGACTTCACCATCATGGACCGTGAGGATGCCAAGCATCTCATCACCACGTGCGTGGCGGAGTCGAATATCGATGTCAAAGCCACGCGGTTTCCGAAAGCGGAAGTGTTGGGGGATATTTTTTCACTGGCGTTGAACATGCAAAAACCGGTGGCAGACATTTTGCACGAGCAATACGACTATTTTTCCGAACTGGCGGAGGCGATTACGGACATGGAAAAGCGTTATGCGGCGCGCAAGCTGGCCACGAACGCGATGGACTTCGATGATTTGCTGGTGCTGTGGCTCAAGCTGTTGCGCGAGCATGCGGATGTGCGCGAGCATTATCAGAGGCGCTTTCAATTCATCATGGTAGATGAGTACCAGGATACGAATCGATTGCAGAGCGAGTTGATCGATTTGCTGGCGGCGCGCCATCGTAATGTGATGGTGGTGGGTGATGATGCACAAAGCATTTATGCGTGGCGCGGCGCGAATTTTCAAAACATTTTGAAATTCTCGGAGCGTTATGCGGGTGCAAAGATTTACAAGATTGAAACGAACTACCGAAGCACGCCGGAAATTTTGAATGTGGCGAACGCGGCGATCACCGCGAACATCCATCAATTTGCCAAGCATCTCACGCCCGCGCGCAAGTCGGGTAGCAAGCCGGGGTTGGTTACGTGCGAAGACGCGGGCCAGCAGGCGGCGTTCGTAGCGCAGCGAGTGCTGGAACTGCGCGAGGAAGGTATGGACTTGAACAAAATGGCGGTGCTGTATCGTTCGCATTTTCACGCGCTGGAACTGCAGCTGGAACTGACGCGGCGCAATATCCCGTTCAGCATCACGAGCGGTATTCGCTTTTTTGAGCAGGCACATATCAAGGACGTGACGGCGTATTTGAAATTGGTCACAAATCCCAGGGATGAACTGGCGTTCAAACGTCTGGTGCAATTGCTCCCGGGGATCGGCGGGAAGGGGGCGGATAAGATTTGGAAGGCTTACGATGAAAGCAGGAGTCGAGGTGACGAGACTCTAACTTCGCAAAAAAAGATAGAGCCTCCTCACGTCGGCTCCTATCGGGAAAATGAGATTGCGCGGGCGTTGCAGGCTTGCTCCAGGTTAGTCCCGAAGAAAACAGCGGTTGCCTGGGCGCAATTCACGGCGACGGTCGCACAAATGGAGGCGAAGGACGTGCGCGGGAACGCGTCCAAGATGATCCGGCTCGCGGTGGAGGCGGGCTATGAGGAGCATTTGAAGGAGAACTATCCCAATTTTCAATCGCGACTGGAAGACCTGGAGCAATTGGCGGTGTTCGCGCGGCAATTTGAAACCATCGAGGATTTTCTGACGCAACTGGCGCTGCTCACCAATGTCGAGGCGGAAGGTGACCAGGCGGCGAACCGCGATGACGAACAACTCAAGCTCTCAACGATTCACCAGGCCAAAGGCCTCGAGTTCGATGTGGTGTTCGTGATCATGCTGTGCGATGGGCTGTTCCCGTCGGCGCGTTCGTTGGATACCACGGAAGGCGAGGAGGAAGAGCGCCGCCTTATGTATGTGGCAATTACACGCGCGCGCAACGAACTTTACCTGAGTTATCCGTTGATTCGCGCGACGGGGAACACAGGGGATATGATGCAACAGCCGTCGCGGTTTTTGAGCGAAATTCCGGCGGAGTTGATTGAGGAATGGAATTTAAGGACTTACGGCTGAGAAATTCGCGGAGCAATGCTCCGCGCTCCGAATTATTTTGACTCGTTCCAATCGGTGAACGGATCCCATGGCGGCAACAAAATCGGTTTCTGGTCGGCCAAGGCCAGGAGCGATGGCGGAACGAAGCGACGATCGATGATGACTTGAAAGACGTGTTTATCAAACCACTTTTCATCGATCACGAACCAGCCGTCGTCGCCGGCTTTTTTCCCCCAGGAGTTTTCGATCTTCCATTTGACCGGAGCGTCGTGGCGCACATCCACCCCGGTAATCACCATGGCGTGGTTGGGCGTGCCATTATCATAAGCAAGCGTGTCCGCTTTGCTCATCGAGAAATCAATGCCGAACAAATCCGATTTATTCTCGATTTCATCGAGCCAGAGACCTTTTTTCTTATCGCCCTCGGCACTGGCATCGGCGGCAAACCAAACGGGTTGGTCCGCCATCACCGATTTCAATGTCATGGCTACAATTTCCTTCATCTCAATGTTCACGGCTTCGAAGTTCGGTTGATCCGCCATGTTCCGCTCCCAGGACCATTCCAAGTGGGCGTGCATCGGCTGGCCCGGGTAATTGGCAAAGCTCACGTAGCGATTTAGGTCTTCCTCGAGAAATTTCTTACAGAAGGACTGAGGAGTGTAGATTTCGAGAGGACTGACTTTATCGTCTTTGTCGCCTTTGATCTCGTATCGCCAATCAAAGGTTTGTGGCGGTTTGCCCAGGCATAGTTCAAGAATTTTGTAAACGTCCTGCAGTGCGGACATTTTCAGTTTACGAAGTTCAGGCATGTCGGCGTCGGCGTGCTGGCGAATCTCGATCACGGCCTTGTGCAAACGGGTGGCCAGTAGCGCGGCCATTTCGTCCGTGTGCGAGGCGGAGTAATCATCCGGCATGACTGATTCCGGAACCGCGCCGTATTTCTGAATCAAGGCGCGGACGTAATTCCAATTGCCGCCGTCGCCGATCAGACTCTTGAGGAAGGTGTCCATGCGGCGGCTGTGGATCGGTTCATGACGCAGAATGATGGCCAACTCAAGGGAGCGGTTGGCGGCTTCGAGTTCTTGATAAAATTGTTCGTATGCCTGTGAGAGCATGAAGTTTTTCATCTTTTGCTTGGCGATGACCCCCGGTCGCAGCGCGTTGAGGCCGGCGAACAGCCAGCAACGGCCCGATTGTTTCTGGTCGGCAATCGAGCCAGGCTCTTTGATCTCCTTGGTAAAAAGCGAGTCGGTCCGGTTCTCGACGTCGGGATTGAGGGCAAGAGAGCGGACGCTGTTGTTCGCCAGCGCGTCGCGAACGGCTTGCAGTTGCGGCGTGATGGGAACCGATGCATCCAGGGTTTTCAGCATCTCGGGCGTGAGCGCTCCCGCGGCAGACGGGCTCTCGCCCGGGAGCGGTTCGTATTGGGCGAGAAGCGAGCTCGGGATCAACATCGCCGACAGCAAAAGAAATTTAATAATACATTTCATATTCGAAAGACTTGAGGAACAAAGCTTTCTTCCAGAATCGTGTGCGCCTGTCAAAACAAAACCACTGATTGTTATCGAGCGGGTGCAGTTGACACTGTTGGATTCGCACGGGCGAGGACGCCCGTGCCACTATGGGGAACCGGCCTTCATCTTTTTCAGATCGTCGGCGAGGAAGGCGGTCACGTCTTTGAAGCGGGAGACGTTGTCGGGGTTGATGTCCATCAGGGTCTTGTGCGCTTCGAGACAGGTGCGCGTGACTTCTTCACGGCTGGCGTTCGTGGTCTTCACGTCCTTGACCGTGGCACCGTCGGGAGTTTTCACCGGGCCTTCGGTGACGTGGAACAAATGAAGAACGCCGAGATTTTCGAGCAGTTCCGAGATGCGGCTATTGGGATTGAAGAGTTGAATCGTGCGGTCGATTTTATCCGTTTGCGGCGAATTGAGTTTCAGGCCGAACCCGGCGAGAACGCCGAGAAATGTGCTATCCATGAGGACGCATTCGGTGAGGTCGAGGACGAAACAGGTGTAGCCTCTTTGCAGCAGTTGATCGAGCAGGCTTTTGAAGTCAACACTGGACGTGAAATTGGCGCGGCCCGCGATTTGCACCAGGGCGGACCTTTCACCGATGGACACCAACATTTTTGCTGACGGAGCACTCATCTAAAAAATTTACGATTTTCGATTTACGATTGACGC
Organism: Verrucomicrobiia bacterium; assembly: GCA_036272195.1. Taxonomy (GTDB): domain Bacteria; phylum Verrucomicrobiota; class Verrucomicrobiia; order Limisphaerales; family DASXHY01; genus DASXHY01. Next base: position 226,250 of record DATAZE010000024.1, on the reverse strand, counting down.
GCGCGGTGGCGGGTCATGCCGTTATATTTCACGCAGCCTTGCCTACAATTTGTACCAAGGCCTGTTGTAATACCAGTGACTCATCGAGTCCGCTGGTGACGAGGCGCTGGTTGCATTGCAACAGGATATCCATTGCGTGAACCAATTCGGTATGGCTGTACTGTTTCACTTGGGGGAGGGCTTTGTAAAGGACGTACGGATTCAAGGCGAGGGGATTAAAACGGCGGTCGGCAGGTAATTTGTCCGCGGGCACGCGCTCCAATTGCGCCTTGAAACGGTTGTAATCGCCATCCGGCTTGATCCAACCTTCGCGCAACATTTCTTTTAGCAGCAACATTGCCCTTACTTTAGCGATAAGGCCGTAGAGGAGTCCGATTTCTGATTTCTGCGAATCGAATTTCACTTCCCACAATTCCTCGTCGAGCCGTCGCAACAGGCGCGGCAGGTCGCGGTCGCCGAGAGCATCGCCGAGCGCAAACGCGCGGGCCATTTTGTTGCGGGTGCAAATGGCCTCGACGTCGTCCATTTCGATTTGTTTGCGGTCGCCGACGTAGAGGGAAAGTTTTTCGATTTCGCTTTCCAACTGGCGGGCGTTCGGGCCGACGCGGCTGATGATTTCGGCCAGGGCTTCCTCAGAAATCTCCTTGGCCTTGGCGCGGATGGCTTTGCGCGCCCAGCCCTCGGCCTGGTCCGCCCAATCGCGGTCATCCACGGACCAGCCTGCGAAACTTTCCACGCTGCCGATTTTGTCGAGCGTTTTGAAAAACACTTTTCGCTTGTCGACTTTGGCGGCGCTGATGAGCAGGCGAATGCCTTGCCAGGAAAACTCCTTCAGTTCCTGGGCGATTTCCGCGAGCGTTTCGGTGACGGCGGTGGAGGAACCGGTGCGGTCGTCAGCGAGGAAATTGCAATTCTGCAGCCAGATAACTTTGCCGCCGCCGAAAAAGGGGAGGGTTTGCAGCGCTTCGCGGAGTTTGGCCAGGGCTTTCAGGGCTTCGCCGCTGTTGCCGACGGCGGCATCAACGATTTCATGGTCCATGCCGCCGACTTCTTCGGTCCATTGCTGGTAAACCTGACGGGCGCGTTGTTTAACGGCGAATTCGTCCTCTCCAAAAATGAGCAGGACGGGAGCGGCGGACTTGGCGGCGGCAGGAGGCATCGGTCTAATCGGACTCGGCGCTTTCGCCGGCTTCACCGCCGGTTTCGTTGATGCGATCGAGGACTTCGCTCATGTCTTCGACCTGTTCGAAGAGAGCGTGGGTGACATAAATCGGGCGTTTCTGGGCGGTGGCGAGCGCCAGGCAATCGCTGGGGCGGGCATCGATCTCAACGATTTTGCGGGCGAGTTCGTTTTGTTGCTGCAAAATCAGGCGCGCGAAATAGGTGGAGTTTTTCAGTTCAGTGATGATGACGCGTTCGACGGCGATGTTGAATCCTTTGAAAATATTTTGAATGAGATCGTGCGTGAGCGGGCGTTCCTTCGGTGTGTCGCGCAAAAACATGCTGATAATAGCACCCATCTGCGGCTCAACGTTGATGACGAAGACTTTCTCGTCGTTTCCGACGAAAAGGGCGCACCCGCTGTTTGCCGGAAGGATTCCACGAATCTGGACCGGCAGGACATCGTTCTTCATAAACACAGTGTATTGCCCAAAATGGAAAAAACAAGTCCGAGGCAAAGCCAAAAGCAGTTTTCGCACGGAGGAAAAACCCGCACCGATTAATCCGGAATGTTGCGGGCGCTTTGAGAAGCGCGGCTGTCATCGGCTGCCGTGGGACGTACGCCACGCCGGACAGAAAAGGCGCGCGGGGGCGTCACGTTGCGGAAAAATTTGGCAGTGTCTTAATTTGAGGGGCGCGGCTCTGTGGGCCGCCGCAACGATGAAAATCCCAACGTCACGGGCTATGCCTATGCTCTCTGACTGGTGGCCCGCTGCGGGTCGCAGACCCGCGCTCCGCGCTTTCAGTCAAATTAAGATACCACGGGAAATTTCATGCCTCAAACTGCGGACGTGAGGACGCGTCTCACGATTGCGAGGCGAGCGCGTTTCCTTTTTTGAACTGCAATGTTGCGAAATAATTCTCGTTAAATTCCGCACAGGGTAGCCGTTCCAGAAGATAAAGAGAGAAGCTGTGTTACGATTAACAGAGAAAATCCATTCCCTTCGGCAGAGAGACGTTTAGAGTTGACGCATCAGATCGAAACCAATGGCTCAGTAAAGCGTACCTATGCGTGTCGCAGTGAACCTTTGCTTAAGCGTTTTTGTCTTTTTCAGCGGACGCCGAGTTCATGCCCTGACGCAGCCAGTCAATCTCAGTACTGCAAAAACACCCAACTCCAACTGAAACCGTTTATGCGCCCACCTATTGCGAACCGCTCAAGCGATGTCCACCGTTCCAAAACTCCACCGCATACATTCATGACGCCAAAATGTTTCGTTAGGTTACTCCTCGCCGGCTTGGGATTATTGATTTGTTGCCGGACCGCGCAGGCGGCTTATCTCACCAGCACGAATATCCAGGGAACCACACCCGGTACCTGGACGGTAAATTCAGATTGGCAGACGAACACCGCCGTGAGCAGGCCCGGCACAGGCGCCACGCAAGTGGGGCCGAAAATCGCCGCCACGACCGGCAATGACTACGAAACGATTTCCAATGGCGTGGCCATTCTTAACGGCACCGGCAGTCCGAACGTGACGTTCATCAGAACCCCGGGCACCGGCCCTGCCAGCACTTTCCCGGGAACGTCCCTGACTTTGGATGCCAACACGGTCCTGATGTATAAGGCAGCTAATAACCAGGTCGATACTTACACCAACTTGATTCTCAAGGGTGGTGTCATCTGCAAAGCGCTGGGTGGAACCGGTGGGTCGACAGCCGTCATCACGGGCGCGGTCCAGGTGGTGAGCCAAACTTATCTTTCTTCCGGCACTGACAGGAATCGCGTCGCCAATCCTTCGACGGTTGCTGAGGTGTTCAACATCGCCGCCACGCTTTCAGGTTCGGGCAATTTGTTCATCATGAATTTTATAACGAACGCGCCCAATGTCATTTCCGGCGGCACGAGAAACTTGGATTATCACGGCACGTTTGTCGTCCAATGTGGCGCGCTCTTAGGTTCGAACGTTGGTTCGCTCGGCACCAATAGCAGTGTCATCATTGACCCGAGCAGCACGCTTTACAAAGCCGACATGCCGAATGTCACGGTGACCGTCAACGGTCCGGGCAAGGCGGTTTTCGAAGCGGGCTACGCCTACAACACGGCGGGTACATTGACGATCACCAATGGCGGCGTGATGAATCTGCATCAACATTGTGCGTTTAGCGCGGTGACCATCGAAGGCGTTGCGTTGACGCCGGGCGATCATACGTATTCCGAATTGATCGGAAATTTTCCAAGTAGTTTCCTTCCGGGCGGCGCGGATGTGTCCGCCTCGCTGACGGTTCAACCTTATAATCCCACTTGGATTTATGGACCTCCGGTTATTCTCAAAGGTCCCGAATCCTTCTCCGTCTATTCCGGCGGCATGATTCATTTTTCGCCTTCCGTGCTCTTCTCTTCCAGCTATCAGTGGTTGAGCAACGGCGTCCCGCTTACTGGCGAGACGAACAGCACGCTGTCTTACGGCAGCGGAAGCGCCGACCTGTTTGCGGGAGTGAACTATAGCATCGCCGCGATTAATTCCGCCGGGGCGACGACCAGCAGTGTCGCGACGGTGAGCATCCGGACGCCGGTCGAGCCGGTTGAAAGTGCGGTGGCTGCTCTCACTCCGTATGCTTTTTATCAATTGAACGAAATGGCTGATCCGGCTACGACCCCGGGAGGCGCGACCGCCTTCGACAACGCCAACTCTTTTAACGGTGTTTACGGCCCGGCGGTGCAAAATGGCAATCCGATCTATAGCATTGCCGGTCCGGTTCCTTCGACCGATGGGTTGACCGGGTTTGACCCGGCCAATACCGCGGGACAGTTTGTCAACAACACCGCGAATTCAGTCCTGACTTTGCCTTCGTTGGGGCTCAATACGAATACCGTGACCGTGACTGCATGGATCAATCCAAATGTGCCGCAAGCGGCGAATACGGGCATCTTCTTCTGTCGCGGCGGCACTTCGATAGCGGGCTTCAATTACGGCGGTGTTTTTGATCCGAACCTGGGCAATTATCCGCTGACGTATAACTGGAACAATGACCCGCAGACCTACAATTGGAGTTCCGGGATTTTGCCGCCGCCAAACCTCTGGTCGCTGGTGGCTTTGGTGGTGACGCCGACCAATGCAACGATTTACATGCTCAATACCAGCGGCCTGGTTTCGTCCCAGCACAATTACCCGCACGCGGTTGTGCCTTTCAACGGGACCACTTTGATTGGCGGCGACTCGCTGGGCATCAACCGAACTTTCTCCGGAAGAATTGACGATGTGGCGGTGTTCAACAAGGCGCTCACACGCGACCAATTATTCTCCGTGTTTTACACAGCGTCCGGGCAGACGGCTTATGCGCCCGTGATTCAGGCACAGCCGGTCAATCAGTTGGTTTATGCGGGCCAGACGGCGGCGTTTACGGTAGTCGGCGGTGGAAGCTCGCCACTCACCTACGAGTGGCAAGTGGACACAGGCAGTGGTTTTGCCGATGTCAGTGGAGGGCAATACTCGGGCTTGAACAGCCCGACATTGATGATCGCCAACACGACGATTGGAAACACGGCCAATTACCAAGTCATCCTGTCCAACGCGTCCGGCACGGTCACGAGCAGCGCGGTCAGCTTGAGTGTCATTTCGACCAGCCCCGGCGGAAACATCACCATGAGCATCCAGCAGGCGAGCGGGGCGAACTGGGACAACACCGCCGCCTGGAGCGACGGTTTGGGAGCGACGGACTCCTCGGTGCAAAAGCCTGGCAGCACTTATGAACTGTTGCCCGGATCGAGAATGCGCACTCCGGTGACCAACGCCACGGCTATTTTCCCGGGTGTTCAATTGACCGCGGATGGCAACGGTATCTTTACCAATAATCCGGGTGGCGGCACTGCCGTGTCTGAAATCCGGTTCAAACCGCCGGTGTTGCCAGTCAATAATACCTCGATCACTTTCCAAAAACTGATCATGAACGGCGGCCAGATCGATCTCGCGCCGGATGCCGGCTACGCAGGAACCTTAACGCTCAGCGGCGAAATCGACATTCTGACGAATGCGCCTCTGTATAACGACGGCACCGGTGGAGATGGCGTCGGCCTTTACGTCAACGCCTACCTGAGCGGGAACGGCAGCTTTGAATACCACGGCAACTTCGCGGGCAGCGTGCCGCTCAGCGCCGCGACCAACAACCTGAACATCGCGGGCACGACGAACACCTTTTCGGGCGTGTGGAATGCCGTGAGCGGAATTCTGCTGGGCAGCGCGCCTGGTTCGCTAGGCACCAACACGATCATTGTCGGCTCACAGACCAGCACGAACGCCGCGTTGGAAACGAGTTACGATCTCAACAATCCGAACGCCAATCTCTTCCTTTACGGGCAAATGTTCCTGCACCAGAACGACGCGTTCCGGAGTGTGTTTATCAATGGCGTTCCACTGACCAGCGGCATTTACACGTTCTCCCAATTGAATAGCGCCTTCCCCGGAATGTTCCCGGCGACGTGGACGCAGCAGACCGGTTCCCCGGTCAATACGGGCTCGGGACAAATCACCGTGCTGGTTAACCCGACGCCGACCATGGTCACGCAACCGCAATCAATTTCGGTGTATCCGGGACAACAGGCGGTGACGTTTACCGCGGCGGCAGCCGGCACTCAGCCGCTCTCTTTCCAATGGTATACCAACGGAACATCTGCCTTGAGCGACAATGCCAATCGCATCGGCTCGACTTCGAACGTCCTCACCATTCCCATCCCGGCTCCGTCCGACGGCGCGGATTACACGCTGGTGGTGACGAACATTTACGGTGCGGTGACGAGCAGCGTCGCTACCCTTACAATACTGACGCCCGGGCCGGGGATGAATTTCACGCTGGACTTTGGCGGCACGCCGACGAACCAGGCCACCGGCCAGGATTGGAACACCGCCAACAACTGGAACCCGGGCGGCCAGGCGGCGTCGTTTATAAAATATTCCAACCCGGGCAGTACTTTTGAAGTGGTGGTTGGCTCACGTCTGCGGACGCCTGCGGGGACCAACTTCAATGTTTTCCCCGCCGATCAACTGACCATCGACGGCAGCGGAGTTTTTGAGAACAACACGCTGGGAGCTGTGGGCGAGTTTCGTCTCAAGAACAACAGCGATCCGGCGACCAGTTATTTCAAAAAACTCGTCTTGAACGGCGGGCAGATCGATAGCGGTGACAATGCGTTTGAGATCATTCAAGGAGAAGTGAACGTGCTCAGCACGTCGACGATTTATGTCGATAGCGCTTCGACCGTGGATCGCGGTTATCAAATTGATGCGTTTCTAAGCGGTTCCGGCGACCTGCTGTGGCACCAATTCGACGGCAATCTCGGTGGTGTCGGTTTGCTCGTCACCGGCGCGACCAATACTTTCAACGGTCAATGGATTGTCGACCAGGGAGCGCTGGTAGGCGGCGGAGTCAATTCGCTGGGAACCAATAATATCAGCGTGGGAGCGGGTGGCCTGACGGCGGCGGTCGAAACGGTCTATGATATTAACAGCCCCAACGCCAGCCTCGTTCTCGGCCCGACGGGGCAATTGTTGCTGCACCAGACAGACACGTTTGCGAGCGTGACGGTCAACGGCCTGCCACTCGCCAACGGCGTTTACACGTTCGCGCAGTTGAACGGCACTTATCCGGCGAACTTCCCGGCCACGTGGACCATGCAGACCGGTTCCCCCGTCAATACGGGTTCCGGCACTTTGAGGGTTGGCGTCACGACTCCGCCTCCAGTGTTTATCCAACCGCAATTCTCGGCGGGCAGTCTCACGTTGAACTGGTCGCAGGGCACCTTGCTCCAGGCGACGAATGTCGCCGGACCCTGGGTGACCAACGGATCCACGCCGCCTTACTCGGTCATGCCGGCGACCAACGGTCCGGAAATGTTCTATCGCATCCTCGTACAATGATTACGAATCAAGACCATAAAGTTGTCGGGCGGCGCGACCAGGGGTTCACTCTGATCGAACTCCTGGTGGTGATCGCGATCATCGCTATTTTGGCGGCCATGCTGTTGCCGGCGCTTGCCAAAGCCAAGCAACGAGCCAGTCAAATCACCTGTCTCAATAACCAGAAGCAATTGGCCTTGGGGATGTTGTTGTACGTGGGTGAAAACAGCGACCGAATGCCCGGGATCGCGTCGAACAGCCAGGGGTTTCACACGGAGGATTGGATTTATTGGCGGGCTCCCGGCATTAACGTCGGGGGCGTCGTCACTCTTCCTTTGAGCCAGAGCCAGGTCACCGTCATGCTGGGCACGGCGTCGAGCAGCAATTTGTTTCTGTGTCCATTGGATACGGACAATAAGGAACGGCTATTATATGTCCCTCCTCCGAACACCTATTTTTACAGCTACAGTCTGAATGGAGTCTCCAAGACCAGCGGCATGGCACTCCAGTGGGACACCGGCGGCGCAAACCCGGTCAATTATAAACTCACCCAGGTCCGCAAGGCTTCGGATAAAATCATGCTGGCGGAGGAACCGGCCACGACCAAGCCGAACGACAATCCGACCGGGGACAGCACCAAAATCATCGTGGATGGTCGCTGGGCGCCCCAAACCACTCTCGGCGCCGGCGACCTCCTGACCAAGCGGCACAATAAAAGAGCCAACGTGAATTTTGCCGATGGCCACGCGGAATCCCTCCTCTGGACGGAGTGCACGGATCAGAATCGCATTGATCCTTCGTATTGAGTGATTCGTTCGGCCTTGCCGATTGAGGATGAATCCAGACCGCCATCCATGCGCCATGGCCAGAATTTTATTTCTCCTCCATTTTTTATTCTGGGTGGCCGCCTGCCAGTCCCAGACTGCTTTCTTTGATTTTAATGCGCCCGGGCAATTCACCGGAAATTTCAATCAATGGAACGATAACGGCAGCGGCGTTAATGCTGGAACTTATTCCTTTACGGAAAGCGCAAACGGGGGCGCTGGGAATAGCGGCGCGGTCAGTTTGGCTCAAAGCCAGGACACGACGGCAACTTGCCGCAGCGGAAGTTGGAATTTTTCCACGAACGGCGCTGCAATTGTATTGTCCGCCTTGATTAAGGCCAACGGCCTGACCAGCGGGAACAAAGTCCAATTCGGTATTCAGAATTCCAGCACCAACGGCTTCAACAGCAACACGGGCGTGGCCTTCGAGAGCTATCGTTTTGTCCCGAACAGCGCCACGGTTTGGTCCCTGCGCGAGCAACATCGCAGCGGCAATGCGAATACGGAGACCACTTTGGGCAATGTCAACATCACGGTGGGACACTGGTACAAGTTTGCCGTTGGCTTGACCAATACTTCGGGAGCCACCGGTAATTACAACGCTGCCTGCGCGCTTTTTGATTTCGGCCCCGATGGATTGAGTCCCGGAAGCAATATTGTCAGTTTTTCCACCGCTGAAAGCCACACCGCGCAGGATATTGCCAGGCTCGCGGCGGTTTGGGCCGGCTTGCGCGGATTTCAAAATGCAGGCATCGATGCCTGGGATAATTTTTTAGTTTATACTCCGTCGAGCAAACCCATCATCACCCTGCCATTGGCCAACACCAATGTAGCGATTGGCAATCCGGCAACATTTGAGACGCTGGTGGATGGTCCCGGCGTGATTTCTTATGCCTGGTTCACCAATGGCCTAATCGTCTCCGGCGCGACTAATTTTAGTTATACGACTCCGCCGTTTGATAACAGCTTGACGAATGTGACGGTCGTCGCCAGCAACGTAAACGGCTCAGTTACGAATTCCGCGACTCTGGCTCCGCCAACCTTTCCGGCGATTACGAACCACGCGGCAACGGAAATTCAAACCACCTCGGCGATTTTGAATGGGCAAGTTCTCTTTACCGGCGGCGATTCGCCCAACGTGACACTTTATTACGGAACCACCGACGGAGGCACCAACGCCGTAACGTGGGAAAATAGCATCGCGCTGGGAATTCAAAATGGTTCTTTTGCATTTCCGCTCACGGGACTTTCCAATGGCGTCACTTATTATTTCACGGCTGAGGCCTCAAACAGTGTGGGGACTTCAAGGGCGTCGCCATCGTTGTCGTTCACCACGCCGCTGTCCGGTCCGCCGTTGACCTCGTTTGTGAATCCGTTCATCGGCACGTCGCCCAGCCCATTGTCGAGTTATGGATTTAGCTTTGATACCGGCGACGTGTTTCCTGGCGCCGCTTGTCCCACGGGCATGTTTCAATTCAGCCCGGATACGACCTCGGGTCAGGCCGGTGGGTATTGGTATCCGGATGGGTCCATCAAAGGTTTTAGCACGCGGCATTTCAGCGGGCGCGGCGTCAATTGTTATGAGGATTTCTCGTTCAAAACTTTCCTCGGACCGGTAACGGTGTCACCCGCGACCAACAGCGGACCGTACACGGTCGGCTTTTCGCACACCAACGAATCAGCCTCGCCGGGCTATTATAGCGTGCTGTTGAATAATGGCGTGCGCGTCGAGTTGACGGCCACAATGCGGACCGGCATGGGAAAATTCACTTTTCCAAATACCAACGCCGCGACGGTGTTGATCGATGCGGGATCGAGCGCCGGTGGCAACTCCGCCAACACGTCCATCACCATTCTCGGCACCAACCAGGTCCAGGGCTCCGCGACGGCCAATATCGGCGGCGCGTCGAAAAGCTACACCCTTTACTTCGTCGCTCAATTCGATCGCGCGTTCAGCAGCGCCGGGACGTGGAACGGCGGCACGGTCAGCCCGGGCGCGCTTTCGAGCACGGGCTCGCAAGTGGGCGCGTTCTTCACTTTTGATGCCACGGCGAATCCGGTGGTTTATGCGAGGGTGGGAATTTCCTTCGTGAGCATCGCCAACGCGCGGGCTAATTTAAACGCGGAAAATACCAACCTGGATTTCGCCGGCATTCGAAGCGCGGCCGATGCGGCCTGGAATAATGCGTTGGGAAAAATCGTGGTCAGCGGCGGCACGCTCACGCAATTGCAAACATTTTATACCGCGCTTTACCATTGTTTCTTTCACCCGGACGTCATCAACGATGTGAACGGCCAATATCCCGGCATGGATGGGCAGGTGCACACCGTCGCGAGCGCCCGTTCGCAATACGAAAATATTTCCTCCTGGGATATCTATCGTTCGGGGCTGCCGTTGAGAGCGCTGTTGAGTCCCAGCGGGGCGAGTGATATCGCCCAATCGCTGGTGAATTATGCGCAACAGGACGCCAGCGTTCGAGCGAACGGCGGCGGTCTGGCCGCGTGGGAGCAAACCTATCGCAATTCGGAAAACATGGGCGGCGATGATCCGTTGATCTCGCTCGCTGGCATGTATGCTTTGGGTGCGACGAATTTTGACGCGGCTGCGGCGTTGGCGGCCATGAAACTCGATGCCGGAACCCTCGGCACGACTTCCGACGGGCAAACCGTTCGCTCCGGTTTCAGCCAGTATGTGTCGCTGGGTTATGTGGCGAACCAGGCGGCCACCACCATGACCTATTGCGGAGATGATTTCGCGTTGTATCAGTTTTCGCAAATGCTGGGCGACACGGACCCCGCCGATGTCACTTACCTGAATCGCTCGGGCAATTGGCAGAACCTGTTCAACCGCACCAACAATCTCATTCAAACCCGCAATAGCGACGGCACGTGGGTCGCCGGCGTGACGGCCACCACCACGACCGGATACACCGAAGGTTCGGCGATTCAATATACATGGCTCGTGCCCTTCAACTTGAAAGGACTGTTCGCGGCCATGGGCGGGAGTTCCAATGCCGTTTCGATCCTGGACAATTATTATCAGCAGTTGAACGGCGGACCCGGCAGCCAATATGAATGGGTTGGCAACGAGCCGTGCGAGTGCGATCCGTGGGACTACGATTATGTCGGCGCACCGTGGGGAACGCAAAGCGCAGTCCATCGTATTTTGGCGCAATGTTTCACCAATACGCCCAGTGGGTTTCCCGGCAATGACGACGGCGGCTCGATCTCGTCCTGGTATGTGTTTGCGGCGCTGGGATTTTATCCGGAGACTCCGAGCGCGGGAGGTTTTGCGATTAACGGTCCGTTGTTTCCGAGCGCGAGCATCAATCTCGAAAACGGTCAGCACGTAACAATTCAAGGAGTCAATTCGTCCGCGCAGAATTATTACATTCAAAACCTGGTTATCAACGGCACGAACAGCACCAGCTTGTGGCTGCCCATTGCGACCATCCAAAATGGCGCGAGTCTCATTTTCAATTTGACCAACTCTCCCTCAGGGTGGGGGACCAACGCGGCGGATGCTCCGCCGTCTTTTGACAATAATCTCGGCTCGTCGATTCCGCCGATTCCTTCCGGGTTGAGCGCGGGCGTGGGTAAAGGGCAGGTGAATTTGAGTTGGAACATCAGCCTCGGCGCGACGAGTTACAATGTGAAGCGCTCAACGGTCAGCGGCGGTGAAGTGACCGTCACAAATATCAGCAGCCGTAGCTATACCGATACGGGATTGGTCGATGGCACGACGTATTATTATGTAGTATCGGCGGTGAATGCCAACGGCGAGAGCGCCAACTCCACCGAAGTCAGCGCCACTCAGATTGCGCAACCGATTTTGCAACTGCGGATGCCTTTTACCAATAGTGCCGCGGGTGACACTGGCCCGACTGTCGCGAGCAGCGACACGAGCAGTGGTGGCATTGGCATCACCATGAATATGTTCACGAACGACACAGTTGCCGGGAATCTTCATAGCGCTCCCGGCGCGGGCGTGACCGTCCTTGATCCCAATGCCCGAGCGTTGGATATGACGACGAATACTTCGCCCATTTGGCTCACGGCCAGCTACGCCGCCGGTAACAGCACGCCCGAGCCGGTCGTCAGTTTGCTGAATAATACGACACTGACGAATCTCGGCATCAACGGCACCATTGCGAGCTTCACGGCCACGTTTTGGATGAAAGGAAATATTGCGTTTCCCGCTGCGAACAACACCGGCACCTCACCGCGGCTCTGGAATTTGAATACGGGTGCAACCGGTGGTTCCGTCGGAAACCAGGCCGATTCCATGGGCATGCTGTTAAACAGCGCCACAAATCTTGAATTGTATTTTGGCAACAGTGCCGCGGTGAATGGGCTTTCAGCGCCGCTGGCGGCGAGCCAGTGGTATTTTGTCGCGGTGACTTATGATGGCCAGGTATTCAATCTGTATTTGGGCAGGGATGTTGGGAGCGTCACGTTGATTGGCACGGCGGCCATCGCGGGCCAGTCCATCAACCTGGCGACATCGGGCGCTGCTTCGTTGGTCATCGGCAATCAGGGCGGACTGACGCGCGGATTGAATGGCTGGATGGAGGATTTCCGCATTTATAACGGAGCTGGTGATTCGAACTTTGTAGAAAGCATCCGCAAAGCGCTGATTGTGACAGCACCCACTGGAAAAGCAAAAATTGTGAGCGTGACGAACGGAGTGGCGACGGTGGATTTGGTCGGCGACCCCGGCACGACCTACGCCGTCGAGCGCTCTACCAATCTGGTGAACTGGGTGACGCTGATGACTACGAACATTCCCCCGAGCGGCGTGATCGAATACGTCGACCATTTCATTGATTTGAGCGCGCCGCCTGCGTCGGCATTCTATCGCGTGGCGCAGCCATGATGCCTTTACTCTTGCGCCGGCACGCGCCAGAATCGACGGCAATGCAATCTTGAATGAAAAGTTGCGCACCCCTTCAAGAGGCACTCGTTTCAACAGGCCCCGTGCGGAGGCCTCCGATCAAGCATCTGCGTTGGTACATCGCCGGTTTATTGTGCCTGGCTTCTCAACTGAATTACCTGGATCGCCAAACACTTTCCGTGCTTGCCGGCACGATTCAAAAAGACCTGCACTTCACGGATGGGGATTATTCTATTATCACATTCACGTTTCTGTGGACGTATGCCGTGGCGTACGCAGTGAGCGGGTATGCCGTGGACCGATTGGGTTCGCGACGGAGTTTTTTGACTTTTGTTTCTGGCTGGTCGTTCGCGAACATGCTGCATGCTTTTGCTCGAAGCCTGCCGGGCCTGGCACTTTGCCGCAGTCTGCTGGCGTTGATGGAGCCGGCGAATTTTCCGGCGGGCATCAAGGCGGTGACCGAGTGGTTTCCCGTCCGTGAACGGGCTCTGGCAGTGGGCATTTTCAATTCCGGGACGGCGGTGGGCAATGCGCTGGCGGTTCCGATTGCGGCTTTCCTAGCGCTTCATTACGGATGGCAATCGGCTTTCGTGTTCACCGGCGCGCTGGGATTTGTGTGGGTTGCTCTGTGGGCCAAATGTTATCGCGTGCCGCAGGAGCATCCGCGCCTGGGCGATGAGGAGCGCGCGTTGATCCTGAGCGGACGGGAGGAGGAAACCGCAACGGATAAGGAAAAGATTTCGTCCTGGCAAATTCTCAAAATGCCCGCCGCCTGGGGCTGCATGCTGGCGCGAATGCTCACCGATCCCATTTCCTACTTCCTTTTTTTCTGGACCCCAAAATATCTCGAAACGGAACGCGGCTTCGATTTGAAACACGTGGGCATGTATGCCTGGATTCCGTTTGCGGCGCTGACCCTTGGCAATCTCTTCAGCGGCGCCGCGCCGCGGTACCTGATCAGCCGCGGTTGGTCTCTGAACAAGGCCCGAAAGCGAACGATGTTCTTTGTTTCCTGCGGCATGTTGGTGTCGTTTTTCCTTTTGACGAAAGTTTCCACGCCATTTTGGGCGGTGACGATGCTGGCGGTCGTGATGTTTGGGCACACGGCGTGGGGCAATGTTACTTTGCCGACGGAAATTTTTCCGAAAAATGTAGTCGGAACGGTGACCGGATTTGGCGGATGCCTGGGCGGGATTGCCGGAGGCCTCGCGCAATTGGCTGCTGCCCGCGTTATTGCCCAACACGGCTATGCACCGGTTTTTGCCACTTGCGCTGTGATGTATCTGGTGGCGTTTGCGTTAGTGAGCCTTTTGGTTGGAGAATTGGGAGTTATTCGCAGAATCGTCCCGGTGAAATATAAAGGGTGACGTGGTGCGTGGTGCGTGGTGCGTGGTGCGTGGTGCGTGGTGCGTGGTGCGTGGTGCGTGGTGCGTGGTGCGTGGTGCGTATTGGAAATGAGAAACGTAGAAAAATTCGTCCGCGTCTTTCACGCAACACGTTTCACGCAACACGTTTCACGTTTCACGTTTCACGTTTCACGGGTGGTCTCACCGTCGAGCCATTCACCCAAACTCCTTGAATCAAAACCGTGCGGGGCAGGGCAGGGACGCCGCGCTCGTTTCTTTGCAGGATGGCCACGAGGGAATCGGTTGCGGCCTCGCCAATCTCGGGCGCGTTTTCGTAAATGCCGCTGGCCCGGCCGGTCCGCGAGGGACAATCCACGTTCACCAGCCCGATGTCTTCGGGCACGCGACGGTTGGAGTTTTGCAGCCATTCCTCCATGTATAGATGATGGCCGATGATCACGTCGGGCCGCGCGCGGTCCAGCCATTTGCGGAAATTCGTTTCAGTCCAGTCCTCATCGGAAACCAGGAAGGGCGGCACCGGTGGGGATTTGAACAAGACCTTTTGTTCGGCCAGCAGGCCGCCGAGCCATTGATGATGGATGCGTTCATCCAGGCTGCGCCTCATCGCCAGCCCGGGCCGGCGGTAGCCTCTTTCCCATAATTTCTGCATGATGAGCCGCATGGAATTAAAATGGTTGTGAGCAATCCGATGCAGGCTGGGTTCAACCAGCGAATAGGCGATGGCCACCGCGGAGAAATGGTCCCATAAAAAATTCATGCAGGTCCCCGGCAAAGGCATCGGTGCGATGATCAGCCCATGAATATTCCGGGTGATCAAAATTTTGCTCATGCGCTGCGGGGTCATTCCAGGTTCGGTCAGCCAGAACTCCTCCAATTGATAGCCGTGCCGTTGAGCGCCTTGCGCGGCGCCGTCGTAGAACTGGCCGAAAATGCGGATTTTTTTCCAGCCCGCGCGAGTGGGGAATTGTGTGATATAGCCAAGCTTTAGGTTGTAGTGCGAGGGCTTTCCGGCGCGCCGCTGGCTCATCAGCGCCGACACCAGCGGATTGGGCCGGTAACCGAGTCGGTCGGCAATTTCCTGGATTCGGGCCTTGAGTTCGGTTGAAACCGCCGGCTGTTTGCGCAGCGCCCGCGAAACGGTCATCAGACTAACCCCCGCTTCCAGCGCAATATCCTTAATCGTGACTGATTTGCGCAGGGGAGAGAGGGGGAGTTCGGTAGTACTCATGTTATGATTAACATATAAAGTCCCTTCCTTTGGTAAAGAAAGTTTTTAGAGTTGTTTCTGTATGCAATTTGTCTTTCCCACGTCCAGCGCGAAACGTTACCGGTTTCCCACGCATATCAACGACATCGTGGTGGACCGCGCCGACTCGCAAACGTCGGAAGTGTTTGTCGTGATTCTGGAACCGGGCGAAGCGCCGCCGCTTCACAAGCACGACGATACCGAGCAGGTGTTTTACGTTTTGGAAGGCGAAGGAATTTTGAGGATCGGCGCGGGGCAAACAGAACACACGGTCCGCACCGGCGACGTCGTCCGTATTCCGCCCACGACATTGCATTCCATCCGGTGCACAGGTAAAACGCCGTTGCGCTATCTGGCGGTTGATTGTTTCGTCGCCGGCCGGCCCCCTGAAGACGAACCGACGTGGGACGCGCACGCAAAAGTCATCTGCCGGGAGCAAGGGTGGGACTGCGAAAAAGTAACGGAATTTTAGGCCGCAGGGCGCGAGCGGTTCCGCGAGCGCCGACAATATGACGCCGAAGACCTTTCGGCGAAACAGCAGAATCACTCTGCGCTACGGAACGTTGCAAAATTTGAAAAAAATGAAACGAATCTACACGGCTCTTTTTTCTTTCACCGCAGCGGGCGCTGTTCAATTGATGGCGGCACAGGACTGGTCGTTGACGTCGCAAGTCAACCCATTCATCGGAACCGACCCGAATCCGTTCAGTAAAGTTGATTACTCATTCGACACGGGAAATGTCTTTCCCGGCGCAGTCTGCCCGCGCGGGATGGTGGCGTGGAGTCCCGACACGACGCATCAAAGGCAAATCGCAGGCGGTTATTGGTATCCCGACGGCGCAATTGAAGATTTCAGCCTGACACATTTCAGCGGACGCGGCGTGCCGTGTTTGAAAGACCTTCCGTTCATGCCGATCATTGGGGCTATCGATGCCTCGCCGGGAACGAATTGGAACCGGTTTGCCTCCACCTTCTCGCACGCGAACGAAACCGCTAACGCCGGTTATTATCGGGTGAAATTCGACAACGGCATCGAAACGGAATTGACCGCTACGCTGCGAACGGGCATGGCGCGATTTGCCTTTCCGCCGGCATCAGCGGCTACGTTGCTGATTCGCGCCGACGGCTCCATTTCCGTGAGTAACAACGAAGTGGTTGGTTTTCACACCGGCAAAATCGGCGGGAATCGCCTTTATACGGTTTATTTCGTCGCCCAATTGGACCATGCGTTTCAAAGCGCCAAAACGTGGGCGGCAGAGGCAATCAACGACGCAGCCAACGCCGAGAGCAAATCCTGCGGAGCAATTTTGACATTTGATACTGCGACAAATCCCGCTGTTGAGGTGAGAGTTGGGATTTCGTACGTGAGTATCGAGAACGCCAGGGCAAATCTCACCGCGGAGAACCCGCGGTGGGACTTTGTTTCCATTCGGCAAAAGGCGGATGCCGCCTGGAACACCGTTTTGAATCGGATACAGGTCGAGGGCGGCACCAGCGAGCAGCGGCATGTGTTTTACACCGCGTTTTATCATTGTTTCATGCACCCGAATTTGCTGGAGGATGGCGACGGCGAATATATGGGCATGGACGAAAAAGTTCATCGCGTGGAAAAAGGCCACCATCAATACCAGAATATCCCGGCCTGGGACCAGTGGCGTTCCTATGCGCCGCTGATCGCGGTATTAACGCCGAGTGAAAGCAGCGACATGATGCAGTCGCTGGTGAATTACGCGCAACAGGACGCGAGCGTGCGAACCAACGGCGGAGGCTTGCCGCGCTGGCAGCAGGTCAATCGCAATTCCGGCGGCATGGTTGGGGATGGCGATGACGCGATTATTTCTTCAGCTTACGCTTTCGGTGCCCGTCAATTTGACACCAAAGGCGCGCTGGCCGCGATGGACAGCGGCGCGTCGAATCCGTCCACTACTTCCGATGGAGCCAAGTCGCGCTCCGGACTGGCGGATTACTTGCGGCTGGGATATGTGCCGAACGACGCCGCGGTCACGCTGGAATATTGCAACAATGATTTTGCGGTGGCGCAATTTGCTAAAGCCCTGGGCGATCAAAAGAAACACGACCTCTACCTGGGGCGTGCGCAAAATTGGAAGAATCTCTATGACGATTCCACGGGGCTTATCCATCCGCGAAAAGCTGACGGCACTTGGACGACCAATTTTTCCGCGGGTGTCAGCAAAGGTTTTGTTGAAGGCACGGCGGCGCAATATGTCTGGATGGTGAATTTCAATTTACGCGGGTTGATTGACAAGATGGGTGGCAACGACAAGGCGGTTGAACGCCTGGATCATTTCTTCACAAAACTGAACGCGCAGCCGTTTAGCGGCGACGTCGCCTACATGGGCAACGAGCCGTGCGAAGAAACGCCGTGGATTTATGATTTCGCGGGCGCGCCGTCGCACGCGCAGGGCGTCATCCGCCGGGTCCAAAACGAATTATTCACCACGAAACCAAACGGCTTGCCCGGCAATGACGATGCCGGTTCGTTGTCCTCATGGTATGTTTTTTCGGCACTAGGTCTTTTCCCGGAGATTCCCGGCGTGGCGGGATTTGCAGTGGGCAGCCCGATGTTTTCGAAGGCGATGGTTCATTTGGAAAATGGAAAAACCATTCAGATTCTGGGTGAAAATGCCTCGGTCGAAAATTGTTACGTTCAGACCTTGAAATTAAACCGGAAAAATTACGAGAGTCCATGGATTCAATGGCGCGATTTGGAGCGGGGCACCACCCTGGATTTCAAACTGAAAAACCAACCATCTAAATGGGGAAGCGATCCCAGGAAGGCGCCGCCGTCATTCGATGCCGCGAAGTTGTAAGCCTTTGCCGAGCCGCGGCTTTCAAATAAAGGCGCTTGCAAGCGAAAATGGATTGCGTTGGCTGGCACGGTTATGGAATGATGACTGGCATAGCGGCCGAATCAATCATTAGATCCTGACATGCTTTAATTCTTCAAGGTGGACCGAAAACTTCCTTATTTGAATGGCGCAAACCAATACTTTCTGAATGTATAACTTCAATTTCGGGCGTGGGCGTTTTATTTTCCTTCTCATTTTATCGTGCTGGCTCCCAGCAAGCCTGGTGAAAGCCGGCGGGACGTGGGCCTCGTTGGCCAATTTCCCGCCGACGGGAGTCAACCATTGCATGCTGTTGAGCGATGGCACCGTTTTCACGGACAACGGCAACGGCGACTGTTGCCGCCTGACGCCCGATATTCATGGCAGTTATAGAAACGGCACTTGGACTCGCTTCGCGTCAATGAATTTCAGCCGCCTGTTTTTTGCGTCGCAGGTATTGACCAACGGCAACATATTTGTGGCGGGCGGCGAATATGGCACCGGTCGACGCCATGCGGAATTATTTGATCCGTTGAACAATGTCTGGACGAAGATTCCAGATGCCATTCCTGGTCCCGCTTTTTCCGACGCGATTTCAGAGACTCTTCCCAACGGCAACGTGCTGGTGGCGCCAGTCAGCCAGTTCGGTGGTTGTGTTATTTACAACGTGGCTGCCAATGCTTTTCAAACGGCGGCGGGAACCGTCAATCAGAACGAAGTCGCCTGGACGAAAATGCCGAATGACATCATCGTCACGATTGATACCGGCGCGCAAACCTCCGAGCATTATGTACCCTCTTCGAACCAGTGGAGACCGGACGGCAATGTGCCGGTGGTGGTCTATGGTTTCGGCGCGGAATTGGGTGCGGGTTTTTTGCTCCCGAATGGCAAGGCTTTTTATATTGGCGGGAGCACCAATACTGCGATCTACACGCCGAATATCGCGGCGGCAGGGGCCGGTACGTGGGTGGCCGGGCCGCCGATGGTTTTCGGGACGAATAATTTGGGCGCGGTCGATGCCCCGGCGGCGATGCTGGTGAATGGCAAAATTCTCTGCGACCTGGGACCAGTCGGCGGATTCTTCGGCCCCGCCAGCTTTTACGAATACGATTACGTGGCTAACTCGTTCACGCAAGTCACGGCCCCGGGAGGCGGCAGCACCTATAACAGCGCCCCCTTCGTGCACAGCATGCTCTGCCTGCCGGATGGAAACCTGTTGTTTGTCGGCGGCCAGAACTCCCAGTCGTTGTACATTTATACGCCAGACGGGACACCGCTGCCGCAAGGACAACCTATCGTTAACAGCATCACGGAAAATGCGGACGGTTCGTTTCACATGACCGGGTTGGGATTGAACGGCATTTCCGAAGGAGCGGCTTATGGGGATGACGAGCAGATGAGTACCGCTTACCCGCTGGTGCGGATGACAAATAGCGTCAGCGGCAACGTCTATTATGCCCGGACTCGCAATTGGAACAGCACGAGCGTGCAGACCGGGAGCCGCGTGATTGCCACGGAATTCAATTTGCCGCAAAACTTGCCGTCCGGAAATTATTCACTCGTCATTGTGGCCAATGGCAATTCATCGGTGGCCACGAACTTCACCTATTCGCCGCCGCCGGTGCCGACCGGATTGACGGCAGTCAGCGGGAGTAATTCGTTTGTGCTGCTGAGTTGGAATGCAAGCGCAGGCGCGACGGCTTATAATTTGAAACGGTCCGCCTCCACTACCGGCTATTTCACCACCATTGCCACGCTTAGTGGGACCACTTACACCAATACGGGACTGACGAACGGCATCACCTATTATTACAAGGTTGCGGCGGTTGGCTCAGACGGTCCGAGTAGCGATTCTGCAGCAGTGAATGCCGCGCCGGCAGGCCCGCCGAGTATTCCGGGCGCGACACCGGTAATCTTGTCGTCCTATTACAACCGTATTGGCATCTACACGGACGGTATTCACTTTAGCGGCGGATTGGATAACTCCGCCAACGCCTATTCGGCGAATTTATTGAGCCCTTCAGTTTTCTGGAACGGCCTGGTGTTTGGCTTCGGTCCCGCTAATACCCTGGACGTGATTTCCTGCCTCGGCCAGACGATCCCGCTGCCTCAGGGCCAGTTTAACACGCTGCAATTTGTGGCGACGGGCGTGCAAAGCAATCACCTTGCGAAAACATTTACTGTCACTTACACCGATAATTCCACCGCAACGTTCACGCAAAGTTTCAGCGATTGGGCAAATCAACAATCCAATCCTGGCGAAACCATTGTCAAATCGATGCCATATCGGGACCAGGGCACCGGTGGATCGCAAACGTTGAAAGTTTCCGTCGATGGTTACTCTTTTGTCCTCGACCCCACCAAGACAGTTCAAAGCATTATGGTTCCGAGCGATTCAAATCTGATTCTTCTTTCCATGATGCTGGCGAATGACACGGTGGCTCCGAATCTGTCGACTTATTACAATCGCGCCGGCATTTATACCGATAGCACCACTTATACGAACCCGGCGACCGGGGGGCTTGACGGCGGAGGTTATTCCTATTCGGGGACGTTGCTGGGCAGTTCGCAAATGTGGAGCAACACGCTATTCACGTTTGGTCCGCTGAATGCGACCAACGTCATCAGTTGCACCAATCAAGTCATCCTGCTTCCCCCGGGGAATTATTCCCGATTGCGAATCCTTGGCGCGGCCGTCAACGGCAGCAAGACCGGCCTGTCGCTTAGCGTCACTTATACTGACGCGTTTGTTGGAACTTACTTCCAGAATTTTAGCGATTGGTTCAGCCCGCAAAATTATGCCCGGGAATCGAAAGCATTTCCCATGAGTTATCGCAATTTCAGCGACGGCTCATCGACCGAAAATAATGCTTTGTATCTCTATGGTTATGATCTCCAGCTTATTTCGACCAAAACAATCCAGAGCGTTCAACTGCCAAACAATTCAAGTGTCCTCATAGCCGCCATTAGCCTGGTGCCGAACTGGCCTCCGACAGTCAATGTAAGTCCGTTGACACTGCCGGCAGTCAACTCAGGCCAGGTTTATGGTGGAACCATTGCCACCAACGCCGTAGACCTCAATGGGGACACTCTCACTTACACCAAGCTCAGCGGACCGGCTTGGTTGAGTGTGGCGGCCAATGGCGCTCTTTCCGGCACGCCCGCTGATTCCGATGCGAACACGAATACGTTTCTGCTGAGCGTCAAGGACACTGGCGGTTTGTCCAACACGATGACGCTGAATATCTACGTCAACGGTTCGCCGTCGTTCACTGTGAATCCGTTCTCATTGCCGGGGATCGCTGCCGGCCAGGCTTATTCCGGCCAGATTGACACTAACGCCGCGGATCCGAATCCGACCGATGTGCTGACCTTCGCGAAAGTCAGCGGGCCGGACTGGCTGACGGTTGACACGGACGGCCAGCTTTCAGGCACGCCGCTTCCGACTGACGTGGGCGATGATACCTTTGTGGTCAGTGTCACTGATTCGGGCGGGTTGTCCAACACGGCCACGATGGACATTGTCGTCAGTTCCGGGACGCAGATTATTTCCACCCTGACGTCACAACCGGACGGCACTCTGCAATTGAATTGGGCGGGTGGCACGGGCCCATACCAGGTGCAGGCGACCACCAACCTGACGACTCCCGATTGGCAGAATGTCGGCGACCCGGTGAGCGGCGGCAGCATATTCATCACGCCGACCAACGACACGATGTTCTACCGGATTCTCGAACAGCAAAGCCCTTAAATTAAGCAGGGGCTGGCCGGCTGCGGTCAAAGCCGAAGATACTTGGCCACGGCTTGCGTCCGTGACTGGACGTGCAGCTTTTCGTAGATGTGCCGGAGATGGGTGCGAATCGTGTTGATGCTGATTCCAAGCTGATCGCCAATTTGCTTGTAGGCCAACCCTTCGACCAAACAATCCAACACGGCTTCTTCCCGTTCGGAAAGCAGGCTTTGCATTTCGCCGACCTGGTTGGCTTTTTGAAATGAAGCCACCACTTTCCGGGCGATGGAACTGGACATCGGCGAGCCGCCGGTTTGGACGTCCCGGATGGCATGCAGCAATTCGTCGGGGTCGTGTCGTTTCAGCAGATAACCGGTGGCGCCGGCCGCCAGGGCTTTGAAAATTTGTTCGGTATCATCATAAACCGTGAGCATCAGAATTTGAATTTGCGGCATCAAGACCTTGAGGCGGCGCACGCATTCAATCCCGTTCATCGCGGCCATGTTGATGTCCATCAGCACCACGTCCGGGTTGTCGGCGGGCAAATGTTTCAACGCCGCCGCCGCGCTGCCATACATGCTCATGCAGCGAAATCCTGGCGAGCCATTCAAAAAATCGGCGATGGATTCGCACAGCTTTTTCTCATCATCAACTATGGATACGGAAATCATCAGTTACCTCATTTCTTTATCGTACGGAATCTTTTAGAAGAAGCACAAACCGAATGGTTGTTCCTTGTCCCGGCCGGGATTCCAACAGGCATTGTCCGCCAAGCTCTGTCATCCGCCCTCGCATGTTTCCCAAACCGTTGCCAAAACCGTCTTCTGAACTTGGCGAGCCATGTCCATTGGATGACGGATCAAAACCCTTCCCATTGTCCGAAACTGTGATCTTGAAATCGTTGCCCCGGCAGGTGATGGTGATTTTTGCCTGTGTGGCTCCCGAGTGTTTAAGGATATTGGTCAACGCCTCATGAACGGCCAGGAAAAGATGGTGGCGCGATTGGGAGGTGAGCGGTTGCGCGGGCAATTCCTGCGGAATGACGGTTTCGCATTCGATGCCGGTTCTTCGAAAATACTCCCGACCGTATTGAGCAATGTAAAAGACCAGATGTTCCAGCGTGTCTTTTTCCGGATTGACCGCCCACACGATTTCGTCGAGCGAGCGAAGCACTTCGCGGGAGTCGTCGGACATGGAGCGGATGTGCTCCTGGAGCGCGGCCGGAATCGTCTCGCTCCGCCGCACGTGTTCGCTCATGAAGGAAATCCGGCAGAGCTTGGCGCCCATGATATCGTGCAAATCCTGGGCGATGCGCGTGCGTTCCCGTTCGAGGGCGCGGTCCTGTTCCAGCCGTTTGAGCCGTTGCTGCAAGCGGCGTCTCACGACCACGCGGCCGCCGATGACGCTCAGCATAATTGTGGCAAAAGCCGCGCTCCCGCGAAACCACCACGTCTGCCAGAAATGCGGAAGCACCGTCAGTTCGAGGCTGGCGCCTTGTTCATTCCAAATGCCGTCGCCGTTGCAGGCGATTACGCGAAAGCGGTAAGTGCCCGGAGGCACAAAGCTATATTGGGCCACGCGGCGCGTTCCGGCTTCGAGCCAGTTCGGATCCAGCGTTTCCAGCCGAAAGCGGAAGCGCACCCGTTCCGGGGCGTCAAAGCTGATCCCGGTGTAACGAAACTCAAGTGTGTGTTTGCCCGGCGCCAGCCGAAGGGAATCGATATGGGAATCTTTCGTCGCGCCGGAAATCGGAGATGCCGGCACGCCGTCGACCAGGATTTGTTCAATCGCGACTGTCGGGGCAGGAGATCTAACAACGTGGCGCGGGTCGATGACGGCAATGCCTTTCAGGGTTGAAAACCAAAGCGGACCGGCCTTTGTTTTCAAGCCCGCCGGAAAAAAGCCGCTGGTGCATTCCTCGGACAACAAGCCGTCAGCGCGCGCGTAAATTTGCGGATAGACTGCCGGAATTGTGTGCGCGGCCAGGTCATCAAGATCTTGTTTTTTTACGCGGGCGATGCCGCGGTTACCACCGAGCCAAAGATTGCCGTCGTCATCTTCGAGGATCTGGGAAATGGTGTTGTCGGGCAGGCCTTCGCGCGCGGTAAAAGTCGCAATCTGTCCGTTTTGCAACCGGGACAATCCGCCGCCGGCGGTGCCGATCCAAAGAGTCCCCTGGGCATCCAGACGCAGGGTGCGAATCGAACCACTCGGCAGGCCACGAACTTTTTCCACTTCAAAATTTGGCCGCAGATAAAGACGATATAATCCCTCGCCATCGGTGCCAACCCAAAGGGTATTGGCGTCGGGCACGATTCCGGTGATGGGGTGGCAGCAGGGGAAATTCATGTGGGGCGACCATTTTGCATTGAGAAAAGACCAAAGCTCGCCGCTGCGGGCGCCGGCCCAGATCTCTCCGTTTTTTTTGTCCTGCGCGAGCGCGCTGATATTCAGATTGGCCAGCACGGATGCAACCGCCTCGCTTTCGGCAGTCTGCGGATTTTCAAAATGCAGCAGCCCGGAATCGCCCGCGACCCAGCAACTGCCATCCTGGTCCGCCAGCAACGGGCTGCCCTGCCGGGCCTGCGGCGGCAACCCGGCGAAAATCAACCGCCGGAAGGCACCGCCGTTCCACTGATAAATCCCGTTGGGTTGCGCCGCCCAAATGAGGCCCGGGCTTATTTCGACCAACCCCTGGATTCCGCCGTAATCCAGGCCGTCGTTGTGGTTCAGGACGGAAACCTTTCGCGGGTAGATGCGGTTCAGCCCCCCGTGCGTGCCGACCCAGAGCTTGCCTTCGCGATCCATCAACAGCGTTTCGACCATGTTATCCGACAGACCGCTGCTCGCATTAATGGCCACCAGCTTGCCGGCTTTGAATTCAAAAAGTCCTTCGCCTTTGGAGCCGGCCCAGACGGTTTCGTCCGGACCTTCCACCAGGGAACTGACGTAAGGCATTCCCACATGCCGTGGCATGCCGAAACGCAGCCATTGATCGCCGTCCCGGCAGAGTACGTAGGCATTTCCCGCCCCAATCCAGATTCGCCCTTTTTGGTCCACCAACAAACAATGCGGGTCCTGGAGAACAGCGGACAGCGAGGCGTCCTGCAATTGAACGAATTCATTTTTCTGGCAGGAAAAAATTCCGATACCGCTTACTCCAACCCACATGGAACCTTTGTGGTCGCGAGCGATTGCGGCGATGGGTTTCCCTGAAAAAATTTCCGCGCCGGGCAAAGCCGCCGGTCGTCCATTTTGCAGGACCGTCAAACCGGCCTGTGTCCCGACCCAAAGCCGCCCTTCGCCGTCTTCGGCCAACGCCGTGATGGAATCGGACGGCAGCCCGTCGCGTGTCGTGAATTTACGTAACTTGCCATCCTCCCAGCAGCTCAAGCCGGCATCGACACTTCCGATCCACAATGCGCCCTTGCTGTCACCATATAGCACCCGCACCGGCCCGCTCTGAAATCCCTCACGCGGCCCGAGCGAGGAGAAGTTTACGCCGTCAAATGAACTGACACCTTCGTCACTGCCTTCCCAGATGTAGCCGTCGCGCGTCTGGGCGAGGGCGCGCACATAATTCTCGGGCAAACCTTGCTCGCGTTGCCATGAGCGAAACGTGAACGGCGTTTCGCCGCCGTTCTCGGACTCATTGGCGGTGACAAAATCATTAAAGGAAGTGGCAATGGCCATCTCGCTGAATATCCACCCGGTTCCGCCGCCGCCGTGACGGAGATGGATTTGATCGAAAGATCCATTTGCCGTGAAATGCGTGGTGAGGCTTTCGGGTTGGCTCGCTTCCGTGGCGCCCAGAAGCAAATTCGGGTTGAGCCAGACGGTCACGAGGTCGTTGCCGCCCGGTACGTAATGAACTTTGAAGACAATCGTCCGTTCAATTCCCCAGTAAGGAAGCTCGTACGTCGTCGAGGTTCCAAGGCCGGGCCGTTCGGGATTGGAAGAGTTCAAGTCGATGTATTCGACCATCTGGTTGGACGCGCCTCTTTCTCCTGTCGAAAACGCGCTGTAAGCCCACGCCTTCAGGGCGTTTCCCACCGCGAGCCGTTCTTGATTGCCCTGGAACAACTGGAACGCCGCGAAATATTCCTCGGTGGTTCCGTCGGACAAGGGATCGACGTGAAACTTGAAATAAAGCGTGTTGCTGGAAGAATCGTCTCGTTGAAGAATGCCGCCGAGGATGTCTGCACCTGCCCCTGTGTCGTGAACCTGGGTGGAGCCCAAGTCACTCCATAAAAGCACCGCCCGGCTTGAATGGATCCCGGTGAAAATCACCAGGACAATCAGCGTGAAGAGCAGAGTGGGGCTTGCCTTCATCTTTAGGTTTGGTCGGCCAGTCGCAAAAGTTTTGCCAACACTGCTCATCGCCTTTTTGAGCCGCCAGCTCAATCCTTTTCTGGCGCTCAACTGGGGACTGGAAAGTCCCCAGAACCCGCAGACAGGAATGTCTGCGCTACGTAGCGCAGGCTTTTCAGTCCTGCCATGGCGGGATTCGGGCATCTTTCCAGACGCCCGTCGGCAAAAGTCGCAGCTTATTTCGCTGCCATTTTTGCGGTGCGATGAAAAATACGCCACTCAAAACCGTTCAGATGGAGGTCGGAAATCGGGCTATTATCAGGATCTGGCAGTCCGCTGATTTCGACTGGCGCAAAATCATCTTCGTTCGTCATATCCAGCGCGCCGTGTGCGGGGCGGTTGGAAAGATTAATCGCCACGAGAAATTCATCTTTGCCGTCGGTGCGCAAAAAGGTGATCAATTGATTTTCATCCGAGTTATGAATCCATTGTACATTGTCAGTGCGGAACGCCGGGTATTGTTTGCGAAGATGAATCAGTGATTGATAGATATTGCGAACCGGCGGGCGTCCTTTCGCTTCCCAAACGATGGGAACTTTTTCGAACAAGGCAGGAACGCCGGAAGGAGTTCCGTCACCCACTTCCATGCCGTTGTAAATGAGCGGGACTCCGTCCAGTGTGAAAATCAGCGCTGACGCCGCGAGGGCGCCGGACACGCCGTAACGCGACACTGAACGGGCCTGGTCGTGGTTGTCAGACATGTTCAGGTGCAGCGTGCCTTGCGGATATCGCTTCGACTCGCTTTCCCAGGTCCGTTGAATTTCAGAAGCGGGAGCGGATTTTTCCAGCACCTTTCTCAAGATATTCATTAACGGCCATTCGTAATCGATATCGAAGGCATTGGTCAGAAGTTCCGGCTTGTCGGCTTCAGCGAGCATCATGATGTCGGGTTTGGTTTTTGCGAGCGCGGTCCGGGCTTCGTCCCAAAAACTCGTCGGCACCATTGAAGCTGTATCACAACGGAAACCATCGATATCGAATTCCTTTACCCAGTATCCAAGCATCGTGATCAGGTATTGGCGCAACTCCCGATTTTGAAAATTCAGCCCCGCCACATCGGACCATTCCGGCAACGGCGGAACAATTTTTCCACTCGCGTCGTGCTTGTAAAAATCCGGGTGGGCCATCAGCACGCTGTCCCAGGCGGTGTGGAGCAGAACCACATCGATGATAATTTTTATTCCGCGTTTATGCGCCTCGGACACCAGGCGCTTCAGATCGTCCTTCGCTCCGTAATCCGGATTTATCGCGTAATAGTCGCGCGCGGAATACGGACTGCCATAGGAGCCCTTGCGCTTCTCAATTCCAATCGGGTGAATGGGCATCAGCCAGATGACATTGACGCCAAGATCGTTCAACTGATCGAGCCGGGAGGTTACGCCGTTCAAATTTCCCTGCGCCGAAAAATCCCGTGGGAAAAGTTCGTAGACGACGCCATCGTGCAGCCACGGGGGTGCGGTGCGCGCAACGCCAGGGGTCTGAGCGATGATGCTCTGACATGAAAGTGCGACACACAGTGTCCAGAGCGGGAGGAAAATTTTACGACAAACTTCTTTCATACGAGGAATCATTTCGTGCTCGTCCGCTGCTGCATCCAGTTTACGTCATCGGGCGAATACATTTCATTGTCCGGGCACGGACTCAGACGTCTGACCGGTGCTTTCGTGTTCGAATCGAACCATTTTTTAATTTCCGCGTGGCCATCGGCAAATGAGAAACCGCCGGCTCCATTATGGGTGGAGGCGGGTACGTCGGTCCATTTGGCCGTGGCGTTCGGCTGCATGCGTACGGAGAAGAAACCATCGTTAATGCTGTCCGGGCATTCGTCCAACAAAACCCACAGGTTCGCCGTTCCCATGGTCGTAACATCGCTCGTCTTCAAAAATCTTTTCCAGCCGGGAGTTTGGCCCGAGATATGGTTGGCGATGTCGTTGACGTCACCGACAAAGCCATTCATGGAGGTGCTCCTGACCCGCGGTCCCAATGCGCCCAGCACGACGTCGGCGGGGCACTTGTAAACGCCAGGATTTCTAGCAACATAGGCGCCCAATTCGGCGCTGGCGAGGAGGGAAGTGTTTGTGTTTTGAAGATTGGGCTGGATGGAATTGTCCCAGGTCATCACGCCGGCCGCCCACGCATTCAGGCTGGTTCCGGCCCCAGGGTTTTCGGGAAAGGATTCCTGGTTGTCGCTGGCGTACATGATGACCGCCAGTTGCAGTTGCTTGAGATTGTTGACGCAGGAAATTCCCTGCGCCTTCAATTTGGCCTTGGCCAGCGCCGGCAGCAGCATTGCAGCGAGGATTGCTATGATGGCGATTACAACCAGCAGTTCAATCAGAGTGAATCCTTTGCGTCGCGGTTCCATGCGTCGGGTTCAATCAGTTTTGAGGCGTGCGTTGGGCCAGCCAAAGCATATCCCGGTCGGATACGCTGCAACTCACTCGTTGCGCCGTTGTGTAGGTGACGGCCAGATGGCTGGTCATGACAGTATCCACCCATTTATGCATTTCGGCGTGGCCGTCGGCAAAACTAATTCCGCATGAGCCCCCATGTTGGTTGCCGGGCAACTCGATAAAAGACGTCGTGCCGTACGAGGACGTGTACATCAGCGCATCATCGACGCTATCCGGATGTTCGTCAGAAATCAGCCAGCAATCGCTCGGGCCGGGATTGTGGAAATCCGTGGTTTTTTTGGCGACATACCATTGCGTCCAACCGAAAGGATTAGGGCTTTGATATTTGGCGCCTTCGCCGACTGAGGCATTCATGACCACGCTGCGCATCCGATGGTCCCAACCCTGGGCAATTTGCGCGGGGCTCAGATAATTTGCGGCGGGACAGGCGAATACTTTGAGAGAATTTCCCACCAACGCTCCCAGCAACGAGTAGCGATCGTCCACCAGATAGGCGGTGTTGGTATTGGCCTGTGACGTCGTCCAATCCATCGTGCCGGTGATCCAGGATGGGTGGCCGTTATACAGGTATCCCGGCGGGACATTGTTGCGCAAATCGCTGTTGATTGCCACGTGGTCCGAATTATCTCCCGCATACATAGTCCAGGCGAGGGTCAATTGCCTTTTGTCGTTCATGCAGGAAACGGTCAACGCACGGCTCTTGGCCTTGCTGAGCGCGGGCAACAGCATGGCGGCGAGAATGGCAATGATGGCAATCACGACCAGGAGTTCTATCAACGTAAACCCGGGCCGATCAGGTGCAGTTTTGGTCGCCATGGCTATTGTCAATTTTTCGCTTGGCATCTTTCAATTCCATCCGCCGTGTTTTTGCACGGCGGATGGTGATCTGGGCAAACTAAGGCTTAACCAGTCGGAAGAATGTATTGCCAGCAGCCGGCCAATTCGTGGTGGTCATTAGCCCGTTAGGCGTAACCGTGCCAGTCGCCGCATTCGTGCCGTCGGTGCCAGCGACATCCTGCCAGGGGCCTGTCAACAGAGTTGCCATTTGCAAATGTGCGCCGGGACGGCCCAGCCACGAGATCGGGATATTGCCGCCGACCGACGTTCCGACGTTGAGATTTCCGCCCCCAGGAGTTCCCATGAATTCGTAGAGATTTCCCGGAGCGAAAACCGGTTCCAGATAGGGCTGGTTGGTGAAGACGTCGGTGGGCAATACGTAAGGATTCAAAGCAGTGCTGCGAATCACCCGGAAATGATTGGCGCCAGAGGGTGCTTCGTTCTCCAGCGGACCGCCGTTAATGCTGCCCGGATCGATCCCGTATTGGTAGCTAATCGCCACCGGAGTTCCCGCGGGAATGACTATGGTATTGGTGTAGATGGACGAAGTGCCCACGCGCATCATTTGATAACCTGCGGGAGCGCTCACCGGATTGACGCCGCCTGACCAGGCATACCAGGATTGGGGATAGGGAATGCCGCCGCCGTTCGCAAACATGCCATTGATGTAGACTGCGTCCGATTCCGGATCGAAAACGTGCGCGTCGGTACCAACCGTGCCGGTCATATCCACGGTGAAAAGGACCGGTGTCGGAACGGGCAAGTAGTCGCCCAGCGCCAGGTCGAGGAATTGAGCAACGGGGTAATTCGTGGCGATGGAGGTGGTCGTGACCGGCAAGGTGATGGTTCGCCTGCCATTGTTGTTATAGACCGCATCGCCGGTGTAATCATAAACCCAGCCTCCGGCGACGAGGGAGTTGGTGTAACGATATTGAATAATAACGGCGGTGCCCTCGGGCATGACGGTGGGCCCGCTGAACACGTTGGGGTTCGGCGCGGACGGGTTATTGGTCAATTGCACGCCGTTGGCCCAATTGTTGAACGTGCCCCAGACGGTGACGCTGTTCGGCACGTAGTTCGTGTCATATTTGACGACGCCGCTCATATCGATATTGAGAGTGACGTTGGCGAGGGGAGAAAATTGGAGGTCGCCGTAACTGACGATCGGCAAAACCTGGTTCGTGTTGTTGAACCAGAAACGATTGCCGGAATCATCGGAATTGGGATACTGCGGACTTTCCCAGGCACCGGAAGGATCTTCAACGGCCTTCCATTCCATCGCGGCGTTTGTCGCCGGAATTCCGGGCACCTGGGCGCCCTGGGTAATGGGAATCGTAAGAGTGTAGACATTGGTGGTGAGAATTCCGCCGCCATTCGTAACGATGAGGGACGGATCGTTGGTGAGGAAAGCGCCGGTGTTGCTCCAGCCGTTGAAGCTGCCCCGAATGTCCAGTTGGTCGGTAGTCGGATTAAAATGCCCGAGTTGAATTTCCTCGGACATATCCATTTGAAACGTCACGTTGATGACGGAACCGGCTCCGACGTCTCCATAAAAAGGCGTGGGTAAAACGAGGCTGTCGCCGCTGTTCACGGGCAGGCGGGAGGCGCGATTGTCATAGCTCGCGGTGGTTTCATTGTTGCCGTTGATGTTGAAGCGATAATTGACCGTGCCATTGTTGGGATCGCTGGTGTCATTGGCTGTGTTTGTATAGACGGTGCTGGTGCCTTGCTGAATTAACTGCACGCCCGGGCCGGACCAACCGTTGAACGTGCCGAACACATAGACCGAGTTGGTTCCAGTGCCGGCGGGCGGGGGCGGATTGAAATTTGTCGCGGGCACATTGGCCATATCGACGCTGAAGGTTATGAGCGTGTTCGCTCGAGCGCTCACTGCTCCCATCGCCCAAACAGAGAGTCCCGTCAATGTCAGCACGAGATACTTCGTTAAGTTTGTTTTCATATAGTCGCTTTGCAGCCGCCTGTTCCACGGGCCGTCCGCGAACCGGGGTTTCACTTGATTTGCAGGGTTCATTCTAGGGTTATTTTTTGGTATGACGTCCATTCCGCGCGATCAGTTGAAACCTTCAGTGAACAATCGGCACGGCGCGTACGGTGGCATACGATATAAAATTATCAGAAGACCTGGATGGGTTGCATCGCATGTTTTGTTGGTCTGCGTGCCAGGAGAAAACGTGAGAAAATTGCGCGACGAAACCATGATTCCAGGGGTGAAAAAAGGCGAAATTCCCGAGAAAACAAGCGACTAATGCCCTCGGCTGGTTGTGCCATCGGCAAGTGAACTTATTTATTTTAAGTTCAATATCTGCTTCTGCTTCCAGTTTTGAACCCGATTCAAATAATCCCGCGCCGGTTGATTTCCCGGATCGAGACGCAGCGTCGCTTCAAATTGTTCCAGCGCGTCGTCAAACTGATTCAGGCGGGCGAACATCACGCCAAGGTCCAGGTGCGCGAGAGCGTTTTCCGGCTCTAATCGAACCGCTTCCGCGTAAGCGTCTCTTGCGTCCGAGATTTGATTCGTCGATACGAGTTCGTCACCGAGCGATAGCCAGACCTTCACGAGATTCGGCTGAATCTGCAATGCTTCGCGATAACGTTGAATCGCTTCGCTGCGGCGTTGCAACTTTGACAACGCTCTTCCTTCCATGGCGAGATAAGTGGCGTTGGACGGTTCCAATTGCGCGGCATGTTTGAATTCCTGGAGCGCCGGATCAAAATTACCGCGGCCAAAATAGGCAATCCCCATTTCGTACCAGGCTTCGGTTAATTGAGGGCGCAGCGCCAGAGCTTTTCTCAATGGTGCTTCCGCTTGATCCCAGCGCCCCAGGTCGTTGAGCAATCGTCCGACCTGATGAAATCCGTCGCAGTAATGGGGCAACAATTCGCAGACCTTCTGCCATTGAACCAGGGCCTGTTGCAAGTCGCCGGTGGATTCCAAATATTCGGCGAAATTTTTGTATAATAAAAAATCCGCGGGCGTGCGCTGAATGGCTGACCGATATATCTTCATCGCCGCCTGCGCCGCCATTGGATGGCATTGCGCCGCCGCTTGCTCCCGCAGGCTTCGCAGCCGGGCGGCATTATTCAATTGGTTGTTAAAGGGCGGACGACCGAGTCGTCCGATCATCTCCTGAATTATGGCGCAGCGATTCGCATCCGTGAACCCGAGGCGGCGTTCGCACGCGGTCTGGCTGGCCCAACCGTTTGTCGCGGCGTTCCGCAAAATTTCCTGCGGCAGGACCTTTTCCATCTGCGCGGCCCAGAACCGGCCAAGACGGAAATTGCCGTCGATGTTGAAATGAACGTGCTCAAAAAATGTTTCCTGTCCGCAAACTTCATTCGTCGTTTCCGCCGCGAGCGCCGCCAAGGCATCAAAGAATGCCATTCTGTCGCCAGCGAATTTTTTCCCCGCGGCAGCAACGATTCCGTTGATGTGCGAATCCGCGCGAAATGGCAGGGCGTCGTCATCACCAGCCTGCTGAAAGTGTTCGCGCGCGGTCGAGGCGTTTCCTGTTTGCGCGAGGCACTCCGCCCAACGGAACTGCAACTCCGCAAATTGCGGGTCCAGTTTTGCGGCGGCCTCAAATTTCTCAGCCGCGCCGGGAAAATCATTTTGTTCCTCTGCGCGGCATCCTTCGGAAAACAATTTTTGAAATTGCGCAGCGTCGCTGGCTGCGAGGGTATTATTTGTCAGCGAGGCGAAAGGCGGACAATCCTTGAGATTCACGGACACCGTGTTTAGCAGGATTTTCGCGCCACTATCAAGGCCGACGCGGACGATGTCGTCGAGGTTGCGCTGGAAATTCCGGTAAACGACCGTGCGGCTGGTGTCGTCTGGTGAAAGCTGATTGCCGACAAACATATTCAATCCTCCCCAGGAGGCGCTGGCGTCGTGTTTGGCAAACCGGCTGGCCACATCGAGTAGCAATTGACCCAGGCGCAGATTTTTCAGCGCAAGATTCAGCCGAACCAATCCGACCGACGGCGCTTTCGTGCCAAAAACCGTCGCGGCGCCGAATGGTCCGACCATTTCATTATTGCCCATGTAAATGATCCACAGATCGCCGTTCGCGCCGGCGCAGTCGCGGGCGATGGGAAGAATGACGTGCGAATCAATCGCCGTGATGCCGAGATTAATCACCTCGAAATGGGTATTGGGAAAGCGCTCGTCGAGCAGGGCCTCGAGGTAACGCGAAGCGGCGCAGGCTGGTTCCGGCTCGCCGCGCGCGGCTGATTCGCCGAGTATGAAAATGCGAAAAGTGTTCGCGGGCTTTTTAGCCTCAAACATCACCGGACCCGGCCAGCGCATTAGTTGCGGAGGAAAAAATCTGCGGCCAAAATCCTCATTGTTCACTAGGTAATCCTTGTCGCCGACGCGAATGTTTTGAAAGAACCCGGTCGAATAACCGTAACCGGCCAGCCGCAAAATTAATTCCAACCCTACCAGCAGAATAACCGGCACAGCTACAAGCGCGAAAAACCGGAACAACCATCTGTGGCAGGAGAGCAGGGGGCCGGTGGGGGCCGGTGCCGCAGCTTTCGCGAAACCAGCTTTTTCTTTTCGTCCCGATTTATTTCGGCGCGTGCTCAAATTGTGATGTCAAAAATCCGTCATCGACATGATCTAATGCGGATACAAGGCCCAGGAGATGCCGGAGCCGGCGGTGAAAATCAGGATGATTCCGAGTAGCACGAGCAGGCTTATCAACGGGATGAGCCACCATTTCTTCTCGCGGCGGCAGAATCTCAGGAATTCCTTGAATAGTGACCACATAGGATGAGAGTTCAGGGGTTTGTGGGTGATGCCGGTGGATTTCCGTTTCGATGTTGCAACAACATTTGCACTTTGACGAGGGCGTCGCGCGCATTTTGGTAATTGGGTTCGAGCCGCAGAGACTCGGAAAACTCCTGGCGGGCTTCATCGAGCCTGCTCTTTTTGGCTAACAGCACGCCGTAATTGAAATGCGTTCGTGAGGAAACGGGATTAAGACGAGCCGCCGCGGAAAATTCCGCCAGCGCTTCGTCTTCCTGCTGCGCTTCATCCAATGCGCCGCCGAGTTGAAAATGAATTTCCCAATCGGCAGGAGTTAATTTCGCCGCTTCGCGAAAAGAGCGCAGCGCGTCCACCGGACGATGCATCAGCGCATAAACTTCTCCCATGCGAAAAATCGTCTGGCCGTCCTGGGGTCGTTGATCGCGCGCGACGGCGTAACTATCCAATGCCTCGGAAAACCGTTGCTGCGCGGCGAGCATATTCCCCAACTCAAACCAGCCTTCCGTGAGTGCAGGATGAATTTTGAGAGCGGTGCGGAAATCTGTTTCCGCCTCGGTGTATTGGCCCTGCCCGCCGAGCAATCGGCCAAGCTGAAAATACGGGACGTAGTCGTGCGGAATCAAATCGTGGACGCGCCGGCATTCGGCGATGGCGGAGGGTGCATCGCCACCGGATTGCAAAAACAGCGCATAATTCTCGCGCAGGAAAAAATCGTCCGGCGTTCGGGCAAGTTGCTGCTGAAAATTCTCGCGGGCCTGCGCGGCGTCGTTGGTGTCCATGTGCGAACGCAGCGTGCGCACCCTCATCTGTAAGGCTGCGACGCGATTATTGTTGCCGGTTTGATCCGCGAAGGGCGGAACCGACAATCGTCCCGCCATGTGTTCCCAGACCGCGACACGGTTCCAGTCGGACAATCCGAGAGCCTGATCGCATTGCTCCTGCGTAAGCCAGTCGCTGGGGCGTTTCGTTTCGGTTGGGAGCATCTTTTCGACTTGCTGCGCCCAGGCCAGCCCGAGCCGGAAACTGCCGGTGAAATCGAAATGCACGTGTTCGTGGAAAGTCTCGTCACCGCACAGATCGTCCGAGTTATAGGCGGCGAGAGTCTTTGCGGCGTCGAGCATGACCAACCTATCAGTCGGCTTTTTTTCGGTCTCGCCGCGAATGATTGCGTTCAGCCGCGAATCAGTGCGGAACGGCGAAGCGTCGTCATCGCAGGCAAGTTGCAGATGTTCGCGGGCGGCGGAAAAATTGGTTTGCGCCCGCAGGCATTCGCCCCAGCGATATTGCAACTCCGCAACTGTTCCATTTATTCGCGCGGCTTGCGCGTAATCTTTTTCAGCCCCGGCCAGGTCGCCGCTGGATTCCGCCTGTAAGGCATTGGTAAACAATTGTTCGAACTGCACGCGATCGGCGGGCGTAAGATTTGTGTTTGCCGACGAAGCGAACGGCGGACAGTCGCGAAGGTTGACGGCCACCGTGTTCAGGAGGATTTTCGCGCCGGAACCGAGACCGGCCTGCACGATATCGTCCAGGTTTTTTTGAAAATTGAAATAGACGTTCTTTTTGAGCGCAGAGTCCGGAGCGATTTGATTTTGCAAAAACATTTGCATGCCGCCCCAGGATGACAATTTCTCCCCGCTGCCGTGAAGCTTGCGAGCCAAAGCGACGGAAAGCTGCCCGATGCGCGTCGCTTGAACGGCGGTGACGAACCTCACATAGGGGAGCGGCGGCGCACGCCGCCCGAAAACCGTGGCGGCGCCATAGGGGCCGACCATTTCGTTGTTGCCCATGTAGATTATCCACAGGTCGCCGTCATGCCGGGCGCATTCCCGCGCGATGGGCAAAATCACGTGCGAATTAATGGCCGTGAAGGCGACATTGATAACCTCGAATTTTCGGTCGGGAAATTTTGCGCGCAATTGCGCTTCCATGCAGCGGGCCGGTCCGTAAGAAGGCTCGGGATCGCCCATGGCGGCGGATTCGCCAAAAATGAAAATCCGGAAGGTGCCCGGCGGCTTGACGGCTTTCATCCGCAACACGCCAGGGTTCCGCGAGTTTTCGGGCGGGAAAAAGCGGTAGCTGAATGCGTCGTTCTGAACGAAGTAATCTTCACCGCCAATTTTGAGCGATCGGAAAAAATGAGGATCAAATCCATAGCTCCCGAGCCGAAGCGCCACCTCGATGATTCCCACTATCGCGAAGGGCAACAAAAATGCGGTGATTCGTAAGCACAGCAGACGGCGCTTTGAGGCCGGAGCTTTCTGCCGGGACCTGGAGGGGTGCGATTTCAATGCAAATTCGTGGTCGAAGTTTGTAACCGGGCGAAAGCCTGGTCGATTTTGCCGGTTCTGCGTCGACAGTTATAGGAACGATTCGGTTTTAAAATACCGCGTCGCATTGATCGAGCTATTCATGAACATCATCCTATTTTGGGCCGATGAAGTCACTCGCATGAAATGTCAAAAAATTGAGCTTTCAATTTTCGAAAAAGTCGCTCCGAATCCCCGTCGCGGACCGGGGGCGGAATCGTTCAGGAAGCTGCCGCTCGCAATGCGGGCGCGACTTTGGCTCCCAGCAATTCAATCGCGCGCAAGAGCTTCGGCTGCCGCCATTCTCCCACGTCCATGTGAAACGTGATCCGCGAAATGCCACCCAACGCTTCACTGTGACGAAGAATTTTTTCGGTGACCTCTTCCGGACCGCCGACCAGCAGCGCGCCATGCTTGCCTACCCCGGCGTCGAATTGAGCGCGCGTGACGGGCGGCCAGCCGCGCTCTTTGCCGATGCGAGTGACCGATTTGGCGTAACCGGGGAAAAAATCTTCAATCGCCTGTTCAGTTGTTTCGGCGACGTAGCCCAACGAATGGACACCCACCTTGAGTTTCTCAGGTGCGTGACCGGCGCGCTGGCCATACTCGCGATAAATATCGATGAGCGGACGGAACCGCCGTGTTTCGCCGCCAATGATGGCGACCATCAACGGCAAACCGAGCATACCGGCCCGGGCGAAAGATTCCGGCGTGCCGCCCACGCCCAGCCAGATCGGCAGCGGATTCTGCATCGGCCGCGGATAAACGCCCTGGCCGGTGAGTTCCGGGCGATATTTGCCGGACCAATGGACGAATTCGTTTTCACGCAGCTTGAGCAGCAGGTCCAATTTTTCCGCAAACAACGAATCGTAATCTTCGAGTTGCAAACCAAACAAGGGAAAGGACTCGATGAAGGAACCGCGGCCGACCACCATTTCGGCGCGGCCTTGTGAGAGCAGGTCGAGAGTGGCAAAATTCTGGAAGACACGCACGGGATCGGCGGCGCTCAAGACGGTCACGGCGCTGGTGAGACGGATTCGTTTTGTCCGGGCGGCCCCGGCTGCGAGAATGACCGCCGGCGCGGAATCGAGAAATTCGCGACGATGATGTTCTCCGACGCCGAACACATCCAGACCCGCCTGGTCCGCCAATTCAATTCGCTCAACGAGTTGGCGGATGCTGTCCGACGCGGTGATTTTTGGTTCGGTGCCGTCCTCTGAAAAACGCGCGGCGAAACTATCCACGCCAACCTGCATCTTCTCCTGTTTCGTCGAAGGCATGTCGGCGTCTTTGGCCGGGCTGTTGGTCTTCAATAAATTTGTCATGCGTCAATAATGCCACACTGTCGGCGCATTGCAGAAATACCACGTTTCTTGGCTGACTATAATTAACAATTATGCTCGCAGCCGGATAAACGGTTTCAATTAAGTCGCGCTTCGTTTTCACATTTCGAGTCAGTGGCGTATCCCCAAGCATGAACAATCGTCGCAATAGCGCCGATTCAATATGCGACAGCCGGAATTTTTCAGTTGACCGTTCCGCGGGAAATTCTCGCTGTTGTGCATAAACAGAATTGCGAACCAATGGAGATATGAATCATCCGTGAAGCACGGATTTATATCTGCGAAAACGAAATTCCAACGAGACCAAAGACGAATATGAAAACCTTGTTTCTTACTATTATGATTGCATCAACTCTGACTCCGCCCGCCCGGGCTACCGATGCGGCAGCGCTCGTTGTGGCAGAAAACAACGCCATCCGCCCGTTTCACATCCACTTTTCGGACGAGCAACTTGCGGATCTGCGCAGGCGCGTTGTCGCCACCCGCTGGCCAGACAAGGAAACTGTCACCGACGAATCGCAAGGCGTGCAACTCGCGACGATGCAGGCCCTCGGGCGCTATTGGGCGACGGATTACGATTGGCGCAAATGCGAGGCGAAGTTGAACGCCCTGCCGCAATTCACGACCGAGATCGACGGGCTGAAGATTCATTTTATCCACGTCCGGTCCCGCCATCCGAATGCATTGCCGGTGATTATCACGCATGGCTGGCCAGGCTCGGTCATCGAGCAACTCAAGATCATCGGGCCGCTCACGGATCCCACGGCGTATGGCGGACACGCTGAGGACGCCTTCGATGTCGTGATTCCTTCAATACCTGGATACGGCTTCTCCGACAAGCCGACTGCGCCCGGTTGGGATCCGCAGCACATCGCTCGTGCCTGGACGGTTTTGATGAAACGCCTGGGATATACGAAGTTCGTGGCGCAAGGCGGCGATTGGGGGGATTCGATTACGGAGCAAATGGCGCTGCAAGCACCGCCGGAATTGCTCGGCATTCACGTCAACATGGCCGCGACGGTTCCGGCAGACATTTCAAAAGCACTCAGCCTCGGAAATCCGCCACCATCGGGTCTCTCTGCCGAAGAACGAAACGCATGGGACCAACTGGACTATTTTTTCAAGCACGGCGTAGGCTACGCGGCCGAGATGAAAAACAAACCGCAGACTTTGTATGCAATTGCGGACTCACCCGTCGGTTTGGCGGGTTGGATATTGGATCATGACGTGCGCAGTTACGAACTCATCGCCCGCGTTTTTGATGGAAAGCGCGAAGGTCTCACGCGCGACGACATCCTTGATAATATCACGCTTTACTGGTTGACCGGCACGGCGATTTCTTCAGCTCGGCTGTATTGGGAAAATAATCTGGCCTTTTTTGATGTCAAAAACGTCACCATTCCGGTGGCCGTGAGTGTGTATCCGGATGAAATCTACGCGGCTCCGCGAAGCTGGACTGAGCGGGCCTTTCCGGGACTCATCTACTACAATAAGCTCGAAAAAGGCGGCCATTTCGCGGCGTGGGAGCAGCCGGAGTTTTTCTCCAGCGAACTCCGCGCGTCCTTCAAATCACTGCGCGGCGACAGTGTGACGTCGTTGAGTCAGTAAATTTCGACCGAGCCTGCCGCGCAGAAATGTGCGGCAGGCTTCAGAGTAATCGATTTGGTTGTTCGGCGAGTTGAATAATTATTTTCAGAATCCCTTCAATGTGCGTAGTAAAACTGAACACTAGTCAAAGGGACCGTCCGAGGTCTGAAAAAAACAAACATTGAAGAACTAAGGAACTGAGCTATGTCACATCATTATTCCGGCCCCAATATTGGATTCCCTCGCGGGGACGCACGCCTGGACTTCACCGATCTGTATGCTTTTTCCAAGCCGGGAGCCCCGGACAAGTCCATCCTGATTATGGACTTTCACCCGTCCGTCGGAGTGAACCCGCCGGGGCCGACCACTCGCGAGCCGTTTGCATTGGAGGCGCTATATGAGCTCTTAATCGATACGAACGGCGATGCCGTCGCGGATATCGCGTATCAGGTGAGCTTCGCGCCTTCCAAAGCCGGAGGGCAGATCGCAACACTGCGCCGAGCGGAGGGCACGGAGGCTGCCGGGATGGGGGTGCGCGGGAAAATTATTGCGGAGGGAGTGCCGGTTTCGACGGGCCGGGAGGCACAGGTGACGCAAGCCGGCGATTACCGCATTTTTGTGGGTCGTCGCAGTGATCCATTTTTCTTCGACGTTGAGGGCACCTTGAACAATTTCCAATTCACCGAGCACGATTTCTTTGCCGATAAGGATATTTGCAGCGTCGTGCTGGAGGTGCCGAATTCTGTCCTGGGGTCTAAGGTCGTTGGCCTGTGGGTGCGGACGGTCATCCCGGCGAAGGACGGAGGATGGGTGCAGGCAGACCGAGGCGCACGCCCCAGCCAGACGCCGTTTCTTAGCGGCGACCAGAATGATGCCTACCTCGCTGGGCAACCAGCGAATGATGCCAGCTTCATTCCGTTCTTCGCGCATTCGCTTGAGCATACGGGCGGGTACGCTCCGGCAGACGCAAAGCGGGTGGCGGAAAAACTGTTGCCGGACCTTATTCGTTTTGATCCCTCGCGCCCCGCGTCATTTCCGGACAATGGCCGGGCACTCAATGACGACGTCTCCGATTATTTCCTGGGAGTCCTCACCAACGGAAAAGTGACGGGAGATAAAGTGGGACCGCACAAAGATTTACTGGCGGAGTTCCCGTACCTGGGCCCGCCGCACACCCTATGAATGCTCGCTCTGGCGAAAAGCAAGTGGCCATCGTCACCGGCGCGTCGAGCGGGATCGGGTTGGCAATAACCCGGGCATTGCTGGAGCGTGGGTATTCTGTCGTGGCCAACTCGCGCGCCGCGAGCGAATCAAAGGATTTAAAACCGTCCCCAGAACTGGTGCTGGTGGACGGTGACATCGGAAAGAGGGAAACAGCCGTAAAAGTGGCTGATGCGGCCCTGAATCATTTTGGCCGGATTGATCTGCTCGTCAACAGCGCGGGCATCTATATTTCAAAGCCGTTCACCGAATATACTCCGGAAGATTTTGAACGGATGACAGGCACGAACGTCGGCGGATATTTTTTTGTGACGCAACAGGCGGTTGCGCAGATGCGGAAACAAAAGTCCGGGCATGTCGTGAGCATCTCGACCGTTTTGACCGATCAACCATTGGCTGGCGCCCACATAGCGCTTCCGGTCATCACGAAGTCCACCATTCCGGCTTTCAGCCGCGCCCTGGCGATGGAATATGTGGCCGACGGCATTCGGTTCAATACGATCTCGCCCGGAGTTGTCGACACACCGATGCACGCCAAGGACGATCACGAGCTCCTGAAAAAACTCAATCCGGTCAATCGGTTGATTCAAATCTCAGAAATCGTGGATGCGTTGTTCTATTTGCAATCGGCGCCGATGGTGAACGGCGAAAATATTCGCATAGATGGAGGAGCACATGCCGGCGCCAAGTGGTAACCAACCTGTGGCCAACGGTCTCAGTTTCCGCCTCATCCAACTCGGAATCGTGCTGCCTGCGCCGCCGACGCCTTTGGGAGCTTACGTCGAGTCTTCAGACGCAGGAAATTTGCTCTTCTTGAGCGGGACATTGCCGGTGGTAAACCACAAACTCGCCGTTTCTGGTCGTCTCGGTGAAAAACTTTCAGTCAAGGAAGGGCAGGAAGCCGCGCGCATCGCGTCACTCAACGCGCTCGCCCTCGCGAAGCAACATCTGGGCGACCTCGGCCGGCTCAAAAAACTCGTCAAGTTAACTGTCTTGATTGCGACGACCGAACAGTTCACCGAACACGCGGCGGTGGCGGATGGAGCCTCGGATTTGTTCGTGCAAATTTTCGGGCGGGAAGCCGGCCATGTCCGATTGGTTTACGGCGTGCAGAGCCTGCCCATCGGCGCGTCCGTAATTGTCGACACCATTTTTGAAATTGAACCGATGCGCCGCTCCTCTCCCCGATAAGTATTGATGTTATGAAGCCCAAAATGCATTTGCCTCAAATGCCCGCGGTAATCAAATTCCCTCGCCGCCGCTTTTTACGTAATACGGCGATGGCCATTGCCGCCACCGAGCTTGGGGTGCTCCGCGCGGCGGACTTGCCCGCGACAAAACCGCGAACGAACACATCGTTCGCCTCACTAAAGCAAATCGATGCGGGTGTCTTGAATGTGGGTTACGCAGAAGCCGGCCCAGCTGATGGCACTCCAGCAATCCTTCTGCACGGGTGGCCGTACGATATTTATAGTTTCGTCGATGTCGCCTCTTTGCTGGCAACAGCGGGCTACCGGGTGATTGTCCCGTACCTGCGTGGCTATGGCGCGACGCGCTTTCTTTCCAGCGAAACGCCGCGAAATGGCCAGCAAGCGGTGGTCGCCGCGGACATCATTGCTTTGATGGACGCGCTCAAGATTCCGAAGGCGATCGTGGGAGGTTTCGATTGGGGAGCGCGGACGGCCAATATCATCGGCGCGCTCTGGCCAGAGCGCTGCAAAGGCATGGTCTCGGTGAGCGGCTATTCGATTGGGAGTCAGGAAACCAACAAGCTGCCGTTGCCGCCAAGGGGGGAACTCGCGTGGTGGTATCAATTTTATTTTGCCACGGAACGCGGCCGGGCTGGCTATGACAAATATCGGCGCGATTTTGCAAAACTCATCTGGCAAACGGCCTCGCCGAAGTGGGAATTTGATGATGCCACTTTTGCTCGCAGCGCAGTGTCATTCGACAACCCGGATCATGTTGCCATCGTGATTCATAATTACCGTTGGCGACTGGATCTGGCCGCCGGTGAGCCGCAATACGACGATTTGGAAAAGCGATTGGCCGAAGGGCCGGTCATCACCGTCCCCACGATCACCATGGAAGGTGATGCCAATGGCGCTCCGCATCCAGAACCTGCATCGTATCGGAAGAAATTTTCCGGCAAATATGCGCACCGGACCATCACTGGCGGCGTGGGGCACAATCTGCCTCAAGAAACGCCCCAGGCCTTTGCCCAAGCCATCATTGATGTCGACGGTTTCCAATCGAGTTAAAAATCGAATATACGGAGAAACTTGGATGCTCAAACAAATTAACAAATAATTATATGCCAAAATTTAACGCTTACGCAGCCACGGCGGCTCATGGCTCCCTTCAACCGTTCAGTTTCGATCCCGGCGATATCGGTCCGGAAGAAGTTGAGATCAAGGTTTCGCATTGCGGCCTTTGTCACTCCGATCTCTCCATGCTCGACAACGAGTGGGCCATGTCGAAATATCCGTTCGTGCCGGGGCACGAAGTGACCGGCACGGTCGTCGCGCTGGGCGAGGAGGCCAAGGGGCTTAAAATCGGCCAGCGTGTCGGGGTCGGTTGGACGGCTAATAGTTGTCTCGCCTGCCACGAATGCCTTTCCGGAGATCACCATCTTTGTGCCACGGCCCAAGGTACCATTGTTGGGCGGCATGGTGGTTTTGCCGATCGCGTTCGAGCGCAGTGGACTTGGGCGCGGCCTTTGCCGGATGCCCTGGACTTGGCGAAAACCGGTCCACTCTTGTGCGGTGGTGTCACGGTGTTCGCGCCGTTCCTGATCCACAACGTGCCGTCCACCGCACGAGTGGGAGTTATTGGCATTGGCGGGTTGGGGCACATGGCGCTTCAATTTGCCAACAAATGGGGTTGCGAAGTCCACGCCTTTACCACCAGTGACAGCAAGGAAGCGGAGGCCCGAAAACTAGGCGCTCATCACGTCCATAACACGAAGGTCGATGGCGCGCTGAAAAAACTTTCCCGTAGCCTGGACCTCATCATTTCCACCATCAACGCGCCTTTGGATGTCGATGGTTTGTTGAATACACTCGCGCCCAAGGGCCGCCTGCACAATGTTGGCGCCGTCCTTAAACCATTGGAGGTGCCCGCCTTCGGCTTGATTGCCGGGCAGAAGTCCGTGGCTGGCTCACCATCGGGAAGTCCGACAGCGATTGATTATATGCTGGA
Organism: Verrucomicrobiia bacterium; assembly: GCA_036272195.1. GTDB lineage: Bacteria > Verrucomicrobiota > Verrucomicrobiia > Limisphaerales > DASXHY01 > DASXHY01. The sequence goes on along the minus strand of DATAZE010000024.1, from coordinate 182,210 downwards.
ATTCAGCGCGCGTCATTCCATCGCGCCCATCACCGAGATGTTTCCCATGTCGAAGGTCAACGACGCATTAGAGCGCCTGCGCTCGGGCAAAGCGCGCTATCGAATCGTGCTCGTGAATGACATCTCCTGAGGCTGGACTTCGGGCAGTAATCGCAGTTCGATATTTGGACCAGGGCGCACGATCGTCGAAATGAATATTTCCATCGGAATATTGCACGCCGAGCTTTTTCCAAAGCGCATCGAGGTCGACGTGGCCCGGTTGCGGACCTAACTGCTCGTATAAATCCTTGAGCACGGTCGTTCCGGTTGCCTTGTCGCCAATCGCTAGAACGCGGTCGATGGGCCAATCCGCCCCGCCATTGCCGCCCGCTGCGAGAATGGCGCGGATGGCGTCTTCGAGGCCGCGCCGGTTATTGGTTTGCGCGCGGATCGAGGCATCCACGAGCAGCCAGTAGATATTGCCGCCCCAATAAATTCGCTCGCGCCGCGACGAACCATCCAGCACGCCATCGCCGGGTTCGGGCAGGCCTTGCGGCAGGCCCTCCACGAATTCACGCCAGGCATCCTGGGCGCTCCATTGTCCCGCGCGGGCGCGCGCCACCGGCTCCAAATAATCGGAAAGCCCTTCCATCATCCACGAATACCGGCGGTTCAATGTGGGAAAAGCGAGGTGAAACATTTCATGCGTCATCACCCAGTCATTTTTCAAATCCCGCGCGCGCGCGGACCGGCCTAGGCGCACGTCGATGCTCGACGCGCCGTGAGTGACGCCGCCGCCCACCGGCTCCCACCCGCCGCTGTGCACTCTCACCACCAACTCTTTTACCGGAAACCGTCCCAGGTAGGTTGTCACCGCGACCGCCCCGCGATGGACCCATTCAATGATCGCCGCGCGTGGAAGTGGCAGGTCCGGAGCAGTTTCGACGCGGATGGAACTCGACCCGATTTGGATGACCTGTCCCACCGCTGCCGGTTTGCGCGAGGCGCATCCCGCAACCGCCAGGCACGAAATCGCGAGGAGAAGATTTTTCAGGAGTTGGTCAGGCTTGGGAAATGTTTTTTCGGGCGGCAAATTTTTTCGACAACGGCCAATCCACGGAAAACTTGCCGGGTCCAAAGGCTAGAACTATCAGGCAGGCCATCAGGAACAAAAATGGCGTCGCTCCGGTGAATTTGTCGGGGTCGTCGAAAATGTGTTTCAGCGAATCGGATTCCGCCGTTACATAGACGATGGTCAGGAGGAAGATGAGCGGCAGGGAAACGAGCCGCGAGCCGAGGCCGATCAAGAGGAGCAACCCGCCGATACACTCGGTGCTTCCGGTCAGGTAGGCGTTGAAGGACGGTAACGGGATGTGCAGTGACTGAAAAAACTCCGTCACTTTCTCGTGATTCATCAGTTTGCCCTTGCCGGTCTGGAAGAATTGCCAACCCCAATACAGCCGGACGGCCAGCAACAGCGGTGATTGCAACAGGGAGGCGACTTTGATGAGTCCTCTATAGAAGCGTTGGAATAGGCTGATCATACAAAGATTGCACGGAGTTTGATTGTGAACAGCAGCGGCAGTTTGCATTCAAAAAAAGTTTGGTGCTACTCAGGTTTACAAAACCAGCCGAGAGCGGCCCAGGTTTCGAACCAATTTTTAATCTGGCTCACGTCCGACTCGGAAAATTTCACCAATGTCTCAAAAGCTTCAGCCACCGTCGCGCCGCTTTGGAAGGAGGACAGGAGGCGAAACTGGCCTGGCTGCAATCGTTTGTAATAAACGCTGTCCTCATGGCGATGCACCGCAACGAAAATGGTCTTTGGGCGCAACTGTCGTTTGAGCCGGCGTTGATTTTTGGTGCGGCGTTTCGTGATGGCATTGCTCGCCTCGCTGCGAAGCCCGTCGCCATGCTTGAGCTTGATTAAAAAATCGTCCAACTCATAGCCGAGTTGCAGCAGCGTTAAATGTGGCTGCAACGTCAGCCGAATCGCCGACGGATCGGCGCCCAGCAACGAATCCACCTCCCATCGCGGTTTGGCTGGGTTGTCGAATGCTTCGATGTGTGCCCATTCCAGGCGGGCCATGTCGCGCGCGGGTTTTTGCAGGGGCCGCGTCCAGCGCGGATTTGCTTCCAGAAATTTCACCAACCGGCCGCCGAGATTGCGCAGCGTGTACGACTCCGAAGGACACTCCCTCAAATATGCCAACGCCAGGCGTTCGAAACGATCCTCGCCGAGAATGGCCTGCAGGCCTGGGTAATCCTCGAAAAAGCAATCCTTGATGCGATACCAATACTGGCGGTTGTAAATTTCGAGGCGCTCGAACGATGTCAGGCGATCATTGGGTTTAATGAAACTCGACGCGACCTTTTTCATCGCCTGACCATCGCGCCAGCGCGGGCGCATATCGCCCTCCGCCGTCAATGGCTGCATCACAGTGCCCGCCATGAGCCGCTGCAATTCCAAAAATTCGCGGGCAGTCTGGCGTTTACGCGGCGGCGGTTTTGTCTTCGAGAGCTTCAATGTAGCGATTGGCTTTAAGGGCTTCGTTGTGGACTTCGTCGAACGACGGAATCCGCGCGTCCCACTCCAGCAGCGTGGCCGTTTTGCCGGTGCGCGCGATTGCGTGGGCATACAATTTCCAAACCGGATCAATCACCGAATGATCGTGGGTGTCCAGGATAAACCGCTCATATTTCGAGTGGCCGGCGATGTGAAATTGCGCCACTCGTTCGGCGGGAATAAAATTCAAATAATCGTAGGGATTGAAATTGTGGTTTTGCGAGGACACGTAAATGTTGTTCACGTCCAGTAAAATGCCGCAGTCCGCCAGTTCCACCACTTCCGCCAGAAATTCCCACTCGGTCATTTCCGAAACGTGAAATTCCGCGTAGCTGCTCACATTTTCCACCGCGATCGGCACCTCAAGAAAATCCCGCGCTTCACGAATCTTCCGCGCCGTTACCTTTGCGGCGGCAAACGTATAAGGCATCGGCAAAAGGTCGTGCGTGTAACGGCCATCGACGCTGCCCCAGCACAGATGATCCGAAAGCCAGGGAGTATTGGTGCGTTTGACGAGGCGCTTGAGCTTTTTCAGGTGCTCGCGGTTCAGCGGTTCTGCCGAGCCGAAATAAGTGGACACACCGTGCTGCACCACCCGGTATTGTTCCAGGATTTGGTCCAGCACCTTCAGGGGACGTCCGCCGTCCACCATGAAATTCTCCGAGATGATCTCAAACCAATCGACGGTCGGCTTCTCCGTGAGGATGTGATCGTAATGCGGGACCCGCAGTCCGATACCGATTCCGTAATCGGTCAGGCCGTTGAAAGTATTGGCAGGCATAGTGCAACGAAGAAAGGGAAGGGGAGCGAAGGCCAACCGCCGCCTTTGCCAGCCGGCGGTCGGGCCTCCGTCCGGCGATCATCACGCGGCTTTGCAGCCGCCTTTGCCTTTGCAACTGTTCTTTCCTTTGCAGCCGTTATCGCCTGCGCTGCAATTACCCTGGCCTTTGCAGCTGTTTTGGCCTTTGCAATCGTGCTTGTCCATGCTGGAGCCGGACGCGGACGTGCCGGCGTTGCTGGAGCAGCCGGTGATGCTAAGGGCCGTGCCGGCGACGAGGCCGGTCATGGCGGCGGTGATGATTAACGCTCTTGCGGTGCGATTCATAGTATTGCCTTCGTTACAACGGAGTTGTTGTTTACTGTAAGAACGGAGTCGTCAATGGACGCCCGCTCTGCTAGGTGTGTCGTGGGTCAGCGCGATACCTTACATCCAATTTCAGGAACGCCCAACTTTTTTCAGCCATGAGAATTGCCGCCTCGATTTGACGGCTCAGTTATTCAGTGGAACTCTTGGTTAATTTCGTGCTTCATATTGACGGCAATGTTGGCGACGCCTGAACTCATTCGTGAGACCGCCCAATCGGCGCGGCTGAAAGAACTCTATCCGCGCTGGCGGGAGGTGCCGCTTTACCGTGCGCGATTCGGAGAGGCCCCGCAGCAATTCTCGCGGTTCCCACTACTCACCAAACGCGACATGCGCGAAGGATTTCCGCGGAATTTCCTCTCGTCGGATGCCGAATTGAAATCCTTGCTTGACCGGGATTTGGTTGAACTCGAGCACACCTCGGGAACTTCCGAGGAACGGACGCCGGTGCTGTTTCGCCGCGGTTGGTGGGACGAGCAGGAGGAACGTGCCTTGCGGCTCAATGCGTTCGTCGCCCGGGTCCTGGATGAAAATCCGAGCGCGCGGCGGGCCACGATCACCACGCCCGCTTGTAACGGCAAGTCCTGTCCCGTCGGTTGGCAATCTGTCGCGCAACGCACTTTCGGTTCGACCCGATTTGTAAATCTGGCTCGCATTCCGTTCGTTCTCAGCCGCGCTGAATTGGATCGCATGGCCGCTGAAATTGTCGAGTGGTCGCCACAATTCCTTGATGTCTCGCCGGTCCACGGCGTGCGTTTCGCGCTGCACTGCGAACAATATGGCATCCGCCTTCCATCGCTGCGGTTTATTTTGTGCAGCTACGAGTTTGTGAGCGTGGTGCATCGGCGAATCCTGGAACGGGTTTTTGGCGTGCCGGTATTTAATCTTTATGGTTCTACGGAAACCGGCCACCTGCTCATGGAAGATGAGCACGGTCAGATGCGGCCGAGCTTGGGAACGGCTTTTTTCGAAGTGGTCGATCCGGATGAATTCGGCATCGGCAATCTCGCTGTTACTACGTTGAGCAATGATTTGATGCCGCTGCTGCGTTATGGCATCGGTGATTTGGTGCAGCGCGACGAAGATCCGTATCGACCGGCTTACCGCGTTCACGGGCGTTCGCGGGACACTTTGTGCCGCAATGATTGCGCGCGCATTACCACGCTGCAAGTGGACGAATGTTTTCGCGAAGTCAGTGGCATCGCTCACTACGAATTTCGTCAACTCGCCGATGGCAGCGGCAAACTGAGATTCATTACGGACGGCGTAGGTCCCAGCGGTGCGGAAATGAATAGCCTGATCTCGAAACTGAAATCGTTACTTGGCACGCGCGGTCGAATTCAGACTGAAGCCGCAAACTTGTTGCCGCCCACTCATTCGGGAAAATTTCGGCTCACAATTTCGAGTTAATCGGACGTGAACCTAGTGGCACGGGCATCTTGCCCGTGCGTTTCGGTTCGCACGGGCGAGACGTCCGGCCGCTACTGAGTTTAACGCAGCCTAAAAAGTTTGCTTTGTGTCTTTGCCTGACGACGGTTAATTTGCGGCGTGATTCGGAATATTATCTTCGATTGGTCCGGGACGCTCGTGGATGATTTGCCGGCCGTGTGGAAGGCCACGAATTATGTTTTGGCGCAATCGGAGCGCGCGGAAATGTCGCTCGAACAATTTCGCGCGGAGTTTTGCCTCCCGTTCACCTCGTTTTACGATAAACACACGCCGCACGTGCCGCTGCCGCAGTTGGAGACCTGGTTTCACAGCGAGTTCAAACAGGCACAGGATTCAGTCTGCGAACTTCCGCACGCACGCCAGTTCCTTGAATTCTGCCGCGAGCACAAACTTCGCACCTTTCTCTTGAGCGCCGTGCATGAGGATCATTTTGCCGTGCAGGCTGCCGTGACCGGTTTTGGAAAATATCTCGATAAACCCTATCTCGGCGTCTGGGACAAACAGAAAAGAATCCACGACATCCTCGCTGAAAATAAATTGAAGCCCGACGAAACGCTTTTCATCGGCGATATGCAGCACGACATCGAGACTGCGCGTCACGGAGGAGTGCATTCGTGCGCGGTGCTGACCGGTTATAACACACTGACGCAATTGCGCGCGGCAAAGCCGGAGCTCATTGTCGAGCACCTGGGCGAATTGCGGCAGATCCTTGAGCAAAATGGGCTGAATCTTAAACCAGACGCCAAACAGGTCGAGGAAACTCATCCGCCTATTTCCACAGTCGGCGCGTTGATTTTCAATTCCGCCGGCGAGGTGCTGATGATTCGCACTCACAAATGGTCTGATCTCTGGGGCATCCCGGGCGGAAAAATAAAATGGGGCGAGCCTTCAGAGGACGCGTTACGCCGCGAGATTAAGGAGGAAACAGACCTGGAGGTCGAAGACATCCAGTTTGTTCTCGTGCAGGACTGCATTCATTCGAAGGAGTTTTACCGCGACGCGCATTTTCTCCTGCTCAACTACACCTGCCGTTGCCAAGGTGAACCACGCGTGCGCTTGAATGAGGAGGCGCGCGAATTTCGCTGGGTCACGATGGAGGCAGCGCTCCAAATGGAAATCAATCAACCAACACGGAAACTATTGCAAGCCGTCCAGGGAAAACGGACGGCGAAAAACTAACCATGTCTCGAATCAGCATTGTCGATCTTGAAGTATTCTACCAGGTGGGTGTGACCGATGAGGAACGCGCCAAGTCGCAGCGCCTGCTTGTTACCGTTGAAATGGACGTGGACTTTTCGACCGCCTCGCTCAGCGATCGTCTCGAAAAGACCATCAATTATTTCGACATCGCGCAGGAGTTGTTGAAATACGGCCAGGGCCGCAATTGGAAATTGCTGGAAAAACTGGTGGCGAATATCGCTGACTTCATCATCGTGAAGTTTCGACCCGAAACCGTGACCGTGGAGGTCAAGAAATTCCCCATTCCGCAGGCGCGCTACGTCTCGGTGATGCTGACGCGCAATCGCTCCTGATTTCAGCCCGGGACGCCGGTGATATAAGTTTCCAACTGGCTAATCGTCGTGCTTTGCGCGCTGATGATCCAGTTCACCAGGTCGCCGATGGAGATGACGCCGACGATTTTTTCGCCGTTAAGAACCGGCAAATGCCGTACGCGGCGTTCCGTCATCAGCCTCATGCATTCTTCAATGGTATGTTGCGGCGTGACGCTGAAAACGCGGTCGGGAATGATTTCGCGCACGTGCAATTCCTTCGAGGATTTGCCTTTGAGCGCAACTTTACGGGTATAGTCGCGTTCCGAAATGATGCCAATGAGTTTGTCCCGTTCGGTGACGAGCACCGCGCCGATGTTTTTATCGGCCATCATCTGGATGGCTTCGAAAACGGTGGCGCCGGGTTCAATCGTCCAGACATTTGAGCCTTTGTGATCGAGGATTTCGTTAATGGAGCCGGTGGGAATCATGCGGTTGTCTCCTGTGTTTGTGGCGCAAATCTCGCTTGAAAAGCATGGCGCCACCCGGCGTTTGCTTCGCGCTTTCCCGTGGAAGGATTTGATTGCGCCCGTTCATGGCCGTGACCGGTTTTCTACCGGTACCGGAATCTATCACGCACTCACCGGATTAGCACCAACTTTTTTTGTGCAAATTTGGGAAAGGAGGTTTGCCGCAGAGGCACAGAGCACGCAGAGGTGGGTCCGGAAGGTAGAGAACGGAAATGTGGAATCTGGCCTCGTACCTGAGTTCGGACTTTTGCCTTCCGATTTCAGTTTCCTCTCTCTGCGACTGTGGCAAAAGTTTCTCAAGCCTTCGCCAAATGATTCTTTACATCGCTCGCGCCGGCCACGAGTTCCGTCCGCGTCTTTGAGTTGCGGATACGGGCGTAAGCATCGTTGTCGAGCTTCACTGTGAAGGCCGCTTTCAATTCCTGCGCGCGCTTGAATTGCTTGTCCGCCTTCGCCGGAGTGAGCGAATATTCCACGGCAAATCCGCCTGCGCGAAGCTCCTGCACCAGTTTCAGCGATTGTGGACGCAATCCTTCATCCTCGACGAGCACGAACACATCCACGTTCGTGTCGAATTTCGGCAACAGCCCGCGGGCCTTCAAGAGTTCAAGCAAAACGACGTCGCCCATGCCGAACCCAAGCGCCGGGAGGTTCACCTTGCCGTTGCTGAGGAGCTTGATGAGGTTGTCGTAACGGCCGCCACCGGCAATGGCGCGGAATTCGCCCTTGCGGTCGAAGGCTTCGAAAACGACGCCCGTGTAATACGCCAGACCGCGAATCACATGGTAATCCACCTTGACGAATTCGCTCATGCCGCGCGCGGCGAGATTGTCGAGAATGGATTTAAGCTCCGCCGTGGGTTCGCCGCTTTCGATGAATTGGTTGACCTCAGCCAGGGAAAAATTCAGCGCTGCGAGTTTCTTTTCACTTTCCGCGGCATCGGCACGTTCCAGTTTGTCGATCACCTGGAAAAATTCGTACTCGTTATCCTTGGCGCCCTGGCCGCGTTCATAGAAATCATGCCAGGCGTTCCGACTGCTGAGGCGAATGACAAAATCCTCCGCTGTCAACCCGAACGAGCGCAGCGAATCGATCAACAACGCAATCAATTCCGCATCCGCCGCCGGATCGCTTTCGCCGATGACATCCGCGTTGAATTGAAAGTGTTCGCGCAGCCGGCCTTTTTGCTGGCGTTCGTAGCGGAACAGTTGCGGCACGGCAAACCACTTGATCGGCTTTTTGTATTGCCGCTCATGCGCGGCGACCATGCGGGCGAGGGTGGGGGTCATTTCCGGACGCAACGAAATGTTCCGCCCGCCTTTGTCCGGGAAATTGTAAAGCTGCCCCACGATTTCCTCGCCGCTTTTGGTCGTGAAAAGCTCGAGCGTTTCCAGCGGCGGACCGTCGTATTCGCGGAAGCCGTAACGGCGCGCCATTTCGCGCCATTTGCTGAAGATCAATTGGCGCGCGTCCGCGCTCCACACGTCCGAGTGGGGAAGCGGTTCAGGATAAAAATCACGAAAACCGGGCAGTCGTTCCATAAATCAGCGCGGAGAGTAGAAGGAGAACCTGAAAAAGAGAAGGTTAATTAAAACACATCTCACGATAGGAAACGACTCTGTTTTCTTTTGAAGGAAAACTTCAGGTATCCGGCCAACCACGGGCGGGGCGATACGAATGAAGCCGTCAAACTTTGGGTGGCGGCGAGGCAGCGTTCTTAGGCGCGATTTTGATGACTTCCGCGCGCATTTCCTTACCGGGCTTGAATTTCACTACGCACCGTTCCGGAATGGGCACGTCCGTCGCGGGTGAGTTGGGATTGCGCCCTACGCGCGCCTTGCGGATTTTGACTTCGAAGACGCCGAAGTTGCGCAGTTCCACCTTGTCGCCTTTGGAAAGCGCCTCAGCAATGTAGTCCAAAGTCTTTTGAACGACATCGAGTACCTGTTGCTGCACAAGGCCCGTTTCATTGCTGATGCGGGTTACCAGATCACGCTTGGTCAGGGTCATAATGTTGATTCGAGTTGTGGCTGTTCTGATTCGATTAACATTCGTATAACCTTCTTAAATCCAGTGTCAAGCGAGGAAATTCTGTATTTAAGTGACATTCAGCGACTTAATGGTGAAACCTCGCCCGTATTTCATCTAGTTATCCCCTTCGCAGCCCACTGCGGAGCGCAATTGGGCCAGTCCTTTCGCCTCCAAATACTCAATCAATCCGTCTACAATTTCCCGGCAGATGGAGGGGCCTTCGTAAACCAGACCTGTATAAACCTGGACCAATGACGCACCGGCGGCGATTTTTTCCCACGCGTCCGCGGCGTTGAAAATTCCACCCACGCCGATAATCGGCAGTGTGCCGCGCGTTTGCCGATAAAGATGGCGAATGACTTCAGTGCTGCGGGTGCGAAGCGGACGGCCGCTCAACCCGCCTGTTTCTGTATAGACGCGTTGAACCTCCGGAGTCGCCGCCGGTGGACGCGAGATGGTCGTATTGGTGGCCACAATTCCAGCAATCCCGCGCGGGCCAACCAGTTCAAGAATTTCATCCAGCGCTTCAAAAGAAAGATCCGGCGCGACCTTCACGAGAACGGGCGATTGAGATCCCGTCGGTCCCGCACTTTGGACTTCTTGCAACGCCGCCAATATTTCATCTAGCGCGCTCTTATCCTGAAGCTGCCGCAAATTCGGCGTGTTCGGTGAACTCACATTCACCACAAAAAAATCCAGGTGCGGACGGAGAACGCGAAATGAATTCGCGTAATCCTCGGCGGCTTTATCCAGTGGGGTGATTTTCGATTTACCGAGGTTCATGCCGACCGGATGTTTGGGCCAGCGGCCAAATTTTTTGCATTCTACCAGCCTCTCCGCGATCGCTTCGGCGCCGAGATTGTTGAATCCCATCCGGTTCACAATCGCCTCCTCAGAAATGGCCCGAAAAATTCTCGGCTGAGGATTTCCCGGTTGCGCGTGCCACGTGGCCGCGCCCAGTTCGGTGAATCCAAAACCCATCGCGGCCCACGCCGGCAAGGCCTCCGCGTTTTTGTCCATGCCCGCCGCCAGCCCGACCGGATTGGGAAAGCGTAATCCAAACAATTCGATTGGCAATTCCGGCGCGCCGAGAAATGACTGCATCGCGTCGCAAACAAGGTCGTTGCGTCCAGCCCAGCCAAGCATCGCCATCGTGCGATGATGAATGCTTTCCGCGTCTTGCGTGAAAAGAATAGGGCGGATGGCGGTGCGATAAAACCAACTCATGCGAGGGGAATTTACGATTTACGATTTACGATTTACGAGCAAAAACGCGACCCGTGCAAAACGGGATGAGGCATTTCAAATTGCTCGGCGACAATCAGCCTTTAACAACTTCCCCGCGCATTGCCGCAATTGGAACCGCGTGTCCGTTCACGTTGGCCTCTGGTCTTTCCGCTTGGGTGAGAATTTTCTTATAGGTTGCTAGCGCCAGCAACGGCCAGGCGTTGCGATACATATCGTATTTGAGATAGAAAACTTTGGGAAAACCGGTGCCGGTCGTTTCCAGTTCCGTCCATGAGCCGTCCGTGTTTTGCGTGCGAACGAGATATTCGATTCCGCGGCGCACACTTGGACGATGGGGATCATCAAATGCGCACAGACCCATTACCGCCCAGGCCGTTTGCGAGGCCGTGCTGGGTCCCTGGCCCTTGAAAACCGGGTCGTCGTAGGTATTGCAACGCTCGCCCCAACCACCATCGGCGTGCTGGACGCTTTCCAGCCAGTCGCGCGCCTTGAGCAACCAGGATTGGCCCATGTCAATATTGAGCGCGCGCAATCCGCGCAACACCTGCCACGTGCCGTAAATGTAATTCACTCCCCAACGGCCGTACCATGAGCCGTCGGGTTCCTGTTGCTTGCGAATGTATTCGAACGCGTCCGCGATTTGTGAGTGGTCTGTGCTCCAGTTCTCGTAGCCGAGCAATTCGAGGATGCGCGCAGTGATGTCCGCGCATTCGGGATCCAACATCGCGTTGTGATCGGCGAAGGGGACTTTTTCCAAGATGTTCTTCGTGCAATCCTTGTCGAACGAAGCCCACCCGCCGTCTTTGCACTGGAATGTCATCATCCATTTCACGCCGCGATGGAAGCATTCGTCGCGTCTCGGAATGTTGTCGGTGGGAATCAACCGCAGTGCGAGCAACACCATGGCGGTGTCGTCGACGTCGGGGTTCCATTGGTTATTAAATTCAAAAACCCAGCCGCTCGGTTCCACATCCGCCGGATTTTGATGGATCCAATCGCCGCGAAACCGGATTTCCCGGTCCATCAGCCACTCGGCGCATTTCTTCATCCGCGGATCTTCCGCCGGAATTCCTGATTCGCGCAGGCAAATCGCAACAATGGCCGTGTCCCACACGGGGGAGAAACAGGGCTCGATGCGCAAGCTATCCGCGGTTTCGTGCTCGAGCTTTTTTAATTCCCGATCGGCGCGCACAACCTGCGGATGATCGTCCGGATAGCCCAAAGCCTTGAGCGCAATCAGGGAATTCAACATCGCCGGAAAAATGGCAGCGAGGCCGTCCGTTCCTTCGAACCGTTCGAGCATCCACGTCTCACATTTTTTCAACGCGGTTTTGCGGAACGGATGAATTCCGTGTTCCGCAAACCACTCGGCGAATTTGTGCAGGCGATCCAGCCACAGGAAAAAGTTTCGCAAGGAAATCTTGTCCGGGTCCGGTGGCAGCCCAAGATCGCGTTCGTGAAAGCCGTGCGGGTAAAGTTCGTCCAGCGTGACGGGATTCTTTGGTGTACGGGTGGGACGGTAGTGATTGATGATCGCGAGCGGCACCAGCATTCCCCGCGACCAATTGCTCATCTCCCAAATATTCACGTGAAACCATTTGCCCAAAAGCAGCACCTCGCAGGGGATGGTCGGCACGTATTCCCAGGGGAACAAGCCGAGCAGCGCGAGATACAGCTTGGAAAATGTATTCATGCGCGGCACGCCGCCGAAATTCAGCGCTACTTCCCGCGCGCGCAACATGCGCGGATCCGTCACGGGCACGCCCGCGAGTTTCAACGCCAGATAGGCCTTGATGGTCGCGTTCACCTCCGACGGGCCGCCGTAATAAATATTCCAGCCGCCATCCGGCAGTTGCATCGAAAAGAGGTGGTTGACCGCCTTACGTTGCCATTCCGGGTCCACTCTTCCGTTCCAATGATGGTAGGCCACCATGTCGGAAACGAGCGTGGAATCGACTATTAACTCGCCGACCCAGTAGCCTTCAGGCTTTTGGACGCCGAGCAAATAATCCTGCGACCGCCGGATGGCGGCTTCAAAATCGAGCGGGGGTTCGGACGCGGAAATGGTTCGCGGCTTGCCCCCTGAAAGGTTCTCTTCAAACGCGGCAGACACGTTAATACTCTGCGAATCTGTATCCATGCTGTAAAGGCTTAATCCAAGCGCGACCTGCGATTTACGGTTTACGATAGACCGGACAACCACTAACGTTGCGCCGAAATCGTATATCGCAAATCGTAAATGCTATTGCAATTTTGGAAATATCACGCCCTCGGCAATGATTATCTCGTCATGGACCCGAAGGATTTGTCCGCGCCACTTACCATCGAGCAGGTCAAAGTGATTTGTCACCGCAACTTCGGCGTTGGGTCGGATGGAATTTTGCTCGGCCCGCTGCCGTCCGCCAATGCCCCGTTCGGCTTGCGCATTTATAACCCCGACGGCAGCCAGGCTGAAAAGAGCGGCAATGGTCTGAGGATTTTCTCCCGCTATTTGTGGGATCGAAAACTCGTCGGTGAAAAAGAATTCGCCATCGAAACTGCCGGCGGCGTGGTAAAATCCACGGTCTTTGACAGCGGAAAAATGGTTCGCGTGGAGATGGGCGCCGTGACGTTTTGGAGCAATGAAATTCCCGTCAACGGCCCGCGCCGCGAAGTCATCAACGAAAAAATTTCCGTCGGTGGCGAAACCTTCACTTTTTGCGCCGCCTCCGTGGGCAACCCGCATTGCGTGCTGCCATTGGCGGAAATCAGCGCCGAAATGGCCAGGCGATTCGGGCCGCTCCTGGAAGTTCATTCAAATTTCCCGAATCGCACCAATGTGCAATTCCTGAAAATCCTCGACCGCGCCAATATTCAAATTGAAATTTGGGAACGCGGCGCCGGCTACACGCTTGCATCCGGCAGCAGCAGCAGCGCTGCCGCGGCAGTGGCGCACAAACTCGGCCTCTGCGACCGCTCGATCATCGTCCACATGCCGGGCGGCCAGCTCGCCATCGAGATTGGAAACGATTTTGATATCCTGATGACCGGACCGGTGACGAGAGTGGCGGAAGGAAAATTGGACAGCGAAATCTTCGGTGTGGACGGATCGAAATTATAGCTCGCGCCCAAATGTCCAGTGCCACGGTTCGTAAGCAACGCCAAACTTGTTGTTGCGCGGATACGTCATGGTGAACTCGAATTCCCCGGCATGTTGAGCCAACCACCGAAAAGCGGACGTGCCTTCAAATTGCTCGGTTAATGGCTGGCAACCCGACGTGGTGACATCAATCGTCCTGCCTGTATGGTGCTCGCTATAGCCGGGGAGGGCGCTTACGCGAAGGATTTGTTCCCACGATTGGCCTGCGGCTAACTTCCGCTGAACAATTTGTTTCTGGTAATCCACGCTTCTGAACGCGGAGACGATCTGCAACGTCTCACCATTTTTCTCCGCCGCCGCTTTCATATCATTCCAAGCAACGGCCGCCTGCGGAGTCAGCCTTTGTTCACGCCCATGGATGTCCAAGCCGACAGATACAAGCTCCTTCGCTTCCGGAAAAACATGGGTCGTCAATGGCGGCTGAGCGCCTAATTCGCGCAAAATTCCTGCGACGCGGTCATGGTATTCGTCCATTTTAGAACTGACGCGACGCTATTTCAGCATGGCAGCGTTGTCGAGGTCATTTCCGGTACACTGTCCGCGCGAACTTTTTGCCAAAATCTGACTGGTCAAACCGCCTTTCCTCCACGATGGTATGGGCCGGTTTAGAGAGGAATATTGATGTTTACTGGAACCTATACTGCAATTGTTACACCGTTTAAAAACGGAAAAATCGACGAAGCCGCGCTCGAACGCCTGATTAAAAATCAAATCAAGGCCGGCGTGGATGGCGTTGTGCCCGTCGGCACCACCGGGGAATCTCCCACGGTTGATTATGAGGAACACCTTCAGATTATCGCCCTCGCGATCAAGTTTGCCGCCGGCAAAATCAAAGTAATCGCGGGCTCGGGCGCCAACGCCACGAAAGAAGCGATCTACCTTACGCGCGAAGCCGAACGGCTCGGCTCGGACGGCTCATTGCAAGTCGCGCCGTATTATAACAAGCCCACGCAGGAGGGTTTGTTCCAGCACTTTCGCGAAATCGCGCGCAGCACCAAATTGCCCATCCTTCTCTACAGCATTCCCGGGCGCAGCGGCGTGGAGATTGGCGTGGAAACCGTGCAGCGGCTGGCTGGGACGTGTAAAAATATCGTCGGCATCAAAGAAGCAGGCGGCAATTGCGATCGCGTGAGCCAGTTGCGCGCGGCGGTCGGGCCGCGCTTTGAAATCCTGAGCGGCGATGACTCATTGACCATTCCATTCATGTCGGTCAGCGCGCAAGGCGTCATCAGCGTCGCCTCCAATGTCGCGCCGCGCGAAGTGGCGCAAATGGTCAAAGCGTATGCTTCCGGCCAGACAAAAAAGGCGCTCCAGATTCACCAGAAATTATTCCCGCTGTTCAAGGACTTGTTCATCGAGACCAACCCGATTCCTGTCAAAGCCGCGCTGGCGATGATGGGCCAAATCGAAGAGGAATACCGTTTGCCGCTGGTGTCGATCAGCAGCAAGAACCGCGAGATTCTGCGCGCCACTTTGAAAAAGTGCGGTTTGTTGAAATAATCCTTTGCCACAGAGGCATAGAGATCGCAGAACCCGTGAAATTAAAACTCTGTGACTCGGTGGCTGCTTAAAATGACAAAGATCATCATCACCGGTTCCAAAGGTCGCATGGGCCAGGCGCTCTTGAATTGCGCGGCCAAAATTCCGGACCTGCAAGTCGCCGGACAAATCGACCAGGGCGATGACCTGGGTGTCATCATTGAAAAATGCGACGCGGTTATCGATTTCAGTTCTCACAATAGCACACTGCAATTTGCCGAATTGTGCGCCGCCCACAAAAAGGCTTTGGTGGTCGGCACCACGGGGCATTCCGATGCCGAGCAATCAAAGATAAAAAGTCACCAATCAAAAATTCCAATCGTCTGGTCGTCCAATTATTCGACCGGTGTGAACACGCTTTTCTGGCTGACCCGGAAAGCCGCGGAAATTCTGGGGCCGGCTTTTGATTTGGAAATTATCGAGATGCACCATCGCATGAAGAAGGATGCGCCCAGCGGCACGGCGAAATCGCTGGCGGAAATCCTGGCGGAAGTCCGCAAAGAGCAGCTCGATAAAGTTGCCCGGCACGGTCGCGTTGGAATTGTTGGTGAGCGTACGCCGCCGGAAATTGGCATTCATTCCGTCCGTGGCGGTGATGTCGTGGGAGATCACACAGTGATTTTTGCGAACGCGGGCGAGCGTCTTGAGTTGACCCACAAAGCTTCCAGCCGTGATACCTTTGCCAACGGTGCATTGCGTGCGGCGCAATGGGTCGTGAAGCAGAAGCCCGGAATCTACGACATGCAGGATGTGTTGGGCCTGAAATAGTTTGCCTGTGCCGGTCATCGCCTACATCGCTTTGGGATCAAATCTGGGCGACTCGCGGCGCAATGTGTTGCGCGCGATGGAACGATTGCAGGGAATGTCCGACCAGCCTTTGGTCAAGTCCTTGCGGCTCGAAACTTCCCCGGTGGATTGCCCGCCCGGTTCGCCGAATTTCGTAAATGCCGTCGTCAGCCTGGTTCCGCGAAAGGGTGAAACTCCGGAATCGTTGCTCGCGAAGTTGCGGGAACTTGAAAACGAGTTCGGCCGCACTCCCAAAAAAATCCTGAACGAAGCGCGCTCGCTGGATTTGGATTTGATCGCCTTCGGAAACGAAACTCGTGCCACGCCGGAATTAACGCTGCCGCATCCACGCGCCCATTTGCGTCGGTTTGTATTGGAGCCACTGGCGGAAATAGCGCCGGATCTGGTTTTGGCGGGGCAGGGGAAGACAGTTGCGGAATTGCTGCGCCAATTGACTTCTGCCGAAGTTGTCCGAAAGTTACAGTAATTGCTTTCAGATGAATTTACCGCCGCTAATTTTGGCTTCCGCATCCCCGCGTCGATCGGACTTGCTACGCCAGATAGGGGTGGAGTTTCGCGTCATCACCAGCGACACGCCGGAAATTCATGACGGTGAATTAACCGCGCGCGAAGTGGCGCAGGTGAACGCTTATCGCAAGGCGCGCGCGGTTGCCAAAAAACATCCTGACGCGCTCGTGCTGGGCGCGGACACGCTCGTTTATCTGGAAACACTACTGATGGGGAAACCCGGCAGCCTTGAGCACGCCTACGAAATGCTCGAACAACTTCAGGGGCGCACGCACGAAGTCGTTACGGCGGTTTGCCTGCTCAATTTGCGCAGTCACCGCCAGACCGTGTTCACCGAAGTGACCAATGTTACTTTCCGCCCGTTGGACGCAGTTGCTATTCGTCGCTATCTCACCAAGGTGAATCCGCTCGACAAAGCCGGCGCTTACGCCATCCAGGAGGAAGGCGATTTGATCGTCGAAAAAATCGCCGGCTCCTACACGAACGTGGTTGGCCTGCCGGTCGAGCGCTTACAAGTCGAGTTGCAGGCTTGGGCCCATTAGCCGCGCGTCGCACGCGCTGAAAATGGCGCCCGTTCAAAAAATGTCGATTAACGGGTAAAAATCGTGCATCTTTGTGGCAACGTGCCGACATCTTCATTTCAGAAACAACTTGCCGCGCAGCCGGTCGATTCCGAGCCAGCGCCAGCATTGACCTGGCGTGAGCGCTTTTTGAAAGCGTGCCATTGTCAGCCGGTGGACCGCCCACCCGTCTGGCTGATGCGGCAGGCCGGACGCGCCTTGCCGGAATATCGCAAACTCAAGGAGAAATATTCTTTTCTTGAATTGGTGCAGAACCCCGAACTCGCCACGGAAGTTACGCTCCAGCCGATTCGCCGCTTTGGTTTTGATGCCGCGATTCTCTTTAGCGACATCCTGGTGATTCCCGAAGCAATGGGCCAGCCGTATCGTTTTCGCGAGACGGGTGGGATTGGAATGGATTTCGCCGTGCGCACCAAGGCAGACGTCGACAAGCTCTCAGCGGCACAAGTCACCCAACGCCTTCATTACGTCGATGCCGCCTTGCGCCTGCTGCGGAAAGAACTTGGCGACCAACGCGCCCTGATCGGATTTTCCGGATCTCCCTGGACACTCGCGACTTTCATGATGGAGGGCGGCAGCGCGGAAAAATACACACGCGCACTCGCCCTGTTTCGCGAAGACCCTGAAACTTTTCGCGCCCTGGCGAAGAAATTGACCGAAGGCATCACTGAGTATCTAAAAATGCAAATCGCCGCCGGTGTGGATGCGGTGCAGGTTTTCGATAGTCATGGCGGGCATCTCAGCGAAGGCGAATTCCAGGCTGCCTCCGGCCGCTGGATCAAAGAAATTATTTCCGGCCTCGGCGGTAAAGTTCCGGTCATCGCGTTTTCCCTCGGCACGCATCGAAATTGGAACGATCTGGCCGCCACCGGCGCGAATGTGCTCGGCATCGACTGGCAATTTTCGCTAAGTGAGGCCAGAAAACTCGTCCCGGCGACCATGGCCTTGCAGGGCAATTTCGCCCCCGCGCTCCTGGCGGACTCCACCCCTGAAGCTGTGGCCAGCGAAACCTCGCGCGTGCTCGGGGAAATGCGCGGCCGTCCCGGTCATATTTTTAATCTCGGCCACGGCTTGCCGCCCGCCGCAAAACTGGAGAATATTGAGGCATTGGTAAACACAGTGCGAAATTTTCATGAGCACGCTTAAAGTAGATTTGGATTTGGTGCAGAAATATAACGTGGCCGGCCCGCGTTATACGTCGTATCCGCCCGCCACGAAGTTCACCGACGCCCTCACTTGGCCGGATTTGGCGGAAAAAATCCTGGAGAACAACAAGACCGACCGCGATCTCTCGCTTTATTTTCATATTCCCTTTTGCGAAACGCTCTGTTGGTTCTGCGGTTGCACCACGGTGATCACGCTGAATCATTCGCAAGGCCAAACCTACATCGATTACCTGGAAAAAGAGATCGCGCAGATGGCGACCTTGATCAGCCCGCGCCGCAAGACGGTTCAACTGCATTTCGGCGGCGGTTCCCCGACGTTTCTTTCGCCGAATGAAATCCGCCGCCTCGGCGAAATTATTCACAAGTATTTCAAATTTTCTGACGATATCGAAGCCGGTGTGGAAATTGACCCACGCCGTCTGACGCGCGACCACGTTGTCGCGTTGCGCGAGATTGGATTCAACCGCGCATCGCTCGGTGTGCAGGACTTCGAGCCGGCGGTGCAGGAGGCGGTGCATCGCATCCAGCCGCGCGAAATGACCCAGCAAACCATCGATTGGCTGCGCGAAACCGGTTTTACGTCGATTAATCTCGATCTCATTTACGGCCTGCCGCATCAGACCGTCGAGTCATTCAATCGTACGCTGGACATCGTCCTTGATATGCAGCCGGACCGGCTTGCGGTGTTCAGCTACGCGCATGTGCCGTGGGTAAAGCCCGCGCAAAAAATTCTCGAGCAAAAAGTGCTTCCCTCGGCCGAAATCAAATTGCAATTGCTCAAAAACGTCATCGAGCGGCTCACGGAAAAAAACCACTACGTCTACATCGGCATGGACCATTTCGCCCGGCCGAAAGACGAGTTGGTTCTGGCGCAACAAAACAAGACGCTGCAAAGAAATTTTCAGGGCTACAGCACGCACGGCAATGCGGATATTTACGCCTTCGGCATGTCGGCGATTTCGCAGATTCCCGACGCTTATTGGCAGAACGAAAAGGAATTGCCGCAATATTACGCCGCCCTCAATGCCGGCAAAGTGCCGCTCACGCGCGGTTATGTGGTGAGCGATGAGGACAAAATCCGCCGCGACACTATCATGCGCGTGATGTGCGACCTCGGCCTCAATTACTCCGCCATGTCGCAGCGGCTCGGAATTAACTTCACCTCGCACTTCGAGCGCGAAATCGAATCGCTCGCCATGTTCGAGGCGGACGGCCTGGTGCGCCGGTCGGAAACCGGTTTGGAAGTGACCGATACCGGGCGTTTGTTCATCCGCAACATTGCCATGTGCTTCGACAACACGCTCGCGGCGCCGGGCGAACGGAAACATTCGAGGACGATTTGAAACCCGTCGCAATCATTGGCGCCGGCATCACCGGGCTTACGGCCGCGTTTTATCTCAAACGCAAAGGTGTTCCGGTCACTGTGTATGAAGCAGGCGGGCGTGTTGGGGGCGTCATTCAATCGTTGCGCAAGGACGGCTATATCGCTGAATTCGGGCCGAACACAATCCTGGAAACTTCGCCGAAGATTTCTCAACTCGTGCGCGATGCCGGCCTCGGGCCGCGACGAATGGATACCGATCCGAAAGCGGAGGCGCGTTACGTCGTGCGTTACAAACGGCCCATCGCGATGCCCTCATCGCCGGTTGGTTTTTTCACGACCGACTTGTTCACGCTGAAGGCGAAACTCGCCGTCTTGCGCGAACCGTTCGTCGCGCCGCGCCGTGACGGCGTTGAGGAGAGTATCGCTGAATTTGTCGTGCGCCGATTCAACCAGGAGTTTCTGGACCATGCCATCGATGCGCTGGTGGCGGGAGTTTACGCCGGCGATCCGCGCAAACTTTCCGTGACGCACGCGTTTCCGAAACTTAAAGCGCTCGAAGATAAATATGGCTCGATGATCAAAGGCCAGATTTTCGGTGCGCGCGAACGCAAAAAAAGCGGTCAGGTCGCCAAGGATCGCGCGCCGAAATTTTCGTTCGATAATGGCTTGCAGGTTTTGCCGGATACGCTGGCGGACCACCTACGCGATTCAATTGAACTCGGCGCGTCCGTCACCAGCCTTGTCCAGACTTCCGAGGGTTGGACGGTGGAGCTGCAGCAGAACGGAGTTCAGGCGCGCGTGGAACACTCCGCCGTCATTTATGCAGGCACTGCTTTCAAGTTGGCGGAATTGAAAATTGAATCTAAACAGCCAGTCACGCTCGCTCCGCTCTCCGAAATCCGTTATCCGCCGGTTGCCAGCGTCGTGCTCGGTTTCCGCAGGGAGGACGTGGCTCATCCCTGCGCAGGCTTTGGCATGTTGATTCCCAAAGTTGAAGGCTTCAAAATCCTGGGCACGATTTTTTCGTCCTCACTCTTTCCGAATCGCGCTCCCGCCGGGCATTTGACGCTGGCCAGTTACATCGGCGGCGAACGCCATCCCGAACCCGCATCGCT
The DNA here is from genome assembly GCA_036272195.1 of Verrucomicrobiia bacterium. Taxonomy (GTDB): domain Bacteria; phylum Verrucomicrobiota; class Verrucomicrobiia; order Limisphaerales; family DASXHY01; genus DASXHY01. The sequence goes on along the minus strand of DATAZE010000024.1, from coordinate 161,595 downwards.
GCCGCCTGAAAGACTCTACGAATTGGTCAGCGAAGATTTGCGCGTGTTGCTGGGTGTGAAGGGCAAGCCCACGTTTCAAAATTGCGTGTTTTATCCGCGGGCGATCCCGCAATACAACGTCGGCTATGGACGTTATCGCGCGCTGATGAGCGAAGCGGAAACCAAAGCCGCGGGATTGTTTCTGGCGGGGCACTATCGCGACGGAGTGTCGTTAAGCGACTCGATTATTTCCGGTTGCAACGTCGTCGAGCGGGTTGAGAAATTTTTGTCCGCTATCAAAATAAAATCCGCTGTCCCCGCGTGAGTTTTTAGACAATCGAACGAACAATGAGCAAAGGCGTATTACTGGTTAATCTCGGTTCACCCGATTCCCCCTCCGTGCGGGACGTGCGGCGTTACTTGAATGAATTCCTCATGGACAGCCGCGTTATTGACGTCGCCTGGCCCATCCGTCGTTTCGTTGTCGGCGCCATCCTGATCAATCGTCCGAAGGAGACGGCGCATGCTTACGAAAAAGTGTGGCTGAAGGAAGGCTCGCCGCTCATCGTTACGAGCAAAAACGTCACGAGGAAACTCCAGCAGGAAATCAAGGTGCCCATTGAACTGGCCATGCGTTATCAAAATCCATCGATTGATCACGCCGTGCGTAAGTTGGTGGAGCAGGGGGTGGACGACCTGCTTTTAATCCCGCTGTTTCCGCAGTATGCGATGTCGAGTTTTGAAACCGCGGTCGAACGCGTCAAGGAAGTTGCCGGCAAAATTGCCCCCGGAATGCGCATCCGGCTACAGTCGCCGTTTTACAACGACCCGGGATACATCGGATCGCTCGTGATGAGCGCTGAGGAATATCTCAAGCGAGGCTATGATTATCTTCTGTTCAGCTATCACGGCTTGCCCGAGCGACAGATCAAAAAGTCCGATCGCACCGGCTGCCATTGCCTGCTCAAGGAGAATTGCTGCCAGGAGCCGAGTGCTGCGCACGCAACCTGTTACCGGGCGCAATGTTTTCAGACAACGGAATCATTCGTCCAAAACGCCGGTGTGCCGCGAGGGAAATATTCGGTTTCATTTCAATCGCGCCTCGGCAAAGATCCGTGGCTCAAGCCTTACACCGATTTCGAATTCGAACGCCTCGCCAAGGAAGGTGTGAATAAACTGCTCGTCATCTGCCCTGCGTTTGTTTCGGATTGCCTGGAAACGATCGAAGAAATTGGGATTCGCGGGCGCGAGACGTTTTTGCGGGCCGGCGGAAAAGAATTTCTGCAGATACCCTGCCTCAACGAACATCCGCTGTGGATTGAAACTTTGGAAGAGATGATTGCCCGCTTCCTTGAGAATTCGCCTGCCCGAAAAGCGGCTTGATTCGTTTATTGCGGGATGGCAATCGGCGGGACATAAATTTGCTCTATAGAAAAGATCGGGGCGAGCGCGATCCCCTCCCTTAACGGATTATTCGCTTCCGGCATGACATAAATCTAATTTTAAGTCGCCACGCGATAATCGCCGCTGGGTTCCACATCGCGCCTTGAATGAGCAGACGACCCTATTTTCGCGGATTTGTGCTTTGTGTAAATACGAGGCATGGCAACCAAAGATTTAACCATTGTGGCCGGGCGCCGCCTCGTACGTGTGTTTCAAACTTCCGCCTGCGTTTTTGCCTTGCTCCATTTCACTGGTTGCGCGACCGGGAATTATAAGAAAGCCGACGCCGCCAGCGAAAGTTTGCGAAGAGCCTCGCTGCAAATCGACGCTGAGAACCATTGCATTGATGTCACCTTGGCCGATCTCGATACTCTCGTGAACAAGCCCGCCCCCGACTTGAAGCCGCAGTTTAAGACTTTCAGCGCCTCGCTTAATCGCCTGGCGGACTCCGCCGATCGGGCGGATAAAGCCGCTGCCGTGGCGAACGACAAGAGCAAGGATTACTTTCAGAACTGGGATAAGGAGACCGCCGCAATCAATTTCGAAGCTGTCCGGGAACAAAGCGTGTCTCGAAAGACACAGGTCAGCAATGAATTTAATACAGTGAATCAGCGTTATCGTGAAAATCAGGCGGTTATTTGGCCGTTGATTTCCTACCTGCGAGACATTCGCACGGCGCTGAGTACGGACCTCACAATGGACGGCCTCCAATCGGTGAAACCGCTGGCCGAAAACGCCAAACAAAATGCACGCAAAGTGCAGTCCGCGCTTTCGCGTTTGACGGGCGATTTGGCTGCTTCAAGATCGCAAATGTCTTCAATTGTAGTGCGGGAAACAGAGGCGAAAGGCGGCGCTGCCGACACAGTCGAAACCACCCGGGACCAGGGGCAATCCGCCCCATAAAGATCCCCCGACGGCTGAATCAAGTCAGCTCATTCGGACTTTCCATCTTAAAAGGGTCCGCCGACTGGACCACAGTCCCAGCCATGGGACGCGTCGTTTTCAAACGGGACAGTTTTGTCCGCAAACGAGACGAATGTGCCTTTTCAGGCACTTTTTTGCGTTGGCCCGACCTATGCTAAATGCCAACCATGAAAGTAGCAGCCAAAGAAGAAGATCGTAAAGCTCTCGACTACTTCACGTCCACGATCATTCCGTGCAAGACCCTCCGGGCCGTCGCCGCGCTGACGCTGAAACACGCGGTGTTGCTCATTGGTTTCGTAGCGGGCATTATGGCGCTGGTGCGCTTCGTGTTGGCGAATTGAAGCTCGTTGGTTTCGGTGATTCAACGCAGGCCGCGCAGTGTGCGCGAGCGGGCAATTGGCTCAGGGAAAGACATTGAAAGTTTCAAATCCATTTCAGGTTTCCGCTGTATTGGTCGGCAACCCACAATTCAATCGGCGCGAACGATTCAAAAAGATTTTTTTCGCGGTCCTTGCTATCCACGTCCTTTTGTTTCTGACGCTCCTCATTCAAGGCTGCCGCAGTGGCAAACAAACGACCACTTCCCAGGCGCCGGATTCAGTCACGGTAGCGGCCCAACACTGACCGCTCTCTCTTGTTTCACGAGCGTCCCGCCCGTAAAACAAAAAGCACGGGCGAGACGCCCGTGCTGTTATCGCAGACCCCGCCGCTCAACTAAAGCGACTGCGGCGTTTGAGCCGGGAGATCATCACGTCCGCCACGGTCGATTTTAAGAGCCTCTGGGCCTCGGCCAGTGCGTCATCGAGGCACGCGCACTCCTCCAGTTCGGCTTCAGCCTCATCGAGGTTTTTCTCGTTGGTTAACAGATGCGCCGCGGCGCAGCACTCCGCGCGCATGGCTTCGATTTGAAACGCCACCTGTGCGGCGCGGCCGATTGGTAAAATCACTTTGCTTTTGGTTGCTCTCACGCAGTGAACATTGCCCCGCTTCCGTTTTTCGTCACTCAGAACGGCGCTGATTTTGGGATAGGTGTTTGTCTGACACCGAAGACGGAGCTTGTGAATTATTTCGGCAGGAACGGCTGCACGCGTTCAGCCAACAGCTTGTAGCCCTCCGCGTTGAAGTGCAGCCGGTCCGATTCGAACAATCCCTTGCGCGGTTTGCCGTCCTGGTCCAGGACCATGTCGGACGTCTTGCAGTATTGCAGGTGCGGCGTTTGCGCGGTGAAATCGCGCACCATTCGGTTCAGCGTGTCTTCTTTCTCATGTTGCGCCCAGCGCAATGGCGTCGCATTCCAGCCGATGAAAATAATTTCCGTGTCCGGCAATTTCGCGTGGATCGTTTTGACGAAGTCCTGGTAATCATTGAACACCTCTTCCGGTGATTTGCCGTTGGCGATGTCGTTTCCGCCGGCGCGAAGGAAAATCATTTTCGGCTCGTAAGGAAATACGATGCGGTCCGCGAAATGTGTGATGTCCACAATTTCGCATCCGCCTACGCCGCGCCTGACCAGTGTTTGTGTCGGAAATGTCTGCGCGAGACTGGTCCATTTGCGAATCATGGACGAGCCGGTAAACAAGATGGCGTGCTTCGGCGGAGGATTTGTGCGATCCGAAGCTTCGAAAGCGGCGATTTCTTTTTCCCATTGGCCGAAGTTGTGATTGGTTTCGCCGGCAACGGCTTTGATAAAAGGCGCAACGAGAATCAATCCGACGAGCGCGAATAACGGGGTGCGTTTCATGTGCGATTGATAGGAGAAAAGCGCGTCAGGGAAAAGAAGATTTTCCGCGAGTGCTCGTATCCGAGCCACGGGATGCCGGCGCTCCCGAGCTAACCTCCGGCTCCCATCCCAAGGCTGGTGCCGGGCTCAGTCTGGCTTTTTGCGTCGAGTAATTTATCGAGCTTGTCCTTGTCCAAACCGGAGATTTCCAGCGCCACTTCTCGCACTGTGCGTCTGGTTTCGTAAGCGACCTTCGCGATTTTTGCGGCCTGGTCATAGCCAATTTCCGACGCAAGCGCGGTGCACATAGCCAGGCTTTGCTCGAGGTTGGACTCGCATTTTTCCACGTCAGCTTCAAGCCCGGCAACGCATCGCCGCGCGAAAACACGGCTGGCACTTGTCAAAAGCTCGATCGCTTGGAGCAAATTATACGCGGCGACCGGCAGCATGGTGTTCAATTCGAAATTCCCAAACGTGCCGGCAAAGCTCACCACCGCGTCGTTCCCGATGACCTGCGCACCGACCTGAATCACCATCTCGCACATGACGGGATTCACTTTGCCCGGCATGATGGACGAACCGGGCTGAGTGGCGGGCAATTTGATTTCACCCAGACCACAGCGCGGTCCCGAGCCGAGCCAGCGGATGTCGTTGGCAATTTTAATCAGGCTCACGGCCACGGTTTTCAACGCGGCGCCAGCCTCGACCAACCCGTCGATTGAGCCTTGCGCGGCGAAATGATTCGACGTCTCGCGCAAGGGCAACTTCGTTTCGGCAGCGATGCCGGCAATTGTCCGGCGCGCAAATTCAACGTGTGTGTTGATCCCGGTTCCCACCGCTGTGCCGCCCAATGGAAGATCGCCAAGATGCGACTTGAGGCTGTGCAGCCGTGCCAGTGCGTGGTCAACCTGACTGGCATAACCGCTGAATTCCTGCCCGAGCCGGATCGGAGTCGCATCCTGAAGATGCGTGCGGCCGATTTTGAGGACGGAATCAAATTCTTTCGCCTTCTTCGCAAGTGTCGATTGCAACTCGCTCAATGACGGAATCAATCCGTTTACGATTCCGTCCAGCGCCGCGATGTGAATGGCGGTGGGGATGACGTCATTTGAGGATTGCCCACGGTTTACGTGATCGTTCGGATGAATCGACTTGTCGCCGCGCTTGCCACCGTTGATTTCCGCCGCGCGATTGGCGATGACTTCATTCGCGTTCATGTTCGTGGACGTGCCGGAACCGGTCTGGAAAATGTCCACGACAAATTGCGAGTCCCACTTGCCATCGATGACTTCCTGCGCGGCCTTCTGGATGGCGCTGGCAATCGGCGCCGCTAATAAATTTAGATCTGCATTTGTGGCGGCAGCGTGTTTTTTGACCAACCCCAGCGCGCGGATGAACTGGCGCGAAAAACGCAAGTCGCTGATGGGAAAATTTTCAACCGCCCGCGCCGTTTGCGCGCCGTAATAGGCATCGGACGGAACCTGCATTTCACCCATCGAATCGGCTTCGGTTCGGAAATTTGTTTTCACGGCCCATAGTATCAATCATTCGACGCAAAGACGCAAAGGTGCAAAGGTGCTGGAAAGTTCCGAGGTCTCACCTTAACGTCGGTTGCTACGGCATCATGCGTCCAACCGGAAGCTTGAAAGACAACCTGAACGTCTTTAACGTTTCACTTGATGAATGTGTTGCAAGATTCACTGCTTGAATTGATCCGCCGCACCTCCACGGAAATTCCGGATGACGTGCACAAGGCCATTCTCGATTCGCTGGAGCAGGAAAAAAAGGGAACCATCGCCGAGAGCGCGATGAAAATCATCGATCAAAACATTGCGTTGGCGAAAAACAAATCCCAACCCATCTGCCAGGATACCGGCAGCATTATTTTTTACATCGATTGCCCGATTGGCTACGACCAGCTCGCGTTTGAAGAAGCCGCGCGCGAAGCGGTCAAGTTGGCGACTAAGAAAGGCTATCTCCGCCAGAATTCCGTGGATTCCATCACCGGCAAAAACGACGGCACGAACCTCGGTCCCGGCTCGCCGACGGTTCATTTTCATCAGCATCGCTCACCGGAAATCAGCGTGCGGTTGGTGCTCAAGGGCGGCGGTTGCGAAAACGTGGGCGCGCAATATTCGTTGCCGAACGAAAAACTGAACGCCAATCGCGACCTCGATGGCTGTCGCAAGGCAATCCTCGACGCTGTGCTGCAGGCGCAAGGCAAAGGCTGTGGCCCGGGCATTCTCGGCGTGTGCATCGGTGGCGACCGCGCGACCGGTTACGAACATTCCAAGCAACAATTGCTGCGCAAACTCGACGACCGAAACGCGAATCCCGAGCTCGACAAGCTGGAGCAGGACATTGTCGGCACCGCCAACAAACTTGGCATTGGTCCGATGGGTTTCGGCGGCAAGACTACATTGCTGGGAACAAAGATTGGTGTATTGAACCGATTGCCCGCGTCATATTTCGTGAGCGTGAGCTATATGTGCTGGGCGTATCGGAGGCAGGGTGTAATATTGAACGATAGTGGGAAAGTTGAGCAATGGCTTTATTGAAATATAGGGAATTAGTTGAGGCGCGTACTCCGCGGCACAAATTTAAACATTACTCAGAGTGGTGGCCTGCGGGTCGAATTAAAATTTAAGTTTTGCACTCAACTCTAAGTCCTTTACGAAATTAGAAATTGAGCGTAATTTCCCTTCTCGCTATGAAGACGTTGGAGCAAATCGAGGCGGACGTTCAAAAATTGTCCCCGGACGAACAGGAACGGCTTCGCGACTGGCTGGAAAATCTTCTCGACGACCGTTTGGAATTGAAGGATGAGTTCAAGGCCGAAATTGAAGCCGCAAAGAAAGAGATCGCTGAGGGACGTTATCGGATTCGCAAGCCATGAGCTCTCCTGGTGGAGCGGCAACTCAAATATGGTCCCAGAAATTTGATCAACGCTTTCATGCTTTTCCAAAAGCTTTGCAAGACAGGATTCAACAGCGAATAGACGATTTGGGTCTGCGACTCCGAGATTTTCCGCATCAGCGACTGCAAGGTGTAGACGCGTTTAAGTTACGTATAGGGGATTACCGGCTAATTTATGAATTTAACGTGGAACGAATGAACTGATACTACTCACCGTCGGAAATCGCAGGGACGTTTACAAAAAGACATTCAATTGAATTTTCATGATCTCGCTAACAACACCGGTTTCCGAAGAAAAAATCCGTTCTCTCAAAGTCGGCGATGAAGTTTTAATTTCCGGCACGCTGTTTACCGGGCGCGATGCGGTGCATAAATATTTGCACGAGGGCGGCAAGCTGCCGGCGGGCGTGAATTTGAAGGATGGGATTCTTTATCACTGCGGTCCGGTCGTCATCAAGGATGGGCAGGGGAATTGGCAATGCACCGCCGCCGGTCCCACGACTTCGATCCGCGAGGAGCCGTATCAATGGCAGGTCATTCGCGATTTCGGTTTGCGCGGCGTAATCGGCAAGGGCGGCATGGGTGATAAAACGCTCGCGGCGTGCAAGGAACACGGCTGTGTTTATCTGCACGCCATCGGCGGGGCGGCGCAGGTGCTCGCGCAATGCATCAAGCGCGTACGCAACGTCCACATGATGGAACAATTCGGCGCGCCGGAAGCGATTTGGGAATTCGAAGTCGAAAATTTCCCCGCCGTCGTCACGATGGATTCCCACGGCGGATCGCTGCACCGGGAAGTCTTTGCGGCAAGCCAGGCCGAATTGGCCAAGTACATTTAGGATTTACGATTTACGCGCGTTGGGCCATGTCAGGCTGCTCGTAAATCGTAAATTCACGGAGCGTCGATCAACTCAATCCTTCGCTGATGTCTGCCGCCTTCGAAAGGAGTCGTGAGCCACACTTGCACAATTTCCAACGCCGTCTCCAAGGTCATCATGCGTTGGCCGAGGGAAATCACGTTGGCGTTGTTGTGCTGGCGACCGAGGCGCGCGGATTCGATGTTCCAGCAGAGCGCGCATCGCACGCCCTTGACACGGTTGGCCACCATCGCTTCGCCATTTCCCGAGCCGCCCAGGACAATGCCGCGCTCGCATTCGCCGCGTGCAACCGCTTCAGCCGCGGGCCGAATAAATAGCGGATAATCCACCGGCGCGTCCGAATTCGTGCCGAAATCCTTGACCTCGTGTCCAAGGTTGCGAAGGAATTCTTTTATCTTTTCTTTGTATTGAAAACCGGCGTGGTCTGAACCAATGGAAATCCTCATAAAATTCAATGCAAGCATTGCATGGAAAAATAAACTGGGCGAGTGCAATCAATGTGCCCTGCGGAAACGCCTCCCTTGACTGACACGCCAAAGCGCGGTCAATTCCACCCATGCGAGCCATGGTGCTGGAACAACCGCGAACGCCCCTTCGACTTAAAGATATCGCGCCGCCGAAACCCGGAGCCGGCGAGGTGCTGATCCAGGTCCGCGCGTGCGCGGTTTGCCGGACGGATTTGCATGTGGTGGATGGCGAACTCAAAAACCCCAAGCTGCCGCTCGTGCCGGGACACGAAATCGTCGGTACCGTCGTCGAAACTGGACTCGGCGCCAATTGGTTCAATGTCGACGCGCGCGTGGGCGTGCCGTGGCTGGGTTGGACTTGCGGCGAGTGCGCGTTCTGCCGGTCCGATCGCGAGAATCTTTGCGACCGCGCGCGCTTCACCGGTTACACTCTGGACGGCGGCTACGCGGAATTTGTAGTGGCCGATGAACGATTTTGTTTTCCCATCCAGCAAAACTGCTCCGACGCCGAGGCAGCTCCCATGCTCTGTGCCGGATTGATCGGTTATCGTTCGCTGCTGAAAACCGGCGCCGCGCGGCGCATCGGTCTTTACGGTTTCGGCGCGGCGGCCCACATCATCGCGCAGGTGGCACGGTATCAGGGCAGGGAAATTTACGCGTTCACGCGCCGCGGCGACATCGAAGGCCAGCAATTCGCGAAAACCGTGGGCGCGTCCTGGGCCGGTGATTCGGAAACGATACCGCCGGAGCCGCTCGACGCGGCGATTATTTTCGCGCCCGCCGGCGAGTTGGTGCCGCCCGCTTTGAAAGCGCTCAACAAGGGCGGAGTGGTCGTTTGCGGCGGCATTCATATGAGCGATATTCCGTCGTTTCCTTACGAGTTGCTTTGGAACGAGCGCAGTGTGTGCTCCGTGGCCAACCTGACGCGGCGCGACGGCAAGGAATTTTTCCTGATTGCTCCGCGCGTGCCGGTGAAAACCACCGTGGAAACATTTCCACTGGAAAAAGCCAATGAAGCGCTGATGGCTTTGCGTGAAGGGAAAATCAGCGGCGCGGCGGTGCTGGTGCCGGGAGGGTGAACGAAAGATAACAAAGGAGCGCCGGCAAGATGCCGACGGCACGTTGACGGCTGGCGTCGAAAAAACTTCGTTCTCTTTGTTTCCTTTTCTTGAAACGATTTTCGCCGGCTGGTGAACTGCTGAAATTCATATTATACCTTCGTCGTGAAATCCGCGATTCAGGTCGCTGCGCCGCCGGAAAAGCCGTTGCTGGTTTATGACGGCGATTGCGGCTTTTGCAAATTGTGGATTCATCGCTGGCAATGCGTTACCGGCGAGCGGATCGATTATTTGCCTTCGCAGGATCCGCAAATTGCGGAGCGATTTCCGGAAATTCCGCGGGCGGTGTTCGATTCCTCCGTGCAACTGATTGAACCCGACGGTTCCGTGCACAGCGGGGCCGAAGCGATCTTTCAATCACTGGCGCACAATCGGGATTTCCATTGGTTGCTGGATATTTACCAGGTCTTTCCCCTGTTCGCGCACTTCACCGAATGGGCCTACCGACTTGTCGCGCGACATCGGACATTTTTCTCGTGGGTCACGAAAATGTTTTGGGGCCGTCACGTCGAGCGACCCTCGTATGTCCTGATGCGGCGCGCGTTTTTAAGCTGCCTAGGAATCATTTATCTTGTCGCGTTTGTTTCGCTCTGGGTTCAAATCGGCGGATTGATTGGCAGCAACGGCATTGTTCCCGTTCGGCAAACGATGGAGGTTGTAAAAAAGGAAGCGGACGATGCGCGCATCGGTTGGGGCCGTTATTTTCGCGTGCCCACTCTGTGCTGGCTAAACTCCAGCGACAGTTTTCTGAATCTGCAATGCGCCGCCGGGACGGTGCTCGCGGTGCTGCTGATTGCAGGGATTGCGCCCGCGCCGTGCTTGTTTTTGTTATGGTTGATTTATCTTTCGCTCTGCACGGTGAGCGATCCGTTCCTTGGTTTTCAATGGGACGTCCTGCTGCTCGAAACGGGTTTGCTCGCCATCTTTCTCGCGCCACCGCAAGGGCTACCGCGGCGTCCCGCGCGCGAAGCGCCGCCGTCGCGCATCGCGATATGGCTCCTGCGTTGGCTGTTGTTCAAGCTGATGTTCCGTTCCGGATGCGTGAAGTTGACGAGCGGCGATCCCACGTGGCGCGATCTGACGGCGTTGAATTATCATTTCGAGACCCAGCCGTTGCCGACGTGGATTGGCTGGTATGCACATCAACTTCCGGCATTGGTGCATCACAGCGACACGATCGTGATGTTTGTCATTGAGATCGGGATTCCGTTCCTGATTTTTCTGCCGCGCCGGCCCCGGCAATTGGCCTGCCTCGCTTTTCTCGCGTTACAATTTTTCATTCTGCTCACGGGCAATTATTGTTTCTTCAATTTGCTGACCATGGTCCTCTGCCTGACGTTGCTCGACGATGCCGCGCTCCAAAAATGCCTGCCCGCGAGGTGGTGCAGTTCTCCTGGGGCGGACGCCGTGGGCAAGTTGCCGTCGCTCGAAATGGTGCGGCGCAGCTTGATGGTACCGCTCGTGGTGGCCGTGTTGATCACTTCCGCCGTGCAGTTTGCCGGGATGTTTCACCGGCATGTTTGGGTGCCGGGAAAAGCGCACAGGGTTAACACATGGCTCGCGCCGCTTCGCTCCTTCAATGGTTACGGCCTGTTCCAGGTGATGACCACGTCGCGCCCTGAAATCATCGTGGAAGGCAGCAACGACGGCGTGAATTGGCAGGCGTATGAATTCAAATACAAAGCCGGCGATTTGAAACGCCGCCCCGCATTTGTCGAACCGCACCAGCCGCGCTTGGACTGGCAAATGTGGTTCGCGGCCCTGGGCGATTACCGGCAAAATCCGTGGTTCCTGAATTTTTGTGTCCGCTTGTTGCAAGGCTCGCCGCAGGTGCTGGCGTTGCTTGAAGAAAATCCGTTTCCGAATGCTCCACCCAAATATATCCGGGCCGTGCTTTACGATTATCATTTTACCGATCGCGCCACGCGCCGGAAAACTGGCGAGTGGTGGACGCGAACGCCCGAGGGAAATTATCTGCCACCCGTTTCACTCTCGACCGGCCCTGGCGGGCAGAGTGGTGTGCCCGCATTCCCATAATTTTTCTCAACGCGAGAATGCGCGTTGTCCCGCTGTGCCGACACGGTTATTGCCCTTTTCCGTATCCAGTTTATTGTCCTGCCACGTCTGGAAGCCGCCATCCATTTCCATCACGGGATAACCCTGCCCGGCAAATTGGACGCAGGCCTGCGCCGCCAGATGACATTGCTGCGTGTAGCAATAAACAATGTTCGTCCGGTTTTTCTGCAAGCCTTCCGGATTGTTCCAGCTTTCCTTCGGAAGGTTGATCGCGCCCGGCACGTGCGCCTTGGCATAGTCCTCCGCGTCCCGCACGTCCACGACGACAATATTTTCGTGGTTTTTAATCGCGTGCTCCACCTCCATCGGGCCGGTAGTGAAGGCAACTTTCTGCTCGAAGAACGCCCGCGCGCGGGCCGGATCCTGATTTTGCGGTATCATTTGCATAATTTTCCTTTGGTTATTTCCGCCAATTTTTTGGCGAAGGCAAAACCTAGTCCTCTCGATTCTTTCTTCAAGGGGTAATCGAAAAAAAAGAATGCGGAAAAGTTTTCAACGATCGGCGGCGGCGCCGTTTGTGCGCACTTGTGTGAAAATTATTTTTGCGGATACTTCCGCCGCAGGTGAATGATTTCGAATCACAATTGAAACTCGCAGACGGTCGCCGTTCAATCGGGCGGCTGCTGGAGCCTTTGACAGCATTGCCGGGTGCGCAATTTGAAGCGCTGGGCTCTTTTGAAACCGATGGAAGAAAATATTCCCTGCCGCGTTTCACTCTTCGTGGACCGAACAGCGGCGACCCGATTCACATCGGCATCTTTGCCGCCATTCACGGCGATGAACCGGCGGGGGCGCTGGCGGCCGCGCAATTTCTTTCCCAGGCGGCGCGCGAGCCGGCGCTCGTGGAGAATTTCCTGCTGCATATATATCCCTTTTGCAACCCGACCGGTTTTGAGGACAACACGCGCCACTCACGAAGAGGGAAGGACCTCAACCGTGAATTTTGGAAATCGTCTCCCGAGCCGGAAGTTGAGATTCTTGAGCACGAACTCCGCACGCAGCGGTTCAGCGGCATCGTTCAACTCCACGCGGATGACACCAGCGATGGCCTTTATGGGTTTGTGCGGGGGCATACCTTGACGGAGAATCTATTGCGGCCCGCGTTGACCGAGGCTGGAAAAATTTTGCCTCGCAATATCAATGCCACCATTGATGGCTTTGCGGCACGCGATGGAATTATTTATCATAGTTACGACGGCATTCTGGCCGCGCCGATGCAATCGGAACCGCCGTTTGAGATTATATTTGAAACCCCGCACCACGCGCCGATGGATTTGCAGGTGCAAGCACTGGTTGTGGCGATTCGGACGATTCTCGGTGAATATCGGCGGTTGATTTCGTTCGCGGCGAATATTTAATCCCTGGCACACAAATGCATGCTGACAAAACATTGATGAAGACAACCCTGGCCTGCCTACGGGGCAAACCCCAATGGCGGCAGGTGGCGCAAATCGTTATATTACGAGCATGTCGAAACGGCCGCTCACGGTGAAAATCCTCTTCGCTTTGCCGCTGGTGTTGACGCTGGCCTGGGCGGTGCTGGGCGCTGCCCAGACGAATCCTTTCTGGACGCCGCTCCGATCCGAACAGTTATTCGGGTTGAAAGTGGAGAACAGCGACGGCCAAAAGATCGGCACATTGCGAAACCTTATCGTCGACACCCGGAGCGGCGAACTCAAATATGCCGTCATTGGTTCAGGTGGAATTTTTGGCGTGCGCTCGACCCTGAAACTGGTGCCAGCGCAAATCATCACCGCTGCTACGGCGAAACGTGAAACGCTTGCCATTTTCGCCACGGCAGGACAGTGGCGGGGCGCGCCTGTTTTCAAATCGTCGAGCCTCACATCGCTTGCCGAACCGGCTCGCGCCCGGGAAATCACCCGCTATTTCGGATTGTCACCTGCCAACAGCGCAACCAGTTCCAAAAATTTTCTGTCCACCACCGGAAGAGACGCCGCGGGGCCGAGCAACGCGCCCGCGGTGATACTGAAATTTTCCAGCGATCTCATGGGCGAGCGCATCGTGAACCAGAAACAGGAAAAGATTGGTGAAGTCATTGATTTGCTCGTCAGCTTCGGCCCGCCACGTCCCGCGTTTGTCATCGTATCGACCGGTCGATTTTTGCGGCGCGACCAGGAATACGCGATTCCTTTGGGGGCTTTGAGTCCAACCGACAGTAACCGCAAATTGATGTTGAACGCAGACGCGGCGACCCTCCAGCGGGCGCCGCTCTTCAATCGGGACGCCTGGGAATCGCGGGGCACCAACGGAGGGGAGCAGATTTACCGGTATTCAAAGGGAGAAGAGTAGGGACTGTATTGATTTCTCGTTTTCGACGGCTTTCCGGGGGAAATTGCCGACGCTCTGTGCGTCTGCCAGCACACGCTAGAAAGCACTTCCAATGCTTTTTTGGCGCGCGTATAAGAGTTCCACTTGGAAAATGAAAACCCTCAGAGCAACCCGACTCGGGGCCATCGCCTTGCTGTTTTGCGCGCAGATCACCAGCGCAATGGCCGTAACCTTCCTGCACGACAACTTCATCAGCTTTGCAGATCATTCGTACGATGGCCAGGACATCGTCGTGACGAACTGCACGCTGACCGTGGACGGCACGCACACATTTAACAGTGTGCAATTGCTGAACGGCTCAGTGCTGACACATTCGGCATTTCCCTACGGCCCGCAGCAATTCAGTGTTTCAGTTTCCGACGAATCACAGACTTTCAGTGCAATTACTCCGGCGGTTTTGAGCAACACCAACGTCGATGCGGACAGCATTCTCGTGTTCGACAGTTCCGCGAACATTCTTTACACGGAAGGCGTCGATTACCATGTCACGCTTTCCAACCAGTTCACGGAACTGACGCTAACGGCCAATTCGGCTATCGCGGAAGGCGCATCGGTGCTGGTTGAATACGATTGGGCGCAGGATTTTCAAGGGGTCAATCTGACCATCAACAATAGCCTGCAAGTCGGAGCGGGCGCCGCGATTAACATTTCTGGAAAAGGTTATGCGGGCGGAATTGGTTTTCTCAACGGCGCAGGCACGAGTCACGCCACGAATTATCCGTTTGTTTTCACGGCGGGCGGCGGTGGAGCGTATGGTGGCAGCGGCGGAATGAGTTCCACGTCTGCGCGCGGCGGCGGCGCGTATGGTTCCACGACCAATCCTGCCACGCTTGGCAGCGGTGGCGGCTCCGGGTCGGCCGGGGGTGGGGGAGGCGGTGGCGTCGTGGCGCTGGTTGTTGGCGGCAATCTCCAGGTCGATGGGCAAATCTTTGCCGATGGCCTGAAAGGCACCAACGCGCACTGCGGCGGTGGCTCAGGCGGCAGCCTGTGGATTTCCGCGCAGAGTTTTTCCGGTGCCGGCGCAATCTCAGCCAACGGCGGTTCAGCCGATTTGCCTGATGGCGGCGGTGGTGGCGGTGGGCGGATTGCAATTTATTCTGGAACGAATAATTTTACCGGGACCATTTCCGCTTTCGGCGGCAACGGCGCAACTGTCGGCGGCGCGGGAACCATTTACCTGCAATCCATTGCCAATCCCGCGGGCCGACTTTTCATCGTGAACGGTGGCAAGCGCGGTACGAACACCAGTTTTTCCGCTGCCATCAGCGACCTGACAATTTCCAAAGGCGCGATTGCCCAACCGCAAAGTTCGGTCTTGTTTGTCACCAACTTGTTTGTCGGCTCGAATAGCTGGCTGGTGCCTTTTGACGGCACAGCATTGGTGTTGAGTGTTAATGGCAATGCAACCCTTGAATCGAATTCTGCCATCAATGCCAATTTCCGATCTACTTCCGGACTCGGAGCGGGCAGTGGGATTTGTGGCGCGGGTTCTGGCGGCAGTTATGGTGGATATGGCGGAAACAGTGTGTGCGGAACGCCGGGCGGTGCGGTTATGGCTCGGTGATTTTTCCGGTGGACCTCGGAAGCCCCGGCGGTTCGACGCCATTCACGCCCGGGGGTGGGGCCATTAATATGACCGTGGCGGGAACGCTATCGCTAGCAGGGAATATCTCGGCTAACGGCGCGCCCGCTCTTGGGCTCAACAACGGCGGCAGATCGGGTGGCAGCGTGTGGTTGACGGTGGGGACTCTTACCGGCGGCGGAACGATTTCGGCCAACGGCGGACCGGCCAACAATTTGGTTGGCGGCGGTGGCGGCGGTGGGCGGTGGGCGGTGGGCGGTTTATTTCGGCACCAATCAGTTCACCAGAAATTTTGCGGCGCACGGCGGCGCGGGGACTAACGCGGGCGGGGCGGGAACGGTCTATTTGCAACTGAGCAATTCCATCCCGCAATTGGTCGTGGATAATGGAGGTCTGGCCGGCATCACCTCTTTGGGCTCTCTCACTGGACAATACGATTTGCAAATCAGCGGCGGCGCTGTGTTGACCAATGCCGCTGGCGCGATATCTGTCCGCAATCTTTTAATCGGCTCAAACAGTTGGCTCACGACAACAGCCTTTTCATTTCAAAGTTACAACGTGACGGCAGCCAGTGCCGTGATCCAATCGAACGGCGGTATTACGGTGGACGGCGAATCCTCCGCCTCCGTGGGTTCCGGAACCAGCGCGAATTCCACCGGCGGCGGTGGCGGTAACGGCGGCAATGGCGGCAACGGGGCCACCAATGCTTTCGGTGGCACTGTTTTGGGCTCGCAGACGCAACCGACAACCCTGGGTGGCATGGGCGGTGTCGGCGCAAATGGCCTCGGCGGCAAAGGCGGCGGCGTCATCAATTTGACCGTCCAAAACACACTACAACTGGATGGAAAAATTTCCGCCAACGGCATCACCGGCCCGGGCTTCAACAGCGGCGGCGGGGCAGGGGGAAGCATCGTGTTGAGGGCGGAAACGCTTTCCGGCACAGGGACGGTTTCCGCCAACGGCGGTGCCGCGAATGATACCGGAGGTGGCGGCGGTGGCGGTGGACGCGTTGCGATTTATTGTACGACCAATTTATTTTCCGGCAGCTTCACCGCTTATGGTGGAGCGGGCGCAAATTATGGCGGTGCGGGGATAGTCTATGTCGGATTTACCGGCAAGGTTCCCCTGCCATTGCCCGCGCTGCCACCATTCCCTCAAGTTATCGTTGATAACGGTGGCAACCGGGGGGGCCTCCACGCCGCTATCTTTCATCTCCGGAGTGTACGATCTGACCATCGTCGGCCGAGCCGCGCTTTCCAATACGGTATCAGGCACGCTCCAGTTTGGAAATCTGCTGATCGGCTCGAACAGCACGCTCCAGACCTATCCGATTTCACAACAACAGGTCATTGTGGCCCTCACTGCGACCGTCCAGGCCGGAGGTGCTCTCAATGCGGACGGCGTCAGTTCGGGAGGCCAGGGCATCGGACAAACTTTGAACCTGACCGGTGGCGGCGGCGCGAGTGCCGGTTCCGGCGGTGCGAGCGCTTTGAATGCCCCGGGTGGCAATCCATTTTCGGATTCCTTCACGTTGCCCTTATCCGTCGGCAGCCGCGGAGGTGCGGGCTTCAACGGCAGCGGCGGCAATGGCGGCGGAAGCTTTCGGATGACGGTGGATGGAACATTGCGGGTTGATGGTCGAATTTCCGCCGACGGCGCGGCCAGCCCCACACTTAACGGTGGCGGCGGTTCGGGAGGCACCGTCTCGCTTTCTGCCGCGGTGCTGTCTGGTAGTGGCACGATTTCCGCGAATGGCGGCTCAGGGAATGCCGAGGGCGGCGGTGGCGGCGGCGGCGCAAATTTCGGCGGCGCGGGAACGATTTTTATGGGACCGGTTCAGTTATTGCCTAATCCCATATTTGTGGGGCCAGGACCGCGATTGATCGTGGACAACGGCGGCGTGCTGGGCGGTTACACGCCGCTGTTCAGTTCGCAGGGAAATTTTGATTTGACGGTGACCGGCGGAGCGATTTTAACGAACTCTTTAACCCTCACCTTTAATAGTCTATTCATCGGCTCCAACAGTACGTGGCTTGCTGCCTCTTCAAGCCGGCCAACGTTTACGATCCTGACGAACGCGACGATCCAGGCAGGCGGAAAAATCTCAATGGATGGAACGATTACCGGGGGTGGGAGCCAGGGCCAGTCCCTTTCGGCCTCCGGCGGAGGCGGCGAGCACGGCGGCTATGGCGGGGCCAGCTTCCTGAATGCTTTGGGAGGAAATGTCACCATAGATTCTATCTCTGAGCCGGCCATTGGCGGCAGCCAGGGCGGATTAGGGGGTGGTAACGGCGGCGGTGCATTGCAAATCACAGTGCGCGGGGTGTTGCAATTGGATGGAAAAATTTCCACTGAAGGTGTGATGAATACCAATCTGAACAGCGGCGGTGGCGGCGGGCGCATCGCGATTTCTTACAACACGAATTTGTTCTCTGGCGGGATTACTGCCCGCGGTGGGGCCGGTGCAAACTTCGGTGGAGCGGGAACGATTTATACAATTTCAGTTGTGTCAGGCCAGGGTAAATCTTCTCAACTGATTGTCGATAACGGCGAAGTTCGCGGCACGAATACGCTCGTGAACGCTTCCGTGCAGAGCCAGGATTTTGTCGTTGCCGATGGCGCGTCCGTCACTCTTTCCTCGTCGGTCGGACTTGGCCAAATGAATTGGAATAGCCTGACTGTTTCATCGAACGCTTTGGTCGGTCTCGCTGCGTCCGGTAATTCCCTGACCATGACGATCCTCAGCAATCTGACCATTCAACCGGGCGGCGCGATCACTTTGGACAGCGAGGGTTTTGCGGCCAACCTGGGCGCCGGGTATGGCGGTGTGAACAGCAACGACGCGTCGAGTGGCGGCGGGGGAGGACACGGCGGTTACGGCAGCGCGGGAAATCAAGTCACCGCGTTCGGCGGCGGCAGTTATGATTCCATCTTCGCACCAACTTTTGCGGGCAGCGGCGGAGGGGCCAATTCCACGAACGGCTCAGCGGGTGGGGCCGCCTTGCATTTAACTGTCAACGGCGTCCTCAAAATCGATGGCGCGCTCAGCGCCAACGGAGGGCCGGGCGTCGTTTCGGGCGCGGGCGGCGGCTCGGGTGGAAGTCTTTGGTTAAACGCCGGAACAATTTCCGGTACGGGAAGAATTTCCGTTGATGGCGGCAAGGGAGAGATTTTTGGTGGCGGCGGCGGGGGAGCAGGCGGGCGCATCGCCATTTATTTCAACACGAATCAATTCGGCGGAAAATTTTCCGCGCGCGGCGGCGCAGGCCCGATTCTCGCGGGCGGAGCCGGCACCATCTATTGGCGGACGAACTCCGCCAACGTTGCGCAACTTATTCTCGATGACGGCGGCGCGCCGGGTACTAACACGCCGCTCGATTCGCTGGCCCAGACGCCGATCACGCTCTCACTCAATAACGGCGCGGCGGCCAGTTCGACGGCACCGTTGACACTCCAAAATCTTTCGGTCGGACCCGGGGGATTTTTTAACGCGAACCCAAGGGCACCCTTGGAATTGACCGTGCTCGGAAACGCCTCGATCAACTCCGGCGGCGGGATTAACGCGGATGCCAGCGCGGACGGCGAGATAGTTCCCGGCTTTGGCATCGTGGATTCGTACGGGGACGGCAGTGGCGGCGGCTACGGAGGCGCGGGAGGCGCAAGCTTCTTCGGCGCGCCCGGTGGCAGCACCTATGGTTCGTCCAATCGGCCGATTGAATTCGGGGCTGCGGGCGGCTCATTGCCTCAATTGCCGGACTTCTCGCAAGGCGGCGGCGTGATCCGGTTGAGCGTGAGCGGCGTCTTGTCCGTGGGGGGAAGTATTTCGGTAAACGGCGGTGATGGCATCATCGACGGCTCGGGCGGCGGTTCCGGCGGCAGCATCTGGATTAACGCTCAATCTTTTTCGGGCAACGGAACAGTGACCGCCAACGGCGGCGCGGGCGAGTCCACCGAAGGCGGTGGCGGAGGAGGAGGGCGCATCGCCATTTACGCCGGCACGAATTTGTTTTCTGGCGACCTCCTTGCCAGTGGCGGTGAAGGCGCATTCCCTGGCCAGGACGGAACCATTTACATTTTAACCAATCTTTTGGTTTCAGGAAATATCATCGGCACGAATGGCGCGGGCATTGTTGGAATGAGCGTTCAGCCGAATGGATTGCCGGCGGTCACAACCGACATCAACGGTTTCTATTCCGTGATCGTCCCGCCGGCATGGACGGGTAATATCACGCCGTCGGGAAACGCCCAGTTTATGCCGGCTTCACGAAATTATTCGAATCTGGCCAGTAATGCTCTCAACCAAAATTACCTAGTCGCGTCGCCGTCTGATTTCAATTTAAGCGGCGGGCAATTCGACGGCACGAATGTGAACCTCAACTGGTTTGGCATTCGGGGAGTTAGTTATCAGCCGCTGTGTTCCACAAACTTGGTGGATTGGATGCCGTACGGGCCGCCCATCATAGGCAGCAACGCGGCAGTCATCCTGGCGATGCCGACCACCAATGCGCCGCAGATGTACTTCCGGTTCGGTGTGAGCTATTGAATCGTTAGTGGCACGGGCGTCTCGCCAGTCAGAATCGAAACGCACGGGCGAGACGCCCGTGCCACTACGGTCATTCCCCACATGCGGCAAACGCAGGACACTGCTACGGTAATCCATGCGTCCTTTTGTTTTCATTAATGTCGCGACGAGCGTCGATGGCAAGCTCGCGCCGGAAAATCGTAAATTTGTTCCGTTTGGCAGCAAACACGATCTCGATTTGCTCTACGAACTTCGCGCACGGGCGGATGCCGCGCTCATGGGCGCACGCACGGTGGATAGCGCGCCCGGCCATTACGGGCCAGGCCCGGCCAAATATCGGCGACTGCGGCTCAAGCGTGGATTGTCGGAATACAATCTGCGTGTCATCGTCAGCGGACGCGGAACTTTGAACCCGCGCTCGGACATATTTCGCCATCGGTTTTCGCCCATCATCGTGCTCACGTCCGCCCGCGCCTCGGTGCGAAACCTGCAGCGCCTTCGCGATGTGGCGGATGACGTCGAAATTTTCGGCGATGACGAACTGGATTTTCGGGCTGCCTTTCGCTGGCTCCAGAAGAAATGGCACGTCAAAAAAATTCTTTGCGAAGGCGGCGGCGAGTTGAACATGGCTTTGATCCGCCAAAATCTCGTCGACGAAATTTATCTTACGCTTTGCCCGCTGATTTTTGGCGGTCGGGGCGCGCCCACACTGGCGGATGGACTGGGCGTGAGCAAGGTGGAGCAGGCAACGAAGTTGCGGCTTAAATCGATACGACGCATCGGGCAGGAATTGTTCATGGTCTACCGCGTTCGAAAACGGGATAACCTCCCTGACGCCGATCGTGTAAATCGCGTCTGAACTCCGAAATGCGGCCCTGGCCAGTGGCCTATTTGCCGCTCTTCATCACCAGCACCCAATCGCCCGTGTCCGGCGTCGGCATCTGGCACGTGCGCACACCCACGACCGCGACCGCGGGACTTCTCTGGCCGGTGCGTGGATTCAACCATTCAATTGACGGCGATGCTGGCAGGGCTCCGAGAAAGACTTCCAATGTCCGGTCTTCGGGAATGTAACTGACACTCAGGTCCTTCTCCTCCGTCTCGGTGTTCGCGATGTAACGACGTGGCGAAATCATTCCTGGTTGAATCGCCAACGCACGCGGCGTCGGGCGCAATTTCCGCGCGTCCGCGGAATCAAAAATTCCCGCGATGTGCTGCATCTGTTTTGCGCCGGGAAGGAAAAGCGAGAGTTGCCAGGTCGGAAGTTTCGATTGCAGGGCGGGGTTCCATGCCGCCACGTCCTGCGCTCCATAACTTACTCCTGCGGACGGCGTGAGCAGCACGCTCCACCATGCAATGCGCCGCACATCATTGGCGGTGATGCGTTCATGGCTTTGCCCGGCCAGACCATTTTCCATCGGCGGCAGAACGTTGACGAACGGGCGGGCCGGTTCGTTTCTCCATTCATGGGCGGGCGGGCCCGCGACCAGCCATTTGATAGAATCATTGTTCAGGTTTTGCCCGATTCCGAAGCCGAAAGCATCCACCCAATCCTCGTTTCGAAAGGCATCAAAATTCGAGGCGAGTGCGCCGGGAAACATGACGACCGGTCCGTGTTTAATATCTCCAAAAACTTCGCGCCCGATTTTCAGCCACCGTTCACCATGGCTTTCGTCGCCCGTCAGCAACCAGGCAACGTCATACGCGCCCCAGCGTGCGACCATGTAACGAACCAGCAGCGCTGCCTGATCCTCGGGAAGCTCGTTCGTGGAGCCGTCGGCCGGCGAGAGGGGAGCGATGACACTTAACAGCCCGGCGCGGTTCATCAGGTCCACTTTCTGGTCCAGCCGCTGAAAATATTCCGGATTAACGGTAATCCGGCTCCAGCCGGAAAACGCGGAATGATTTTTTTCGTCCACACCTGGCGCGGCGGACCATTGAACGGCAGAAAAACTTTGGAGCGAACGCACCTGAAGATACGTTTTCCAATCGCGCTCATTGGACATCCGGGGCGCGTCCCAGGCCACATCAGCCATCCAGAAAAATGGTGACCGGTCCGCGTGTTCGAAGTGACGGCGATCCCGGGCGATTTGAATGGGGCCGTGTTGAGCGAAACTGCCATCGCCCGTGGATGAGGTGCAGAGAAATTCTCCCGTCTGTTCATTCAAGCGCTGATTGGCGAGGTCTGAGCATGAGGTCCGGTAAGTCCAGCGGCCGGGCCGGTCCGGACAGTAACGGACGCTCCAGGTCGAATTGCCGTCCCAAAAACCGTAAACGTCATTGGTCTCGCCGGTTGGCGAAGCGAAGGTGACCCTAAGCGTGCATTGTTGAAACGGATCGTTATAGATCACACTGCTCTTAAAGCTCTTTTCGAACCGGCCCCATTGCGCGACGAGCGAGAGCTTCGCGTTTGCCGCCAACGGCAGCGCCACCAGGCAGATGGCGAGAGCGAACTGGCGCATCGGCTTTTGCACGTTTGAGATCAAACTGGTCATCATGTTTCCTTTCTTCAGGCGGGCGTTATCAGACAATAATCACCCGGACGTGTCAAATTGTTCGCAAGCGCGTAATGTCCGAATTGAGACAGGTAGGGATGCCGCGCTGTGGCGTCTCCACCCGCGTAGTAGCGGGCGGAATCCGCGAGCCAACCGCGCAAATTACGCCAAACGTTGCGCCGCTGAGCGCGGCGCGGACAGCGCAGCGCCATCCCTGCCGGGTAAGAATACCGCAGGTCAGTGTCCATCGCCGCGATGTCGGCACTTGCCCTGCGGCCTTCTATTCATTATTCAACTGCCATCGGCTGGCCGGGAAACCGAAGCGAGTTTGTTTACGCAATATGGAACACGCGACACGTTTCACCTCCTTTGACAAACGGGGTTTCGGTGTAAAGTTTCACGCGGAGGCGGCGCAGTTTTTTTGAACGGGCTGCGGTTGATAATTTCCAAAAGGGGAAAATGGCGCGGTGGCGGTAATAAGTTGAAGAGATTTTATGAGACATTTTTCTAAATTGATGCGCGGTTTCTGGCCGGCCCTTATCGGCGGCGTGGCGGTGTTCGCAGTGGTGCAATTGACCTCTCTCGGGCGCGATACCAATTCGCCACCCCAAATCAAAGTGGATGACACGCCAATCGAGCGGGAGGCGCATGGCGTCACCAGCTACGCGCCTATTGTCAAACGCGTGGCGCCCAGCGTGGTGAATATTTATTCCACGCGCACCGTGCGCGAACGCGAGGCGAATCCCTTTTTCAACGATCCTTTTTTCCGCCGCTTCTTTGGTCCCAACGATGACCAGGATCAGGATCAGGATAAAAATCAGGGCCAGGGCAGCCGTCGCCGCCGTCAACCGCGCGCCGAGAGATCGCAGAGCCTTGGCTCTGGTGTGATTATTTCCGCCGATGGTTACATTCTTACTGCCAATCACGTGGTGGAGGGAGCAGATGAAATCAAAGTTGCTCTCGCCAGCGGCGGCCAGGAATTTACGGCCAAAGTCATTGGCGCGGATGCCCCCACGGATGTCGCCGTGCTGAAAATCTCCGGCAAGGACTTGCCCATCGTAACCATCGCGGATAGCGATAAGCTGGAAGTCGGTGATGTTGTGCTCGCCATTGGAAATCCATTCGGCGTTGGTCAGACCGTGACGATGGGAATCGTGAGCGCGGTGGGGCGGACCGCGTTGGGCATCAATCAATATGAGAATTTCATCCAGACCGATGCCGCGATTAATCCGGGCAATTCCGGCGGCGCTTTGGTGGATGCCGAAGGCCGGTTGGTTGGTATTAATACTGCGATTTTCTCGGAGAGCGGCGGTTATCAAGGCGTCGGATTTGCGGTGCCCGTGAGTCTCGCGCGTAGTGTCATGGAGCGCTTGATCAAATTTGGCAAGGTCACTCGTGGTTATCTGGGGGTCGATATTCAAAGCCTCACAACTGAATTGACCCAGGAATTCAATCTGCCGGACCAAAGCGGCGCGCTCGTGACCGACATCGAACCGGGCACACCTGCGGCCAAAGCCGGCCTGAAAAACGGCGACGTCATCCGCGAAATCGACGGTAAGAAAATCACCGACAGCCAGCAATTGCGCCTGTTGATTTCCCAATCCGCCCCCGGCACAAAAGTGACCGTAAAATTCCTGCGCAGCGAGGAAGACAAAAAGCCGGTCGAGAAAACAACGACTGCCACTTTGGGTACCTTGCCCGGCCAGGCGAATGCGAAGGATGATAACGCGCCGGACCAGGAGAAAAATTCGAATTACGATTCACTGGATGGCGTGGAAGTGGCGGACATCGACTCAAACGCCCGGCAACAGTATGGCATTCCGAACAATGTGCGCGGCGCAGTGGTGTCCAGCGTGGATGAAAACTCGAACTCTGCCGACGCCGGCGTGCGCGAGGGCGATGTCATCCAGGAAATCAATCATGAGCCGGTAAAGTCAGCCGACGATGCCGTGCGTCTCAGCGACAAGGCCCACGGCAACCGTGTCCTGTTGCGTGTCTGGCGCCAGAACAACGGCCAGGGTGGCAGCTTCTATATTACCGTGGATAATACGAAACGGAAGTAGCCGGAGCGCCGGCCTCTTGGCGGGGGGCGCTCCCGATCTTTTCTACAAGACCGCTTCCCCGGGGGTTCTGGCGACTTTCGAGTTGCCAGATGCCAAGGTCGGCACGCACGTTTCGCGTTTGGCTTCACAAATCACCTTGCGGAAAAAGCCCGTGATGGTTAAAATCTGGCCGCTGTATGGCAGCCATTGGCCGATTTCAGAAAGGCGAAGAAATCTTCCACGCCAAGGTCATCGACGGCGAACTCTATCGGCTGCGCGGCGATGTTTTTGGTTCGCCCTCCTTCGATCGTAAACCCACCCCCAGGCGTGGGGTGCGTACATTGACGCCCATTGTCCCTTCGAAAATCGTCGCCATTGGCCTCAACTATGCCGATCATGCGCGCGAGCAAAATAAACCGCTGCCCAAGGAACCGCTCTTTTGGATCAAGGCCACGACCTCACTGATTCCCGACGGTGGCAAGATCGAGATACCCTTTCCCACGCATCGCACCGATTTCGAGGCTGAATTATGCATTGTCATCGGCCGGCGCGTGCGCAACGTCACACCGGCGGCGGCGGCGCGATATATTTTTGGCTACACCTCGGCCCAGGACATCAGCGACCGCACCATTCAGAGCGGCGAGAGCCAATGGACCCGCGCCAAGTCCTTCGATACGTTCACTCCGCTGGGGCCTTACGTGGAAACAAAAATCGATCCGCATGATTTGACGATTCAATTGTTTCAAAACGGCCAGTTGCGCCAGAATTCGAATACCAACCAACTTATCTTCGATTGCTACAAAATCGTCAGTTTCGTCTCCACGAACATGACGCTCCTGCCCGGCGACATCATCCTGACCGGCACCCCCAGCGGCGTGGGACCGATTGAATCCGGTGACCAGCTTGAGGTGCGGATCCAGGGCCTGGCGCCGCTGGTCAATATGGTCAAGTGAGGTAGGAGGGGAGAAAGGAGATCTGAGAGCCGCGACAAATCCTCCAAGTGGAATCGTACATTTATGCAAGACTTAAAGGCACGGACCAAACAATTTGCACTGGACGTTATTCGTTATTCGCGCACTCTACCCCGCGGCGATGAATTTACGATTATCAAACGGCAAATTATACGTTCCGCAACCTCGACGGCTGCCAATTATCGCGCGGCACAACGCGCAAAATCAAAGCCAGATTTTATCAATAAAATTGGAATTGCCGAAGAAGAAGCAGATGAATCCATGTTTTGGCTTGAGTGCCTTGCCGAACTCGCTACTCGCGAGCATCCTGAATTAAAACAACTTTTGAAAGAGAGCAACGAACTTGTCGCAATTTTGACTTCGTCGCGCAAAACTGCGCGTCGGTGACTGCTCTCACCTCTAAATTTTCACCTCTCATCTGAATATGCGTTGGACCCAAACTTTGATCCCGACTCTCCGTGAGGCGCCCTCGGATGCCGAAATCGCTTCGCACAAACTGTTGCTGCGCGCCGGCCTGATTCGCAAACTCAGCGGCGGCCTTTATACATTCCTGCCGCTCGGCTTGCGCGCGTTGCACAAAGTAGAGCGCATCATTCGCGAGGAGATGGACCGCGCGGGCGCTCTTGAAGTATTGATGCCCACGATGCAGCCTACGGACATCTGGCAGCAAAGCGGCCGTTACGAAACCGCCGCCGACGTGCTCTACAAAGTCCGCGATCGCGCGAAGAAGGAATGGCTGTTGAGTCCCACCGCCGAGGAAGTCATTACCACCATGGCCGCCGGTGAAATCAATTCCTACCGACAGTTGCCGATGAATTTTTACCAGGTCAGCATCAAGTTCCGCGATGAAATCCGCCCCCGCTTCGGCCTGATGCGCGCGAAGGAGTTCATCATGAAAGATGCCTATAGCTTCGACGTCAGCGAAGAAGCGGCCATGGGCAGCTACCAGAAAATGTATGACGCCTACAAACGCATCTTCAATCGTTGCGGCCTCAAAAATTTTCCCGTCGAAGCGGACACCGGTGTGATCGGTGGAAATTTTTCGCACGAATTCATGGTTCCCGCCGAGACCGGCGAGAACGAAGTCGTTTTCTGCGAAGGTTGCGGTTACGCGGCGAATGTGGAAAAAGCCAGCAGTGGCATTCCCAAAACTGCCGCGCGCGAAATCGGCGGGGCGATTGAAAAATTCCCGACTCCGGGTGTTGTGACCATCGACGCATTGACGAAAGCGCCGCACAGCGTCCCCGCGAACCGCCAAATTAAGACCCTCGTTTTCATCGCGGACAGCAAGCCCGTGCTGATTTTGATTCGTGGCGATGACCAGCTTAATGAAGCCAAGCTCGCCGGAGTAATTGGCACCACCATTTTCCGTCCCGCCGAAGCGCAGGAGATTTTTGACGCCCTCGGAGCGCATCCCGGCAGCCTCGGGGCGGTCAGTGTTAAGAACCTTTCTGTTTTCGTCGACGAACGCCTGCGCGGCGCGAACGACATGACCACTGGTGCGAACGAGGATGGATTCC
Source organism: Verrucomicrobiia bacterium (assembly GCA_036272195.1). Classification (GTDB taxonomy): domain Bacteria; phylum Verrucomicrobiota; class Verrucomicrobiia; order Limisphaerales; family DASXHY01; genus DASXHY01. The sequence continues at coordinate 134,593 of DATAZE010000024.1, read as the reverse complement.
ATTTCCGAAGCGTTTCCATCGAGCGCGATATTCCAGTCACGAAATGGGCAGATTTGCGAACTGTGTCCGCCGGCGAGCCTTGCCCTAAATGCGGCAAGTCGCTGAAAATCCGCCGCGCCATCGAAGTCGGCCACATCTTCATCCTGGGAACCAAATACAGCGAAAAACTTGGCTCAACTTTTCTCGCCGAAGACGGCTCACGTCGGCTCTGCGTCATGGGCTGCTACGGCATCGGCGTGACCCGAACGTTGCAAGCGGTCATTGAGCAAAGCAACGACAAGGACGGCATCGTCTGGCCCGTCAGCGTGGCGCCCTTCACCGTGTGCATCACCCCATTGGCCGTGGCACCGGACAGCGCCGTGATGAAGCTGGCCGAGAAAATTTATGCCGAGCTGACGGCTCGTGGCGTCGACGTGATTTTGGATGATCGTGATGATCGCCCCGGCGTGAAGTTCAAGGATTCCGAGTTGGTTGGTTTTCCGATTCGCATTGGCATCGGCGAAAAATCGTTGGCCAAAGGTGAAGTGGAAATCAAACCTCGCTCCGGCGCATTGCTTGCCGCCAAACCTGAAGAGGCCGTCGAAAAAGTCCTCGAACTTATCCGCCAGTCCACGCCTCCGGCTAATTGAGCGCGTAGCCGCCGACGTGAGTCGGCGCTATCTTTTTATAAGGGGAAAATGAGTCGGCGCAGACTAACGTCTGCGGCTACAGTATTTAGGGACGTCGCCGGACGGTGAAGTATTGATGAGTCGTGTCGTATGTCTTCCCCGCGCACTTCGATTCGCACGGGTGAGACGCCCGTGCCACTGTTTTTCCCCGCTGCGCCATAATCGCGCACTTTGAGACAGCCAATAGCGCCGTTTTGCGACCAGTCTGTCACACATCAGCTTGAAAACTTTCTAATTTTCGAGGATTTGAACGATATCTTCGAAGATTGAGTCAAAATCCTGGTGAGCATGAAACTCGCTCGCCAGATGAAGTAATATGATGTTTTTCGATCCTTTATGGTTGGTTTTCGCGATTCCGGGCTTGCTGCTGGGTATTTATGCGCAAATCAAATTGTCCGCCACCTATAGTAAGTACATGCGTGTGCCTGCGGAATCGGGTTTGAGCGGGGCGGAGGCGGCCCGTCAAATTTTGGATCGCGCCGGGCTGAATGATGTGTCCATCCAGGAAATCCCTGGCCACCTGACGGATCACTACGATTCCCGCAAACGTGCGCTGTTTCTTTCCGAGGAAAATTTCGGCCAGCGTTCACTCTCCGCCATTGGCGTCTCTGCGCACGAAGCCGGGCACGCCTTGCAGCATCAAGCTGCTTACGCGCCGTTGAATCTCCGGATGATGATGGTTCCCGTGACACAATTCGCCTCGACGGCTTACAGCCTGATTTTTCTGGCGGGATTCTTTCTGATGGGCAGCCACCGGATTGGCGGGCCGCTGTTTCATAATATGATTTGGGTCGCGATTGGATTGTTCGCCGTCGTCACGGCGTTTCAAATTATTACCTTGCCCGTTGAATTCGACGCCAGTCGCCGGGCCAAGGAACAATTGTTTCGCCTCGGCCTCGTACGTTCCGATGAGAGCGCCGCCATCAGCAAGGTGCTGAACACCGCTGCGTTGACCTACGTTGCGTCGATGATCAGTGCGGTCATGCAGTTGCTCTATTTGATTTCACTTGGACGCGAACGACGATGATAACGAAAAGGCCCGAAAAACCTGAGGTTTTTTGGGCAAAACAACCCATACCTCGCGATTCATCAAACTGTTAAACAATTTTGTAGCAAATCAAAACGAGGACGCCGGTGTTTATTTGCTTGCAGAGAAACAATTGAAACCTAAGTCTTGATTATCATGGTAGCGAAAGCCAAGAACCTCAAATCGGGTGGGCGAAAGGATCAAAAGCCCCGCATTCGCGCCACCAAAATGCGTGCGCCAAAATTGAAAGCCACGCGCGGCATCGATCAAAAAAAAGACAATGCGCCCAAGGCGCAAACTCTCGATAAAAATGCCCCGAATGGCGAGAACGGCTTTCACAAGCCCGAGGGACTGGATCTCCGGCCGATTGTCGTCAAGGAAGAATCCCCCGCGCCGCTCGAACGCGAGCGTTCCAGCTATGACGGCGATACCGCCATCAAACTTTATCTTCGCGAAATCGGCCAGGTCAAATTGCTGACGCCGCAGGAGGAAATCGAACTCGCCGCGCGCATCAAAAAAGGCGACAAAAAAGCGCGCGAACAAATGATCAAGGCGAACTTGCGCCTCGTTGTGAAAATCGCGCGGGATTACGAAGGCATCGGCCTGCCGTTGCTCGACCTCATCAGCGAAGGCAATATCGGCCTGATGAAAGCGGTCGAGCGCTTTGATCCCTCGAAAGGCGGAAAACTTTCAACCTACGGCTCGTGGTGGATCAAGCAATCCATCAAGCGCGCTTTGGCCAATCAATCCAAGACCATCCGTTTGCCCGTGCACCTGGTGGACAAGATTTCCAAGATGCGCCGCACCGCGATGCGTCTCCAGGAGGAACTTGGCCGCGAACCCACGGATGACGAATTGGGCGGCGAACTCGGGATCAGCGGCTCGCGGGTTGCCCAAATGCGGCTCGCGGCCATCCGTCCCGCCTCGCTCGATGCTCCCATCGGTGACGAGGATTCGAATAATTTCGCTGAAGTTGTGCAAGACGAGGCGGCCGATACGCCCTATGAGCAGTTGGAGGAAAAGACCGTCACTCGTATGCTGCAGGAGATGGTGAAAACCCTCGACCCGCGTGAAGCGACGATTTTGCGCGCCCGGTTCGGCCTCGATGGCGGTCCGGAAAGAACCCTGGAAGAAGTCGGTGAAAAGTTCGGTGTCACTCGCGAACGTGTGCGCCAGATTCAAAACATCGCGCTCAAAAAATTGCGCAAGATGATTGAGAAGCTTGAGGCGGCGAAAGTCAAATAGGCGCGTAAAACGGGAAACGTGAATTTGCCCTGACACGTTTTGCCGCATTCACGTTTTACGTTTCACGCTTTAAAATCTCCTTGCGCGGGATTATCGCTCCCCCTAAACACTACGCATGATTCAGACCAAACCCGCGGACATCGAGCGCGCGATCCGCACTGTGGCAGATTTTCCGAAACCCGGAATCCAATTCAAAGACATCACGCCGGTGCTGGCCGATCCGAAGCTTTTCTCCGGTTCCATCGATTTACTCATCGATGGATACAAGCCCGGGCAGGTGGACGCGGTCGTGGGCATTGACGCGCGGGGATTTATTTTCGCCGCCGCTGCCGCCGTGAGGCTGGAGGCGGGATTTGTTCCTGTTCGCAAAAAAGGCAAACTTCCTTATCAGACCCACGAGCAGGAATACGATCTCGAGTACGGCACCGCCTCCATCGCGATGCACATCGATGCCTTAAAACCCGGCAGCCGCGTGCTGTTGATCGACGATTTGCTGGCCACCGGTGGAACTGCCGCCGCTGCGGCGTCGCTTGTGAAAAAACTGGGCGCGCAAATTCTCGAAATCTCCTTCCTCATCGAGTTGAAATTTCTCAATGGTCGCGACCGCCTGAAGGGTAACAAGCTGCGTTCGGTTGTCGTTTATTGACGATTAGCCAGCCGGTCGCAGAATTTTTGGTAAAAATCCCCGCGTTCGCGGGAGCGCCGTATCGTTTTCACGCTATACGGAAGACGCACTACGTTTCACGCTCCGTAGGGTCTTTCCGCCAGCCTCGTCAGGTCATCACCCACTTACTGCTCTTCGAATCAACGTAATACGCTTGGGTTCATTATATGGGAACCAGCGCGGAAACTCAGACCGCTGATATCCGGAATACGCCTATTTGCCCGTTTTACCACGGGGAAATTGGGGCATTTCAATTTATTACGCTGCCGGATTTCCAGATGGATTTCACGCTGACCCGATTTGTATCATGAGTGTTTTGTTGAATTCAGTTCCGGAGACGCCAGGCAAAACGAAGCGCGCCTTGCTCGCTGAACGATTGCGCAAAGCGGCGGACACCCGGATTCCGCTTTCATTCTCGCAGCAGCGCCTCTGGTTCATCGACCAACTCGAACCTAACAGCCCGCTGTACAATGTTCCGACCGTCGCGCAAATGTCCGGCACGCTCAACCTCGAGGCGTTGCAGCGCGCGTTGGACGGCCTGATGTCGCGTCACGACAGCCTGCGGACCCGGTTTGTGGACATGGAAGGCAGTCCCGCGCAGGTCGTCGACAAGACCCTGCGTTTGAACCTCGATTTTCACGACCTTAGCCCGCTTCCGACGGAGCAACGCGACCCCGAAGCGCAATCGCTCGTGCGGGCTGAAGTGAACCGGCCATTTAATTTAAGTTCCGGCGCGCCGATTCGCGCCACGCTGGTCCGGGTGAAACCAGACCAGCATTGGTTCATCCTGAACATCCATCACATCGTGTCCGATGAGTGGTCGTTGAAGATTTGCTTTCAGGAATTGAAAGAGTTGTATGCCGCGCACTGCGAAGGGCGCGAGCCGCAGCTTCCCGAGCTGCCGATTCAATATGCGGACTATTCCGTGTGGCAGCGTGGCTGGCTCAAGGACGACGTGCTCGAGCAGCAACTGGCGTTTTGGCGCGAGCAATTGCAAGGCCCGCCGCCGGTGCTGGAATTGCCGGCCGACCATCCGCGCGCTGCGGTGCAAACCTTTCGCGGCACGATTCAATCGCGCATTTTGCGCCGTGAACTTTCCGAATCGCTCACGCAACTTGGCGCGCGCCACGGCGCAACGCTTTTCATGGTCACGCTCGCCGCGTTCAAGGCCTTGCTGCACCGCTACAGCCAGCAGGACGACCTCGTGATCGGTTCGCCGATCGCCGGACGCAACCGGATGGAGACCGAGCAGCTCGTCGGCTTTTTTGTTAATACACTCCTGTTGCGTACCGATGCCTCGGGTGATCCCACGTTCGAAGAACTGCTTGGCCGCGTCCGCGAAACCACGCTGAATGCTTACGCGCACGAGGATTTACCGTTTGAAAAGCTCGTCGAAAAATTGCACCCGGAACGCGCGGCCACACACACGCCGTTCACGCGGATCATGTTTGCCCTCCAAAACACCACCCTGGAAAAATTGGAATGGCCGAACCTGACTCTAAAGTTCGTCGATTTCGAAACGGGCACCGCGAAATTTGACCTGACCATGGTCTTGCAGGTGACGGACCGTGGCCTTGTCGCGCAGGCGGAATATAATAGCGACCTGTTTGAGGCCGGCACGATGTCGCGTTTGCTGGAGCACTTTGAGATATTGCTGGAGGGAATCGCGAAGGACCCGTCGAACCGTCTGTCAGAATTGCCATTGCTCAGCGAGGCCGAACGGCGACAGGTCGTGGTCGAATGGAACAACACGCGAACTGAATATCCGCGCGAAAAGTGTATCCACGAATTGTTCGAGGCGCAGGTGGAACGCACGCCCAGCGCGGTCGCCGTGGTGTTCGGAAGCCAATCGGTCACCTACGAGGAATTGAATCATCGGGCCAATCGGCTGGCGCGTTATCTGCAAAAATATTCGGTCGGCCCCGACGTGCTGGTGGGAATTTGCCTTGAGCGTTCCCTCGAGATGATCGTCGGGATGCTTGCGATTCTAAAGGCGGGCGGCGCGTACGTGCCGATTGAGGCCAAATATCCCCGCGAGCGGCTCACCTTCATGCTCGCTGACGCCGGCGCGCCGGTGCTGCTCACCCGGCAGCGTTTAGTTTCCCGTCTGCCCAAACCGGCGAATCCGCTGTGCCTGGATTCCGATTGGGAACTTATCGCCCGCGAGAGCCGGAAAAATCTCGGCCTTCCCATTACTCCCGAAAATCTCGCCTACGTTATTTATACTTCCGGCTCGACGGGCACTCCCAAAGGCGTCGCCGTGCCGCATCGCGCGGTAAATCGGCTGGTGCTCAATACCAATTATATTCAATTCACCTCGAACGACCGCGTGGCACAAGTCTCCAACGCTTCCTTTGACGCGGCGACTTTTGAGATTTGGGGCGCGCTTCTGAACGGCGCAACGCTTGTGGGCATCACTCGTGACGTGACGCTCTCGCCCGGCGATTTTGCGCGCGAACTTCGCGAGCAGAATATCAGCGCAATGTTCCTGACGGCGGCGTTATTTAATCAGCTGGCCGCCGAAGTGCCAGATGCGTTCGCGACTGTGCGCACCGTGATGTTCGGCGGCGAGGCCGGCGATCCGAAATCGATCGCGCGCGTCCTCAAAAGCAAACCACCGCAGCATTTGGTGAACGGCTATGGCCCGACCGAAAACACCACTTTTTCCGCGTGCTACGAAGCGAAGAGCATGGCCGATGACGCAACCACCGTGTCGATTGGCCGGCCCATTTCCAATTCGCAATGCTACATCCTTGATGCGCGCTTGAACCCGATGCCGATCGGCGTTCCCGGTGAATTGCACGTGGGCGGCGACGGCCTTGCGCGCGGCTATTGGAACCGTCCCCAATTAACTGGCCAGAAATTCATTCAGAATCCGTTTCAACCGGGCACGCTCATTTACAAAACCGGCGACCTCGTTCGGTGGCTCCCGGACGGAAACATCGAATTTCTCGGACGCCTCGATGAGCAGGTCAAGATTCGCGGTTTTCGCGTCGAGCTTGGTGAGATCGAGAGCGTTCTGGCGCGTCATCCCGCCATCCGCGAATGCGCCGTGACGATGCGCAAAGACGAAAACGGTTGCGATCGCCTGCTCGCTTATTTCGTATGCAGCGGCAAGCGCGTGCCGCCCTTTGATGAACTGCTGCGATTCCTGAAGGAACGCCTTCCGGACCACATGGTGCCCGCCGCTTTCGTGTCGCTCGATGCCTTGCCGCTGACGCCCAACGGCAAAGTGGACCGCAAGTCGCTGCCTGATCCCGGTAAAAACCGGCAGTTGGTCGAAGGACTGGCCACGCCGCGCGACGCGGTGGAACTCAAGCTCACCGAAATTTGGCAAAACGTGCTCGACGTTCGCCCCATCGGCATCGAAGATAAATTTTTCGACCTCGGCGGTCACTCACTGCTCGCGGTCAAATTGATTGCGCAAATCGAAAAAGTTTTTGGCCGCCGCTTACGCGTGGCCACGGTTTTTCAAGCCCCGACGATTGAACAATTGGCCGCCGTCATCCGCGAGGAAATCCAGGAAGGCTCCGCGCTCGCGGGAACTTCCCTGGTGGAAATCCAGTCGCAAGGCTCGCGTCCGCCGCTGTTTCTCGTGCATGGCGCGGGCGGCGGCATGTTCTGGGGCTATGTGAATCTCTCGCGCCATCTGGGCACCGATCAACCTGTTTATGGTTTGAAATCGCGTGGCCTGGATGGCCGGGAGGAACTGGGCAGCATTGAGGAAATGGCCGCGCAATATGTGGCTGATATTCGAGCGTTCCAGCCGCGCGGCCCGTATCACCTGGGCGGATATTGTTTCGGTGGCAATGTCGCTTTGGAAATGGCGCGCCAGTTGCACGAGCAGGGCGAAGAGGTTGCGCTCCTCGCGCTGCTTAATTGTTCGCCGCCCAATTCTGATTACGAGCGCGTTTCCTGGACGCCCGCGTGGTTCGCTCGTTTCGGGCGCAACCTGCTTTATTGGGCGGATTATTTCCGCCATTGGACTCCGGCCCAGCGTCGCGAATTTTTCCGCTGGAAAAAAGAAGTCTTCAAGCAACGCCTCGCCGGCTGGTCCCAACGCAGCTCCGGCAAACGCCTTAAAGTGGATGCGGGAAATCTCGTGGATCTTTCCTCCTTCCCCGCCGACCAACGCAAACTCTGGCGCACGCACATCGGCGCATTGCTCGATTACCATCCCAGGCCCTATGCCGGTCGCGTTCAATTGTTCCGCAGTCCGGGTCATCCGATGCTCTGCTCGTTTGCGTCGGATTACGGCTGGGGTACTCTTTCGAAAGGCGTGGACATCAGCATTGTTCCCGGCGTCCACGAAAAAATTCTTGAAGAACCATGTGTTCGCTCGCTGGCAAAGGAATTGAAAGTTCGCTTGGACCAATTATCCGCCGCGGAATCGGCCAAAAAACCGCAGCCCGCTGCCGCGCTGCAAGGTGGGAGCCTTAAATTTCCGGCAAACCTCGGTGCCATTGCAGTGAGTGAGCCCATCGATTTCCCGCTGGATAAAACCTATACCGCGCATTTTGAAGAACAGGTTGGCCGGATGCCAAATGCCGTTGCCATCCGTTTCCAGAAACAGGAATTGACCTACGCCGAATTGAACGCCCGCGCGAACCAACTCGCGCGTCATTTGCAATCGCTCGGCGTCGGTCCGGAAACGCTCGTTGCAGTTTGCCTTGAGCGCTCTCCCGAATTGATCGTGGCGCTTCTCGCCATTTGGAAAGCCGGTGGCGCTTACCTCCCGCTGGATCGTTCTTATCCGGACGAGCGCCTCGGCTACATGCTGCGCGACTCGCACGCGCGATTGTTGCTCACGCGCAGCGACGCCGTGTCCGGTTTGAAACCCGAAGGCGTGACCATTCTCTGCCTCGATGATGCTGCGCAGCTGGAAAAAATTCAGACCGCGCCCACGGACAATTGCGCTTCTTCCGCCACGCCGGAAAACCTCGCGTATGTCATTTACACTTCCGGTTCTACGGGCAAACCCAAAGGCGTGCAAATCACCCAGCGCTCGCTGCTGAACCACAATTTTGCTGTCGGCCGCGCCTACGAATTGCGTGCCGAAGACCGCGTCCTGCAATTCAGCCCCATCAGTTTCGATATTTCCGTGGAGGAAATTTTCCCCAGCCTCCTGCGTGGCTGCACCCTGGTGTTGCGCGATGATGAGGTGATTTCGTCCACCGCGCGTTTCATGGAATTTGCCGGTCGCGAACGCCTGACCGTGCTGAATCTTCCCACCGCTTACTGGCATGAATTAGTCGACTATCTCCAGACCGCATTAATGCCGCCTTCCGTCCGCCTGGTCATCATCGGTGGCGAAAAAGCCTCCGACGAAGCCTGGCGCCGCTGGAAATTCCGCATCGGGGAAACTGTCAAATTGATCAACACTTACGGCCCCACAGAAACCACCGTCATCGCCACGATGCACGTCGCGCGTCTCAATGACGAAACGCTTCCCATCGGTCGCCCGCTTCCGAACGTCGAGACGATGATTCTTGATGCGCAATTAAAGCCCGTCAGCCTGGGCGAGACTGGCGAACTATATATCGGCGGCCCCGGCGTCGCGCGTGGTTATTTGAACCGGCCGGAGTTAACGGCGGAAAAATTTATTTCAATCCCATCATCGGTAGGGCAGACCTGCCGGTCTGCCGGGCGGCGTCTCTACAAAACCGGAGACCTCGTCCGCATGCGGGCTGACGGTGTTATCGAATTTGTCGGCCGCTCGGATGAACAGGTCAAGATTCGCGGATTTCGAATCGAGTTGGGTGAAATCGAAACCGCGCTGCGCTCTCATCCGGGCCTGAAAGAGGCCGTTGTCGCCGCGCGCGAGGATGTTTCAGGCCGAAAGAAACTCGTTGCCTACTTCGTCCCCTGCGCGAACACCATTCCCAGCATTGGCGACCTGCTGGCGTTTCTAAAAACGAAACTGCCGCCTTACATGGTTCCCGCGGCCTTCGTGCAATTGCAGGCGCTGCCGATGACTCCTGCGGGAAAAGTTGACCGCCGAGCTTTGCCCGAGCCGGGTCGCACGCGTCCGGATTTGGGTCCGCGATTTGTCGCGCCGCGCACGCCCGTGGAGGAAGTCATCACTCATATCTGGGGCCAGGTGCTGGGCCTGGATGGCATCGGTGTGAATGACAATTTCTTTGATCTCGGTGGTCATTCGCTGCTGGCCACGCAGGTCATTTCGCAAATTCGTGAGACGCTACAGATGGATACTCCGCTGGCCAGCCTTTTTACTTTTCCCACCATTGCCGCGCTCGCGGAACATCTCGCCGACGTAAGCATCGAGAACCAGCCCGTGCTGCCGGTCGCTGCGCTGACGAAAGGCGAGCAGCTTCCGCTCACGCAGGCGCAGTGGCGCACCTGGTTCCTCGATCAATTCGAGCCCGGCCAATCCAATTACAACATCCCCACATTGCTGCGCCTGAAAGGCCCGTTGAATTTTCGCGCGCTCGAACAAAGTTTCACCGCGCTTTACCGTCGTCACGAAGCTCTGCGCGCCATCTTCCCAACCGAAGAAGGAAAGTCGGTACAGATTATTTGCGAGCCACGGGAAGTGCAGCTTCCCGTTTGTGATTTCTCGAATTTGCCAGAATCGGAACGCGAAGCCCGCGCGCTGGCCGAAGCCGCCAAAGAAGCTGCCAAGCCTTATGTGATGTCGCGCCCTGTACTGCGACCGCGCCTGATGCGCCTCGGCGAGAACGACCATTTGCTGTTAATTGTCACTCACGCCGTCGCGTGCGATGCGGCCTCGACTCGAATTTTGGTGCAAGAACTCGTTGCGCTCTACGGCGGTTTTGCGAGCGGGCAATTGATTAAGTTGCCACCGCTGCGTCGCCGCTATGCGACGGCGCTGGAAAGTCTCCAATTGCCGTCCGAGATCGAGAAAGAACAAATTCAATACTGGACCCAACGGCTGAAGGACGCTCCCGCGTTGTTGGATTTGCCGGAGGACCGTCCGCGTCCAGCGCACCAGAGTGACGCCGGCGCGCGTCAGCGAATTTCTTTGCCGCGCGAAATTGCGGAGGCGGTTGAAAATTTGAGCCGGCAGGAGGATTGCACGCCTTTCATGGTGTTGTTGGCAGCGTTCCAAACGCTGCTCTCCCGGTACACCGGAGTCACGGACATTGTTGTCGGTTCCAAGGTGAGCATTCGCCATCGCGCCGGACTTGAGGAAATGATTGGCAAATTCGACAACCTCATTGCGTTGCGATGCGATGCGGGCGGCGATCCGGAATTCCGCGAATTCCTAAGTCGTGTCCGCGAGAGCACGCGCGGCGCACTGGCAAATGATGCATTGCTTTTCGAGAAAATTCTCAGCGAGTTAACGTTGGAACGCAACGCGAGTTACAATTCGATTTTCCAGGTCTTGTTCGACTACGACGACCGCCCGCTCAACGAAATGGAAGCTGTGGGAGTTCGTTTTTGCCCGGGCGAAATTCATAATCACACCTGCAAACTCGATCTGCGATTGCACCTCACCAAAACACCGGAAGGTCTGTCCGGCTGGTTTGAATACAGCACCGCGCTATTTGATGCCGACCGCATCGCGCGCCTGACTGAGCATTTCGGAATACTGCTCAGCGCGGTTCTGCGTGATCCCGCCCAACGATTGTCTGCCTTGCAGTTGCTGTCCGACAACGAACTGCAAAAGGTGCTCGTGGAATGGAATGCAACCATGTGCGATTACCCGCGCGCCGCCACACTCGCGCAGTTATTCGAGTCGCAGGTGCGCCGTTCGCCCGGCGTCATCGCGCTCGTGGACGGCTCCGAACGCCTCAGTTACGCCGAATTGAATGCCCGCGCCAATCAAGTGGCCCACCGATTGCGCGATCTTGGCGTCGGTCCCGGTAAGCTCGTCGGGATTTGCGTGAAGCGCTCGTGGAGGATGTTGACCGGCATTCTGGGCGTGTTGAAAGCCGGTGGCGCTTATGTGCCGCTCGATCCCGCGTATCCCAGGGACCGGCTCGCGTTCATTTTGGAAGACACCAAAGCGCCGGTGCTGCTGACGGAACAAACGTTGCATGCCGTGCAGGCACCTGAGGGGACTTGCGTCGTTTGCCTGGATTCGGATTGGCCTGAAATTCAATCGCGCAGCCGCGAAAACATTTCTAGCGACGCCAAAGGCGACGATTTGGCTTACGTGATTTACACCTCCGGTTCGACCGGCAAACCAAAGGGCGTCGCCATTGAACACCGGAATGGAGTTGCGCTGATTTATTGGGCGCGCGACGTTTTCGCTCGCGAAGAACTCGGCGGCGTGCTCGCGTCCACGTCCATTTGTTTCGATTTGTCAGTCTTCGAAATGTTCGTGCCTCTGAGTTGGGGCGGCGCCGTCATCCTCGCGGAAAACGCCCTCGCACTGCCCGGTTTGCCTGCTCGCGCCGAAGTCACGCTCGTGAACACGGTTCCGTCCGCCATCCGCGAATTACTGCGCATCAAAGGTGTCCCGCCCAACGTGCGCGTCGTGAATCTCGCCGGCGAACCGCTCATTACGCCGCTCGTGAACCAGATTTACGGTGAGACCAGCGTGCAAAAAGTTTACGACCTTTACGGTCCATCCGAGACAACCACTTATTCCACGTTTACGCTGCGCAAAGCCGAGGAACCGGCGACCATCGGACGGCCGCTCGCCAATGAACAGGTATATCTCCTCGATAAAAATTTGCTTCCCGTCCCGATTGGCGTGCCCGGGGAAATTTACATTGGCGGCGACGGCGTCGCCCGCGAATATCTGAACCGCCCGGAATTGACGGCCGAAAAATTCGTTCCCCTCCCGTCGTCGATAGGGCAAGCCTGCCGGTCTGCCACGGGCCGCCTCTACAAAACGGGTGATCTCGCCCGCTGGCATTCCGATGGCAATCTCGAATTCCTCGGCCGCATCGATCATCAGGTAAAAATTCGCGGCTTCCGCATCGAGCTTGGCGAGATTGAAGCTGTGCTCCGAAAACATCCGGGATTGCGCGAGTCTGTGGTCGTGGTCCGCGAGGATCGCCCGGGCGATAAACGCCTGGCTGCCTACGTGGTCCGCAAACCCGAGGAGCGCGTGGACGCGGATGAGTTACGGCGATTCGCCCGTGAGTCGGTGCCCGAATACATGGTGCCGCCGGCGTTTGTATTTCTGGACGCGCTGCCGTTGACCCCGAACGGCAAAGTCGACCGCAAAGCCTTGCCCGCCCCCGAACCGGAGCGCCGCGATGCCGGCGCGGAATTTGTGGAAGCGGCCTCACTGGTCGAGGAGCAACTCACGGCCATCTGGCGCGAGGTGCTCGGCGTTGAGCGAGTCAGTGTGCGCGATAATTTCTTTGAACTTGGCGGGCATTCTTTGCTGGCCATCCAGGTGATTTCGCGGGTGCGTGAAAAACTCAAAGTCGAATTGCCGTTGTTCAGCCTCTTCGAGGCGCCCACCATCCAGCAACTCGCGCGCGGCCTGGATTCGGGTGAGTGGACGCAAAACCAGCTTCCACTATTGCCGATGCAGCCCGTCCCGCGCGATGGCCGCCTGCCGCTGTCGTCCGTACAGGAACGCCTTTGGTTCCTCGACCAGGTTTCGCCGGGCGGCCACGCCTACAATGTGCCGGTCGCTCTGCGGTTGAAAGGCGTGCTGGACACGTTCGCCCTGCAACGCGCGCTGGGTGAAGTCATCCGCCGCCACGAAGCCTTGCGCACCACATTTGCGAACGAGAACGGAGAATTGTTCCAGATAATTGCGCCGTCGCTTTCCGCCGAAATTGAAGTGACTAATTTGGAATCCGTTGCCGCCGGGGATCGCGAAGCTCAGGCGAAATCCTGGCTCCGCGAAGAAGTTCAGAAACCTTTTGACCTCGCGCACGGTCCGTTGATTGGTGTGAAGCTGGCGCGATTAGGCGCGACTGATCATGTCTTGTCCGTGGTGATGCACCACGCTATCTCCGACGGTTGGTCGCTGAGCATTTTTTTCCAGGATCTGGAAACGTTTTACTGCGCTTTCGCCGCCGGCAAGCCCGCGCCGGAAATCCCCGGCTTGCCCGTGCAATATGCTGATTTCGCCCATTGGCAGCGCCAATGGATGCAAGGCGCGAAACTGGAGCAGGAACGCGCCTATTGGAAAAACAAACTCAGCGGCGCGCCCGCGTCGGTGAATCTTCCCGTGGACCGCGCCGAGCCTGAGTCCGCCGCATCAGGCAGGGCAGGGCGCAGGGCGGAAAAGTTTTCCGCCGCCACCGCCGAAGCGTTGGGCGTCTTCAGTCATCGCGAGAACGCCACGCCTTTCATGGTCTTGATGACGGCGCTGGCCATCACATTCGAAAAATGGGCGCACCAGCAAGACATGGTTTTGGGAACGGTCGTCGCCGGCCGCACGCGGCGTGAAGTCGAAAACGTGATTGGTTGCTTCATGAATTTCCTGCCCATCCGGACGCAAATCAGCAGCGACGACACCGCGCAGGGATTGCTCGCCAAAGTGCGTTCCACCGTTCTCGAAGCGCAGGCGCACCAGGATTGTCCGTTTGAAAAAATCGTGGAGGCGATTAACCCGGAGCGGCGGCTCAATCAAAATCCATTGTATAACATCGCGCTACTCCTTCAGAATTTTCCCGAACAATTGTTCAAGGACAAGAATTTGGAGGTCACGCCGATGGGGGTGGATGTTGAAGCCGCGCAGCTCGATTTGCGGTTTGAGGCTGAGTTCAGCGGTCAGAATTTGTCGATCGCCTGCGAATACAAAACGGATTTGTTCAATCCCGGCACCATCGAGCAGATGCTCGCGTCCTACCGCGGAGTCCTTGAAACATTGCTCAAAAATCCAGCCGCGAAACTGGCTGAGTTTGGCATCACGCCCGAACTGAAGACGCAGGCACAACCTACGCCCGCTTTGGAGAGCGGGCAGAAAATCGCCATCGCCGCGACCTTTACCGCCGAGCCGCTGGAAGAGCCGTTGCGGTATTGGATGGGTGAGCTTGAATTGCCGGTGGAGCTCGAATTCGCGCCGTTTAACCAGGTATTCCAGCAGTTGCTCGACCCGGCCAGCGTGCTTGCGAAAAATACGCGCGGCGCAAATGTCCTGCTGGCGAGGTTGGAGGATTTCGGCGGTGAATCCGGGTCCATCGAGAAAATCGAAAAGGGTGCGCACGAATTCCTGGCAGCGGTCAAGGCCGCATCCGGGCGAATGACCGCGCCTTTGTTGGTCGTCCTTTGCCCCGACAAACCGCGACCGGACAGGGCGCTGGACGGCATCGCCAGGATGGTGGCCGCGGAATTGGAGAAATTAGGCGGCGTTTACGTTATCACTACGGACGAACTTTTGAAGACGTATCCGGTGGAGGATTTTTATGACGCGCGCGGCGATGAATTAGGTTGCGTACCTTACACACCGGTTTTTTTCACCGCGCTGGCCACTATGATCATGCGCAAGTTTCACGCGCTCCGACGCGCGCCGCACAAAGTTATCGTGCTGGATTGCGACCAGACTTTATGGGGCGGTGTTTGCGGAGAGGACGGGCCGCGCGGCATCTGCCTCGATGAGCCTCGAAAAGCGCTGCAGCATTTCATGCGCGAACAGGCGTCGGCCGGGCGGTTGCTTGCCGTGTGCAGCAAGAACAGTGAGGAAGACGTGCACGAAGTCTTCGTGCAGCGGCTCGACATGCCGTTGCGGCACGAGCATTTCGCCGCCTGGCGGGTGAATTGGTCGCCGAAATCTGAAAATATCAAGTCCATTGCCAGGGAATTAAATCTCGGCCTGGACAGTTTTATTTTTGTCGATGACAACCCGGTTGAATGCGCCGAAGTCGAGGCCAATTGCCCCGGCGTGCTCACGTTGCAATTGCCGGAAGATCCCGCCGAAATTCCGCAATTTCTAAAACACTGCTGGGCATTCGATGTTATGAAGGTGACCGCTGAGGATGCGCGCCGCGCCGAGATGTATCGCGAAGGCCGTCAACGGGAGGAATTGCGCGCCCAGGCCGGCGGCCTCGCTGATTTCATCGCCGGGTTGAATCTGAAAATCCAAATCGCGCCCATGGCCCCTGATCAATTGGCGCGCGTGTCCCAACTGACCCAACGCACCAACCAATTCAACGTCACAACCATTCGTCGCACCGAATCCGAAATACAGTTGTTGATGAATAGTGGAACGGGCCTCTCGCCCGTTTCCTCGGGAAATCACGTCTTCACTGTCTCCGTCAGCGATCGTTTTGGTGATTACGGCCTGGTCGGCGTGATGATGTGCGAGGAACGCCCCGAGTCGTTGGACGTAGACACATTCCTCTTAAGTTGCCGCGTGCTCGGTCGCGGCGTTGAGCACGAAATGCTCGCGCACCTCGGCCGCTTTGCCTTCAAACAAAACAAGCAGCGGATCAACCTGCATTTCCATCCGTCGGCGAAGAACAAACCCGCGCTGGATTTCCTTCAAAGTGTTGGCGCGAGATTCAAGCAGCCATTGAATGGCGGCTTCGTTTACGTGTTTCCGGCGCAATTTGCCGCGGAAGTAAGGTTTGAGGCTAACGATGCCAAGCAAGCTTTGGAAGTTGCGAACATCAAAGAAGAAAAGCAGGACCGCCAATCATCTGCGCGAGGAGCCCCGTCGGTCAAATTCGATTGTTGCCGGTCGATTGCGCTGGAGCTGAACGACCCCGCCCGAATTCACGAAATGATCGAGGGCACAACGGAGGTTCGTGCCATCGAACAGGACGATTACATTTACGTGGCGCCGCGAACCGAAATCGAAAAACAGATTTGCGGGCTGTGGGAAAAACTGCTGCACATCGAGCGCGTCGGAGTTACGGACAACTTTTTCGAGCTCGGCGGTCATTCGTTGCTGGCCGTGAGATTGTTCGCGGAGCTGGAAAAACTCACCGGCCGCAAACTGCCACTGGTGACACTCTTCCAGGCGCCCACGGTCGAGGAGATCGCGCGCCTCGCGGATGGAAACCAAACTGGTGCCGCGCGCTCGGTGCTCGTGCCCGTGCAGGCCAAAGGCTCGCGCCCGCCCTTGTTCCTCGTGCACGGGGCCGGTGGCGATGTCTTATGGGGCTACGCAAACCTCGCGAAGCACATGAATCCCGAGCAGCCGATTTACGGCATCAAGTCGCGCGGCCAGATTGGCCTTGAGGAATACGACGACATCGAAGACATGGCGCGATTTTATCTTCAGGAATTACGCGCCTTGCAGCCGCACGGACCATATTTTCTAGGTGGTTATTGTTTCGGCGGCAACGTGGCTTACGAAATGGCGCGCCAATTGCGCTCGCAAGGCGAACGCGTGGAGCAGTTGCTCCTGATCGACGCCTCGCCGTCCAACGCGGGATATGAACGGCTTCTCTGGTGGCGTCCGGCGTTTCATTATCGTTTCGCACGGAATGCCTATTATTGGATCAAGGATTTTGTGACGTTGCTCGAGCCGGGCGAACAGCGCCGTTACATCGTGCGCAAGGCGCGGGTCGTCTGGCGAAAACTGGCTGCCAAACTTCGCCGCCGGCATAACCCCGGCAATGTGGACCTCGATGAAGTCATCGATGTAAACCATTTCCCCGACAGCGAACTCAAGTTTTGGCAGATCCACTTGAACGCGCTCGTCGCCCACGTCGAGCGCCCTTACAAAGGCTCCGTCACGCTGCTGCGCACGCGCGGCCAGCCGATTTTGTGTTCGTTCGAGGAGGACTTTTGCTGGGGAAAAATTGCCCACGGCGGTGTCACGGTGAAACACATCCCTGGCTCGCACGAAAACATCTTTGTTGAACCGAATGTAAAATTTCTCGCCGAACAAATGGAACAATGCCTGGCGGAGGCAATGCCCTCATCCGCTCCAATCCAAAAAGAACTATCGCATGAACTTGTTTAAATTTATCTGGCGCACCTGCCGGGGAATGATGTTGATCACCACCGCGACCGCGCTGCTCAGCGGCGCGTGCAACATGGGCCTTATCGCACTCGTCAGCGCCGCGCTCGTCACCGACCACCACGCCCACGCATTGATGTGGGGCTTCATCGCGCTCGGCGTCGGGAAAATCGTTTCGACCTTTATCTCGCAAGCCTTGCTCGCCAGTTTCGCGCAGGGCGCGGTCGCCAATTTGCGCCGCGAACTGATTCGCAAAATCCTCACCGTCCCGCTTCGTCGTCTGGAGGAACTCGGCACGCCGCGGTTGCTGGTGGCTTTGACCGACGATGTCTTTAATATCACCCAGGCCCTCCTGGCGATCCCCATTGTGTTTGTAAATCTGGCGATGCTTCTGGGAGGCGCAGCTTATTTGGGGTGGCTGTCATGGAAAATTTTGCTCGGCGCGTGCGCTTTGATTCTCATCGGCGCGGTTGTTTACCGGCTCATGGTCAGGAGCGCCATTCATTGCCTGAACCAGGCGCGCGAAGAAGAGGATCGCTTGTTCAATTATTTCCGAGCGCTGACCGAGGGCATCAAGGAACTCAAGCTCCATCGCAATCGTCGCGGTTCGTTCCTCACCCAGAATGTCCAGACCGCCACCGAGGCCTTTCAGCGCCACAATGTCGGCGCCGAGGTGCGCTTCGTTGCCGCGCAGAATTGGAGCCATTTCCTTTTCTTCGCCCTCATCGGCCTGATCCTTTTCCTGTTGCCCGCAATTTCCCAGATCAGCCCCAAGACACTCACGGGCTATGTCATTACCACATTATATTTGATGGGTCCGCTCGCTGGCGTGATGAGCAGCCTTTCGCTGTTCGGCCGCGCCAATGTTGCGCTCGAAAAAGTGCGCCAACTCGGCCTGACTCTGGCTCAAGGCGCGATCGAAGAATGCCCGATCGACCGAAACGAAACCGAAATGACTTTTGAGAATCTGGAACTCGTCAACATCATGCATACCTATCATCATGAAAAAGACGACAGCCATTTTACGCTCGGTCCGATCAACCTCCGCTTCCGCCCGGGTGAATTGGTGTTTTTGGTCGGCGGCAACGGCAGCGGCAAATCCACCCTCGCGAAAATCATCACCGGCCTTTACGTGCCGGAAAGCGGCGAAATCCGCCTCGACGGCAAACCCGTCACCGACATTAACCGCGATGATTACCGCCAGCTTTTCTCCGCCGTGTTCGCGGATTTTTATCTTTTCGAAAATCTTCTCGGCATCGATACGCGGAACGTCGACGAACAGGCGAAGATGTATCTCGATCAATTGCACCTCAGCCACAAGGTGAAGGTGAAAGACGGCATGCTTTCCACAACCGCTGTATCGCAAGGCCAGCGCAAGCGCCTGGCGTTGCTCACCGCGTATCTTGAGGACCGCGCGTTCTATCTTTTCGATGAATGGGCCGCCGACCAGGACCCGCTCTTCAAGGACGTGTTCTACACCCAACTCCTTCCCGAGCTAAAAGCGCGTGGTAAAACCGTGCTGGTGATTTCGCACGACGACAAATACTTCGACGTCGCCGACCGCGTGATCAAATTGGGTTACGGAAAACTGGATTCTTCGTCAGCGAGGCCGACCGGCGAGGTATTGGCTCCTTCTGTTGCGGTATAATGTGAACGTGTAGAGACGCCGCGCCGCGGCGTCACCGCCCGCGTCCAGCGGGCGGAACTTCTGCTGTTTTAGATCAAAAAGATAACCCCAAAATTCTTTGAAAGATTTCACCGCACCTTACGTATAGCCTGATGGGTTCGTGATTTATTCCGGGGCAATAGGGATGGATTTTCGCGAGGGCGCTGCTGCCGCGCAAGACGCTCGGCAGCAGCCTTTTAGATTTATGAAGATTCTATTGCGCAACAAGACGACGGGCTATTTTTACGCCGGCGGCAACCAGTGGACGCCGGATATCGACGCCGCGCATGATTTTCAAACGGGCCTTAACGCCCTGCAATACTCCTCCAAAGCCCCGTCGGAGGGCGTCGAATTTATCTATCTTCAGACCGACGTCACCGACGGTTTTGTTTTGCCAAAGCTTTCGATCTATCAACGCGAGCGAGCCTGACCTTGGCGCCGCGTATCGTTGCCATTTTCAAACGAAAAACCCGCAGCTTACACTGCGGGTTTTTGCGTAAAGATATTCTTCTTTGATTTCTGATTAGTGCCGGTCGTCGCGCCTGCGCGCCGGTTCACCGCGGCGCGGTTGATAATGCCCGTAGCGGTCGGATCGAAAACGGTCATTGCGAATCGCATGCACACGCCAATCGCGATGATATCTTTCCCATCCATGGAAGCGCTCCAGGCGGAATGGTTCGCAGACGAGCCACACATTGCCGGGCCCCAGGTAGAAACATTGATCGCCGACTACGCCGACATATTCATATCCGTCCCACACATAATCGTCTGGAACGTAAACCGGTTCCGGAGGAGGCGGCGGGGCAGGGGCAACCACGACGGGTCCCGGCGCAGCCACGATCACTCGTCCGCGTGGCTCGACTATGCAACCCGATGCCAGCATCAATCCGGCGACCGCAACCAACAGCCCGCCCGCCCGCATGAATTTAATATTCATCATTCGATTTTTCTTAATTTTAGTTGAATGCCTTCGAACCCGAAGACATGCGTTCACTCCTATTATACGATAGAATTAGACGTAATGAAACGGAACTTTGTGTCCCGCTATTTTCGAATTTCGTTCCCCTCAATTTCCCAGGCGTAAATCACGGCGCATCCGCGCACGACCCCGTTTGTAGTTCTGCTTTCAGGCAGGTCGACGTAAGTTCGCCGACCAATTTAGCATACAAAAAAATCAATGTTTTCCCTAATTTTTTGATTCACATGATGCCGGAGTAATGACTACACTGCGGCGGTATTGATGGAGCAGAGCATTTTAGGAGAATCGCGAAACAGCTATGACGTGGGTTGATTATCTGCGCTCAGCTAACTGGAACCAGGCCAGTGGCATCGGCTTTTGCGCCTACCTGCTGGGTTGTTTTGCGGCCGGTTATTATCTCGTTCGCAGCCGCCTCGGAGAAGACATTCGTGAACTGGGCAGCGGCAGCGTCGGCGCCCGCAACGTCGGGCGTGTGCTCGGCAAAACCGGATTCCTCGTCACACTCATCTGCGATTTCGGCAAGGGCGGGCTGGCTGTCTGGGCCGCGCGCCACTTCACCACCGACGAACGCATCGTGGCCTTCACCATGGTCGCCGTCGTCGCCGGGCATATCTGGCCCGCGCAATTACGTTTTCACGGCGGCAAAGGAATGGCCACTTCTCTTGGCGCACTCCTGGTTTACGACCCCAAGCTGGCGCTGGTCTATTGCTTGTTGTTCCTCGGCGCGTTTGTAGTGCAATGGCGCACGATCCTTCCGGGACTGTTCGCGCTCATCTGCTTGCCGCTCGTGGCGCTGTTTTTGGGACAGGACCGCATCCAGGTCGTGTTGATTACGCTGGTGAGCGGGCTGGTTTTATTGGCGCACAGAAGAAATATCACGGACGAAATTTCCACTCTGATCGGACGCCGGCATCTGCAGGCGGAAAGCGACGAACCCTTATGAGCACACGGCAACCGCTGACCTTCAAAACAGCCAATGAAGACTGGGAGTTTGAGCAGATCCATCGGCTCAACTACAAAACTTTCGTCGAGGAAATCCCTCAGCACCATGCCTCACCCGCGCATCGGCTGGTGGATAAATTTCACGCGGAAAACACCTACCTGATTTGTCTCGCTGGAAAAAAACTGGTCGGCATGCTCGCCGTCCGCGGCGCCCGCCCGTTCTCCCTCGACCAGAAATTACCGAATCTCGATTCCTACCTGCCGGCCGGCCGCACGATTTGCGAAATCCGCCTGCTTGCGATCGAGAAAAAATTTCGCGGCGCGCAGGTATTGCAGGGAATCCTCGCCTTGCTCTGGCAGCACGGGATCGAAAAAGGCTACGACCTGGCGATTATTTCCGGCACCACGCGCCAGTTCCGGCTTTACCAGCACCTGGGTTTCGTGCCGTTCGGGCCGGTTGTCGGCACGGGGGAGGCGCAATTCCAGCCGATGTACGTCACGCTCGAAACTTTTGAGAACACCGCGCGCGAATTTCTGCGTTCCTCGCCGTCGCGTTCGTTTCAGCCGAGCGCGGTCAATTTTCTGCCCGGCCCCGTCACGGTGAAACGCGAAGTGCGGCGCGCATTCGAGCAGGCCCCGGAATCGCATCGCGCGGACATTTTTATGAAGGACTTCGGCGCCGCGCGGCAGATTCTTTGTGAACTGGTGCAGACTAGGAACGTGGAATTGTTCCTCGGCTCGGGTACCCTGGCGAATGACGTCATCGGCGGCCAGCTTACGCTTGAAAACAAGCGCGGGATTGTCTTGGGCAACGGCGAATTCGGCAACCGGCTGATCGACCAGGCGCGGCGCTGGCGTCTTGATTTTGATAAAATTGAGTTCCCCTGGGGCCAGCCAATTGATTTGCGGGTTGTGCGCAAAGCCCTCGAGCAGACGCCCGCGCCCGGCTGGATTTGGTGCGCGCATTGCGAGACCTCCACCGGTGTGCTGAATGATTTGGGCACCCTTAAAGCGCTGTGCGATGAATTCCAGGTCAAGCTCTGCCTCGATTGCATCAGTTCCATCGGAACCATTCCGGTGGATCTCAGCGGCGTTTTTCTCGCTTCCTGCTCAAGCGGGAAGGGGCTGCGATCCTATCCCGGTATTTCGATGGTGTTCCACAATCACGCCGTCACGCCGCAACCCGAACGTCTGCCTCGCTATCTTGATCTTGGCTACTATTCGCAGCAGCAAGGCGTGCCGTTTACGTTTTCATCAAACCTCCTGCACGCACTGCATGCCGCCGTGAAACATGTGGATTGGGAAAAGCGATTTGCCGAAATCATCACGCTCTCTGGTTTCCTGCGCGGGAAGCTGAACGAGCTTGAACTCGAGTTGATTGGTTCGAACACTCAAAACTCTCCCGCGGTGGTGACCATCGCGTTGCCGCCAGAAATGAATTCGCTGAAAATCGGCGGCTTGATCCAGGAATCCGGCTATCTCGTGAGCTATAACAGCGAATATCTGCGCCAGAAAAATTGGATGCAGATTTGCCTCATGGGCGAATGCACGCACGAGAAATTGGTTTCATTTCTCAACGCTATGGCCCGCGTTTGTTTCCCTCGCACCCGCCGCTCTGAAGCGGCCAAAGCTTGAGGCGAAGTGGCACGAGCATCCTGCCCGTGCGTTCCGAATCGCACGGGCGAAAAGCCCGCGCCGCACTTCCAAGCTTACGTCCGCAGCACATCGACGAGATTTTGGAACACAGCTTCCGGCGCAATCCGAGTCATGCAATGCACAGGACTCTCGCAATCGTGGACGGTTCGCTGGCACGTGCAATTTTCCGCCTGCAAAATCCGTACCTGTTCACTCAGAGGCGCCCATTTAGTGACTGAGGTTGGGCCGAATAACGCGACCATCGGCACGCCCAAAGCCGCCGCGAAATGCATCGGCCCGGTGTCGTTGGAAACCACCGCGTGCGCCTCCTTGAGCACGGCGATAAATTCGGCCAGCTTGAGCGGCGAAAGTATTTTTGCTTCCGGCGCCAGCGTTTTTAATTGTTCCATCGCCGCTTCTTCGCGCTTCCCAATACCCCGGCTGAAAACCGGGTTGTAACCTGCCGCACTCGCGAGGCGATGAAACGTCACCCAATGAGTTATCGGCCATTCCTTTTTGGATTGCGCGGCTCCGGTATGACAAATAACCGACCGTTCCGGCAGCAGGCGGCGCGCGAATGCCTGGAGTGACGGATCGGTAAACAGTGAGAGCTTTAAAGCCGGCGTGGGGATGTCCCAGACGGACAAAATATCCGCCAACCGCAATGCCTCATGCAGATCTTGCGAGGCTGCGGGAATTGTTTGCGTGTAACAAAATCGCCGTCCAAAAAATCCGCCGCCTTGAATGACACCCAACCGCATTCGCGCGCCGCTCATCAGGCTCATGATCGCCCCGCGGTCATTGCCGCAAAAATCCACTGATCGGTCGAAGCGCTCGGCCCGCACCGCGCGCAAAATCGGCCAGGTCTCCTTGATCCGCGCCCGTCCGCGGACTCTCGGCAATGCCCACACTTTGGCCAGGCCCGGATGATGTCGAAACAGTGGCGCGCTGCTTTCCGGGACCAACATGTGCAATTCACAGTCCGGAAAGTGCTTGCGGATCGCTTCCAATGACGGAACCACCACGATGGCGTCACCCAGGGACTTGAATTGGATTGCGAGGATTTTCCGCGGCGACTTCATCCGGTTGCCCAAATTTTCATCTTCGATTCACGAACATTGATACGCGGAAAAACCACGCCAAACGAATATGCTGCAATCCGCTGATTACCCAAGAAAAAAGTCGGACGTGAGTGGAAAAACTTCAAACTGCGAAGATGTTGTTGCATGTCATTTGGAACTTGGAACTTTTCCCGATACCCCACTTGAACACCTCGATAAACTTCCACTATTCTTTCACATGCCCGAACATCTCACGATGATTTACCTGGCGCGGCACGGTCAGACCGCCTGGAGCGTCAGCGGTCAGCACACCGGTCTCACCAACCTGCCTCTGACTGATGAAGGTGAAGCTGAAGCCCGTCAGTTGGAGAAACGCCTGGCCGGTATCTCGTTCGCCAAGGTCTTCACCAGCCCTTTGCAACGGGCTGCTCACACAGCCGAACTGGCCGGCTTTGGCGGCGTCGCCGAAAAGGACCCTGACCTCGTTGAATGGAACTACGGTAAATACGAAGGTCTTCGGACCGCCGAAATCCACGCCCAGGCCCCGGATTGGCAGTTGTTTCGCGATGGCTGCCCGGGCGGCGAGATTGCCGCGCAAGTCGGCGCGCGCGCTGATAGAGTTTTAGGCCGCGTGCGCGCGGTGAAAGGAGATGTGCTGATATTTTCCAGCGGACATTTTTTGCGGGTGCTGGCCGCCCGGTTTCTTGGTCTTGAACCCGCCGGCGGAAGATTTTTCACCTTGAGCACCGCCAGCGTAAGTATACTGGGATTTGAGAACAGCGTTTCCCAGCCGGTCATCCGGCTGTGGAACGATACTTCCCGCGTGAGCGCCAGTCATTGACATAACCGCGACTCGTGTGAAGATTCTGCGACGCGGCCAGGGAACTTGAAGAAAATGCTCTATCGAGGAGTGTATTTGTGGGAAAGCACGGCGTGCATTGGGACGGCATACCGAAACCAGCGGGTATTGTTCGTAGTTCCACGTTCACGCGGTCCGGCGCAGATTTGACGGGCCCACATGGGCGGAATTGCAAACGGAGTAGTGGGACGCCGTCAGAAAAAAGTTGCAAAAAATCAATTTGGGCGGAGAAGAAAACAATATGACCTTGAACAACAAACCATTGACCCAGCGGAAAACCTGGAAGGCGCTCGTTGCCCATCAGAAGAAAATTCAGCGGCTCCAGTTGCGAGAGCTTTTCGCCTCTGACCCGGGCCGGGGCACGCGTATGAACGTGGAAGCTGCCGGCCTTTTTCTGGACTATTCAAAAAACCGCATCACGAACGAAACACTGCGCCTGCTGGTTGCGTTGGCCAAGGATTGCGATTTGAAGGCGCGCATCGGTGCCATGTTCCGCGGCGAGAAAATCAACGTCACGGAAAAGCGCGCCGTGCTGCACGTGGCTCTTCGCGCGCCCCGAAACGCCTCCATTGTTGTGGATGGAAAAAATGTCGTGCCGGAAGTCCACGCGGTGCTCGACAAGATGACCGCTTTCTCCCGGCGCGTGCGCAGCGGTGCGTGGAAAGGTTTCACCGGCAAACGTATTCGTAACGTCGTCAACATCGGCATCGGCGGCTCGGACCTCGGCCCGGTGATGGCTTACGAAGCGTTGAAACATTACTCCGATCGCACGATGACTTTCCGTTTCGTCTCCAACGTGGACGGCATTGATTTCGTGGAGGCGACCCATGATTTGAATCCCGCCGAAACGCTTTTCATTGTTTCATCCAAGACCTTCACCACGCTGGAAACCATGACGAATGCCCAGAGCGCGCGCGCGTGGTTGTTGAAAGGATTGGGCGGTAATGAAAAAGCCGTGGCAAAACATTTCGTGGCCGTTTCAACCAACGCCGAAAAAGTCTCCGCGTTCGGCATTGATACCGCGAACATGTTCGGATTCTGGGATTGGGTCGGCGGACGTTACTCGATAGATTCGGCAATTGGCCTTTCGACGATGCTGGCCGTCGGCCCGGAAAACTTTCGCAAACTGCTCGCTGGTTTTCATGAGATGGACGAGCATTTCCGCGCCGCGCCGCTCGAGAAAAATCTGCCTGTGCTTATGGCGTTGCTCGGGATTTGGAACAACGATTTCCTTGGCGCGCATACCGTGGCCGTCCTGCCGTACGAACAATATCTGAAACGGTTTCCCGCCTATTTGCAGCAGTTGACGATGGAGAGCAACGGCAAACACGTGACGCTGGACGGCAAACGAGTAGATTGCCAGACCGGCCCGATTTATTGGGGCGAGCCGGGAACGAACGGCCAGCATTCCTTCTATCAATTGATCCACCAGGGCACGCGGTTGGTGCCGTGCGATTTCATCGCCTTCAGTCAGGCGCTTACGCCGCTGGGGCCTCATCATGACATCCTGCTGGCGAATGTCTTTGCTCAGGCTGAAGCGCTCGCGTTCGGAAAAACCGCCGCCGAAGTCAAAGCGGAAGGGACGCCGTCTTGGCTGGTGCCGCACCGCGTTTTCGAAGGTAATCGCCCGTCGAACACCATTCTCGCCGACCGGCTCACGCCCGAAGCGCTTGGCCGGTTGATCGCCTTGTATGAGCACATCGTTTTTACGCAGGGCATCATCTGGAATATCGATTCGTTCGATCAGTGGGGCGTTGAACTGGGCAAAGTTCTTGCCCAACGCATCATTCCCGAACTCCAAAGCAAGACGCCGCCCAAACTCAAGCACGACACGTCCACCAACAATCTCATTAATCGTTATCGCAAACTGAAACAAAAGCGATAAGTCGCAAATTTTTTTATGAAAACGCAGTCGCCAACACAACTCGGAATGGTCGGCCTCGGCCGCATGGGCGCTAATATGGTTCGGCGCCTACTTCGAGCCGGTCATCTTTGCACCGTCTTCGATCTCGCGCCGAAAGCGGTTGAAACCCTGGCCGGCGAAGGAGCCGTGGGTGCAACTTCCTTTGCTGATTTCGCGAAAAAATTAAATAAACCACGCGCCGTGTGGCTGATGGTTCCCGCCGCGGTCGTGGACCAGACCATTGCCAATCTGCTGCCTCACCTCGAGGCGGGGGATGCGATCATCGATGGCGGAAATTCCTATTACATCGATGACCTCCGCCGCGCGAAAGAACTCGCGTCGAAAGGGATTCATTATCTGGATGTCGGCACCAGTGGCGGCGTTTGGGGATTGGAACGCGGCTATTGCATGATGATTGGTGGAGAGAAAGACGTCGTGCAGCGTCTTGATCCGATTTTCGCCACGCTTGCGCCGGGCACGGGCGACATCCCGCGTACGCCGGGACGCGAAAAACTTGGCGGCACGGCCGAACAAGGTTACTTGCACTGCGGCCCGAATGGCGCGGGTCATTTCGTTAAAATGGTTCACAACGGCATCGAATACGGTCTTATGGCCGCCTATGCCGAAGGTCTCGGCGTTCTGAATGCCGCCGCAATCGGCAAACAGGAACACTCCGCTGACGCCGAAACCACGCCGTTGCGCGATCCCGACCATTACAAATACGAACTCAATCTCGCTGACATCACCGAAGTGTGGCGTCGCGGGAGCGTCATTGCGTCCTGGTTGCTGGACCTGACCGCAAGCGCCATGGTTGCGGACCCGAAGCTTTCACAATTCGAGGGCCACGTTTCCGATTCCGGCGAAGGCCGTTGGACCATCAAGGCCGCGATTGACGAAGGCATCCCCGTGCCCGTCCTGACCACGGCGCTTTACGAGCGCTTTGCCTCGCGCGGTGAAGCTGATTTTCAAGACAAGGTTCTTTCCGCGATGCGTCTTGGATTCGGCGGCCACCTGGAGAAACCTTCGAAGTAAACTTAATGAACTCAACTCATTCGGATGCCCTGGTGTTCTTCGGCGCGACCGGAGATTTGGCCTATAAAAAGATTTTTCCCGCGCTGCAGGCGATGGTGAAACGTGGCCATCTCAATGTGCCGGTGATCGGCGTGGCCAAGGCCGGCTGGAACCTCGACCAACTCAAGGCGCGCGCGAAGGACAGCGTTGAGAAACATGGGGGACTCGACTCCGACGCATTCGAAAAATTAAGCAAACTGCTGCGTTACGTGGACGGCGACTACAACGACACTTCCACGTTTGAGAAGCTGAAAAAGGAATTGGGTTCCGCGCAACGCCCCGCGCATTACCTGGCCATTCCGCCGTCGGCTTTCGCCACCGTTGTGGAGCAACTCGCCAAAACCGATTGCACAAATCATGCGCGGGTCATCATTGAAAAACCCTTTGGGCGTGACCTTCCGTCCGCGCGGGAATTGAATCAAATCCTGCTGAAAACTTTCGACGAACAGTCGATTTTTCGTATCGACCATTATCTCGGCAAGCAACCGGTGCACAGCATGTTGTTTTTCCGTTTCGCGAATTCCATTTTTGAGCCCTTCTGGAATCGTGAGCACATTGAATGCATCCAGATCACGATGGCCGAGAATTTCGGCGTCCAGGGTCGAGGCGCTTTTTATGAGCAGGTCGGAACCGTCCGTGACGTCGTCCAGAATCATTTGTTCCAGGTGCTGGCCAATCTCACCATGGAGCCGCCCGTCCGCACCGACAGCGAATCCATTCGCGACGAAAAGGTAAAGGTTCTCAAGGCCATCACGCCGCTGGACCCAAAAAATCTTGTGCGAGGCCAGTTTCGCGGTTACCGGCAGGAGCCCGGCGTTGCGCCTGATTCCAAGGTGGAAACATTCGCCGCGCTTAAATTACATATCGACTCGTGGCGCTGGCGCGGCGTGCCGATTTATATTCGCTCGGGAAAATCCCTAGCCGTCACCTGTACTGAGGTTCAAGTTCATTTGCGGCTCCCGCCCTCGATGTACCGGCATCACAACTTGCAGCCGAATTATTTCCGATTCCGCATCAGCCCGGACGTCGTGGCCGCGTTCGGTCTGAATGTGAGTTCGCCCACGGATGAATCGAAAACGCAGCTTTCGGAACTCATGATCGCCCGGCATCCATCCGCCGGCGAAATGGATGCCTACGAACGTGTTCTCGGCGATGCCATGGCCGGTGATGCGACCTTGTTCGCCCGTGAGGATTATGTCGAGGAGGCCTGGCGGATTGTTGATCCCGCGTTGAAAGCCGGCACGCCAGTTTTTGAATATGAGCCAGGCAGTTGGGGGCCGCAGGAGGCGCAACGGATCGGTCCTCCTGTGGGTTGGCAAAACCCAGTCGTACGCGAAGAGAACGCGAAATAACGATTATCAGGTTATGCGCATCGGAATTGCAACTGACCACGGCGGCTTTGGCCTGAAACAGGACCTGCTGACGCGATTGCAATCTGCCGGCCACGAGGTCACGGATTTTGGCGCGCACAGTTTGGTTCCGGATGACGACTATCCCGATTTCGTCATCCCCCTCGCGCGCGCCGTCGCCGGCGGCAAGCTGGATCGCGGCGTGGCAGTTTGCGGCAGCGGCGTAGGCGCATCGGTCTGCGCGAACAAGATCAAAGGCGCGCGCGCGTGCCTCATTGAGGATCATTTCTCGGCGAAGCAGGGTGTCGAGGACGACGACATGAATGTGATTTGTCTCGGCGGACGCATCGAAGGCCCGGAGTTGGCGTGGGATTTGATCCAGGCATTTTTGTCCGCCAAATTCAGCGGGGCCGACCGGCACATGCGGCGATTGCGCAAAGTCGCCGCGCTTGAAAAATAATCAAAAAAAGATGAGCAAGTCAGCCGCCAGCCAAACCGCGATGCCGCCCAAGCGCGCCAAAAAAAAGGCGCGTGGTGAAAGCGCTGTACTGGCTCTCAACGCCGGTTCCTCCAGCCTAAAGTTTGCTTTATACAAAGAAGCGGCGTCATTGAAGCGCAGTTTTTCCGGCGCCGTTGAACGCATTGGCCTGCCGGCCTCGACCTTCACGTTGAAAGACGCTGAAGGCCGTCAGGTTGAACGCGCAGAAGTCCCTGCGGCAAATCACGTAGGCGCGATGAAGCATTTGCTTCGCCGGTTGGGGGAAATGAATAGCGGCGGCGCATTTAAAGCTGTTGGACATCGTGTCGTGCATGGGGGTCCGCATTATCGCGAGCCGCGGATTGTTGACCGGGCCATGCTCACCGAACTGCGCCGTATCCGTTCCTTCGATCCCGAACATCTTCCGGCTGAAATCAAGCTCATGGAAGTTTTCGCGAAAAGATTTCCCACCACGCCGCAGGTCGCTTGCTTCGACACCGCATTTCATCGCGAGATGCCGCGAGTGGCGAAACTGCTCCCGATTCCCCGCCGCTACGGCGCAAAGGGCCTTGAACGCTATGGCTTTCATGGTTTGTCTTACACGTATCTCATGCAGGAACTCCAACACGTCGCCGGCGCGCGCGCGGCGAAAGGCCGTGTGATTCTCGCTCATCTCGGCAACGGCGCGAGCATGGCCGCCGTGCGGGAGGGAAAGAGCATTGATACCACCATGGCCTTCACTCCTGCCGCGGGCCTGGTAATGAGCACGCGATCCGGGGATCTTGATCCCGGCCTGGTTACATTCCTGGCGCGCAGCGAAAAGATGACTACCGCACAATTCGACCAGATGGTAAACCGCGAGTCCGGCCTGCTCGGCGTCTCCGAAACCAGCCCCGACATGCGCGACCTGCTTGCGCGCGAATCCAAAGATGTGCGGGCCGCAGAAGCGGTGGCGCTGTTTTGTTACCAGGCGAAAAAATGGATTGGTGCTTACGCCGCTGCGCTTGGTGGACTTGACACTTTGGTTTTTGCCGGCGGCATCGGCGAACACGCCGCGCCCGTGCGCGCGCGCATTTGCGAGGGGTTGGGATTTCTTGGCATCGAACTGGATTCCTCGCGCAATGCCGCCCACGCAGATGTGATTTCCAAAACAGGAAGCCGCGTCGAAGTCCGCATCATTCGCACCGACGAAGAACTCATGATTGCGCGATCCGTGTGCCGCGTCATCGAATCAATGAAGGAAACGACCGCATGAAGCCAAAAGCAAAAACACTCGCCCCGGAATTGTTGCGGAAAATGGACGCTTACTGGCGCGCAGCCAATTATCTTTCCGTCGGCCAGATTTATCTTTACGACAATCCGCTGCTGAAAAAACCGCTCACGCTCGCGCATGTTAAGCCACGCTTGCTCGGCCACTGGGGCACCACGCCGGGACTGAACTTCGTCTACGTGCACTTGAATCGCGCCATCAACGAGCGCGAGCTAAACGTCATTTACGTCACCGGCCCTGGCCACGGCGGTCCCGGGCTCGTCGCCAATACTTATCTCGAAGGCACGTATAGCGAAATTTATCCGAACATCTCGCAGGACGAAGAAGGGATGAAGCGGCTGTTCAAACAATTTTCGTTCCCTGGCGGAATTCCCAGTCACGTCGCGCCCGAAACGCCCGGCTCAATCCATGAGGGGGGTGAATTGGGGTATTCGCTCTCGCATGCGTTCGGCGCGGTTTTTGATAATCCCGATTTGCTCGTCGCGTGCGTCGTCGGCGATGGCGAAGCCGAAACCGGCCCACTCGCCACCAGTTGGCATTCGAACAAATTTCTCAACCCCGCGCAGGACGGCGCGGTGTTGCCCATCCTGCATTTGAACGGCTACAAGATCGCCGGCCCCACGGTGCTCGCACGCATTCCGCGAGACGAACTTGAAGCCCTTTTTCGCGGCTACGGCTACAAGCCTTATTTCGTCGAGGGCGATGACCCGGAGAAAATGCATCAATTGATGGCCGCCACGCTCGACTCCGTTCTCGACGACATCAAAAAAATTCAACAGGACGCCCGCGCTAAAGGGGTGAAGGACCGCCCGTGCTGGCCCATGATTATCCTGCGCTCGCCGAAGGGTTGGACTGGTCCGAAATTCGTCGACGGCAAAGAGATTGAAGGCACCTTTCGGGCGCATCAGGTGCCAATGGGCGACATGAAACATCCGGGTCACGTGAAGATCCTGGAAAAATGGATGAAGAGTTATCGCCCGCAGGAGTTGTTCGATAAAACGGGAAAGCTGCTGCCCGAACTTGCCGAACTCGCTCCCCAAGGCGACCGCCGTATGGGCGCGAATCCGCACGCCAACGGCGGGCTTTTGTTGCGCGACTTGCGAATTCCTGATTTTTGCGATTACGCCGTGAAAGTTGCGAAGCCCGGTGCAGTCCAGGCCGAGGCCACGCGCGTTCAGGGCGAATTCATCCGCGACGTGATTCGCGGCAATCCCAAAACGTTCCGTGTGTTCAGCCCGGACGAAACAGCTTCGAACCGCTGGAGCGCGGTGTTTGAAGTCACCAGCCGCGCTTCCGACGCCGAGATTCTTCCCAACGACGACCACGTTGCGCGTGACGGTCGCGTGATGGAAATGTTGAGCGAACACCAGTGCGAGGGATGGCTTGAAGGTTATTTGCTGACTGGCCGCCATGGCTTTTTCTCGTGCTATGAAGCGTTCATTCACATCGTTGATTCCATGTTCAACCAGCACGCCAAGTGGTTGAAGGTCACCCGACACATTCCCTGGCGGCGGCCGATTGCGTCGCTCAATTATCTGCTCACCTCACACGTGTGGCGACAGGACCACAATGGTTTCAGTCATCAGGACCCCGGTTTCATCGATCACGTCGTCAACAAGAAAGCCGAAATCATCCGCGTCTATTTGCCGCCGGATGCCAACACGTTGCTGTCCGTGACCGATCACTGCCTGCGCAGCCGCAATTACGTGAATGTCATCGTCGCCGGCAAACAACCCGCTCCGCAATGGCTCGACATGGATGCCGCCATCAAGCATTGCACTGCGGGCATCGGCATTTGGGAATGGGCCAGCAACGATCGCGGTGAAGAGCCGGATGTCGTCATGGGCTGCGCCGGCGATGTGCCCACGCTTGAAACACTCGCCGCAGTCGGCCTCCTGCGCCGGCATTTTCCGGAATTAAAAATCCGCGTCATTAATGTCGTGGACCTCATGAAACTTCAGCCTCAAAGCGAGCATCCCCATGGCCTTAGCGACAAGGATTTCGATGTGCTTTTCACGAAGGACAAGCCGATTATATTCGGCTATCACGGTTATCCTTGGTTGATTCATCGCCTGACCTACCGCCGCACCAATCACCGCAACCTCCACGTGCGCGGTTACAAGGAGGAAGGCACGACCTCGACTCCATTCGATATGGTTGTGATGAATGAACTGGATCGTTTCCATCTCGTCAACGACGTCATCGACCGCGTGCCTCAACTCGGCCCGAAGGCGGCCTACGTGAAACAAGCCATCCGCGACAAGTTGATCGAACACAAGGAATACACCCGCGAACACGGCGAAGACTTGCCGGAAATCCGGGAATGGAAATGGGGCCAATCGAAATAGCGCATGACTGAGATTCTCGAATTTTTGTCGCGGCACGGGCCGTCGGTTTTGTTCGCAGCGGTATTTGTCGAGCAAATGGGCGTCCCGCTCCCGGCGTCGCCGTGGCTGCTGGCCGCGGGCGCCTTGAGCGTCACGGGCAAGCCCTATTGGTATGTGGCGCTCGCCTCCGGCGCGGCCGGTTCGCTGCTCGCGGATGCCATTTGGTTCTATCTCGGGCGATACGGCGGACAGCGCATCCTGAATCTTCTCTGCCGCATTTCCCTGGAGCCGGATTCGTGCGTGCGCCGCACGCAGGACCTTTTCTCGCGTTACGGAATGAAAGGTGTCGTTGCGGCCAAATTCATCCCGGGCTTAAGCACCCTGGCGCCTCCGATGGCCGGCAATTCCGGCATGAAAGCCCATCGGTTCTTCTTGTTCGACGCCCTCGGTTCGCTGCTTTACACCGGTGTTTTCATATTGGTCGGGGCGATATTCAGCCGTCAATTGGACCAGGTCCTGGGCGCGCTGGAAAGCCTCGGCAGTAGCGCGCTGGCGGTGGTGGTGGGGCTTGTTGCGCTTTACCTTGGTCATAAATTTTACCAACGGCATCGCTTGCTGAAAGAACTGCGCATGTCCCGAATCACCGTGGATGAACTGCATCAAAAACAAGAGATCGGCGAGAATCCCGTCATCCTCGATCTGCGTTCCGATGCCGAAGTCGAACGAAATCCGTTGCTGATTCGAGGCGCCCGGCACATGACCATGGACGAATTGAAGCTGAAGCAAAAAGAATTTCCCCGCGATCGCGACATCATCCTCTATTGTTCCTGCCCCAACGAGGTGAGCAGCGCGCGCATGGCGTTATTGCTTCAGCGCAGCGGCTTTGTGCGCGTCCGGCCTCTGCTGGGCGGCATCGACGCCTGGCGCGAGCGCAACTACCCGGTGGAACTTCGCGCCGTGGTCGCGAATCTTCCGGTAGCTCCTTTATCAGAAGGACCCACCACAAAAACAACTACGATTACCTGAAATTCAATTATGCCGAAGCCAGTCATTTGGACAGTGGACGACGACCCGGATGTTTTGCGCGCAGTGGAACGCGACCTGCGCCGTCAATACGGAGATCGCTATAAGGTCATTTCCGCCGATTCCGGCGCTTCCGCGCTCGAAGCCACCAAGCAATTAAAACTCCGCAACGAACCCGTCGCGCTTTTTCTCGTGGACCAGCGGATGCCGCGCATGTCCGGCGTCGAATTCCTAGAAAAAGCGATTGAGCTTTATCCGAACGCCAAGCGCGCCCTGCTGACCGCCTATGCCGACACCGACGCCGCCATTCGCGCCATCAATAGTGTCCACATCGATCATTACCTGATGAAACCGTGGGACCCGCCCGAAGAACGTCTCTACGGCGTGGTCGATGACATGCTCGACGATTGGCAGGCCGGCTACCGCCCCGTTTTTGAGGGCGTCCGTGTCATTGGCAATCAATGGTCGCCGCAATCAAGCGACGTGCGCGATTTTCTGGGGCGCAATTTCGTTCCGCATCAATGGCTCAATATCGAGACCGATGAAAGCGCCAAACAACTGCTAAGCACCACGGGTGCAAACTCGTCATCGCTGCCGGTGGTTGTTTTTCCCGACGGTTCTTTTTTGAGTAATCCGCCGACCAGCGAAATCGCCCGCAAACTGGGGCTGAAGACCAAAGCCGAATTTCCGTTTTACGATCTGGTTGTGGTCGGAGGCGGCCCGGCCGGGCTCGCGGCGGCAGTCTATGGCGCGGCGGATGGATTGCATACCTTGCTCATCGAACGCGAAGCACCCGGTGGCCAGGCTGGCCGCAGTTCGCGCATTGAAAACTACCTCGGCTTCCCCATGGGACTCAGTGGCAACGATCTCGCCCGCCGCGCGGTGGCCCAGGCCCGGCGTTTCGGCGCGGAAATTCTCGCGCCGCAAGAAGTCACCGGCGTCCGTATCGAAGGACCCACACGCCTGTTGAAACTGGCCGACGGCTCCGAGATCGGCACCAAAGCCTTGCTCATCGCCACCGGCATTGCCTTTCGCAAGCTGGACGTGCCCGGGCTCGATCGTCTCAGCGGTGCGGGAGTTTATTATTACGCGCCGATGTCCGATGCCTTTTCGTATCGTGACGGCGATGTCTATATCGTTGGCGGCGCAAACTCCGCCGGGCAGGCGGCGATGTATTTTTCGAAATTCGCCCGCAAGGTCACCATGCTCGTGCGCGGCAATTCGCTGTCCGATTCCATGTCGCAATATCTGGAAAACCAAATCGTCGCGACGAAAAATATCGAGGTGAGATTGAACTCCAGCGTCACTGCCGTGGAAGGCTCCGGCCACTGCGAGAGCATCACCATTCAAAATAATAAAACGCGCGCCACGGAAACCGTTCCAGCAAACGCATTGTTGATTTACGCCGGCGCCGTTCCGCGCACGGATTGGCTTGGGGAACTGGTCGAGCGCGATGCGCAAGGCTATCTCCTCTCCGGCCAGCATCTCGTGTTGGGAGGCAAGCGCCCGACGGGTTGGACCGCGGACCGCGATCCATTTTATCTGGAGACCAGCGTGCCCGGGATTTTCGTCGCGGGCGATGTGCGCCACCGCTCCGCCAAAGGCGTGACCTCGGGGGTGGGGGAGGGCGCGATGGCTGTGAAACTCGTTCACCAATACCTCGGACTGTTATGAGCATGACTCCTGCAGAAATTCAACAGGTCCGCGCGACTCCTCTTTTCGCGGGATTGCCCGACGACAAACTGACTTGCATCGAACCGGGTGAAATAATCGAAGTGGCGGCCGGCACTGTGCTGGCAATGGATGGCGAGTTGACCGGGTACTTTCATGTAATTCTCGAGGGCGAAGTGCGCATTACGCGCACGTACGACCGCCAAACCATCCTGATGGCGGTCGGCAAACCGGGAGGATTCTTTGGTGAAAGCATGTTGCTACTCGGCGTCCCCTGGCTTTCGACCGTTCGCGCTTCAAAACCGGCCCGGCTTTTCCGTCTGAATGAAGAGAATTTCTGGCGCATGATGGCAACCTGCCTGGATGTGGCGCGTCAAATTTTTCGCACCTCCTCCAATCGCATGCGGAATCTGGAGGGTTATACGCAACAACGCGAAAAACTGGTTTCCCTGGGCACCATGGCCGCCGGGTTGGCGCATGAAATGAACAATCCCGCTGCTGCCGCGCGGCGCGCCGCCGCCCACCTGCAGGAGGTCACCGGGAAAATACAGGGCCTCCAGTGCGATTTGAGCGAGATTCTCGAAGCGGAACATTGGCGTCCTTTATTGGAAGCCGTGCAGGAAGCTTCCGAGCAAAAAAATCCCGAGCTCGACCACCTTACGCGTAGCGACCGCGCGGACACCATTGCCGCGTGGCTTGACTCCCACAACGTGCCCAATGCCTGGGACATTGCCCCCACGTTTGTGAGCGCCGGCCTGGATACCGCATGGCTCGCGAAAGTCACGGACCAACTTCCCGCCGCGAGTCACGCGGATGCTCTATGTTGGATCGAGTCCCGGCTGAATCTGAAATCGCTCATTGCCCAGATTGAGCAAAGCACCGGCCGCATTGGCGAATTGGTCAAGGCCGTCAAATCCTATTCCTACATGGATCAATCGCCCGTGCAGGAAATTGACGTCCATGAAGGAATTGAGAGCACGTTGACCATGCTCGGGCATAAATTGAAAAACATGACCGTCGTGAAGGCGTTCGACCGAACGATTCCGCGCATCCCCGCATACGGCAGCGAACTGAACCAGGTCTGGACCAATCTCATCGATAACGCCATCGACGCCGTCAAAGGTGAGGGCAAACTTTGCGTCGGCACCTGTTTCGAGCACGATCAGGTCGTCGTCGAAATCGTGGACGACGGGCCCGGCATCCCGCTCGCGGTCCAATCGCGGATGTTCGAACCTTTCTTCACCACCAAATCAGTCGGTTCCGGCACTGGCCTCGGGCTGATCATCAGCAACCGCATTGTTGGTGACCGTCACGGCGGTGAAATCGAATTCGAATCCAAGCCCGGCGAAACCCGTTTCAAAGTCCGCCTTCCCATCGTTCACAAGTAAAGGCGGCAACATTGGTAATAAGGAAAGCGGGAACACAGGAAGAAGGGGCGAGGTGGGGCGCGTCACTCTGTGCGCGCCGGTTGGATTTACTGTGGCGTCCTAAACCAAAATCTTTGCTCTTTTCCAGCCTTCCTGCTTTCTTTATAAATCTGTTTTCGCTCACCGTTCCGCCGCGTAATCCACAAAATTCTTCAACAATTGCAACCCGACCTTCTGGCTTTTCTCCGGGTGAAATTGCGTCGCAAAAACATTGTCCCGCCAGACCGACGACGCAAAATTTTCGCCGTAAATCGTCCGCGTAGCGACAATCGTCGAATCCACCGGTTTGGGAAAAAAGCTGTGCACAAAATAAACGTAGCTCCCGTTCTCGATGCCGCGATAAAGCGGGCATTCGGAATTAATGCTCTCCAGTTGGTTCCATCCAATCTGCGGGACCTTCAATCCGTTCGAGTCCGGGAACCGAACCACGTTGCCGCGGAAAACGCCCAACCCCGCCGCGCAACTATTGAATTCCTCGCTCCGTTCAAATAGCGCCTGATACCCCACGCAAATTCCCAGGAACGGCTTGCCTGACTCGATAAATCTTTTCGACGCTTCCAGCAATTCCTGTTTTCGCAGCGCATGGATGCAGTCGTCAAATGCACCCACGCCTGGTAGCACGACCGCGTCCGCGCCGCCCATCTCGTCCGGCGTCTGCGCGATACGCACGTCCGCGCCGACTTTGAGCAGCGCCTTGTGGACGCTGCGCAGGTTTCCCGAACCGTAATCAAGCAAAGCAATCACGCGCAGAAAGTAAAGCGGGTAGGGGAGTAATGCAATCCAGCGGTGCATTGAAGAAAAGGCCGCCTGCCTGCGGCATTAATTTCTCTAAACGCTGGAACAACTTCTCCCTCTCCATCGATGGGAAAGGGCGGGGTAACGGCGAACGCACAGTCAATTGTCAGCACCTACATCAAGCAGTGTTCGCCAGTTCACGCTCTGTTTTCAGTCGTAATTGTCCGCAGGCAGCGTCAATGTCATGCCCTTTTTCGCGGCGCAATGTGGCCGTCACCTTTTGCTTCTCCAGGGCGGCCAAAAATGCTTCCTGAGCCGCCTCAGTTGGCCGTTCCCATGACAAATCTTCAACCTTGTTGTAAGGAATCAAATTGACCTTCGCATTTAGCGTGCGGGCGAGTTTCGCCAGCGGCGCAACCTGGTCCAAACCGTCATTCACTCCGGCGATCAGGATGTATTCAAAGGTGATCATTCGCCCCTTTTTTTTCTGGTAAAACTCGCACGCCGCGGCGAGTTCCTTCAACGGGTACTTGCGATTGACGGGCATGATTTTGTTGCGCGTCTCGTCAGTCGCGCCGTGCAATGAAAGTGCCAGCCGGAATTGCAGCGGCTCATCCGCCAGTTTGCGAATTTGGGGCGCCAGGCCGCTGGTCGAGATCGTAATTTTGCGCGCGCCAATGCCGCCGCCCCAGGGCGCGTTCAGGATTTTCAGGGCCGCGAGCAGATTATCGTAATTCGCCAGCGGCTCGCCCATTCCCATGATCACGAGGTTATCGATGAAACGCGAAGCCTTGGGTTCGGGCGCCGGTCCTGGATTCCCTGCTTCCGTTTTCCGCTTTCCGCTTTCCGCATTTTTCGTCTCCCATCGCTCCACGGCCAGCACTTGTTCCACAATCTCCTCGACGCTCAAATTTCGCTTCCAGCCATCGAGCCCGCTCGCGCAGAATTTGCAACCATAGGCGCAGCCTACCTGGGTGGAAACGCAAAGCGTGTGCCGATCGCTGACCTCACCGTAAAGCGCCGGGTTGGCTGGAATCAAAACACTTTCAATGAGCGAATGATCCGCCAGCCGCCAGAGAAATTTTTGCGTGGTGTCACGCGAGCCTTGCTTGCGCACCAGTTCCAGCGTTTGCAGGGAATAATGGCCGCGCAATTTTTCCCGCAACGCCTTCGGCAGATTCGTCATCGCATCCCAACTCGTCACCCGATGCACATAAAGCCATTCCAAAATCTGTCCGACGCGATAAGCGGGCTCATTCCACGCCTTGAATTGCGCTTCCAGTTCGTCCTTCGTCTGCGATTTGATGTCGAGTGGCACGGGAGCAAGGTAGACTTGTTTCGGTGTGAAACCAAGTGTGCAGAGGGCGTGGTGCGTGGTGCGTGAACTCGTCGACACGCGTTAGCAAATATTCACGCAACACGGTTTACTTCGTCACATAATACTTCTCCGTATATTCCTTCACCATCCGCGCCGTGGTGAACTGCGGCACCAGCGTCGTCATGGCGCGGCGAACGCGCTGGATCCATTGGCGCGGAACTCCTTGCTCGTCGCGTTTGTAATACAACGGAATGACCTCCTCGGTTAGCGCGCGAAACAAATTGGCGCTGTCCTCGCGGTCTTGTTCTTCGACCGAATCCGCGTGCGCGTCCTCGCCGATTGCAAAACCATTCGTGCCATCGTAACCCTCGCGCCACCAACCATCGAGAATGCTGAGATTTAAACAGCCGTGGCATCCGGCCTTCATGCCGCTCGTTCCCGACGCTTCCAACGGTCGCCGCGGGTTGTTCAGCCACACGTCGCAGCCCGAGACCATTTGCCGCGCCACATGAATGTCGTAGTTCTCGATGAACACGAGGCTGCCCTGCAAGTCGCTGTATTTACTGAGATGAATGATATGCTGGATGTAACGCTTCCCGTCGTCGTCGCGCGGATGGGCCTTGCCCGCAAAAACAAATTGAACCGGCCGCGATTTGTCCCGCGTCAGCTTCACGATGTTTTCCATCTGTTGGAAAATGAGCGGCGCGCGTTTATAGGTCGCGAACCGGCGCGCAAAGCCAATCGTCAGCGCGTCCACATTCAATAATTGGTCGAACGAAATAAAATCGCCCTGGCCGACGCGCTGCCGTTGCTGCAATAAACGGCGGCGCGCGAACTCAATTAATTCGCGGCGCAAATCGTAGCGCAACGCCCACAATTCCTCGTCGGAAATAAAATTCGGATCGGAGATCTTTTGCCAGAACTCCGGTGAATTGAGTTTTTCGTGCCAGTCCGCCGCGCGCTGGTCTTCGCCATTTAATTTGCGCCGCCAGAACTGCCGCACCGTCCCCTTCATCCAACCCAGCAAATGAATTCCGTTCGTGATGTGGCCGATGGGCACCTGTTCGACTGTTTTACCGGGATACAGGGATTGCCACATGTGCCGGCTCACGCGCCCGTGCAGTTCACTGACGCCGTTGGCCGCGCGTGAAAATTTCAGAGCCAGCACCGTCATGCAAAACGGCTCGGTGTCGCTCTTGGTATCCACTCGGCCCAGCGCCATGAGGTCCCTGGCTTCCAGCGGCAATTGCGTACGGTACCGCTGCATCGCGTAATTCATCAGTTCCGAACTGAATCGGTCGTGGCCCGCCTCGACCGGCGTATGCGTCGTGAAAATGCATTCCGCCTTGGTCGACGTCTGCGCCTGCGCCAGTGTTTTTCCAGCAGCGATTTTTTCGCGCATCAATTCCAACGTCAGAAACGCCGCGTGTCCTTCGTTCATGTGGAACGTCGAAGGCTGCACCCCCAGCGCGCGCAGCAACCGCACGCCGCCAATGCCCAGCAACATTTCCTGCATGATGCGCGTGGTGCTGTCGCCGCCGTAAACGCGCAGGGTCAAATCGCGAAAATGCTGTTCATTCTGAGGCAGGTTCGTGTCGAGCAGGTAAACCGGCACGCGCCCCACGTTCACCCGCCACGCCTGGAAAAACACCTGGTTCATCCCGATCTCCAGCGAGCAAACGATGGGTTCGCCCTTCGCGTTCAGGACGGGTTCGAGCGGCAGATTTTTAGGATTGAGCAGCGTATAATATTCCGTCTGCCAATTGTTCGCATCGAAGGTCTGTTGAAAATAACCTTCCCGATAGAACAGGCTGATGCCCGCAAAACCCAGCCCGAGATCGCTCGCAGATTTCGTGTGATCACCAGCCAGCACCCCCAGGCCGCCCGCTGCGATGGGCAGCGTCTCATGAAAACCAAATTCCGCGGAAAAATACGCGATGGGATTTTTAAGGAGCTGGGGCGCGTTTTGATGGCACCAGGTGGATTTCTCGTTCAGGTAAGCCTGGAAATCCCGCAGCACGTTCCGCACGCGCCCGGCGAAGTCCGGGTCCTGCAAGCGCACGCGTAATTCGTAATCGGACACTTCGCGCAAGACGGCCACCGCGTTGTGGTAAAGGTTTTGCCAGCAGCGCGGGGATAATTCCGCGAAAACCTCTTGCGCTTCCTGGTCCCACGTCCACCAGAGATTTCGCGCCAGTTGGTTCAGGCCGTTTGTCAGTTCCGTCAGTTCTTCGCTCGTCAGCGGTTTCTTTGGCATATTCAATGGTCTATTTCGGGCGTCACGGTACGAAGCCCGCGCGCGCATCGCAAATCAATTTCCATTTTGCGCAGCGCAAGTTATGTTCCACGAAAGATAATCGGTGCAAATAATGATGAACATGCGGTCATTACTCCAAATTGACATTTGTCGGCGCACGGTTATTGAAACGGCTCGTGGCTAAATTGACGCGGCATGAAAAAATACCGACACGTCATCAATATCGGAATTCAGAACAATCTGACCTACCGTTTCAACTTCCTCGCGCGGTCGTTGTTCGGCCTGATCCCGTTGATCGCCATGATTTATGTGTGGCGCGCCATTTTTTCCGGTAACGCCAGCCGGAACGGTGACACTACGGTCGGCGCCTACACTTTCGCCGAAATGGTTTCCTATTATCTGCTCACCACCGTTGTCGATGCCTTAACCGCCGTCAACGAAGACGACTGGCAAATCGCCGCCGACATCAAGGACGGCAACATCAGCCAATTTCTGCTCAAGCCGATTGATTATATCTGGTATCGCTTCTGCCTCTTCGTTTCGGGGCGCGTCACTTATATGGCGGTTGCGGTCACACCGCTGACGATTTTCATCCTGTGCTTGCACAATTATTTCGTGCTGCCGCACGATGGGCTGGCGTTGGGGTTGTTTTTAGTTTCAGTCACGCTCACCGCGTTGCTGCAATTTTTCATGTCCTACGCCATGGCCATGCTGGCCTTTTGGGTGCTTGAAGTTTCCACCTTCATTTTCATTTTGTTCGCCTTCGAATATCTTGCCAGCGGACATTTGTTCCCGCTGGACATTCTGCCGTCGTGGCTCGAACGGATAATGTATTTCACACCGTTTCCGTATCAGCTCTTTTTTCCAATCAGCATTTATATGGGCAAAACTTCCGGCGCCGAACTGGTTCGCGGATTGATCATTCAATGCGTGTGGGTCTGCGCAATGTACGCGCTCGCGCGATTCGCCTGGAACCGCGGCATTAAAAAATACGAGGCGGTGGGAGGGTAATATGAATCCAGAGTCTACAATCCACAGTCCTGAATCCGGCGCACCTCGTCCGCCATCGTCGCTCGCACGCTACTTCACAATTTATTCCGCGCTGTGGAAAAACTCCGTCACGCGCGAGACGATGTTCAAGGGAAATTTTCTTCTCTGGATTTGCGTCGAGGTCCTGTGGTTTGGCCTGCAACTGACCTTCGTCAGCGTGCTCTACTTGCACACCAGCAACATCGGCAGTTGGACGAAATGGCAGGTCGTAATGCTCGTCGGCGCGAGCCAGTTCATCCAGCAGATTTTCCAGGCGTTTTTCCTCGTCAATTGCACAAATCTTTCCGAACTCGTTCGCACCGGCAAACTTGATTTTCTCATGCTCCTGCCCATCAACACGCGCTTCATCGTATCTTTGCGGCAAGTGGATCTGGGCGGGTTCGTCAATGCCACCTTCGGCGCTGCCGTGATTGCTTACGCGGCGCATCAACT
The DNA here is from genome assembly GCA_036272195.1 of Verrucomicrobiia bacterium. Taxonomy (GTDB): domain Bacteria; phylum Verrucomicrobiota; class Verrucomicrobiia; order Limisphaerales; family DASXHY01; genus DASXHY01. The sequence goes on along the minus strand of DATAZE010000024.1, from coordinate 91,726 downwards.
GCATTTCATGCCGACTCTTCCGCATATCCTCGGCTTCCTCGCGCTCAGCCTTGCCGGAATCGTGATTCATTACTCGCTGATGTTTTTGCTCGCGACCATCAGTTTTTGGACCGTGCGCGCGCAGGGAATCGTTTGGGGCTATTACAACCTTTTTAATATCGCGCGCCTCCCCGATGAGGCATTCCAGGGGTGGTTCAAAGCCATCTTCACCTTTGCGATCCCGATGCTGCTCGTCTCCAACGTTCCGGCGCGGGTGCTGGCGGACAAATTGCAGGATGTGCGTTCAATCCTTGTGCTGCTGGCCATGGCTGTGGGGTGCTTTGCCGTTTCCGAACTCGGTTGGCGCGCCTCGCTGCGTCGTTACACCAGCGCCAGTTCGTGAACCGATGCTAAAGCGCTACTTTTCAGGAGACTTTTAACGCAAAGACGCAAAGGTGCGAAGGCGCAAAGGACTTGAATTATTGTCAATGGCATCCGGGGAGCATTATTTAGTAAACGGATTTTTAGATGAGTGCATTTTGCCTTGTAGAAAGGATCTTTGCACCGCCTTGAACCGCGGAGCGGTTACAGATATAAAGTAACTTCGTCGTGGAGCGACAACGGAAAACGGCCGCAGCCCACGAATTTGAATTGGCTTCTAAAACACGAAACCGTTTGTGCAGTTTGGATTTTTCCGTCCCCCTTTGCGTCCTTGTCTCTTTGCGCCTTTGCGTTGAATCCCAACCCTAGCCAATGAATTCCTTGTGAATGGCTTTCATGGCCTGTTCGCCCTTGGCGAGATCGATCACCACCGAAATCTTGATTTCGCTCGTCGAAATCATCTCGATGTTCACGCCTTCCTGCGCCAGCGTTTCGAACATTTTGCCCGCCACGCCGCTATGGCTCTTCATGCCGACACCCACGATGGACAGCTTGCCGATTTTTTCCGAAGTGATGACGTTCCCGAAGCTGATTTCCTTCTTCAACGCATCGATGACTTTTTGCGCCTTGAGCAGGTCCGGTTTATCCAGTGTGAACGAAAGATCGGTGGCGGGAGCGCCGGCTCCGTGGCTGATGTTTTGCACGATCATGTCCACGTTCACGGTCGCGTCGCCAAGCGCCTTGAAAATACGGGCGGCCACGCCGGGCTTGTCCGGCACCGCCACGAGCGTGACTTTGGCCTGGTTTTTATCGAGCGAGACGCCGCGCACAACGACGCCTTCCATGCTTTTGGTTTCTTCTTTCACAATGGTTCCTGGATTTTCGTTGAGGCTGGAACGAACTTCGAACACGACCCCAAACTTTTTCGCAAATTCGACCGACCGGCTCTGCATGACCTTTGCGCCGAGGCTGGCCAGTTCGAGCATTTCGTCGTAGGAAATTTCTTCGAGCTTCCGCGCATTCGTCACAATGCGCGGGTCGGCGGTGTAAACACCATCCACATCCGTGTAAATCTGGCACAGATCGGCCTTCAACGCCGCTGCGAGCGCAATGGCCGTCAGGTCCGAGCCGCCGCGGCCCAGGGTCGTGATTTGGCCCTGCGACGTTTCGCCCTGGAAACCCGCCACGATGACCACTTTGCCGTCGTTCAACAAATCGTGAACAGCTTGCGGTGAAATATTTTGAATCTTCGCCTTGGTATGAACGCCGTCGGTGACGATGCCTGCCTGTGCGCCGGTGAGGGAGACCGCCGGGATATCGATGGAATGCAAGGCAATCGCCGCCAGAGCAATAGTAGTCTGCTCGCCGGTGGACAGCAAAACGTCCATTTCGCGTTCGCTCGGCAACGGCATGATGTCCTTGGCAAGCTTGATGAGGTTGTCCGTCACGCCGCTCATGGCGGAGACGACCACGACGATTTTATCGCCTTTGGCGCGATATTTAGCCACGCGCGCAGCGACATTCTTGATGCGGTCGGTGTTGCCCACCGAAGTGCCGCCGTACTTCTGAACAATCAATGCCATAAACTGAACAAGTCGCGCCGGCTTTGACCGGGCCCCGCAAAAAATGGGAGCCGGAAAGTAATCAAGCCTTGGGCATTTGAAAAGCCCGGAGTTAACCGCATCACGCAAAGCGGCTTTCCCGCCTGGAGGTCGGGAATTTTCCCAATAGCCTTACGTACAAATACCTACGGTGCAGAACCTACTCGACAATCTCGCCACAGTTATCTAGCCTCGGAAACTCAAGTCGTAACGAAGGTAGCAAATGAAGGAGAATTTTCAATCCAAGCCTCGTTTCGGAAGCAATGGCGATGGATCGGTCGAAATTCGCCCTCCGGGATCCAACGGTAAGGCAAAAGGGAACTTCACTTCGGCAGAGCCTACCCACACGGGTCTCCCCGGCAGATCGACCGAGTTTGGTAAACCCTCTCGAAATCCGTCTTCCCGCCGCAATTGGTTCAAATCGGCATACGAGCTGATTGATTCCAGTTTCCGTTTCAAGGTGCTGCTGCCAGTCATCGCCTGCCTGGCGGTTGCAGTCGCGGCCACGTTTTACGTGATGAACCGCAGACTGGCGCGGCAATTCGACACCGATGCCCGGCGGACTTTGCTGGCCGCCAACGAGTTCGTTCGCAGTTCGCAGCAACTCCGAAGGAATGATTTACTGCTGCGCTTTCATAATCTGCCCCAGGTGCCATTGTGGAATGACGTGTTCCAATCCGGCGCGCCCAAGGACTTGCACGATACGTTGCTCACCTTGATGGGCATGCAGAAGGTGGACATCGTTTTTTATGCGTCGAAAAAGGGAAAAATTCTCGATGTGGTAAACAATGTTTCCCTCCCGCACGCTGAGTTTGAATCGGCCGCTTCCACCGCATTGCTGCTGGCATTGGATGGAAATGAAAAGGCGGACACCGTTCGCGTCGCGGGAAAACTCTATGATGTTTTTGCGATTCCGGCTTTTGACCCCACGACCAAACAAATCGGTGCGCTCGTGCTTGGCTCCGAAGTCGGCGCCGCCGAGGCGGAGGCACTCGCCAAAATGACGCGCTGTGTCGTGGCGCTGGTTTCCGATGGGCGCGTCATCGCGTCGACCTTGCCGACTCTCGGCACCAGTGTCCCGTTCGCGGCTGCATTTGGCCGGGCACTCCCACCCGACGATCATCCGGGTAGGAACGTGAAACCTCTCACCCTGAACGGCCAGCAATATTATGCCGTTTCGGGCCGTTTCGACTCACTGGCGGGGGACGCCAGCCTTGGGTATGTGCTGCTTAATTCCCGCGAACAAGAGTTGGCCGAGATGGTCGCCGCGCAGCATGTAGTGGCCGGCGTGGGGATTTTGGCGATCATCGTTGGCGCGTTGGCCGTTTATTTTTTCATCTATAAAGCCACGGTTCCGTTGCGCGAACTTCGTCAGGGCGCACAAGCCGTCGAGCGCGGTGAATTCAGCCGGCGCGTGCCGGTGCGCAGCCGCGACGAATGCGGCAAGCTCGCCCTGGTTTTCAATCAGATGACGGAGAGCATCGAGGAATCCCGGTCGCGCCTGGAAAGGAACGTGGAGGAACTCAAAACCACACAGGAACAATTGCATGAGCAATTGGTTTTCAGCGAAAGGCTTTCGGCCATCGGCGAATTTGTCGCCGGCGTGGCGCATGAGCTGAATAATCCGCTCGCTGCCGTGGTGGGTTTTTCCGAGTTGTTAAAAAATTCACCCAACGATGAGAATCGCACGCGACATTACGATATCATTTTCAAATCCGCGCTTCGTTGCAAAAAAATCGTCCAGTCTCTGTTGAGCTTCGCGCGCCGCGACAAGCCCAAACGCGAGGCGGTTGCCGTCAACAGCATCGTGGAATCGGTTATGGACCTCATCGGATATGCGCTGCGCACGAGCAATATTGAGGTGACGACCAGCCTGGCGGCGGGTCTGCCGCCGGTCCTCGCGGATGCGAATCAAATTCAACAGGTACTCTTGAATGTCCTCACCAATGCGCAACAGGCCATGGAAGGCCGGTCGCTGCGCGGTCAAATAAAAATCACCACCGAACTTCGAACACCTAATGTCCGCGTGACTGTTCAAGACAACGGCCCGGGAATTAAGCCGGAAAATATGTCGCGCCTGTTCGATCCCTTCTTCACCACCAAGGAAGTCGGCAAAGGCACCGGCCTCGGTTTGAGCCTGTGTTACGGTTTCATCAAGGAACACGGCGGCAGCATTATACCTGTAAGCGAGGTTGGGAAAGGCGCTGCTTTTATTATCGAACTGCCTGCCAATGAAGACCGCACAGTTGCGGTTGAACCCACCGCGCCGGAGACGATGAAGTTTGGCTCGCGGCGAGGCACGGGCAAGCGGGTGCTGGTTATTGATGACGAAGAAGCGCTTTTATTCCTCATTAAAACGGCTCTTTCCGCCGAAGGCTATGAAGTCACAGTGACCGGCGATGGGGAAAAGGCTCTTTCCGAACTCAAAGCCAATCATTTCGACCTGGCGATTTGCGATTGGAAAATGCCCGGCCTGAATGGAAAACAAATTTACGAACGACTGCGCGCGGACGATCACGAAATTTGCGGGCGCATGATTTTTATCAGCGGCGATGTCGTCAACGCCGAAATGCGGCGATTTCTCGAAGCCGAAAATCGGCCTTGTCTCGCCAAACCATTCACCCTCCCCGAATTTCACGCCGCCGTCGAAGACCTGTTGGCCAATGTGATGGCGTAGGACAGGCATCCTGCCTGTCTCCATATTGGGACCGCTCTTACTCCAAAGTTTCCACCCGAATCATCACCGGCTTCGATTTCACGGGCGGCAGTTTCGAAATTTGCGCCAACGCCTTGCGCATCGCGGCATTCGGCGCGTCGTGAAGCATCAGGATTAGCGGCACGCTTTCACCTTCGTGGCCCTCAGGCTGGAAAACCGAGGAAATTCCAATTTTTGCGGCGGCAAAAATGGCCGTTATTTTTGCAAGCACACCCGGGCGATCCACCACGTCCAGCCGGACGTAATAACGCGACACAATCTCGTCCATCGCCGTAACCCGCCCATTTCGCCCATGCGCGACGAAAGGCGGAATGCGAATCCTGGTCCCATTTTTCAAATCCAGCGCGGCATCAGCCACGTCACTGAGCACCGCGCTTGCGGTGGCATCTTTGCCCGCCCCACGACCATAGAAAAGTGTGTCGCCCACGACGTCTCCCCGAACAAAAACCGCATTGAACACGTGATTTACGTTCGCCAGCACATGCGAACTGGGAACGAGCGCCGGATAAACCGAAACCTGAATGCTGTCCCCGACTTTGGACTTTTGGCTTTTGGCTTTGGACTGTTTAACGATCCCCAGCAGCTTGATGGTGTAACCCAGCTTCTCCGCGAACTGCATGTCAATTTTGGAAATCTCCCGAATGCCCTCCGTATGGATCGCGTGATGATCCACCCAAAAACCATGCGCGAGCGACGCCAGGATGCCCGTCTTGTGCTGCGCGTCGTGGCCATCGATATCGAGGTCCGGCGGTGTTTCGGCGTAACCCTGCTTCTGCGCGTCGGCGAGCACATCGGCGAATTCCGCGCCTTCGAGTTTCATGCGCGTGAGAATGTAATTGCAGGTGCCGTTCACGATGCCGTAAATCGCCGGGAACTGGTTGGCCACAAAACCTTCGCGCAGCGATTTGATGATTGGAATGCCACCGCAAACGCTCGCCTCGTAATAAAGATTTGCGCCATGTTTTGCCGCCGCCGCAAATAATTCGATGCCGTGCGTCGAGAGCAGCGCCTTGTTTGCCGTGACCACCGTTTTGCCGCGTTCCAGTGCCGCGAGCACCATGGTTTTGGCGATGCCCGTTCCGCCAACGAGCTCGATGATAATGTGAATCTCAGGATCGTTGACGACGTCCTGCCAATCGGTCGTCATCAATGAGCGGTTGATGGGATAGGCGCGCGGTTCATCGAAAGCTTTGACCGCGATTTTACGAAAAGCGATTTTGACACCGAGACGCGCAGACATGAGGGCGCCGTTTTGCTGAAGTGCATGAAACACGCCGCTGCCAACGGTCCCGCCGCCAATCATTCCAAGATTTACCTGCTGCATTAGCCGCAGAGAGTGCCGGGAAACCGGGCAGGGGACAATTCAATTATGAAACGCGGAAACGGTTGCCGAAAAATGGCTATAGGGGGATGCAACTATCGTTCTGTCCGTGTTCGGAGCACCAACAGCGCCCCCAGCACAAACAAAACCGCGCTATATCCAAACGCAACCGCCGTCCCAAAATTCGTCCACAACAATCCCACCACAATGCTCGACAGAAAATCGCCGATGCCATTCACCGTCGCCAGGACGCCGAAGGCCATGCCGTGTTGCTCTTCATCCACGAGTTCCGCGCAAAGCGAGTCTTCCAATGTTTCCTCAACACCGACATAAATTCCTCCGATCACGAAAATCAAAACGAAAGACCATATTGTGGGTGGCAGCAGGATGATGAGCACGGTCATCACCGCTCCGAGCGCGTACCCGACTGAGAGCACCAGCGGCTTTTTGAAGTTATCCGCCAGCCAGCCCGAAATCGGTGCGGACGCCGCGTAGAAAATATTATGCGCCACGTAAAAACCCACCGCAAAACTCGCCGCCTTCGCGATACCGAGCGTAGGGGCCAGTTTTTCCGTGGCCAGAAGAATCAACAGGCTGTGCGCAAAATCGCCGGATCCGAACAGGCCGACCGCCAATAGAAATTTGCGATATGCTTTCGGCATAGAACGCAAACGTTCTCCAAAGGAAACATGCGCAACCGGTTTGCGCTCGCGCTCTTTGACGACAAACGCGATCAGCGCGACCGCCGCCAGGCTCGGTATCAATGTCACCGCGAACAGCGGCGGGTAGCGATGATGAAACGCGGAGAGCAGCGCCAGGGCCGTCAGCGGACCGCCGATTGCCCCGATGGTATCCATCATGCGCTCGAACCCGAAAGCGCGACCGTAAGTTTCCTTGGTGACCGCCGCGGCGAGCAGCGCTTTTTTCACGGGCGCGCGCACGCCGCGTCCCAGCCATGCGCTGGCGCGGGCAATCAGCACCTGCCACGCAGTCGTCGCCAGCCCGAAGGAGGCCGTGCCCAGCGCAGTGACGAGATAGCCGATAACAGCGATGGGTTTGCGACGTTGAAGTTTATCCGTGTAGAAGCCTGAACCCATCTTCGCCACGCTCGATAGGCCGTCTGAAACACCTTCAATGATTCCCAGCCACGCCGCTGCCACGCCCATGCTCGCCAGAAACGTCGGCAACACCGCCGTCGCAATTTCATGTGACCAATCGCTGAGTAGCGAGGCGAACGCGATGCCGACCACCGTTCGGTTAAGCCAGCGGGATTTCATGGAAGGCAGAAGGAAGAAATAAGAATGAAGAAATCAAAGCTCTCGGCAGTCAGCATGAATTCCTCATTTTTTCTGGTTCATTCCAATTGAAGCGGTGATCAAAGCCGCCACTTCCTCCAGTCGCCGCTTTTCCTCCGGCGTATATTCGTGCGGGCGCGCAGTGCCGATGCCCAGCGTGCCGATAATTTTTCCATCTCGTCGCATGGGCACACATAACGCGCCGCCGACGCCACTTTGCCGCGCGCCGGGTTTGGCCACGCCGCTCGTGTCTGTCTGCAAATTACAAATCGTGACCGGCTTATTTTGCGCGACCGTCTGGCCGGCGATGCCTTTGCCGACCGGAATGGTTTTTACAACCTCAAGCATCTGCGGCGGCAAACCAACTTGCGCGGTCAATCGAAGCAATTGTGTTCCCGCGTCGAGCAAATGAATCGTGCCGGTCTCCGATTGAAAATCGGCAAGGATAGCCGCCAGCGCTTTGCTCAAGACCGAATCGTCAGTCGATATTTTTTCCAGCAATGCGGAAATCTGGCCTGGTAAATCGTTCATATTATTTCGGGTTCTCCGGCGAATCGTCGCCCGAACGGTAATGGACAACCTTTACTTTTTCCAGCGTCACCAACCCACCCCCGATCATCTCATCAAGCGCGGGCAGGAAAGAATTTATTTTTTCTTCGCTGTCGATGATTTCGATGACCAGCGGCAGGTCCATCGAGAGGCGGACAATTTTGGCGGTGTGCATCCGGCTGGACTTGCCGAAGCCCATCAGGCCGCGGAGGACCGTCGCGCCCGCCAGGTGCATTTCGCGCGCCTTGAGCACGATGGCCTCGTAGAGTGGTTGATGCTGCCAGCGATCGCTTTCGCCAACGAAAATTTTAAGTGAAATCGCGTCCGTGGGGATTTGCATATTCAATTTCCTTTCATCGAATTCAACAGGCTGCCCAGCAAATAACCGAGCCACACGGCAATCATGCAGCAAATGACCGAGAGCAGGATATTGCCGCCCGCGTAAAGCCATTCACGATCGCGCAGGAGGTTCAGCGTTTGCAGGCTGAAGGATGAAAACGTGGTGTAACCACCGCAAACACCGGTGATCAGGAGCTGGGTTGCGAAGATGCGCGATTGCGGGGTCATTTTTCCTTCTGCAGCCGTCATCGCGCCGAGAAAACCGATCACGAACGAGCCGGTGACATTGACCATGAGAGTGCCCCAGGGAAACGAACTGCCGGAGGCGAATTTTTCGGAAACGAGGCCGCCAATTCCATACCGCGCCATGCTGCCCAGCGCACCGCCAATAGCGACCCAGAGATATGCGAGGTTCATAAACTTCTGCGAATCCCGCCGGGGCGGGCTTCGTAGGAGTTATCAGCGCTGAAACGGTCAGGCAGTTTTCCCATTCGGGATGGCAAACCCCATTGCCGTTATTATTATTATTTCGTCGACGCCGAATTCGCAACGGAAAACGTGCGTTGCGAGAAATCAAAAAGACGATGGGGCGGAGGTGCTTTGGGTTTGATCAAGAAAAACAAGCTGTTGCCGCCCCGGTTTTCCGATCAGGGCCACCGGTCTGCCGGGAAACAAAGCGAGCAGTTCATCGTCGGAGATGAACTTTACCTGGTTCGGCAGGGCCGGAACCGGGTGACGCGTCGATGATAATTGAGGGCCGAAACCATCGCGACGCGCGGAATGGTTCCATTTCACGAGTTCCAATATCACGAGGCATAGGACTGCAACCAGGGCGTCCGAGCGCGCCAGGTATCTGCGGCGCCGTTGTTGACGCAGGAAGGTCAAGCCATGTTCCAGCGAAGTTTGTTGGAAATTGCCGGCATCCTCTTCCGCGAGAATTGCCTTCAATAATCTTTGGTGTTCTTGAGGCTTCATGGCATTTGAAGTTTTTTCAGAATTAACTCGCGAATCTGTTGGCGCAGCCGGAGCAATCGTGACTCTACGGCTTTTTCGGTCAGACCGGTATCGGCGGCAAGTTCCCTTACGGTGAGGCCCTGCAGATATTTGGATTCGATGATGTGGCGATCTTGTGGAGGCAACGCCGCCAGGCTTTCCTCGAGCGCTTCGCCGATCATGGGACCATCCGGAAGTGACGGAGGCTTTGCGGAATTTTGCGAATGCAGCGCGAACTTTTGCAGTAATCCGAGATAACGATGTTCTTTGCGTCCGCGATCGCGCGCGGCGTTGCGGGCGACGATTTTTAGCCAGCACCAAAACGCCTCCTCGCTGTCAAATTTCCGCGCGTGACGGACGACGCGAAGCAGCGTTTCCTGCAACGCCTCTCTGGCCTCATGTTCCTGCCCGCGCGCGACAACAAGAAGAAATTGATAGAGCCGGTGAAAATAAAGCCGGTGAAATTCCCGAAACGCCTCCTCATTGCCCGCCCGGATTTCCGCCGTCAGGGAGGCCACATCCGCGCCGGCGTTTTTAACTGAAACCTCGGCCACAGGCTGGATATTCAAAGAGAGCAGCAGGTTGGCGTTGGATATCTGCACTGACTATTTCTGAGGTGCGAGGGCCGGCTTGTCAAGTTGGTCTCCCCGGTTCGTTGTTTGCTGGCAAGATAAGGCATTGATGATTTTGCGACTGACTTCAATTGCCTCGTGGGAGCCGATTACGATGAGCAGCTTCGTTCCCGGATGATATCTAAATTGCGGGTCATCCATACTCGAATAACCGCTGGGATGAAGTTGTCGCAGCGTGGAAAGAATGAGATCCTGCATTTCGTTGAGACTTTTAGTAACGACATCACTATCAGGTTCGCCAAGACTTTGAATGTAGCCGCTCAAGTTAAACACTTCGACCGTCCGTTCAGTCTGTGGTTGTGGCACCGCGAAAAAAGTCCAACTGTCTTTCGCCGTCAAAAGGCTGCCGTGAACCTTGTTGTCGGTGGCGATGCTCAGCGCTTCCGCCAGCGCCGGCATATTCCCGGACCGCATGGTCAGATCGTTGATCTGCACTCCCGCGGCTCCCGGAGACACAATAAGGGTGAGATTGGTATCTGCGGCGCGCAAATATTTCATAAGGTTCCCGATTGTCGCCGGCACGCCATGGGCGTCTCCGGATCCCCAAAGTGCTTTCACATCCACACGGTTCTTGAGCGGCGCAAGCAGCAGTGCTCCGTTTTCAATTTGGATATCATATGGCGAATTCACACTGCTGGCGTAGGCGGGTGGCGGTGGAACTTCGCCGGTACTCGCGCTTTGGGCATGTGCCAGGCAACTCATGAGCGCGAGGCACGGCAACAAGAGCAGCAGGCGGATTGTTTTGAGGAGAGGGGCATTCATTGGCGTTCGATTCGAGTTAATCGGTCATGTTACCTACAACACGTTTGGCAGGGACAAAATCACGCAAACAATCGAAAATCATTGACGGTTTCTGGACGGATGAGTATCGGGATTGAGCCATTGTCCCTTTCGGATACCCTTAATCTGATATGAATTCGTCCGTGTTTCTGGCCCTTGGAATTTTCTCCCTGAGCTTGGTTGCGCAAGGCAATCCGGATCTTACAATTCGCGGTGACAGTTCAAAACCAATTGCCGTCATCACCTACAATCCGAACGGAAGGTCCTTGGCCGCCGGCGGAGCTGAGGGCGCAATACGCATTTATGACGCTCGCCCCGGCGACCACTTGAGCGCCGCCTCCAGGCAAACATTGGCGGGACACACAGCGCCCATCCTCGCGCTCGGCTTCCCCGGGACCAACACCCTGGTTTCCGTGTCGGAGGATCAAACCGCGAAAATATGGGACGTCACTTCCGGCAGATTACTTCACAGCGCGCAATTGAATTTCGGCAAACAACTGGTCCCCGCGATTGCGCCAGACAAAGAACCGTTGCTCGCCGGAGGCACGCTGCGACAAGTTCGGCTTTGGAATTATCAAACCGGTGAACTGCTGAAAAGTTTCGAGGCGAACGATTCCGATGTAGCCGCGATGGCTTTCACGCCGGACGGAAAATTGCTGGTGATCGGCACGACCAAAGGTGTCGTGCGGGTGATGGATGTTACGGCGTGGAAGGCAACGCGTACGATCGATTTGGACACTCCGGTGCGGTCAATCGCCGCGAGCATAAATCACATCGCGGTCGGTTATGCTGACGGCTCGGTCGCGGTTTTGAATTTCAGCGATCAATCCTCGGTCCCCGAAGTGAAAGAGCAAACCGGCGCGATTCTCGCGATCGCGTTTAGCCCCGACGGCAAACAATTTGCCGCGGCCAGTGCCGACGGGACGGTCAAGGTTTGGGACGTGAATACATTGAAATTGCTGTATTCGCTGGAAGGGCACGGCAGCGCCATTCCTTCAGTGGCCTTCAGCCCGGACGGAAAGAAATTGGCCTCCAGCGGCGCGGATGGGGCTGTGAATTATTGGACAGCGCCATCGTTGCCGACCTCAAAAAACCACCCACCGCCGTCCAATAAAAAAGGGATGGAAAACTGACCGGTTTTAGAGCTACATTAAGGCCATGACATCGACAGAAAGCGCGGCAACCACAGTAGCACCGCCCGCGGCCAACCCGGCAGCCTCGCCGGAAGAGGTCCAGCAGGGATGGCACGAACTCATGTTGAGAGTGAAACAACTGGAAGCCGAACGCACCGCGCAGGAACAGGAGAACAAGACTTTGCGCGCACTGTTGGACCGGGTCATCGAGCATCGCCAGAAATCCCATTCCGAACTCGTGCTGCTGCTCACCGGCCTGGTCAGCAAATTGCCCATCAACGACGTTGGCGTCATCGTTTCCAAGCTGGTCGAGCATAATGCCCACGTCAGCGAAACCTGCACCGCTCTCTCTAAAGGCAAAGCCGACGCCCCCTTGCCGCAGCCCATGATTCTCAAGGCGCTGGAGCAAACCAAGCGCGAGCTTGCGGCCGGAATTAAAGCGACGGTTGAGGTATTGATTGCTTCCGATTCGCCGTTGGATGCCGCGATGCTGAACAATTTCGTTCCGCACCCGGAAACGTTTTTTTCACCACCCGTCGTGCGGGCCACGCGCGGGTTCATCAAAGGCCAGGTCCCGCGCGAGCGCGTCATTAAGGAATTTGGCGATGCCGCGCTGCCGTTGTTCAACGACATGACCACCGGCAAATTGAATCCCAATCCCAAGCCGGACGAAATCGCCCTCGCGTTCAAAACCGATTTTGAAACGTTGCTGCCGCAAACGGGCCTCGCCGCGGACAAGCAGGAGAAATTGCGCGCGTTGGATCGGCAAATCCAGAAAAGCAAAACGCCCACGCCCGAAACCCGCGCCCAGCGGATTCTTTTCCTGAAATTATCCTTCTACCTGGAAATGCTCCATTATTACGACAGCGAAGGCACCGAAGCGCCGGATGTGATTTTTGCGCAACGAATGCCGGCACTCATCGAGCAATTAGTGGTCTCCGGTCCGCAGGATGAACTTGATGAAAAACTGGTCGTGCAGGCCGAAGCCTTGCTGGCGCATGTCGTGAACCCGGATTATCGCCATGCCATCGTCAATAACATCGGCAAAGGCGGCGGAACGGCTGCGACACTGCGGCATGTGCTGCGGCTCCGCTCGGAAAAAGTTGCGGACCCGGATTACTTCGTCGCGGATTTTGTGAAACATCTGCTGTCGTCAAAGACTGCGCCGAAACCCGAAGCGGTCATTCCCATCGTGCGCATGATTAAGCCTGAAATGCAGCGATTGGTGGTTTTTGGGATCATAGATTCCGATCGGCTCCGCAAAGAGGAAGCCGAAGCGCTCGGAAAAACCGTCGGCAAGGCACTGAACGTGGCCGGCCTCGATGCGCCGCGAAAGGGCGCCACCGTCATTACACCGGAATTGGAGCGGCAGTTGGCGTGGGAAAAGGTCAAAGAACTGATCATGAGCCGGGCGGAACCTGTTGCGATTGCCGCCGCCATTCGCCAGCGGCTGCACGTCAAATACGACGCCGACGAAATGAAGCAAAGCTGGGTTACCTTGACCGAGGCCCCGCCGATTACGCTCATCCATGTTTTCTGCCAGTTACCATATTTGCCCGACGGCAGCACTGACCCCGTGGCGCGCGCGGTGATGGAAACTTACGTCACACGTCTGACGCATGAGAAATACGCCGGTGTTTACAACAAAGTGGTCAACAGCCTGCGTAACATGCACCGCAATAACCCCACCAGCGCGTCCCTGGTCAATTTCCTCGCCCTGGTCAAATGGGTGGACCCAACCGCCGCGCACAAATTGAACGCCGACATCGGCATGGAAATGGCCGCGTAATCTGGCCCATTGTTTCGAAGAATTCCGAAAGGAATTCGCAATGTCGATTCGGCTCGGTGTTTCTCTTTTTGAGCCTTGCTTAATCATCCGAGCTGGGATTTGCAGGTCGGCATTTGTAGTTGGCAAACACGAATCCCGAAGGGGATTCAATCATCCAGCTCAGGGTAGCTCGTTCCTCGCAACCCTGGGCTGAATTATCAAATCCTTTCAGGATTTTCCTCCGCATAATCAGTGCCGTGATCATTTTATGTGGAGCTCAAGATTCCGGATTTCCCTGAAGCTTGGAATTTGGGATTTGGAACTTTTCACTTCACACGCGTCCCTCATCGGTCACAAAGTCCAAAACCCCTTCCTTGACTCGCGTCCCCGCGCTTTTATCATACGCGCTCCGTTTGGTTTTTCGGTCCCTTTGAAATTGAAAACGAAAATGAGCACAATCTATGATATTCAGGCGCGTGAAGTCCTTGATTCACGCGGTAACCCCACTGTGGAAGTCGACGTGATCCTGGCAGGCGGCGCCATTGGCCGCGCGGCGGTGCCTTCCGGCGCCAGTACCGGCGAACACGAAGCCGTCGAATTGCGTGACGGCGATAAAAAACGCTTCCTCGGCAAGGGCGTCAGTAAGGCCGTGGCGAACGTCACCGAAAAAATCCTCCCCAAACTTCGTGGCGTGGATTCGCTCGATCAACTCACCGTCGACCGCATCATGATCGATCTCGACGGCACGGAAACGAAATCCAGGCTTGGCGCCAACGCCATTCTCGCAGTCTCGCTGGCGAACGCGAAAGCCGCCTCTGAAGCCATCGGAATACCGCTGTTCAAATATCTCGGCGGCCCGAACGCGAAAGTGTTACCGGTTCCCATGGCCAACGTCATCAACGGCGGCGCGCATTCAGATGCTCCCATTGATTTTCAGGAATTCATGATCATGCCGCTCGGTCTGCCTACCTTCAGCGAAGGCTTGCGCGCGATCACCGAGACGTTCCACGCGCTCAAAGGCGTGTTGAAGAAACGCGGCTTGAGCACCGCGGTTGGCGACGAGGGCGGTTTCGCTCCCAAGTTGGACAGCGTGGAAGACGCGGTGGAATCCATGTTGCAAGCCATCAAGGACGCAGGCTACAAGGCCGGCAAGGAAATCTATCTCGCACTCGACGTGGCGGCGTCCGAATTCTACGACGGCAACGGCAAATACACCTTCAAGAAAAGCACGGGCAAAACCGTGACCGGCGATGACCTGGTTTCGTTTTACGCCAAACTCTGCGCGAAATATCCCATCGTGAGCATCGAGGACGGTTGCGCCGAAGGCGATTGGGACACGTGGAAAAAACTGACCGACAAAATCGGCGACAAGGTCCAACTCGTCGGCGACGATTTGTTCGTGACCAACGTGAAGTTCCTCCAAAAGGGCATCGACACCGGCACCGCGAATTCAATTCTCGTGAAGGTGAACCAGATCGGTTCCTTGACGGAGACGCTCGACGCTGTGGAACTCGCGCAAACGCACAGTTACACTGCCGTCCTTTCGCATCGCTCCGGCGAAACGGAAGACGCAACCATCGCCGACATTGCGGTGGCGACGAACTGCGGCCAGATCAAGACCGGTTCCTTGAGCCGTTCCGATCGGTTGGCGAAATACAATCAGCTCCTGCGCATCGAACAGATTCTCGGCAAGAACGCGGTTTACGCGGGCAAAACAGCACTGCCGAAAGGCCAATAAGAAGTCGTAGGTTTTACTCACGCCGGAACCTGGAAACGGGTTCCGGCTTTTTCATTTACGATTGACGATTTGCGATTTACGAGCGTGCAGCAATTCCATCTGCTCGTATATCGTATATCGAAAATTAGCCGGAGGTTCTCACAGGCGTGCTTCCGCCAGATCGATGTCCTGTTGAATTCGCCTCAGCACCTCGTCATTGATGACGTCCTTATTGCGGAGTTGTAGAATCGTCTCGCGCTCCTGCTTCAATCCCTCGCGCGACAGACGTTCGTACTCCTGCGAGAACAGGCGCAGCCGGTGGTTCTTATGATGATCGGATTGGCTGACTTCCAATTGGCTGATCCGGTCCTCATATTCGATGCGCACGCGTTTCAAAGCGTCGGATTTGGCGGCGTCGTGTTCGGCGATTTGACTTAGTCGGGCAAGCGCGGCTTTGTTTGCGGCCAATCGCGCTTTCCGTTCCTCGCGTTCCAGCGAATCATCGTCCTCCACGCCGAGCCAGCGTATGAGCGGCGGCAAGCTCAACCCTTGCACCACCAGCGTCGCCAGGATGATGACAAAGGAAAGGAAGAGGATTAAGTCGCGGCCTGGAAAGGGCGTCCCATCCTCCTTGGTTTCCGGCAGGGCCATCGCCGCCGCGAGCGATACCACCCCGCGCATGCCCGTCCAAGCCAGGATAACGACGTGCCGCCACGACGGGTAGGGGTCGCGCTCGCGAAGCTTTTTGAAGATCAGGCGCGGCAAATAAGTCGCTGGAAAAACCCAAAGAATGCGCACGACAATGACCGCCAGGCTGATGAGCAAGGCATAAAAAATGAGTTCGCTCTTCGGAAGCTCGTGCCCGCCCGCGGCCTGCCGCACCGTGGGGAGTTGCAGGCCGATCAGGATGAATACGAAACCGTTCAGGACAAATTCCACCATGTCCCATACCGGGCGCGCGTCCAACCTCGTTTTGAAATCCGTGATTTCCGGCAACCGCCAGCCGAGATACAGTCCGGTCGTCACCACGGCCAGGACTCCTGACACCTCCAGCCGATCCGCCGTGAGGTAGGCCGTAAATGGCGTCAACAGCGAAACCGTGATTTCAATGGGCGGATCCTGAACCCGCTTATGAAACCATTCCGCCAGCCATCCCACGGCCAGTCCTACGAGTATCCCGCCGATGCAGACGACGAAAAATTGCACGCTTGCGTGACCCAGTGAAAATGAGCCGGTGGCAACTGCCATGATGGCGAACCGGTACGCGACCAGCGCGGTCGCATCGTTGACGAGGCTTTCACCTTCTAAAACCGTTACGATGCGGCGCGGCACGCGCAAGCGTTCAGCAATCGCCGTGGCCGCAATGGCGTCCGGCGGGGAAATAATAGCGCCAAGGACGAATCCGGCGGCCCACGGCAAATTCATAAAATGGTGCGCCAGCCAGGCGATAGCCACCGTGGTAATCAACACGAGGCCGACTGCGAGCAATCCAATGGGCCGCAGGTTGGCGCGAAAATCGCGCCACGACGTAAACAGCGCCGCCGGATACAACAATGGCGGCAGACAAAAAAGAAAAATGAGTTCGGGATTGAGATGCACCCGCGGAATGCCCGGGATCAGCCCGAGCAACAAGCCGCCGATGACGAACAGGATAGGGTAGGGGATGTGCAGCCGCCGTGCGATTAAGGCCAACCCGGCGACGGCCAGCAGCATTCCTACAAAAATATCGATGG
Organism: Verrucomicrobiia bacterium; assembly: GCA_036272195.1. Lineage (GTDB taxonomy): Bacteria > Verrucomicrobiota > Verrucomicrobiia > Limisphaerales > DASXHY01 > DASXHY01. Next base: position 74,789 of record DATAZE010000024.1, on the reverse strand, counting down.
TTCCGTACATGGAATGCGCAAACCTTACCGCGAAAAATCGCGCGCGCAAACAAAAGGAGATATCCAAAACCGTAGCAGGCACATCTGGAACTGTCCCGAATGCGATCGGGCCGGTGTTTGTAGTTCCACGTTTACGCGGTCGGCCGTGGAAATGCGCCGAACCGCCCGAAGGCGGAACTGCAAACGGAGGCAGTGTCCAAGTCCGCCTCCTGGCGTCTGCCGCTATAAAATAAAAAATGCCCCGCTGAGATCAGCGGAGCATCATTTCTAAACCGGCAATTGTTTCGTTCTGAAACGAAATGGAAATTAGGTGGCCGGGGCGTTGGTCGAGGACGAACCTGCGGCGGGTTTCTTCGTGGTCTTCGTCAAACCGGCCTTGACCATCTTGTCCTTGTCTTCCGCGCTGATCTTGGCGCGTTCAGTCTTGTCGAGTTTGCCATTCTTGTCGGTGTCATATTTGGCGAGCATTTCCTTCTGCAAAGCTTGCTGTTCCGCGGTCAGCTTTTTCTTTTCCGGCTTGGCGTCCTGCGCATTGACGACCAGCGCCGTGACGCACAGCATGCCCATGACTGCAACTAAGAGTTTCTTCATATTTTAACGATTTTTTAAGTTATTTTTCACGTTGAACGGACAGGTTCCAGACGTTGCCGCCTCAAAAACGTTACATCCAACAAACGCGCTGCCTGCCTCAAATGTCCCAAGCAGTTCAAAAGGCGACAGCGCGAATCATTCATCGTTAGATTGCCGTAAATTTGAGAAATCAATTTCCAGCGGCATCCAGCGGTTCCTTCGCTGGTCGTTTTCAAATCGTTACGGGGCTGTAAACGAAATGGCATGGTGCCTGCACTATGTTGCACCGGAAGGGAATTGATTATGATTGGATATAATGAAATTGAAAATGGCCGTAATGGAATTGAACTCTTGAATTCGACACGGACGGCTTCAGTAATACCGTCCGGCAGAACCTATGAACCTGAAATCAGTACGACCCGCATTTGGGTGGTGGACGACAACGCCGGCCTGCGCGAGTTGCTCGTGAGTCTCTTGAATGGGGAAGATGGTTTCGAGTGCGAGCGGCAGTTTCCGTCCCCAACCGCCGTGCTCAACGCGCTGGCGACGGAACCCGCCCCCGATATCATTTTGCTCGACATCCAAATGGGCGCGGAAAACGGGCTGGACGCAATCCGGCCAATCAAGGCACTCGCCAAAAATACTCACGTGTTGATGTTGACCACCTTTGGGCCGCCGGACACCCGCCAACGGGCGTTTCGCGAAGGCGCCTCGGATTTCCTGATGAAATCCTGGTCCTTTGATGAAATTGCGAGGCACATTCGGCGGGCAATGGAGTTTGGGCCGGTCGCAGGGCTTCTCACGGCGTTTCTCGAACGGCAAGTGCCGGCTGAAAAACCCATGGAAGCTCCCCAAATCCGATCCGAGCCAAAATCATCCGGCGCGGACCGTTGGTTCAATTATTTGCGCGGTTGGCTTAAATTCAGCCCATCCTGAGCCGGGTGGCACGGGCTCTCGCCCGTGCGATTCGAAACAAATGGGCGAGACGCCCGTGCACTAATACGTTCGTTCTAAGCCTGGTTCGTCGTCAATTGCTTGACGTGGAGGAAGGCCTCCGGTATTGGCTTCGATGCGAGTTCGTAACTATCAGGTTACCAACCGCGTCGGAGCTAACTAAATGAACTTTTGGAACGTCGCGCGACGTGTCGTACGGAATAGCCCTCTCATTGGGGGAGCCATGTGCTTGGTTTTTTCTGCCGCTGCCCAGCGGCTCACGCTGAATTTTAATCCGGATTGGAAATTTATTAAGGACGATCCGGCCGACGCCCAAGCCGTTGCTTTCAACGACAACGGTTGGACGAATGTCTCCGCCCCTCACACTTACAACGATACGGACACTTTTGACGATTGGTCCATTCGCGGCCATCACGGAGAGCAGAACCAATGGGGTGGCCGCACCTGGTATCGTAAGACTTTCACCGTTCCTCCGTCGTTTCAGGGCAAAAAAGTTTACCTTGAATTTGAAGCGGTGCGCCAGGTTGCCGAAGTGTACCTCAATGGCAGTTTGCTCGGCGCCGGCAAGACCGGCTTCATTCCGTTTGGATTTGACCTCACGCCGTATCTCCAATTTGGAAAGCCGAACGTCCTGGCGGTCATGTGTGATAATCGATTCATGAAAGACCCGCTCGGGCGCGAAGCATCATCGTCCGAGGCGCCCGAAACCGATAACCCGCTGAACATTGCGCCCGCCGCCAGCCCGAGCCTTGCAGCCGTGCAAACGAAATTCAATTCCGCCATCCCGGATACCGTCGATGAACTTCAAGCCTACCAGATCCCCTGGAACAATCCTCACTGGCATCCGGCCCATGGAGGCATTTATCGCAATGTGCGCCTTTACGTGACTGACCCCCTGCACATTTCTTTGCCGCTCTATAGTTTCCTGCAAACCGCGGGACCGTATGTCTACGCGACGGATGTTTCGCCCGCCGCAGCCACCATAAATCTCGAGGTGCCCGTGGAAAACAGCCGCTACGCCGGCGAGAACGTCGAGTTGGTTGCCCAAGTGATGGACCGGAGCGGCAAAGCGGTGCTCACAATGCGTCATGATGGCGATGTGGTGGCCGGCGCCAGCGCGAAATTTAACGTCTCCGGCATTTTGTCGAAACCGGAACTGTGGGAATCTGATTATCCCTATCTCTATCGCGTCGTTTGCAGTCTCGAAGTCAACGGCCAAACCATCGACACCACCGAAATTCCGCTGGGCATTCGCACGGTCAAATGGACTGCTGACAAAGGATTTTTCATTAATGGCCATCACGAGAAGCTGCATGGCTGGGGTCAGAAACCGACCGATGAATGGCCCGGATTGGGCACCGCGCAGCCGGATTGGATGCATTTCTGCACGCTCAACTTGATGAAAGAAGGAGGCGGCAATTGGGTTCGCTGGGGCCATTGTGCCGCCGGCCCGGAGATGATCGCGGCTTGCAACGAGCTCGGCCTCATGGTCGAACAACCGGGCCTGGACGGTGAGTCGGATACCGTCCGCGCCGCCTGGAAGCTCCGCGCCTCCGGGTTCCGCGACATGATTATTTATTACCGCAACGACCCCTCAATCCTGATTTGGGAAGGCGGCAATCAGAAAGTGACACGCGAACATGCCGCCGAGTTGCGCGGTTACATGGATAAATACGACCCGCACGGCGGCCGCGCGTATGCGCACCGGCGCTCGGATGAGATTGATGGCGAATTCATGAACGTCTGCATCGGCACCGAGGGCGGGCGCGAATTAAAAAAACTGCCGTTGGTTGAGGGTGAGTACGACCGTGAAGAATCGCCTCGCCGCATTTGGGACGATTTTTCCCCGCCCACCTTCGGTTATTCAGAAGCGAAGGGACGCTCCGATTATATCCTGACCTCGGAACAATACGCCGTTAACCAGGTGCCGCAGTATCTCAAAAAGCTCGGCGCGCCGGATCATTGCGGCGGTGCAAACTGGATTTTTTCTGATACCACCAGTGGCGGGCGCGACGCGGCGGAAGTGGCGCGGGCGGGCGGGGAAGTCGACGGCGTGCGATTGCCGAAGGAAGCTTACTACGTTTGTCGCGCCATGTTTGATGCCCGCGAACCGCAGGTGCATATCATCGGGCATTGGACGTATCCTGCTGGCACGAAGAAAACCATTTACGTGGCCTGCAATCGCGACAGCGTGGAGCTGTTCGTGAAGGGCAAATCACTTGGCTTCGGCGTGGCTGATCCGGACGGGCCATATGTTAGAGTGTTCAAAGATGTGATTTGGGAGCCGGGAGAAATCAAAGCCGTGGCTTACTCAGCCGGTAAAGCAGTGGTCGCGCACACTCTCCACACGGTCGGTCCCGCGGTCGCCTTGCGTCTGACTCCCATCGTCAACCCGAGCGGCGGTTTGCGCGCGGATGGTTCGGACATTCTATTGATTAACGTCGAAGCCGTGGACGTGAAAGGCGAACGCTGCCCAACTTTCCAGCAACGCGTGGATTTCGAAACCTCGGGGCGTGGGATCTGGCGCGGCGGCTACAACAGTGGCCAAATAAACTCCATCAATCTTCCGCATCTCGACCTCGAATGCGGCATCAATCGCGTGGCCGTTCGCGCCACGCGTACTGCCGGGTCCATTCGCGTCCGGGCCAGTTGCAAAGGACTCAAATCCGCGACTCTCACCGTTAAATCGGTCCCGTTAGAAACGCAGAATGGATATTCCATGGAATTGCCCACGATGCCGTTAACGCCGCTTCCTCCCGAACGCCCGGTCATCAACGCTTATTGGGATCAGCCGGAGATCCGCTCGCACAAGACGGGCGAAGGCGGAAAATTCATCACCGGTTTCTCCTATTCGGGCCCCACTGCCAATGTGCGGATCGAGCAGGATGCACACGACGGAGGGAAGGTTTTGGCCGATCGAAATGTTTCCTTTGCTGGGTTGCCGGCTGAACTAAAAGGCGCTGATTATGTCCAGGCTGCGGGCGCGGATGCGCGCTACAACGCTGTCGACCTGATGGAAGTTGCCGTAAGAGGTGGCTCCAGTATTTTGGTGGCGCACGACGAGCGCTTGGGCCATCCCGATTGGCTGACGCGCCAATTCAAGCCCACCGACGCCGCCATCGTTATCGATGGCCATTCTATGAAAATTTTTCAACACACCTCGCCAAATGACGAAAGCCTCACCTTGGGAACAAACACCGAGAATGCTAATGCTCCGGCAGATTCGAGCATGTATATCGTGTTTGTAAAAGGACGCTGAGTCGGCGCTATGGTAGCGCAGGCTTTCGAGCCTGCGGGTAACGAAGATGCGCGGCCAGTCAGGAGGCATTCTCGCATTCAATTTGCGGCCCCGCAGAATCAGTCTATATTCTTCCGATTCAAACATTTGTGAACGGGAATAAATAGTGAAAAAACAAAGTAGCAAAACGCCGCGCACCGAAGGCGGTATCATCCTCCAGGTAAATTTACTGGGAGCAATCGTTTTCAGCGTCGCATTGATCTCTGCCGCCGGCATGGTCACTTACGCCCTGGCGAAAAACAGCGCTCGTCCGCAAACTGCCGAAGCGCGGGAACTTGCTCCCGATGCCGCGCAGGAGCCGGCGCAAGTTCCGCCCTGGGGCGAATTATTTGTTCGCAACATTAAAATCAACCCGCCCGAGGAATACCTCGCGTTCGAATTGCAGCACGTCAATCCGCCGGCGTGGATATTTGATGGCCAATCGGTGGCGCAAGTGCGGCAGTTGCTGCTCTCGTCTGGCTTGACGCCTGAACAAGTGGATCATGCGCTCATACCTTCCAAAGTTTCGACTTCCAGTGCCAACACCACGGTCGTTCCCGATAACGACCTGGTTTTTTCGCTTCCCCCTCCAACGCGCGCGAAGCTTTATCACGAACTTGGGCACAGCCCGGAAAACCAGCACATGCGATTTCCATTCTGTTTTTCGGGAAACACTTTTGAGGACACCTTTGCCACCAATAAGGTGAGCGCCGCCACCACCGCGATGGTGAAAAAACTGATGTACCCGCGCGGCGACCTGCAATGTTTCAGCGACTACGAACTCGTCTTGAAACAATTCCCGGACAAGGATGAGCAGATGCGCGTGCTGCGCGCTCTTTCCAGCCAGTCGGCGGTCATGGCCGGCGTGCGCATCCGTCCCGACACGGACATCGAAAAGCTGCTCGGATATTGGGCCTGGCCCGGCGGCATTCGCGTCAAGGACGTCCAGCCATTGCTGGAATCGTTAAAGAACATTCCTGATGGCCGCATCGGCCTGATGTATTTGCTTCCGCAGTTTGTTCGCCAGCGTCTCTATACGTTTCCGCTGCCTTCCCGCCCGGGCGATCCCACGATGGATTGCCATTGGAGCACGATGAATTTCTTCAATGAAGTTCCGGACGACCGCTTCACCGATCCGGATTACACGGTGAAATTTCTGGAGACGAATTATTATCAGATCGCCAAGCCCACGAAATACGGCGATATCATTCTCTTCCTCGATGGCGAAAGCAACAATGCCATCCACTCCGCCGTTTATCTCGCGGACGACATCGTGTTCACCAAGAACGGCAGCAACATGGCGCAACCGTGGATGCTGATGCATCTGAAGGATTTGGTCACGAAATACGAATCCGACGGCCCCGGCCGCATGTTGATTTATCGGAACCGGAATTGGTAATGGGCGACGTGTTGGTGGTGCGTTTTGCGTGATTTTATTGCGGAGCGTTTGGGCAGGTTCACGCAACACGTGACACGCAACACACCTCCAAATCCCACCCCGGCAGAATCTCCTCGCTGAAGGACGTTTGCTCCGGACTCTGTCGCAGCTTTCTTTCCGCTAAAATTCCCACCATCGCCGCGTTGTCCGTGCAAAGCGTTTTTTCGGCGAGCCGCAGCTTTAGACCGTTCGCCTGGCACGCCGTCGCGAGTTCACGCCGCAATGCCCGATTGCACGTCACGCCGCCTGAAGCCGTCACGCACGTGACCCCCCGCCGACGCGCAGCTTTGATCGTCTTTTTCACCAAAACATCCACGATGGCCGCCTGCACACTGGCGCATAAATCGCTCACGCTCTTTTGATTTTCGAGCACCGCCGGGTTGTCACGGATGAAATAACGCACCGAAGTTTTCAAGCCGCTGAAACTAAAATCGTCGCTCGAGTCATTTATCATCGGCCGCGGAAAATCGAACGCCTTGGGATTGCCCAATTCCGCCAGCCGATCAATTTCCGGGCCGGCGGGGTAGGGTAGTCCGATGAGCTTGCCGGTCTTGTCGAAGCATTCCCCCGCGGCGTCATCCATCGTCGAACCCAGCACGCGATGCTTCAATTCGCCTTGAACATGGACGAGCATCGTGTGGCCGCCGCTTACGATGAGCGCGATATTCGGTTCAAATGCGGAGAAATCCGCCCGTAATTCGCCGGAAACCCACGGAGAATAAAGATGCGCTTCGTGATGATGCACGCCCAGGAACGGCTTGCGCAGTGCGTAAGCCATGGCCTGCGCGGATTTGAAGCCGGTCATCAACGCGTTCGGCAAGCCGGGGCCGCGTGTCGCGGCGATGGCCGTGAGTTGTTCCGGCAGCACGTGTGCTTCGGCCAGTGCAGAATTTGTCACGGGAATCAGGTTCCGCAGATGTTCGCGCGCCGCCAGTTCCGGCACCACACCGCCGTATTCCGCATGCAGTCGAATTTGGGAAGAAACAACCGAGGACAGCACTTTTCCCTCATGAACAACCGCCGCGCTCGTTTCATCGCACGAAGTTTCGAAAGCGAGGAGCATGGAATTCGTTAAATGAGTGATGGGTTAATCAGGTGAAATAAGTGCAAAAGATGCAACATCCTTGTAGTTGAAGTTCAAGCTTTAGCTTGTCTCAAAGCCATTCAACTCAAGCACCCTGACCTATTTCGCCTGCGCCGCCATTTTTTCCATCGAGTGGCTGTCGGAACGATCGGTGTAAAGAATAATGCCTTTCAGCAAGTCCGTGGCGCGTTCCAGTTGCGGATCGTGCGCCGCCTTGAGTTGCTCGCGTTCCTTCGGGTCCAGTGATTCCAAACCTCCAGGCGTGAGTTCCAGCCGGATTTGGCGATCCTCTTCGTCAGTGGTTGGCACGACGATGTTGGGCGAGATGCCCACCTCGTGAATGACCTTGTGGCTGGGCGTATAATATTTGGCTGTGGTCAGGCGCAGCGCCGAGCCGTCATCCAGCGGAATGATGCTCTGCACGGACCCTTTGCCGAACGTTTTCTCACCGAGAATGATGGCGCGATGCAAATCCTGCAAACAGCCGGAAACAATTTCTGACGCGCTCGCGCTCCCGAGATTGACCAGCACTACAATCGGCATCCCGTGCAATTCATCCCCGCGGCCTGCCGCACGATGTTTGGAATTCTGGCTGGCATTACGGCCCTCCGTCGAAACAATGAGTTGCCCGCGCGGAAGGAATTTTTCGCAAACCTCCACCGCCTGGTCCAGCAGCCCGCCGGGGTTCCAGCGCAAATCGATGACCAGCCCCTGCATGCCCTGGTCTTTCAGCTTGTTCAACGCAATTTCCAGGTCGTCGCTCGTCTTCTCGCCAAATTGCACCAGGCGGATGTAGCCGATCTTGTTTTCGCCCAGCGGAAATTCCTTCTTGCCGTTGATGTCCTTCACCATGTCCACGTTGATAACGGATCGGGTCAGCGTGTAATCCTTCACTGCGTTGGACGAAGGGCGCAGGACGCTGATCTTTATCTCCGTATTGGGATCGCCGCGCAACAGCTTCACCGCGTCCGCCAACGCCATGTTTTCGGTGCTCTTGCCGTTGATCTTGAGGATGCGATCGCCCGACAGGATGCCGGCCTTGAATCCCGGAGTATCTTCCATCGGCGCGACCACGGTCACGAAATTGTCCTTCATCGCCACCACAATTCCCAGCCCGCCGAAATGCCCTTCGGTATCGCTTTGCAGGTCTTTATACTTGTCCGGGTCCAGAAATTCGCTGTGCGGATCCAGTTCATTCACCATGCCCTTGAGCGCGCCGTAAACCAAATCCTGGTAGGTCAGGTTCGTGCCGTCCACGTAATCCCGGCGCACTTTTTCCATGACCTCGGAGAAAAGTTTCATGTTCGGATAAACCGAATCTTTTTCCGTGTTGTCGGTGGAACTTGAATAAACCCGCGCACCGATGAGGAGATTCACGGCGAGCACCGTGCCAACAAAGCCAAAAATCAAACGTCGTTTCATAAATGAAGCCGCCAAGAAATTATCACAAAGCAGACAGGTTTCGAGGGCTATTTTGAATTTTGCGAAAACCGGTCCGGTGGCGACCCGGTAGCGCAGGCTTTCCAGCCCGCGGGTTTGGGCGACTTTCAAGTCGGCCGTCCCTTAACGACCCAATAACACACTTAAATACTGCAAATCCTCCGGGCGCGTCACCTTGGGATTCGGCTGTGCACTGACCACGAGCCGTACCGGCTGGCCAATCAACTCGCATGCCGCCGTATCGTCCGTGACCGACAGTCCTCGACTTCGCACCTCAGCCAAAGCGCGTCTAATTACCTCCACCCGAAACGTTTGTGGCGTTTGCACCGACCAAAGGCGGGCACGATCGAGCGTGCGCTCAATTAGTTTTCCGTCGGCAGATTCCTTGACCGTATCGGTCATGTGCTGGGCGGCCACGGCAGCGCCAGTTTCGCGGGCTGCGGCAATCGTCGCCTCGATCAGTGCCTCGCTCGTGCAAGGTCGCGCGCCATCCTGGATGGCCACAATTTCCGACTTCGCCGACACCGCTTCCAACCCATTCCAAACCGAGTCCTGCCGTTCCTTTCCGCCTGCGACCAGGCGAAACGGTTTTTTGAGCGAAAATTTCTCCGCTAATTCCTCGAAAGCCGACTGCATCCCATCACGAACGACTAGAATGATTTCGTCAATGCACTTTGCTTGATCAAATCGGCTCCACGTGTGAACCACAACCGGCTTGCCCGCAACTTCGAGGAAAAGCTTGTCCACATTCGGACCCATGCGGGTGCCCTTACCAGCGGCGACAATGATGGCGGTGACGTGTTGCGTGTTGCGTGTTGCGTGTTCCATGCTAAGGCGCTCGAATCGTATTCACGCAACGCGCAACGCGCAACACGTTACCATGCCGCGCGCCAATCCAGCACCTTCAACTGCACCGCGCGTTTGCCGTTGAATTGATTGATTTGCGGCGCAAATGCCAGGTCGAATTTCCCGACGGGCAACGACCCATTTCCCGCGCCCCACCAGACCGCTTCGTGCGTGACGGCTCCGTCGGTGACCCACATTTTCACGTGTTTCTTGTCCGCGCCGATGCGTTGGAGCGGGCGCTGATGCGAAAGTTTACGTGCGCAAAATTGCACGCCCGGATTTCCCTGGCCGGTCGGCCGCAAACGATCGAGTTCTGCGAGGCGTTCCAGCGTGATTTCATCCAGACCCACTTCGCCATCCAGCCGCAGTGGTGCCTGCAAGTCTTCCGGCTTAAGAGTCCGGCGCGCATGGTCGTTGAGGCGCACACGGAAAGCATCGAGGTTTGAGGAAGCGATGCTTAAGCCCGCCGCCATCGCGTGCCCGCCGTGTTTCACCAGCAGGTCGGTACATTCGCGCAGTGCGGCAGCGAGGTCGAAACCCGCGATGCTGCGCCCCGAGCCGCGCCACTCCGTCCCTTCGCCGCCAATGATGATGGTCGGGCGATAAAATTCCTGCAACACCCGCGACGCCACGATGCCCACCACGCCGATGTGCCAAAGCAATTGCCCTTCGACGATGACGAAATCCGTCTCCGGATTGAATTTCGCGCGCACTGCCCCGATGACTTCATCAACCATGCTGCGTTCGATTTTTTGTCGCTCGCGATTGCGCGCATCGAGCGCCTGCGCGATGGGCATGGCTTCCGCCTCGTCCCGTGCGAGCAAGAGGCGCAACGATTCCTCGGCGGTTTCCAGCCGTCCGGAGGCATTCAATCGAGGAGCGAGTTGAAAACCAATTTCATAAGTGCCGAGGACCTCCGGGCATTGAGCAACTTTTTTGAGCGTGACCAGCCCGGGGCGTTGCGTTGAATTCAGCCGCTCCAACCCCGCCGAAACCAGCAGCCTGTTTTCGCCGGTCAACGGGACAATATCCGCAATCGTCCCCAGCGCCACGAGGTCGAGCAATGGCCGCAAGTCATAATCCGTAAAGCCGGGAAGGTTGGTTTCGCGCCCGCGTTTGACGAGCGCGTGCGCGAGTTTAAACGCGAGGCCCGCCGAGCAAAGCTCCGTAAACGTAGGGCAGGCATCCCGCCCGTCTCCATTTTTATTTTGTTCGTGAAGAATTTTGCCAAGCTGCGGATTCACCAGCGCCGTCGCCGCCGGGGCGGGGGAGGAAACCTGGTGATGATCCAGCACAAGCACATCCACCCCGCGTTCGCGCAGCCATGCGATGCTTTCCACGGCGGTCGAACCGCAATCAACGGCGAGCAGCAGCGTGGTGGGGAATTTTTTCAGACAATTTTCCACGCCATCCTGGCTCAAGCCGTAGCCTTCATCCATGCGATGCGGCAGGTAAAAATTCGCCTGCCACCCGAGTTTATTGAAAACTTCCAGCAGCAACGTCGTGGAGGTAACTCCGTCCACGTCGTAGTCGCCAAAGATAACCAGCGACTCCTTGCGCTCACGCGCCTGGAAGAGGCGATCGACCGCGGCGGCCATGTTCGGCAGCAGGAAAGGATCGGCCAGGTTTTTCAATCGGGGTTGAAGAAAATTTGAAATGTCTTCCAATTCGCTGAAACCGCGGTTGACGAGGCATTGCGCCAGGAGCGGTGAAATTTTCAACGCATTGGCGAGTTGTCCGGCAAGGAGCGGCTGGGGCGGGGCAACTGTCCAACGAAATTTCATCGATTTAATCTAAACCGCAGATTACGCGGATGAACGCGGATAAAAAACAAAAATGATAAGGGACGCCGAATTTATTCAACGTTTTTAATGTGCTTCCGGCATCTTGCCGGAAGATTCTGGAGTGCGCTATCGGCGAGACCCACCGCTTAGGCCTGTTTCTTTTCCCGCCACGCCGCGATTAAGGAGGCAAGAATCGAAATCAAAATAATCGCAGCCACTGTTATCAGCGAAATGCTGATGGAGATATCCGTTTGAAACCAGAGCGGCTTCGGATTGTCGTGCGGATCAATCAACATCTTCACGCCGATGAATACCAGCACCACCGCCAGCCCGTATTTGAGATAACGGAAGTAACCAATCGCTTCCGCCAGCACGAAGTAAAGCGAACGCAAGCCGAGGATCGCGAAAACGTTGGAGGTAAAAACGATGAACGGATGCCGCGTGACGGCGAAAATCGCGGGAATCGAATCAAAGGCAAACAACAAATCCGTCGTTTCGACCATCAGCAACACCAGCGCGAGCGGCGTCAAGGCCCAGCGGCCGTTCCATTGTGTGCGGAAATTCTGGCCGTCGAAATGCGGCGCCACCGGAAAAAATTTGCGCGCCAGGCGGATGACCTTGTTCTTTTCCGGATCCACTTCACTTTCGGAGAAGAACATTTTTATCCCGGTATAAACAATGAACGCGCCAAAGACGTAAAGAATCCAATCCAGCCAGTCAATCAACGCCACACCCACGCCGATCATCAGCCCGCGCATGATAAGCGCGCCGAGAATGCCCCAAAACAGCACGCGATGCTGGTATTCGCTCGGGACGCGGAAATAGGTAAAAATAAGCGCGATGACAAACACGTTATCCATCGAAAGCGAGAGTTCGATGAGATAACCGGTGAGGAATTCGAGCGATTCCTTGTCTCCGCGCAGCGGTTTCAGCGCCAGCGCGAATACCATTGCCAGGGAAAACCAAATCGCCGTCCAGAGCAGCGCCTCGCGAAAGCGCACCACGTGGGCCTTGCGGTGAAAAACGCCGAGGTCCAGCGCGAGGAAAATCACCACGCAAACGATAAAACCAATCCAGTGCCAGGGAGTGATTTCAACCGTTGCAAGCATGGCGGCGTATTACCGCGCCGGGGCGTTGGGTTCGACCGTAATTTGGGTGGTTGCCCCGATTTTCGGCCGTTGCCCTTTGTGCCACCACAACACGATCGCGCTGGCGATATAAATACTCGAATAAGTTCCCGTGAGGATGCCGACCAGGAACGTAAACGCGAAGTCGTTGATTTCGCCGCCGCCAAAGATAAAGAGCGACAACGTGGCCAGAAACACCGTGCCGGAGGTGATGATTGTACGGCTCAAGGTTTGATTGAGCGCCTGGTTCATCAGTTCGCGGAACGTGCCGCGCACGCCCAACCGCAAATCTTCCCGGATGCGATCGAAGATAACGATCGTGTCGTTAATGGAGAAGCCGATGATGGTCAGCACGGCGGCAACGGTCGTGGCATTGAGTTCGCGACCGGCGAGAAAATACCAGCCCAGCGTCATCAAAACGTCGTGAATAATGGCGATCACCGCGCCGACGGCGAAGGAGAATTCATAGCGAAACGCCACGTAAACCAGGATGCCGAATATCGCGACCAGCGAAGCGATAATGGCTGTCTGTTGAATTTCCTGGCCGACAATAGGACCTTCCTGGCTGACGCTGAGTGGCTTGTTGCCGAACTTCGCGTCAGGAAACTGCTTGTTGAGTTCCTGAAAGATCTTGTCTGCCACCGCCGCCTGATCACCTTTTCCCGAATCACGAGCAGTTACCTGCAGGGTATCCGCGCCCGAGCTGACATTACGTTGATAGGCCACCAGCACTTCCCGGCCGCTAATCGCGCTAGCTGTTTTACGAATCTCATCGACGCCCGGCTTATGCTGGGAATCCACGCTGAGCACGATTTTTTCGCCGCCGGTAAATTCAACGCCGAAAACATCGCTGCCGCGGTAAAAAAGACCATAGGACATGCCGATGATAATCAGCAGCCACGAGGCGGCAAAGGCCGGTTTGGCCCATTTCATGAAATCGAGCTTCATCGTCGCAGGAATCAAGTGCAGCATTTTAAGGTCTGTAATGAGGTTCCTGCTGAGCATCCAATCAAAAAGCAACCGGGTGACAACCAGCGAGGTAAACAAGCTGGCCGCGACGCCCCAGGTCAGCGAAAAACCGAAGCCTTGAATCGAGCCCGTGCCCATCATCCAAAGGACGATTGCCGAAATAAGCGTCGTGACGTGGGAATCAAAAATGGTTCCGAACGCGCGGTCATAGCCGGCAGCCACTGCACCGCGAAGGGACTTGCCCTTGGCTTTCTCTTCCCGGATGCGTTCATAAATGAGCACGTTCGCATCCACCGCCATACCGACCGTCAGCACCAGACCGGCGATGCCAGGGAGAGTCAATGTCTGGGGTTTGGCGCAAATGATGCCGAGCAGAATGATGATGTTGGAGAGGAGGGCAACATTCGCGATGGCGCCGGCCAGGAAATAGTAGCACAACATGAAAGCAGACACTGCGATGATGCCGTAAACGGACGCTTTGATGCCGCTGGTGATGGAATCTTTTCCGAGCGTCGGATCGACCCGGTTTTTATCGATGATATGAACGGGCGCCTGGAGCGGATTTTGCAATACGTTGACCAGCGTGCGCGCTTCATCATCGGTGTAATCGCCTTCAATGACGCCGCCGCCGCTCAACGCGGAGCGGATCACCGGCGCCGTCTGCAATTCGCCGTCAAGCACGACGGCCAATTGATGCCCTACGTTCGCGTCGGTGATCTTATAAAATTGATCGCTGTGCGCGGAATCGAGGCGAAATTCGATTTGCGGCCGGCCGAAATTATCGCGGCTGACCCACGCGCTGTTGATGCCGCCGACCATTTCCGGCTTTTTCTTGACCAGATAATGTTCCGGAGGAGCCTTGGTGCCGTTTTGGAGGGTTCTTTGCTGCGTCATGATCTGATAACCAGGCACAGAAACTCCCTGCTTTGTCAGGTTGGCACTGTCCGGGTTTACCAGGTAAAACTCCAGGTAAGCGACCTTGGAAATATTTGTTTCGGCCGCATTCATCTGTTCGTCCGACAAGCCTGGCAACTGGATCGAAATGCGGTTGTTGCCTTCCGGTTGGATCACCGGTTCGGCCACGCCGAATTGATCCACGCGTTTGCGCAGCACTTCCACCGCTTGGGAAAGGGCTCCGGAGACATCGGCCGTATTGGTCACCGTTTCAACCTGGCCCAGTTTGTTCGTAATGGTATCCACACTGACGAGGTGGTTCGTGTCCATCTCGACCAGGAACGATGTGCCGCCTTGCAGGTCGATGCCCAAATGAATATTCCCCATCGCCTCGCGCTGGACGGCATTCAGGATGGAAGTCGTGGGATGCACTTGGCTTTCCTTACTGTATTGCTGGAAATAGACGGTGATGTCGTTGGTGCCGATGGCTTCAACGAGGTTGGCGTACTCGCGGTCGGGCCGGTCCTTGCTTAAGTCCTGGGCGCGTTGAACGATTTTGTTGAAGTTATCGTCCACTCCGCGCGCGCTCTCGCGGAAAACTTGAATTAAATCCCGGTTCGTGGGCGGATAAATTTCGAAGACAGCCCAGGCGACAACGGCAACGACGAGAATGAATCTCCAGAGGTTATTTCGGTTCATGGGGGGCGTTAGGATGCGCTGGATTCACCAGCGCGTTCGCGGATTTCGGCAATCGCGCCTTTGGTAATTTCGAACTTGGCGTCGGCGGAACGGATCGAGATGGAATCTTCTTTCACAGTGATTACCGTGGCAATGATGCCACTGGTGGTAACCACTTTGTCCCCGGACTTCACCGTTTTCAGCATTTCAGCCTGTTGTTTCGCTTTTTTCTGCTGCGGACGGATCAGGACAAAATAGAAAATGATAAAGAGCAATATCATCGGCACCATCATCACCAGAGGTGATTGGGCCGGTTGTCCTGGTTGCGGTGGTGCTCCCATGGCTAGGACTGCGCTGACGTTCATCAAATGCATAATTTAAAATCTAGGGCCGCTCAGTCTAAGGGTGCCGACTGTTTTGGCAAGTGATTATCAGCGGCTGAAGCCTGACCGGGCGCGTATCAGAATTCGTATACGGCAAAAATCTCGGAAATAGCTGCGGAGCAGCGTTAGATGGTAGCCCACGGCGCGAGCCGTGGGAATCGAGCGTGAAAATCGCCAAGCCCCGGATGGGGCGAAAGAAAAATGTCGGGACGCGTTCTTTCGCCGCTCCGCGGCTCATTTCCCCATAACCCTTCAATCCCACGGCTCGCGCCGTGGGCTACCATCTGCCGCCACTCCGTGGCTGAAATACTGCACAAATTTTGAGATGCGTCCCAGCCTAACCCATCGGAGTTCAGCCTCCATCTGTTTCTAAGCATGGGGAATTCAACGCAAGACGCAAAACAGGCAAAGCAAAACCAAAGATTTCATCGAAAACCTTTCAAGACCCTGGTTTCGGGGTTATTCAAGGGACTGCCAGCGTTGTCTGGCCGCAACAATCCGGAACAGCATATAAATCGGAATCACCACAATTAGCTCGCCCAAAAGCAACCAGACAAACCAATTCCCGGAAAATGCCCAGGTCGAGAGCCCGGACAAAATCATCGCCAACGGCACGACCAGGATCATTTTAAGCGCGCGCCCGGCGGATTTTGATTCTTCATTGGGAAGAGAAAACGGCACTCCTCGGTGCAGCAGCGCGGGAATCATCGCCACGACCGGCATCAGGATAATTCCCGGCACGAACAGCAGGAGGTGCGAAACATTTCTTTCCACACACCAGATAACCGTGGCAACGATAGCGATCAACGGAGCGGCCAGCAACCAAAGTACCGCCCGCCGCGCTCCCCGACAAAGTTCTGCCGGACCCGTCATCGGCGCCACGCGGAAGATTTCCGACGCCTGCCACTGTTGGGAATATTGAATCAGGTCGAGCGCGATCAACGGCAGCGTGCCGAGAAAACCCCCGGAAAAGGCGAGGCCAAACGTTTTGGATGTGCGTTCATCCTGGATCAAAAAGATCAGCGGAATAATCAACATCGGCGCCAGTCCGGGAAAAACCCGCAGTTTGACGTCCCGATCGCGAAACAGATACGCCGCCACCAATAAAAATGTGGCCCGCGACACCGGCGTGCGAAAGAACCATTTGAATGGCGGCGTTGCGACCAGGATTTCCGCCCAGCGCCGTTTCGAACGCCTGCGCTGGGGCGTCACCGTTTGGGCGAGAGTTTGCAGACCGGCTTCGTAGACGTGCGCTAGTTTGCCGAACGCAAGCCAGACCACCGTCGTTGTAGCCAGCAATCCGAACCCGGCCAGCAGCCAGGAGCCCATTGCGTGACTGCCGGCGAGCGCATCGTCCAGGCCGGCAAACCAACTCGGTGGCAGGAAGCCAACCCACCACGTGCCCGGCCCAAACCGAACCACCTCGCTGCCGTTGAAGCGCACAATTAGCCTCGGCACCAATTGGCCGGCGCCCACCGCGAAGATGGTAATGAGAACCTGGACGGTGGTCATAATTCCATCGAGCCGTTCCCGGCCAAACCAGCGTAGGCAAAGCTGGTACGCCAGCACAATGCAACTCGTGCAAAACAACGCCTCCAGGACCGTCGAGACCGCGTGAACGAAGGGAAACAAAATTCCGCCGTCCGCCGTCCAGACGCCGACGAAAAGCCCGGCCAGATTCATCGCGCCGGCCAGCCAGAGAGACACCTCAATAAGCACGCGGATCTTCGACCAGAGCAATTCGCGCGAGGTTATCGGCTGATGGAGCAGAATGTCCGTCTCTTCCTTGTTAAAAAGAATTTCGCCTGCCGACGACGACACAAACATCCCGAGAAAGACAAACGTCATGCCGTGTATGTAGACCGCCAGTGCAAAAACCGGCTGCCCGATGAAGTGCAGCGCGAACAATCCAAAAAGAGAGTAAACAAACAGCATCAGGGCCAGTTTTTGGCCGACCGATTTGGGCGTCCGGTTCGACCGCAGTCCCCGGGAGCTGCGGCCTCGCAGGTAGAGTGTCAGGAAAAGCCGCCGCAATGTGCGCGCGGTCGGAAGCGCAGGATTCAGGACTGGCGGCGCGGCTCCGGGCGGGGCGTTCATGAGCGGAATGTTTTTGCGAAATCTTCCGCGCGGCGTTCCAGTTCCGCGCCTCCCGTCAATTGCGTGAACAAATGCTCAAGCGTGCCGGCGTTGTGCGTCGCGACCAGTTGGTCGGGCTTGCCGTCCAGTAGCAATTTTCCCTTATCGATGATAATCACCCGGTCGCACACGCGCTCGACCACGTCCAGAATGTGCGAGCTGTAGACGATGGTTTTGCCCTCGCGCGCGAGCGTTTGAATCAGCGCCTTGAAACCCACCGCTGCGTTGGCGTCCAATCCGTCCAGCGGTTCATCAAAGAAAACCACCGGTGGATTGTGCAACAACGCAGCGGTAATGACGACCTTCCGGCGCATCCCTTTGGAATAGGCGCCCAGCAACTTGTCGGTCAGTGTCTCAAAACTCAGGTCGAAAAATGCGATGAACTGCTGGATGCGAATCCTCGCCGCGTCCTGCGGAATGCCGTACAACGCCGCAATCATCTCCAGATATTCCAGTCCCGATAACGATTCGAACACCGCGCCCGATTCCGGGACGAAGCCGACGCGCCGTTTCACCTCAATCGGCTGCTCGCGCAGGTCAAAACCGCAGATGCTCGCCGAACCTTCCGTCGGCTCGATCATGCCCGTCAGCATTTTCAACGTCGTGGATTTGCCGGCGCCGTTGGGGCCGAGGAAACCCACGATTTGGCCGGCGGGAATTTCGAATGTGAGCGAATCCACGGCAAGTTGCGCGCCGAACCTTTTGGTCAATTGCTTGAGGGAAATCATGAATCACCTTTTTTGGATATCTCCGCGCCGTCCGTTATAGAAAGTATCCTTAGGACACCGCCCGAAATCAAGGCTCGTCGTTATATCAGTCAGGGGCTGCCTCATCTAATCTCCAAAGATTCCAACGGAATTTATTGATTTAAGGAATTGATCTAGGGGTTAACCTGCCGAAGCCACGAAATCGCTTGGAAAAACACTGTGCCAGGTATTCAAGACGCGCCGCCGCTTAAAAAGCTCGCGCCTACCCATTTGGGTAGGCGCATTTTAATTTTGATGATTCCAGTGTCAAACCAAAAAATGCTCCACGAAATATTGTGCTAAAAAATCAAGATGCGTCAGCCGTGGAATTTGAATGAAATATAAGTAGTATTGCCGCTGTTTGTAGTTCCGCCTTCAGGTGGTTCGGTTGCATTTCCGCTACCGAGCGCGTAAACGCGGAACTTCAAACACCATGTGGAAAATATTTGCGCAGTCCCAAGTTGCTCTGCGCGTTCAATCCTGAATGTATACAATGTCGCCCGCAAAGAGCGGGTAATCAGCGCCTTCGAGCAGTTGCTGAGGATCGATGCTCAGTTGCTGGTTGTTGCGATAAATGGTGATGGCGGTAGGCGTTCTTGCGCTCTCGTAATCAGCTCCCACCAGGGCGCGCGCGAGCGTCAAGCCCGGGCCCCAGTCCAGCACCGGATGTCTGACCTTGCCTAGAATCCGGACCTTCGAATCGACGGCGAGCTGCTGCTGTTGCTGCGCCGCCTTTTCCATCTGCGCGCGAGCCGCCTGCTCGCCGGCAGCATAGGCGCGGCGGATCTGTGCCTGTTGTTTGGCCTTGCTCGCGCAGCCGGGCATGGCCAGCACAAGAAGCAGAATCAAACTGGCGCTAAACGCATTCATTGGACAACTTACACTTGCCAGACGGCCCGTCATTTCTTTCCCTTGAATGGATTGGGGCGGTCTGGAAAAAACTTGCTCGAAATTTCTGAAAACAGCTGATCCAGTTCGGCGTTCTCGGATGAAAACGGGTCATCCCGGTACTGGCCAACCCGGAAAACCAGATCTCCCTTTTTGAGATCGACGAATTCGATTTGGATTCTTTTAAACCGCCACCACACATCGAAGAAGCTGTAGTAACCAAAAACACAAATCAACACCGGTTGCTTTAACTCTTCGTCCGTCACATTTCCCGGACGCACCAGCGCCAGCGATTTTTTCGCTTCTTCAAACGCCTGCGCAGCGTTGTTCGTGGGCGTTTCAGGCAATTTGATGTGATTGCTCGCCAGGAAATCGCGCACAATGTTCAGCTTGATCGCGAAATTCACGTTTTGCGGAAGCGCTCCGCCGGATTGCGCGAATACCTTCAATGGATTCAAAGTCGCCGACACCACACCCATGGCCTGGCCTTCGGGAGTCAGCAACGGGCCGCCGCTATTTCCTGGCTGCACCGCCGCGGAAACCTGAACGAATTTCGGATCATCATCCAGCCCAACGGTGGCGCTGACCATGCCGTTGTTTAAACGCGGTTCCGTCCCCAGGACTCCGGCGAGCGGAAAACCCATCGTAAAAACGCTTTGCCCCATGAAGTAATTGGTCGTTGGCGAAAAGGGCAGGGGACGAAACGGTTCATGCGCCACATTCACTTGGAGCAGCGCCAGGTCTGCATTTGTGTCGTTGGCCAAAACGCGGCACGGATAGCGCAAGCTGCTTATCCAGACCGTCGCATTGGTTTGATTTTCGAGAACGTGCGAGCAAGTGAGGATGTGCCCCTCGGGACTGATGACAAATCCGCTGCCCTGGTCCGCGATCGTTGGATTGTTCGAGTTGACCTCGCTCACCTCAAAGCCGGTTTGTTTCAACCGTGCCAGCACTCGAGGCGTCACGTTCCGGGGATCGCCGTTGGATGGCAGGAGATAAACTCTGCGGTATTTGGTCAGCTCCACGCCCGGCGTTACGGTCACTTGGGTTGTGACGCACCCGGTCAAACCCGTCAACACCAGCGCACTGGCCAAACAGTTCCGCAGAATCGTGCCCCAACATTTCCTTTTCATTGCAGGCATTTAGCAAAATGAGATTCGCCCTCGCAAGGAAATTGCGTGGGAAACGCAGGCGTGGTGCGTGAAGTCCGTCTGCGGCGTCACCATGCAATCACGTAACCGGCACCACGCATCACGTCTCAGCAACTCGTCGGTATTTCCTGCAGCACCTCCACGCAATGCGGAATCGCGCCCGCCACGAACCCCAGGCATTCGACCGCGCCGCTCGGCTTCCCCGGCAGGCAAACCACGAGACATTTTTCCACCACCACCGCGAGGTTTCGGGAAAGAATGGCGTTCTTCGTGATTTTCATGGATTCTGCGCGCATCACCTCGCCAAAGCCGGGCAATTCCCGCGCGGCGATTTCTCGCACCGCCTCGGGCGTCACATCCCGCACCGCCACGCCCGTCCCACCGGTGGTCAGGACCAATTGGCAGCCCTTCGAAATATGTTCGCGAATCGCGCGCTGAATATCCCGCTTTTCGTCCGGCACCAGCGATTCCGCCAAGACCTTCCACCCGTAACTTTCCGCCGCAGCCCGCAACGCAGGTCCTCCCAGGTCGTCATAAAGGCCTTTGGATGCCCGGTCGGAAATGGTGATGATGCCGGTTTGCGATTGCATGAATACCGGCATTCATACTGCCGTACCCATGGGGTGGCAATCCAAGAACCAAGTCAGTCACTGGCTTCTTGAGTTTCGACCGCGGCGCGGAGCAAAAAAGGGTGAGTCTTTACGAGGTAAAAGCCCTGCAATCAACGAGTTTTAGCTCAAGTTTTGCCGACATTTGCCGACGTAATTGGCGGACACCGATGATTGCTTGTGCCCCGGGGAGAAAAAACCCGATGCAGGAAGGCGCCGGCCCTAACCGGCCTTCCAATGGCCCTCGCAACCGCAGAGACCCCTGATGAATTCACTCAATGCAGGTTGGGGCGAAAGTGCCGGGGCGCTGAATTATTCCGCGCCGTGCGAACCTTTGCCCACGAGCTATCGGCCCGTCCTGTTTCCCGGGGATATTCGCGTGCGAAATTGCGCGCGAAAATGGACGGGCAATCGGACCCGGGCGGCGATGCTCTTTTTCATCGGCCTCATTTTGGGTTTGGGTTTCTCCTCCCGGCTGCGCGCCGCTGAAAGCGCTCCCTCCGAAGCTCAGGTCAAAGCGGCATTCCTCCTTAATTTCCCAAAATACGTCGAATGGCCGGCCACCGCGTTTTCGCAAACGAACAGTCCCATTGTTGTCGCAATTTTGGATGCCGACAGTGTCGCCAGCGAATTCTCCAGCATGAGCAAAGGGCGGATGGTTGACGGCCGCCCGATTCGCTTCCAGCGAATCACCAGCCTCGAGCAATGTCGCGGTTGCCACATTTTATTTGTCGGTTCCGGGCAAACGCGGAAATTGCCCGACCTCCTGCCCAGGCTGCGCGAATGGAACATTTTGATGGTGGGAGAAAGTGACGATTTTCTCAGCGTGGGCGGCATGATCAACCTCGCCCTGCGCGAACGTCAGGTTGTCCTGGAAGTGAACTTGGATTCCATCCGCGCGGGCGGATTGAAAGTCAGTTCCAAACTGCTGGCGTTGGCCGCTGTTAAAGGAGGGAAGAAGTGATTTCGCGCTTCCAAAACCTTTCCATTCGCAACAAGCAGATGGTGGTCATCATGCTCACCAGCACCGTGGCGCTGTTGCTGGCCTGCGCCGGCTTTGTGTTCTACGATGCACTTGATTTCCGGCAGGAATTGGTCGAGCGCATCGGCGCCATCGCGCGGGTCATTGGCGAGCATTCGACGGCCTCACTCGATTTCAGCGATCCCAAAACCGCCGAGCAAACGCTGGCCGCGCTCGGCACCGAGCCGGAAGTTGTATCCGGCTGCATTTACGACCGCGAGGGCCGTGTGTATGCGGTCTTTACCCGGGACAGCCGCGTGAAATTTGTTCCGCCTCCACCTGAGCCCGACGGCCATAGTTTTTCTGGCGGCCGCATGCATCTTTTCCGCCGGATTGTCGAAGGCCAGGAATGCGTCGGCACCATCTATGTGCAAGCCGGCCTGCAGGAGCTTCCGAAGCGGCTCGCCCGTTATGGCAGGATTGCCGTGATCGTGTTTGGTGTGTCGCTTTTGGTGACTCTGCTCATATCGAGCCGCCTCCAACAGTTGTTGTCCGCACCCATTCTGAGTCTCGCGCATCTCGCCCGGTTCGTCGCTGTGGAGAAAAACTATTCCGTGCGCGCCGAGAAACAGGGGCACGACGAACTCGGCCAGCTAATTGACGGCTTCAACGAAATGCTTGCCCAAATTCAACAGCGGGACAATGCCCTCGAAGCTGCCCGCGAGACGCTCGAAAACCGCGTCGTGGCGCGCACCAACGAGCTCGCCAGATCCATCTCGCTGCTGAACGCCACCCTCAACTCCACTGCCGACGGCATCGTGGCCATCAACCTGTCCGGCCGGGTCATTTGTCAAAACGACAAATTTGCGGCGATGTGGGACATACCGGAGCCGTTGCTCGAACGCGCGGACAACGAGGAAATTATTTCGCACTGCGCCAAAAAATTCGAAAATCCTGACGAATTTCTTCACCGTTTCAGAGAGTTGCTCGGGCATCCGGAAGGAAGCTTTGTCGATGTTCTTACCTTGCGGGACGGACGTGCCTTCGAGCGCACCACCCATCCGCAGCTCATCGCCGGCAAATGCATTGGCAGCGTGCTCACCTTCCATGAAATCACCGCCCGGAAAAAAGCGGAGGCAAATCTCCAGAGAGCTCATGCGGAATTGGTCCAGGCCTCCCGCCATGCGGGTATGGCCGAAGTGGCCACCAACGTCCTGCACAACGTTGGCAATGTTCTCAACAGCGTCAACACCTCCGCCAGCATTGTCATGGATCAAGTCCGCGCCTCGAAATGGAAAGGCGTGCCGCGCATGGTCGAACTGCTGGAACCGCACGCCGATGACCTGGGCGGCTTTTTAACTCGCGACGAACGCGGTCGCCAGGTGTTCGAGTATCTCAAAGCCCTGTCGAATTTCCTGTCCGCCGAGCACTCGGCCATGCTGGCTGAATTGAACGGGCTGACCAAAAACATCGAGCACATCAAACAAATCGTGTCGATGCAACAGAGCTACGCCAAAGCCTCCGGTGTGGAGGAAATACACTCTCCCGCGTTGCTGGTGGAGGACGCCTTGCGCATTCATAACGGCGCCCTCGAACGGCATCACGTGCGCCTGGCTCGCGATTTCACCAAAGTGCCTGACATCGTCGCGGACAAACACAAGGTGCTACAGATTCTCATCAACCTCATCGGCAACGCCAAATATGCGCTGACGGAAAATGGCAATGAGGACCGGATTTTGACCCTCGGGATGAGGACCGCCGGCCAGGATCGCATTCTGATTTCGGTCGCGGATAACGGCGTCGGTATTGCCCGGGAAAACCTTATCCGCATTTTTTCTCACGGTTTCACCACGCGCAAAAACGGCCACGGATTCGGCCTGCACAGCGGCTTTCTCGCCGCCAAAGAAATGGGCGGCTCCTTGTCTGTGGAGAGCGACGGGCCTGGTACCGGCGCGATTTTCACCCTCGAATTGCCGGTGAACACGAGAAGTAAATCATGAAGACACCCCTGTTTCAAATTGACCTCGCCCGCTGCCGAATCGGTCGCCTATGTTTTTTCGGCGCGTGGCTGCTCGCCGCGTTCTGCTCCCTGGCGGACACCGGGCCGGCCGTTGAGGATAAGCCTGTTTCTCAAATGTCTCTGGAAGATCTCGTCAAGGTGCAGGTCGCCGTCGGCACGCTCGCGGGCTCAGAGAGGCGCGCCGTTCCCGCCACGATTACCACCATCACCAGCCAGGACATCAAGGAAAGCGGCGCGCGCAGTCTTGACGAGTTGCTGGAAATTTACGTCCCCAACATGCTTTACCTCCGGCATAACTGGGGCGCTAACCATATCGGTTTCCGCGGTATTATTGGCGACGAAGACAACAAATTTCTCATCCTCGTCAATGGCAAGGTGATGAATAATTTTGCCCAGGCCGGCGCCATGAGTGAACGCGACCTCTCAATGCTCGGTGACATCAAGGAAATCCAGGTCATTCGCGGCCCGGGTTCGTCGGTCTATGGCGCTGGCGCGCTGATTGGCGTCATCGATATCAAGACCTTCGATGGAACCACCTTTACTGGCACCGAAGCTACCGTGCGCGCCGGTGAACTGGAGGAATTTTACGAGGGCGAAATTAAAAGCGGCTTCCAATTAACCGATCGCGCCCATTTATTCCTCTACGCCGGCATCAGTGACCTTGCCGGCGCGAATAATGCCGATGCGCCCTACATCATGGGTATCTCGGGATCGACCGTTAACGGAACGCCCATCGTCGCCGGTCATCCTTATCCCGTGCCGCTTCCCGAAGACCGGCAGATGTTTCACGGCGTCCCGCCGCTCAAACTGCACGCCGAGTTGACCCTGGATGATTTTTCCCTCTGGGCACGCTATACGCAGGGCGGCGATACGCAGCCGTTTGAACAACGCTGGCTTATTCAGCCGCCGCAAGGTTTCCCGGACAATAAACCGCCGCTGGAATATCAAATCCAGGGGCAGGGCTATCAGCAATTCTCCCTCGGCGCTGACTACAAGCATGAGATCAACGACCATTGGGAAATTTCCGGCCGCGCCGGCTTCAGCATGGACGATATCGTCCGGACCGAGTTCGACGGCCTGCTCGATGCGAACCGCGAGGACATTTACACTGCCCGCTTGCTTGCGACCTGGAAGCTCAGCAGCGTCAACTCACTTTCGTTCGGAGGCGAATATATGCACGCCGAGTACGGCCTGTCTCCGTTTGGCTATCCGGGCGGCCGTGCGCGAAGCGTGGCTTGGGCCGGAGTGAATCCCACACCCAACGGCGTCAGCGGCTTCATGCCGCGCTGGGGCACGGACACCTATTCATTCCTGGCCGAAGACCGATGGGACATTGCCTCCAAATGGAGCATCTTCACCGACCTCCGCATCGATAAGAGCGCTGATACCAGCTACCTTTTTTCACCGCGCGGTGCCCTGATTTACACACCGTCGTCGCGAGACACTTTCAAACTAATTCTCTCCCAAGCGGTGAAATCAGACGTCGCGGAGACCATCGAATTTGAGCGCGAAACCAGCGGCGCCACCGACGATACCGAAACGCTTCGCGCGGCGGAATTGTCCTATACCCATCTGCTCGGCGAGCACATCTCGCTCAGCGCGAACGCTTTCTTCAACGATTTTCACATCATTGGATGGGACGACGCCGCATCGCGGAGCCAACCCGTGGGCGATGCCGACATCGCCGGTGTGGAATTGGAAGCTGACTATCAATCCAAAAACTTCCGGCTCGGGCTCTCGCATGGCGTGTCGCAGTTGGTGGATTTCAGGAACTCAGTCGGCGGAATTGAAGGTCAGGCCATCACGTCTCAGCCGTACGGATTCGGGCACGATCTCAATCAATGGAGCACGCAAATTACAAAATTGCATTTCGCGTATCAGCCCCTGCCCAAACTCAGCCTCACCGGCTCGCTGCGTATCTTCTGGGGTTGGCCGGGATACAAGGCTTACACCGATTACGCCAACGGCGTCGGCACCGACGCCAATGGCGACCCGCTGGAATTCCTGCGCGACCCGAAATACGATCCCTACGATAAAATCCAGGCGCGATTGAACCTGGGCGTAACGTATCAATTCAACCAACATCTCTCCGCTGGAGTCCACGGTTACAACTTGCTGGGCCTATTCGATTCACACCTCAACGATCGCTTCATCATGTTCTCCTCCTCCGCCCAACAAGACGCCACCGCCGTCGCTATGACCCTCTCCTATAAATTCTAGCGCCGTTCTATGGTAGCCGCCGACGTCAGTCGGCGCCATCTTTATGAGTGAAATGCAATAAGGACCGGGGAGGACTGAGGTAAGGGCGTTTCAAGCGCTGCTCAATGCCAACGCGTAAAAACTTTTACTTTTTGGTCTTTGAAATCAATTCAATCTCCGTAATGACCATCTTTTTATCCACTGCTTTGCACATATCGTAAATCGTCAACGCCGCAACCGTCACTGCCGTGAGCGCCTCCATCTCCACGCCCGTTTGCGCTGCGATTTTGGCGGAAGCGCTGATTAGAATTCGATCACCGCTTTTCGGAATTTCAAAATTCACCTCGCAATGCGTGATGGGCAGCGGATGGCAAAGCGGAATCAGTTCGCCAGTTTTTTTCGCCGCTTGGATTCCGGCAATCCGGGCCGTCGCTAGCACATTTCCTTTGGCAATTTTCTGGCTCTCGATCAATTGCAGCGTCGCCTTTTGCACGCGGATTTCCCCACGAGCCACTGCTTCGCGCAACTGCAGTGGCTTGGCCGAGACATCCACCATGCTGACCTCGCCGCGCGCATTGAGGTGGGACAGTTTGCTCACGGCGCACCTTTCACCGCTTCGACCGATTGTTTCCAATCCTTGACCGCGGCGCGAATTTGTTCCGCCGCATTCATTTTTGGCTTCACGAACTTTGGCGTGAACCAGGGAAAGCCGCCGATCAAATCGGGAGTGACCAGAATTTGCCCATCGCAATCCGGCCCTGAACCGATGCCAATCGTCGGAATCGAAATCTTTTGCGTGATCTCTTTGGCAACCGCCGGCGTGACAATTTCCAGCACCAGCGCGAAGGCGCCTGCGTCAGTCAAAAGCTGCGCATCGCGGATCAACGCCTGATGTTCCGCTTCGTTCCGGCCTTTGATTTTGTAACCGCCCTCCTCGCGTACATGCTGCGGCAGCATGCCCAGATGCCCGCAATAAGGAATGCCCGCGGCCACAATCGCGCGCACCTGTTCGATGACCGCACTGCCGCCTTCCGCCTTCACGGCTTGCGCTCCCGCCGCGACCAGTCGACGCGCGTTGGCGACGGCGTCCGCCGCCGTCTGATAAGTCCCAATCGGCAAATCCGCCGCCAGCAACGCTTGTGGCTGCGCGCGAGCGACCGCGCGCATGTGGTGCTCCATGTCCTCCATCGTCACCGACGTGGTGTCGGGATAGCCCAGCACCACCATGCCGACCGTATCTCCCACATGGATGAATGGAATGCCGGCCTCATCCAGCAATTTGGCCGTGGGGTAATCATACGCCGTCAGCGCCGCGATTTTTTCGCCGCGCGCCTTCATTGCGCGAATCGTTTCTGCCGTGATTTTGGCCGGGTTCATTTAAAAAACTCCGTGCGCATCAGGCGCGGAAACTTTGCAACAACTCCTCCGGCGTAACCGTCGCCGTGCCGATTTTACCAACCACAATACCGGCTGCGTGATTTGAAATAATTGCCGCCTCCAGCGGCGATGCGCCCGCCGCAATGGCCAGGGTAAAAGTCGCAATCACTGTGTCACCGGCGCCAGACACGTCAAAAACCTCGCGCGCAACCGTGGGGATGTGGAACGGCTTCTGGTCGCGTTGACAGAGTAACATACCGAGTTCGCCCAGCGTAATCAGCAGCACGGCGGGACGCAGTTCATTGAGCAACCGTTCAGCGACCATCATCAGGTTTTTGTCCGCGAACGGATTGCAGTCGCGCGTTTCATCCGGCAGATTCGCCAGTTCAAAAGCCTCTTTCCGATTCGGCGTGATGAGCGACAGGCTCGACAGGTTCAAGTGATACGGTTTTGGATCCAGGCTGAGCCACACGCCTCGCGCGCGGCAAAGCGCCTTGATTTCATTCAACAAATGCTGCGTGACCACGCCCTTGCCGTAATCGCAAATAATGACCGCATCCGCCTTCTTCAATTGCACCTTGAACGCCTCCAGCAGCCGATTCAGCAACTTGCCCTCCAAACCATCGCGTGTCTCGCGGTCGATGCGCACCACCTGTTGCTTGTGGGCCACGATGCGCGTCTTCAAACTCGTCGCGCGCGACGCGTGGGGGAGCAGACCCTCGCATCCAATGTGTTGTTCGACCAATAATTCCTTGAGCTGCCGTGCGGCTGCGTCATGTCCCACTGTGCCGAACAATTCCGTATTGACCCGCAACGCGGTCAGGTTGCGCGCGGCATTTGCGGCCCCGCCCGGCATGAAACTTTCGCGCTCGAACTCCACCACCGGCACCGGCGCCTCCGGTGAAATCCGCGCTACGCTGCCCCAGATGAAATGATCGAGCATGACATCGCCGACCACCAGCACGCGGGAACTTTTCGCCGCGCGCAAAAGGTTTTGGACGCGCTTGGCGCTCAATATTGGGCAATTCATTTTATCCATTTATACCGTAGGACACGCATCCTGCCTGTCTCTATATTGCTTTTCAACCGGCGGTTTCATGAACTCAAAAACCCCGTGAGCGGACTCGTGGCGCTCGCTGTTTCCTGTTGCGAGGCCAGCCCGGCTTCAAACGCCGCGCGCCCGGCTTCCACCGCCATTTTGAATGCCACCGCCATTTTATTTGGCTCTGCCGAAACCGCGATAGCCGTATTGATCAGCACCGCATCCGCGCCGAATTCCATCGCCTCCGCCGCATGGCTCGGAGCGCCGAGGCCGGCGTCAACCACCACTGGTACCGTCGCCTGCTCGATGATGATACGAATCTGGTCGCGCGTTTGAATCCCGCGATTTGAACCAATAGGCGAGCCGAGCGGCATGACGGTGGCCACGCCAACATCCTGCAATCGCTTGGCGAGCACCGGATCGGCATTGATATAAGGCAGTACCGTGAAACCTTCCTTCACCAGAATTTCGGCCGCTTGCAATGTCTCAATCGGGTCTGGCAGCAGGTAGCGCGGGTCGGGATGGATTTCCAGCTTGACCCATTTCGGCAGGCCCGCCGCCACCGCCAGGCGCGCCAGGCGCACGGCTTCTTCGGCATTCATCGCGCCGCTGGTGTTGGGCAGCAGTAGAAATTTTTTCGGATCGATAAATTCCAAAATGTTCGCGAACGGATCGCGCTTCCCGCTCAGGTCCGCGCGACGCAACGCTACCGTGACCATTTCCGCGCCACTCGCGATAAGAGCATCGCGCATGGCTTCCGGCGACGAAAATTTTCCCGTCCCCAAAATCAGCCGCGATCGGAAAATTCGTCCGGCAATTGCCAAAGGTTGATTCACTAACGACATCCCGGCCAATTTGGCGGGGAAGGGGAGCTTTGTCGAGGCGGGAAGGGGGTGCAACACGGAAAGCCGTACCCGTGGAAGCTTGAAACGTAAAACGTGAATTAAGGCCGGACGTTTTGACGCAATCATGTTTCACGTTTTACGTTTCACATCCCTTCTGTTACAACTTTCTCATGCAACACTCCCTCGTCATGACCGTGATTGGTGACGACCGTCCCGGTCTGGTGGATTCTGTGGCCAGCATCGTCGCGGAGCACGGCGGCAACTGGCTGGAGAGCCGCATGTCGCGCCTCGGCGGCCAATTCGCCGGCATCGTCCACGTCGAAGTCCCGGCAGACAAGGAGCGCTCGCTCGCCAAGGCGTTGAAGGGTCTCGACGCTCACGGCCTGACAATCGTTGTCCATTCCAGCCAGCGGCAGCCCATGGTTCCCCGCCACAGCAGCATCCTCGAAATTGTCGGCCAGGACCGGCCCGGGATCGTACGGCAAATCTCACACACCCTCGCCGGGTTCGGAGTCAACGTGGAGGAACTCGACACCGAATGCGCCAGCGCCGCCATGTCCGGCGAACCACTTTTCAAAGCGCGCGCCGTGTTGACCATTCCCGACTCGTGCAACGTGG
Organism: Verrucomicrobiia bacterium; assembly: GCA_036272195.1. Taxonomy (GTDB): domain Bacteria; phylum Verrucomicrobiota; class Verrucomicrobiia; order Limisphaerales; family DASXHY01; genus DASXHY01. Next base: position 44,754 of record DATAZE010000024.1, on the reverse strand, counting down.
CCGAGCTTCGAAAAACCCTCGAAAAAATCGCCGCCGATTTAATTGTGGAAATCTCGCTCGAAAACGTCCCGCACGCGCATCATCACCCTGGCCGCGATTAGGCGTATTTAGAAATTGCAGCTGCGGACGCGAGTCTGCGCTGTAGACAGCGATTTTAGGGGAGTTCAAAGCCGCCGCTTCGCACGGACGGTCGCTATCTGAAAATCCCGAAGCAGTTTTATTATCCACCCCAGCGTTGCAACGAAGATGCTGCCTTGGAACGGAACTCCGGCCAAATGCCCCACCCACAGGTCGGTGAAAACTCCATTTCAATTTCCTCGCCAAAAGCGCACTTAAAGACGAGCGATAAAATCTGTGTTCAATGATATGAGTCAAACGTTGTTTGCCGGAATTCGAAGATGTGTCCGGCGCACCATTTTATTTTTTTGTGTCACTGCCCTCTGCGGTATGGCGTCCTTCAGTCTTGCGGCCAATACAAACCTCATATCCGTATATCAAGACAACTTGAGCCAATTCACCGGCGTGGCAGTCTCAAAAACCGGCCGCATGTTCGTCAATTATCCCCGCTGGCAGGGCCCGCACGAATACGACGTCGCCGAAGTTTCTTCCAACGGCATCGCTCGTCCCTATCCGGATAAGGATTGGAACAGTTGGGAAAAAGGCCAGGGCGGCTCCAACAAATGGGTGTGCGTCCAGGCGGTTTATGTAGACGAACAGGATCAGTTGTGGGTCGTGGACCCGGGCGCGCCGGAAATGGAGAGCGTGGAAGATGATGGCGCCAAACTTGTAAAAATTGATTTGGCGAGCAATCGCGTCGACCGCATTTACAATTTAACCGCGCTCGCCGGCAAAGACAGTTACCTCAATGACGTGCGCGTGGATACCACGAACAATATCGCCTACTTGACTGAATCGAAGCAGGGTGGAATTGCCGTGCTCGACACCAAATCCGGCAACGCCCGCATGGTGCTGCGCAAAGAGTCGCCCGTGCTCGCCGACCCCAACCATAAATTCATAGTGAGCGGCGGCGAGTTGCAGCGAAACGGAAAACCGATGAAGGCAAATTCCGACGGCATCGAACTCAGCCCGGATCGCCAATGGCTTTATTTCAAGCCGCTAAGCGATACGAAACTCTATCGCATCCGCACCGCGGACCTGCGCGACGCGCTGGCTACCGGGGCGGACGTGCAAAATAAAGTTAAGGATCTGGGAGCCAATTTCACCGCGAGCGATGGAATGATTTTCGACAAGACCGGCAACCTGTATTTGAGCGACATGGAACACAACGCCATCATGCGTGTAACTCCCGAATTAAAACTGCAAGTGGTCGTGCACGATGAACGATTGATCTGGCCGGATACATTTGCGTGGGCGCCGGATGGATGGCTGTATGTCACCTGCTCGCAAATCCAGAACATGGCCTGGTCACACAACGGCCGCAGCACCCGCACCACCCCGTACACGATTTACAAACTCAAGGTGGATTAAAAGGACAATAAACCTGACACTGTGATTGAAATTCTGCCTGCTCTGTGCCTCTGTGGCACATCACGCTACCTCGCCCGATGAAATTTCTCCGGCGGAAGGGCGCTGAGCGCGCCGCAAACCTCTCGCAATACTTCATTTTTCCCCAGCGCCTTCGCAGCCGCTCCCTTGTGCAGATAGGCCTCGACGAGTTCCGAATCCAACGCGAGCGCCTTGTCCGCAAATGTCATCGCGTGATGATAATGCCCCAACCGGCCTACCATGTACGCGAGATTCGCCCAGCCCAGTTTGTGCGTGGGATTCAGTTTCAACGCCTGCTCCACACAACGAATGCCATCCACATGCCGCTTGAGATGTTCGTAAAGCAGGCCGCCAAGATTGCTCCACACCTTGGCGTCTGAGTTGTCTAACTCCAGCGCGCGCCGATACGCCGTCTCCGCCTGGACGAATTGGCCCAGTCCTGTGTGGCCGAGCGCCATATAATAAAGCGCTCTATAGTCGGTGGGGTTTTCCGCCTGCCACGCCCGCGCGAAATCCAGTACTTCCGGCCACGCGTCGGCTTCACAAAGCCGTCGTGCCTCAAAAACTTCTTCCTCGGTATCAACTGGAGTGGAGTTCATTGGCCCGGATAGATGAACGGATTGCGAAAAAAAGTCAAGCGACTGAATCGCGCTAAAGGCGCCAAACTTTGCGGATGCCTTCGGAGCGCGGAATTCATTCCGCGTGTTTCCGGCGGATAGCAAAAAGACGTGAATAAGTTCCGTGGTTTTTCAACCCGCCTTTGGCAGGAGGCCCTTCAATTCGTCAACGCGATAACTGTGCCGCCCGGCGATAATCTGGCGCGCCGCATCCACCTGTCCCCAGGTGTTCCACAACAACACTCCCCGCACACGACCCTCGCGCAAATAATAAATCACGCCCTCGCGGTTCTCCGTTTTCCAATCAGCAACCGTTTCCAGCCGTGAATCGAGTTCGCCCACCGCCTCGTAGCCAAGATCGAAGAGATCGGAATAGAAAAACGGAAGATGGTCGTAACGCTCTCGCTGGCCGGCCATGTTGCGGCCTGCCATTTTGCCCATCGTGTTCGCATTGTCTTCATGCTCGACCCGCAGCCGCTGGTCCAGCGCGGGATTGTGAAAATTCGCCACGTCCCCCGCCGCAAACACATCCGGCGCGCTCGTTTGCAGGAAGGCGTCCACGATGATTCCGTCCGCCACGTTCAGGCCCGCCTCGCGCGCAAGCTTTGTGTTCGGTTCAATGCCCAAACCGGCGACGACCCCATCCGCCGCAAATTCACGCCCGCCCTTCGTCCGGATGACCAATTCTGCTCCGCGTTCCTCCAGGGCAATGGCCGTTTCCTCCGGCGCCACGGTGACGCCTTTTTCCTGGTAATAACGATTCAGAAATTCGGATAACTTACGCGGATAAATCCGGTTGCCGATGGTCGCCCCTGGAAACAGCATCGTGACCTGCTTCCCATTCATGGCCAATGCCGCGGCAATTTCCGATCCGATAAATCCACCGCCAATCACAATGAACCGTTTTCCTTTTTCCGTAAGCTGCCGCAGTCGCCGGTAATCCGTCGCGGTGCGATAATAAATAATCTTATCGCCGCCGAAGGGCAGCGTGCGCGGTTCTCCGCCGGTAGCCAGCAGCAACTTCTCGAACGAGTAAACGATGCCTTGATCGTCGGAAACCTGCTTTTGTGTGAGATCGAGCGTTTTCACCGTGCGCCCCAGAAAAAGCTGCGCCTGTTCTTTGGCCGCGCCGCGCCAGATGCTGTCGGGCGATTTGTCCTTCCAAAGTCCCTTCGTCAACGGCGGCCGGTCGTAGGGCGCATCAGTTTCCGCGCTGATGACCCCAATGTTGCTACCGGAATCGATTTCGCGAATTCCCTGGACAGCCGAATCAGCGGTCATGCCGCCGCCAACGATGAGATACTTGAAGCTGGGCACGAAGCAAGGTGCGTCATCTCCGGCGAATGTTCAATTCGATAGTGGCACGGGCGTCTCGCCCGTGCGTTTCAACAGGACATTTAAAAAGAAACGTACGGGCGAGACGCCCATACCACTATTATTCTGGCGCGTGAAGTTGACGTTATGCACCAATTCTCAATGCTCCGACTGCCCTGGTACTTCCGGCATGCCCGGGTCATCCAAAATTTGCACCGCCGTCGCCGGTCCCAGCAGCGACCAATCCTGCAAAACCCAAGCGACTTTTTTGTCCGGCGTGACCTCCACGAGTTGCGGCGCCTTGCCACTGTTGCCACGCGAGCAAATGATTGTGTTGCCGTTGGCCAGGCGCGTGCAGGTTTGCGTGTTGATGAAGCGATACGGCTCCGGCAAATCCTCCGGGCGCACTTCCCAAACCGTTTCGCCTTTCGGATTCACTTCGCGCGTGAGCTTGTCGGCCTCGTCGGTAATCAACGTGTTGCCGTTCTTCAAACGAATAGCGGCCCATGGCGTGCGAATGTCGTAGCGCCACACTTCCTTGAAATTTTTATCGTATTCCACCACTGCGCCGTTCGTACCCAGGCCGAGCATCGGGACAAGGTAATGTCCGTCCGCCGTGAATCGCACGCGACGAAATTGCGGGTGCACCGTTTTCTGGTCCGTCAAACTCTTCGCCGGCAGGTCATGCTCAACTTCGATCGCGCCGGTCTTGATATTCACGACCATGAGCTTCGGCGGCAGGCCGTTTTGGATAAAAAGAACTTTATCCAGGCCGATGGGCTGGCAGCAATGGACTTCCGTATTGGTCGGGCAATCGTAACGCCAGACCACTTTTTTTGCTGGCGTAATTTCGGCGAGATACTGCATCCGGGTGAACAGGATGTTGCCGTTGGAAAGCATCCATGCGTCGTCGTACTCGTTCCCCTTGCCGGTCGAATAAGTCCAGACGACCTTGCCGTTATTGACGATGAACATTTTGTTGTAGCCCTCACCGATATAGAGCATCGGATGCTGCGCCATGCCGTTACCGGGCAAGTTCGCTGGGGCAGGGGACGCGTCGGTGGTCCAATGACCGGGTGCCACTTCAATTTCCGCCGGCCCGACCGCAGGCACGTCCGAGGCAGTGAATTTGTCGAGCATGCCCATGCAAGACTTGGTTGATGTGTCAGTGGAATTGTTGGCGTGGGTGCACTGCGTTGAACAACCTGCCAGCAACACGAGGCCAGCCGCGGCTGCGGTTATAGATGCGGGGATGATGTTTTTCATAGGGGTGTAATTCAGGATTCTCGACCTCCAAATTGACAAGAATTGCGGTGAGAAGGTTACGACGAAAAGCGACATTTGCACTGGACGTGACGTATCGCGTTTGTAGCGCAGGCTTTCCAGCCTGCGGGTTCTGGTGACTTTCCAGTCACCAGTTCCATCCGAAATTACAGCCTCAAATCAACCGACTAATCACTTCGTAAACCCCTTAAAAATATTCGCAAACTCCCACGCCTGATGCTCGCTGGGGACCATGATATTATTCGTCGCGCCGGTAACCACGCCCGTTACGCTATTGGTCGTGTTCGTCACTTTTCTTCGGCGGCGCGGACGGCCCGAATCGTCATTGATGGACCAATAATGTAGCGAGCAAACCCACGGCGTTTTATCGGCAAAAACCTTCAAAGTCTTCGCGTCCTCAATATCAAAAACTTCGCCACCGTTACCATTCCGCCCCAAACACGGGCAAAGCCCGATCTGGATGGCCGGATCGATTTTCTGGATTTGCGCATAAGCGGCGTTGGCGGATTCCACGCCAAGTTCGCCCTCGGATTTTCCTTTGCCGATGAATCGCTTCCCAAAATACATCACCATGATATTCGCGGAATGCACTTTCACGCCCTTGGCCTTGGCATCGGCCAGCAGCGCTTGCGAGGCTTCCGAAATGCCGTCCGGATCCACCGGCAGCGTGTAGGAAATAATTAGCCCGGGATTTTTCTTTTGCAGGCTGGCGAGGACCGCATTACGGCGTTCACTATCGCGCCGGCCTTTATCGAGATTGTTGCCCTCCACGTCGAAATCGAGCCACGTGAATTTATATTGGTCGATGACTTTCTGGTAAGCGGCTTCCAACTCCGCCGCGTCTTCGATGACATTGGCCATTTCCTTGCCTGCTTCGCCGCCGAACGACATGATGACATCCCCGCCGCGTTTGCGAATGGCGTCAATCTGCTCATGATAAAGATTCTGGTCCATTGGAATGCGGCCATCCCAGGAAGGATCCTTGAAATATTTCGCATCTTTGCCGTAGCCATCCTGGCGCGCGATGATAAATGCCAGCGTGTAATACTTCAGCCCGCAGGCATCGTCGCAATCCGTCAGTTTGAAATCATCGCCGCTGCCAATATACATGTAGGGCGCAAAAACCCGCGCGGGCCATTCCGCGCGCCCGTCGGCGGCAAGCAACACTGCGCTCAATGAAAGAAAGGCCCCGGTCGCCGCAGCGAATTTATTTTTCATAGTGGAAAGCCGATTTTCCGCGAAAGTAGGGGCGCCCAAAGTGCGGGGCAACTTTAAACCGACCACTCTTTCGGGGGATGCCAAAACTTTTGGAACTTGGAACCAATCCCGCGGAACTCTAGTCTGTTCTCATGTTTCGTCCGTGCATTGACTTGCATGAAGGCAAGGTGAAGCAAATTGTTGGCGGCACGTTGAGTGACGCGCCCGGTCAATTGCGCACCAACTTCATTTCCGACCGGCCCGCGTCGTGGTTCGCGGAACTCTATCGGCGGGACAGTTTGTCCGGCGGCCATATCATCATGCTCGGCTCCGGCAACGAAGACGCCGCACGTTCAGCGTTGCGCGCTTTCCCGGGCGGGATGCACGTCGGCGGCGGCATCAACCTCGACAACGCCCGCCAGTGGCTCGATGCCGGCGCGTCCCACGTGATTGTGACCTCGTGGGTTTTTCGTGATGGGCACATGGACGAACAACGGCTGGCGACGCTCGTCAAAGCCATCGGCAAAGAAAAACTCGTTCTGGACCTCAGCTGCCGCAAACGTATGGCCGGAGATGAAGGAACCAGCGAATACTTCGTCGTGACCGATCGCTGGCAAAAATTCACCGATTTAAAAATCACCCGCGAGACCCTGGAAAAACTTTCGCGTTTCTGCGTGGAATTTCTCGTTCACGCCGTGGATGTGGAAGGCCTGTGCAGCGGCGTGGACGCGGAACTTGTTTCCCGCCTCGGCGAATGGTCACCCATCCCCACGACTTACGCTGGTGGTGCCAGTTCGCTTGCCGACTTGGAGCAGGTCACGCGGCTGGGGCAGGGGAAGATCGACCTGACCATCGGCTCGGCATTGGATATCTTTGGCGGAAGAGGCGTTCGGTATGAAGATGTGGTAGCTTTCAACAAGCAGACGCACTAGAGTCTACTTGGGGCGAGGAGCATCGCTCCGCGGCGTTCGCAGACGTCCCAGTTAAAGGCAATGCCATGAACCTGCATCGTTGGTTGCGCGAGCATTCGCTCAAACTGCTCTCCATTCGCGACACGCCGGAAGCTATCGCCGGTGGCGTAGCCATCGGGTTCTTCTTCGGATTCACCCCGCTGTTTGGATTGAAAACCATCGGCGCGATTTTTTTCGCGTGGCTGACGCGCAGCAACATCATCGCGGCCGTGCTGGCGGGCACGCTGCACGATATCGCCCTTCCGCTGATGCCGTTCATCTGGCGATTGGAATACAACCTCGGCTACTGGCTTCTGAACCAGCAATGGCCCCAGCATTTATCGCGCGGATTGCTGCGCTCGCACCCGTTGCGAAACTGGACCACCTTCCTCACCGTCGGCCGCCCGTGGCTCCTCGGTTCTATTTTCCTAGGTGCGCCGATCTCTCTCATTTCTTATTTCATCACCAAGCCAATTGTGGCCCGGTATCATCGAAAACATCCCCATCCGCCGCCGCCCCCGGGCGAGGTCAAAGATTTCACATCGCCTTAAACCGCGGAGCGGTTATGGATATTGGCCGGGGATAACATCCCCGGTTACGATGTAAAAATAACTTCGTCGCGGAGCGACGACGGACTACCCGAGTCTCCACCGTCCTTTCAGGACAAAGCCGGGCAAGCGAAGCTTTCAAAGCAAACGGGGGGTTATGCCTTATCGATTCCCCTTTGTCCCCTCAGCGAAACTGCGAATGTTCGCCAATGAAGACCACCGTCGACCCGGTATTGCATGGCGGTGCAACCTGGTAACCCACCTGGCCTCCGCCGATGTAAGTCACCGTGGAAAGAGCCGCGTTATTCTGCACCGCTCCGCAGGCATTGAGCACGCAAGCTGCCGGCGTTGCGCCGTAATAAACCGGCGCGTAATAAACGACCAGCGCCTGATAAACCACCGGGGCATTGTAGACCACCGGCGCTTCATAAACCACCGCTGGGGGCGGCCCATCCGCGCCGGACGCATCCTGCGCCTGCGCCGCCCCAATTGAACCCGCCACGAGAAGGAGAGAGAGGATTGTTTTCGTTTTCATAGGTCTTAATCAATGGACGTTGTAACCGGTTGGGGAATTCATTGACCGACGCCATTTGAAATAACGACGTAGCCGCCGACATCAGTCTGCGTCATCTTCGTTGCAAAAACAAAAAACGCCCGCATTCATAAAGAACGCAGGCGTAATAAGTTAAGAATCTAAACGGGTTATTTCGCCGCTTCGATTTTCGACACCGTCAGGATTTTCTTGCCGTTTTCTTCCGTGACGACGCCGGTGGCCGTGACTTTCTCCGGCTTCTTGCAAACGTTTTCGTGAAAGTCTTTGCTCGTTGAATTGTCGGTCAGGTAATAAGTCACCTTTTTACCGTTCTCCTCCGTCTGGATGACGTTCTGGCATTTGGAGGTTTCGTGCAGCGCGCATTTGGCGCACGTGCCTTCGCCGGTGATGGTGACTTCCTTATCCGCGGCGAACGCCGGAATCGCCAGCAGACCGACCAGCGCAATAAGTGATGAGATTTTTTTCATAATTTATTCAATTATTTTCGGGAGACAGCTAAGACATTACTCCAATTCGGGTGTTTTTCCAAACGAAATTTCTGCTTCGCGGCGGGAACAAATGCGTCGCTAAAGCGTCCTATCTATCTGGCATTCAACAAAGAAGCAACGCGGGCCACACCGGTTTTTAAGCCGCTGCTGCCGCGTCGTTGTTCCCTTTCAGTAATTCACTCTTCCACTTTTCGGCGCAAACGGGGCACATGCTGTGAGTAAAGCTTGCATCAGTTCGCGCCCGAACGAAGTGCTCCACGCTGTGCCAATAGCCGCTGTCCGACCGCACATTTTTGCACCAGCCGCAAATCGGGATCAATCCGGAGAGCGTCTTCACCTCCGCGAGACTTTTCTGAAGTTCGACGATCAGTTCGCGTTGCCGGGCCTCGGAGCGACGGCGCCGGGCCATTTCCCGACTCGCGAAGAAATTGGAAAACAGCAGCAGCATCGCCGCGAGAACACCTCCGGCAATGAGCAGGTGGGAAGCTTTGTGGTAATCCGCCTGTTCGGTCGCATCCCGTTTCGTCAGCAGGGTTTTCTCGTCGGCTTCAAAATTTTCCACGTCCTTGATGGCCGGGTTAAGAACCTCCCTCTCTTGGGCGCCACTGTCTGCCTGCGCGGCGGCCTGCGGACCTTTTTGACCATAGACGGCAATCACGCGAGTGTCATACTCGAACACGGCTTTTATCGCCGAAGAAAGGTTTTTCAGCCGGCGCTGCTGTTCCGGGTTGTCATGGGTGAGAGCGGTCAGTTCGTTGAATTCCCGTGCTTCGTCGTTGGTGTCGTTCCGGTATTCCACCAGCAGATTGGGCGTGCCGGCGCTGACGTATTGGTCCACGCCGCTTTGGCATCCAGAAGTTTGTCCTCCAGCGATTGAGCGTCCAGGATGACTTTGAAAGTATGCTCCCTCCAATAGGTTGCTTTCTTCATCTCCGAGACGTTTCGCATGGAAACCACCAAAATCAAAACCAGGAGCGCCGCCGAGATGGCTGCTGGCGTCCACCGTAAAATGTTAAACTGTCTATCATTCATATCGAATACCCGGTCCTCCTGTTAAGCAGCAATTCACTTGCCACGCAAATCCCTTAATGGCATGTGGTTTGCTTGAAATGAGGCATGGCAAACATTCTGGTTATCGAGGATGACACCAACGTACGGGCGGCCATTCACCACGGTTTGACGCAAGCGGGGCATACCGTTTTGTCGGCTCCCGATGGCAAGCAAGGCATGAATACCCTTCGCCACAGCGCGGTGGATTTGGTGGTAACTGACATCTTCATGCCCGAACAAGAGGGCCTGGAAACAATCACCGCCCTGCGCAAGCAACATCCCAAACTACCCGTGATCGCCATTTCCGGCGGCAACGTGGTTTCCGAAGCAATGCTGGCCGTAGCCCGTGAACTCGGTGCGCAAGAAGTAATCGAGAAACCCTTCGGACTGGACCGCCTGCTGACCGCGGTGGGCAAAGTTTTGGGCAACACATAGTGGCACGGGCATCCTGCCCGTGCGAATCTCACGAGCGGGACGCGCCTGCCACAAACAAAAAAGGCCAACCCGGAATCCGGATTGGCCTTGGTAATTATCGAATCAACTAGCTCGAAAGCGCGCCTTCCGCGCTCGCTTTCTGGTTGAACGCCAGCTTTTCGCCGTCGGACGTGACCGTGATCGGCTCGCCATCGTGCAGGTTGCCCTTGAGCAACTCTTCCGCGATCGGGTCCTCGAGGAACCGCTCGACCGACCGGCGCATGGGCCGCGCGCCGTATTGCGGGTCGTAGCCTTTGCTGACCAAAAAATCCTTCGCTTTGTCGTCCAATTGCAATGCGATGTTCCGGTTTTTCATCAACCGCGCCATGACCTTGCTGATTTCCAAATCGAGGATCTCGATCAGGTCTGGCTTCGTCAACGAGCGGAAAACAATCACGTCATCCAAGCGGTTCAAAAATTCCGGGCGGAACGTCTTCCGCGCCTCATCCATGATTTTTTCCCGCATCTGCTCGTAGCTGTTCGCGTCGGTAATCGGCGAGAAGCCCATCGAGCTTTGCTTTTTGATCGTGTCCGATCCGACATTCGACGTCATCAGGATGATCGTATTCCGGAAGTTGACCACCCGGCCGACGTTGTCGGTCAGTTTGCCTTCTTCCAATATCTGCAACAGCATGTTCCAGACGTCCGGATGCGCCTTTTCGATTTCGTCGAAAAGCACCACCGAATACGGCTTGCGGCGGACCTGTTCGGTCAACTGGCCGCCTTCTTCATACCCGACGTAGCCGGGCGGCGAACCAATCAGGCGCGAGACGTTGAATTTCTCCATGTACTCGCTCATGTCGAGCTGGATCAGCGACTTGGTATCGCCAAACATCTGTTCCGCAAGCGTCTTCGCGAGGAGCGTTTTGCCAACGCCCGTCGGCCCGAGCAGCGCGAACGTGCCAATCGGCCGGCGCGGGTCCTTCAAATCCGCGCGCGAGCGCCGGAGCGCCTTGCAGATTGCCGACACGCCTTCCTTCTGGCCGACGACCACTTTGGTCATTTCCTCTTCCACCTTCATGAGCCGGGCCATTTCGCCCTGTTCCATGCGTTGAAGCGGGATGCCGGTCCATTTCGCAACTACGTGCAAAATGTCTTCCTCGTCCACCTTCACGCGCTTTTCTTCGCGGGAGGTGCGCCATTCTTTCAAGACGGATTCGAGTTTTTCCTTCGCGTGCTTTTCCTTGTCGCGCATGGAAGCCGCACCTTCGAAATCCTGGTTCTTGATCGCGCGCTCTTTTTTGGTCTTGATGTCCTCAATGTCCGCTTCCAGGTCTTTGACCTCAGGCGGGCGGGTCATCGTGCCGATGCGCGCGCGTGAACCGGCTTCATCCATCAAATCGATGGCTTTGTCCGGCAGGTAACGGTCGGTGATATAGCGGTCCGAAAGCTTCACGGAAGCCTCGATGGCTTTGTCCGTGAATTCGGCCTTGTGATGGTCTTCGTATTTGGGACGCAGACCTTTCAAAATCAGGATCGCTTCCTCGATGGACGGCGCCTCGACCTTGACGGCCTGAAAGCGGCGTTCGAGCGCGGCGTCTTTCTCGATATACTTGCGATACTCGTTCAACGTCGTCGCGCCGATGCATTGCAACTCACCACGGCTGAGCGCGGGCTTGATGATGTTCGAAGCGTCCATCGTGCCCTCGGCCGAACCGGCGCCGACGATGGTGTGCAATTCATCAATGAAAAGTATGATGTTCTTCGAGCGGCGGATTTCGTCCATCACCGCTTTGATACGTTCCTCGAATTGGCCCCGGTACTTTGTGCCGGCAACCATTAGTGCGAGGTCGAGCGTGATCACACGTTTGTCGCGGAGCAGTTCGGGGACATTTCCCTGCGCGATTTCCTGCGCCAGGCCTTCCACGATGGCGGTTTTGCCAACGCCGGCTTCGCCGAGCAGCACTGGATTGTTCTTCGTGCGGCGGCAGAGAATCTGGATGACGCGTTCGATCTCGTTCTTGCGGCCGATGACTGGGTCCATCTCGCCTTTGCGGGCGATTTCCGTCAGGTCGCGTCCAAATGCCTTCAGCGCGGGAGTTTTGACTTCGCCTTTTTTCTCCGGCGGAGCTTTCTCGCCGGGTTCAGCGGCGGAAGCCTGTTCTTCCTGCGCGGCAAAATTCGGATCCAATTCCTTTAAAATCTCCTGGCGCGTTTGCTCGATGTCCACATCCAGGTTCTTCAGGACGCGGGCGGCGACGCCGTCGCCTTCGCGGAGCAAGCCGAGAAGAATATGCTCGGTGCCCACGTAGGTGTGGTTAAGCGCCTTGGCTTCCTTGGCCGCCAGCGCGAGGACTTTCTTGACGCGCGGCGTGTAAGGAATGTTGCCAATCATCTTCTGATCGGGACCGGTGCCGACCTGTTTCTCGACTTCCATGCGGACAGTTTCGAGATCAAGTCCCATCTTTTGCAGGACATTGACCGCGACGCCTTGTCCCAATTTAATCAGCCCGAGCAAAAGGTGCTCGGTGCCGACAAAATTGTGGTTGAAGCGATCGGCTTCTTTGCGTGCCAGCGCGAGCACTTGCTGTGCTCGGGGCGTAAAATTACTCATGGCTTCGTCACTCATACTACTATTCCACAATGCAATATTTTACCGATTTGTCCAATCAGTTACTTGCCGATTGCGACGGGCGTGAAATCGGACGGCTTACCGGCTTCAAACGCTCGCGCACCATGTCTGCACGCAGCAAGTCGCGTTCCTCGGCGGACAGCTTTTCCGAGTGCTGTTTCTGTAAATGCGCCGGCTGCGTCAGAATAAATAACTCATCCACTAACGACCGCTCCACTCCCGGAAACACGCCCATATCCACACCTAAGCGCATCAATGATAACAAGTTCATCGTTTCCTTCGAGGAAATACTGTGCGCATTGGCCAGAATTCCGTAGGCGCGCCCAATATGGTTGAAGACCATCTTGGCCTTCTTCTCCAAAAGAGTGGCGCGAGCGTTTTCCTCGTGCTCGATGATCTGTCCCAGCACCTTTTCTAACCGCTCGACAATGCCGTTTTCTGACTCGCCAAGAGTCATCTGGTTGGACACTTGAAAGACATTTCCCAGCGCTTCAGTGCCTTCGCCGTAAAGTCCGCGCACCGCCAGGCCAAGTTTGTTTACCGACTGGATGATCGGATTGATTTGCTCCGCCAAAACCAGGCCGGGCAGATGCAACATGGCGCTCACACGGATGCCGGTTCCTATATTAGTAGGGCAGGCGGTCAGGTAACCGAGATCCGGGTTGAAAGCGTAATCTAATTTCTGTTCGAGCTCGGAATCCACCTGGTTGATGGAATTCCACGCGTGGCGAATCTGCAATCCCGGCCGTAAGGCCTGCATCCGCATGTGATCCTCCTCGTTGATCATCACGCAAAGGGTCTCTTCGCGATTCAAAACCAGCCCGCTGCCGGAACTTTTCGCGGCATGCTCGCGGCTGATGAGATGTCGCTCCACCAGGATTTGTTTGTCGAGAGTCGAAAGATTGTCCATCGACTCCGCGAACGCATCTTTCATTTCCGGCAACGCAGCCACCGCCGGGCGGATGGCATCCAGGATCCGAACGCGCTCAGGTTTTTTAGCCCAACCGGGAAACGCGGCATCTCTGATATTGCGGGCCAGGCGGACGCGGCTCGACATCACGATGCGATCGTGCGGGCCTTTGCGCCGCGCCGTGTTGGCGGGCGGTTCAAGAAATTCATGAATGGTCATCTGTCCGTTAAAAAAGTTAAATCTGTTAAATGAGTTAAATCGGTAAAATAAAGGGCAAGCGCTCCGCACCAATTTAACTCATTTGACCATTTAACTGGTTAACAAATTTAACCAACCGAGATATTACTCAAGCGGGCGCTCATCTGCTTAATCTCGTCGCGCAGCGAAGCCGCCTGCTCGAAATTTTCGTCTTCGACGGCTTTCGTTAATTTCTTCTGCAACACCTTCAATCGATCTGACAATTCTCGGGTTTGCCGCAGCGCTTCGGGAACTTTGCCAATGTGCCGCGTGCCCTTGTGCATTGTTTTGAGCAACCCCTCAAGCCCTTCCGCGAAAGTCTTGTAGCATTCCGAGCAGCCAAGCCGCCCGGCCTTCTTGAAGTCAGCCTGCGTAAAGCCGCAGCGAGGACATTTGATTTCCGCGCCGCCGGAAGACTGCTCAATTTCCTTGGAAGCGCCCAGCCCGAGCAACAGGTCGGCCAATTCAAAGCCCACCGGGTCATTGACACCTTTGGTTTTGGAGCATTCCTCGCAGAGATCGACTTTCTGCACCTTATCGCCGTCGATCTTGGTGTAGTGCACGGTGGCCTCGCGTTCCTTGCAAATGCAGCACAGCATAAAATCGTCTATTCGTATATCGGCTCGCCGGACGCTTTAGTCAAGGAGTGATACTGCCCAACCAGCTTTTTAGTCAACGGACCAGGCTTACCTTTGCCAATCACGCGTCCGTCAATTTTCACGATCGGCACGATTTCCGCGCCCGTTCCCGTCACGAAACATTCGTCCGCATTAAACAAATCATAGCGGGTCAGGTTCGGTTCGCTGACGGATAGTCCGGATTCCCGGGCCAATTCCATCACCACCTGTCGGGTCACACCATACAATGCCCCGGCCGAGAGCGGCGGCGTAAACAGCTTGTTATCTTTGGCAATGAAAATATTGTCCGCCGTGCACTCGGCCACAAAGCCCTCGGCATTCAGCATGACCGCTTCTTCCACGCCGGCATTATTCGCCTCGATCTTCGCGAGGATATTATTGAGGTAATTCAGCGACTTGATGGCCGGGTTCAGCGCACTGTGCAAATTCCGCACCGTCGGCACCGTCACGATGTCCATGCCGCGATCGTAAAGTTCCTTTGGATAAACCTGGATCTTGTCCGCGATGCAAATCACCGACGGATTTTTGCAGCGGTTCGGATTCAACCCCAGCGTGCCCACGCCGCGCGTGACCACCAGCCGGATGTAACCGTCCCGGATTTTATTCTGGCGGCAGCTTTCGACGACCGCCGCGGAAAGTTTTTCCCGCGACATCGGGATCGTCAGCAGGATCGCCTTGGCGGAATAGAACAGCCGGTCGATGTGCTCCTTGAGGCGGAACACGCGGCCGTTGTAAGCGCGAATCCCTTCAAAGATCCCGTCGCCGTACAACAAACCATGATCGAACACCGACACCTTCGCGTCGCGTTCGTTGTAGAATTTTCCATCAATAAAAACTTTCATCGAACAATTAAGGAAACCTAGGGTAAAGCCGATGCCAACGCAAAGCGAATTTTGGAAATGTAGCGTCGGTTCGCGACCGCCGCATTTACTTTTGAATAAATTTCCTGCTTCCAACGCCTCAGCAGATCGAAAAGGCTGAAAGCCCGAAAGAAGAATGCCACAGAGCAGGCGAGGTGAAATGAGCGCCGCCCCCGGTTTTGCAGAAGTTTTTAAAATCTACGTCCATCTGCGGTCTTCCCTCCGCTCCCTCCCCGTTAAATCTTTTTGAAATTATTTGCACGTTTGCGTGTTTGGATGAATATCTTGCCATGCAACGCCTCGGCAAAAATGTTGGCCGGTATCTCGGCGATACCATCGACATCCAGAAAATCCTGCGCGACATCGAAACCGCCGCACGCGACCACAGCTGGACCTCCGAAACGTTTTTCGAGACGAACGATTTAAAACTCTTCGCTCTGACCAAAAACACTGGTAATTCAAAACCCGAGACCCGAAACCCAAAACTCGAAACTGGAGCTCCGTCCTCGACCCTCGACCCTCGACCTTCGACCCGTCGCATTTATATTTCCGCTGGCATCCACGGCGACGAACCCGCCGGCCCGCTCGCCGCCCTGCAATTGCTGCGCGAGAACAAATGGCCGGAGAATGTTGACCTGTGGTTTTGCCCCTGCTTGAATCCGGTCGGTTTCGCCCTGAACTCGCGTGAAAACTCCCGCGGCGTCGATTTAAACCGCGACTACCTGAAACCTATGACAGAGGAAATCGTCGCGCACATCGCCTGGCTTGAGCGCCAGCCAAATTTTGATTTGTGCCTCCTCTTGCACGAAGACTGGGAATCCTACGGCTTTTATCTTTACGAACAAAACCCCGAGAATCGCAAATCTCTGGCCGAACCGATCATCGAAGCCGTCTCAAAAGTGTGCCCCATCGACCCGAACGAACTCATCGAAGGCCGGCCGGCGCAAAACGGAATCATTCGCCCCAATATCGATCTGAATTCCCGCCCGCAATGGGCCGAAGCATTTTATCTCATCAAACACAAAACCCGGCAGGGATACACCCTCGAAGCACCCTCAGATTATCCACTATCAACCCGTATCGACGCGCTCGTAACCGCCGTGAGAACCGGACTCGAATTAATCAGCGCGTCGAGCGAGACAAATAAGGTTGGTGGGACAAATAAGGTGGGCCGAGACTCCGTCGAGTCCTAAATTTATTAAACGCCATCACGTCGAAACCGCGGACGGACACGCAGCCGTTTTTAGGTCACCGGCTATTTCTATCTGCCCGTAACAATCCATACAGTCCCACCACCGTCCCGCCGGGCACGGCCGGCAAAAGCGCCCAATTCAAAACGCGGGAAAAAACGCGACCCGTCTCGGGTCGAAAAAAACGCGCGCAGAGCGTCACGATAATCGCAATCGCGTATACAAAATTGATAATTGCGACCCAAGTCAGGGACCGGTCCGGGAGATGAGTATTGATCGCCCCGCCCGCAGCCGCTCCAGCCAGGAACAGCAGCAGCCCGGAACTCGCCGCGGCGCACACTCCCAAAGCGGCCAGCGCCGCCGAATACATTCGATTATGGTTTTTCATATTATGCCTTTCATTCTGTTGTTGATGATTCGACAAAGCCCTGACAGTTCCATCACGCATTCTTTTTGGAGCTTAGGGCTTGAAGCTTCTCTGAGCCGGCGCACGACCCGTAGCGCAGGCTTTCAGCCTGCGGGTTAACCGGACTTTCCAGCCCGGTGTGCCTGTGTCTGGGGGAGTGGCGGCGTCCCGTCGGCGAATCGGAAAAATATTCAAAATTCTCGACCCGCTTCACGTACGCCGAACCACGAAGCGACCGCGGAACATGCCAGTGATGGAAGTTCAATCCTCCCAAGCTTTCCTCTATCTTCTATTTCCTTGCATTAATTTCTCAGATACCTATTCCTCTAATTTATGCAATGCCCACTCCGCCTTGCAAAAGGATCTAACCATTTCCTGTCGATCATTATTCTATTCTTTTGCCTGTTGGGCACTCTCCATCCGGTATTCGCCCAAACCCTGACATTTACGACCAATACATTCGCTACGAGTCTTTCGGCGCCCTACGCGGTCGCGGCGGCAGATGTGAATGGGGATGGCAAGGTGGACTTGATCAGCGCCAGCGGTGACTTGAACATATTTACAAATGGCGGGAACGTAGCTTTCGCCACAAACGCGATTTTGCCCACAGGAGGAGGAGATTTTGTCGTTACTGCGGACGTCAACGGCGATGGTTATCTGGATTTACTTACCGTTGGCAACAAATTGATTCGAATCTATACGAACAACGGGACCGGTGTCTTCGGGTTGAGTTCCACGCCGGCGGTTGGCGGAGCTATGGAATATTTTACTACGGGAGATATTAACGGTGACGGCAGTCCGGATCTGATCAGTGGAAATTTTCAAGCGACATCCGTAACAATTCTAACGAATGACGGCAGCGGAAATTTTGGCTCTAACGCCACTGTCCGTATTCCCAATCCGCTTTGCGTTGCCACGGCAGACGTGAACGGTGACGGCAGTGTAGATTTAGTGACTGCTTCCACCACTTTCAATTCGGTGATGATTTTTACCAACAACGGATCCGGAGTTTTGGGTTCCAATGCCACGCTTCATGCTGGGCTCAATCCAAATTGTCTTATTTGCCAGGATCTGAATGGAGATAATAAACCGGATATAGTTACTGCGAATTATGGGGACGATACGTTATCTATTTTCACCAATAATGGCAGCGGCGTCTTTGGTTCGAATGCCACAGTTTTATTGGATTTTCCTTTCCCTGGCGGCCAGGGTGTCTCTTGCGTTGTGGCAGCGGATTTGAATGGCGATGGCAAACCCGACTTGGCAACAGTAAATTATTTGTATGGTCATATGTGCATTATTACCAACAATGGGTTTGGCGTCTTCGGTATGAATGGAATATTCAATAGCACAATTCATCTCACCTGGATCACCGCTGCGGATCTTAATGGCGATGGCAAAACAGACTTGATTACCGCAAATGGACAGGCTGACACCCTGACCGTTTATCTTAACACCTCGCCTTTTCCGCCTCCCAACACCACGCCCGCTGTTAACATCAAAACCTCAGGCGCAAAAACGATCATATCATGGCCGTCCGATTCGCCTGGTTGGTCGTTACAACAGAATCCGGATTTGACCACGTCCAACTGGGGGCCTAGCGGCTACGATGGCTATATCGTTGATGACGATGGGACCAACAAAAATCTTGTCGTTACGCCGCCGAGAGGAAATTTATTTTTCCGCCTGTTGCACCCGTAAAGACTAAACACGGCAACATCGACCACGGCCATTAATGCGAGCGCCGCCCGGGGGTCTCTGATAAAAATTCTTCCACACTTTCCGGCTCTGCCGGGCAAGCGCGGTGAGTATCTCGGTGTTTCGAAATCCCGATCCGGCTTTGGACCGCGGCCCTACGAGGGAGGGGGTTCATAGCCCAAAAATCCACCATCCACTTATCCATCAATCCGATCCTGCCGGACCACTCTACTGCAGCATCTTTGCCAGCGTCGGCTCCATCGCGTCCGCCCAAAGCTGATAGCCGTGTTCATTCGGATGAAGATAATCAGGCATGACATCGGCGTGCAAATGGCCGTCTTCACCAAGGAAAGCTTTGCCGATATCAAGGAACGTCACCGTCTTGCCGTCATCCAGCTTGGCAATGCGCTCGTTGACCTTGGTGATAACCTCCATTTGCTTCGGATTGGCATCCGGTTTGTTGCGCGGGAAAATGGCGAGCAGAAGAATTTTCGTTTTCGGGCACTTCTCGCGAATATCAGCCACGATTTTTTCCACACCTTCCGAAATTTGATCCGATGAATTCGAGCCGCTGTTGTTCGTCCCAATCATCAGGACGGCGACCTTGGGATCGATGCTTTCCAGTTCGCCATTTTCAATCCGCCAAATGACATGCTCAGTGCGGTCGCCACCGATGCCGAAATTGGCGGCGTTGCGCGAGGCGTAGAATTTTTCCCAAACATTTTTGCCCCGGCCGCGCCAGCCATCCGTGATCGAGTCGCCGAGAAAGAGCAGGTTGATGCCACCCGCCTTGGCTTGTTTGACGAATCCCTCATGACGCGCGAGCCAGTTGGTAGGATTGCTGCGTGTAACCGGAATGATGGCCGAATTTTTTGCCGGCGCCGTTTGCAAATTTGTTTCCTGGGCGAGAGCAGCCGAGGCAATGAACAGAGGAAGCAGGACCGTCAGGAATTTCTTCATGCGCCGAAGATAATGAGTGGCGCCGGCGAAGACAAGAGCGCGTACGTAGCAGCCGACGTAAGGACGCTTTATTTATTTATGATAGACGATTTACGAGTCGCGGAAAACGCTTCAGACGCTCGCAAATCGTATATCGTAAATTACAAGCAACCTCTTTCACTTCCAACGCGTCTGAAATCAGCAATCGATGAAATCATCAACCCTGCGCTGCAAATGAATCGCCTCTCGCAAAAACCTCTCATCGCTTTCGCTCTATTAACGCTGAACCTGTTTGCCTTTACCTCATTCACACGCGCCGCGGACCAGCCCGCGTTCGACATCGTGGAAATCGAACGTCCCCGCATCATGGCCCAGGCGGCGGAGTATCTCACCGAACAGCCGGTGACTGTGACGGCCGCGCATTCCGACCGCAGCGCGGGCGGCCTGCACGATTTCTTTTCCGAAGGCGATTATTGGTGGCCGGACCCGCAAAATCCCAGCGGCCCCTACATCCAGCACGACGGCCTCACGAACACGAACAATTTTGTGGCGCATCGCCACTCAATGATTCGTTTCAGCGACATCGTGGCTACGCTGACCTCCGCCTACATCCTCACCGGAGATGAAAAATACGCGAAGCAAGCGGTGAAACATCTCAAGGCGTGGTTTGTGGATGAGGACACGAAGATGAATCCCAACCTGTTGTATGGACAGGCAATCAAGGGCCGCTACACCGGCCGCAGCACGGGCGTGATCGATACCATCCACCTCGTTGAAGTCGCCCAGAGCGTGAGGTTGCTGAAAAATTCTCCGCCGCTTTCGGCAAAGGATTACGAAGCCGTGCGGGCGTGGTTCCGTGATTATTTGAAATGGCTCACCACGCATCCTTACGGATTGGGCGAGCGCGACGCGAAGAATAATCACGGCATCTGCTGGTCCATGCAGGCAGCCGTGTTCGCAAAATTGGTGGACGACGAGGACGTGCTGAATTGGGTGCGCAACGAATTCAAGAATGTTTATCTCACACGCAACATGACCAATAGCGGCGGCTTTCCGGCCGAGTTAGGCCGCACCAAACCGTACGGTTATTCCCTGTTCGTGATCGATGCCATGGCCGGCATCGCGCAAATCGCCTCCACGCCCACGGACAATCTCTGGACCTTCCAGACAGTGGATGGGTGCGGCATGGCGAAGGGATTGGAATTTATTTTCCCTTACCTTGCGGACAAATCGAAATGGCCGTATCCGCACGACGTGTTGTTTTGGGACGATTGGCCC
This sequence comes from Verrucomicrobiia bacterium, assembly GCA_036272195.1. GTDB lineage: Bacteria > Verrucomicrobiota > Verrucomicrobiia > Limisphaerales > DASXHY01 > DASXHY01. The sequence continues at coordinate 24,045 of DATAZE010000024.1, read as the reverse complement.
GTGCGCTCGCCGGTTTTGCTGTTCGGCGGCGTCGCCTTGAACAAGTCGGAATACTTGGAAGCGTGGAAAAAATTGAAACCGGATTACTCTGTCGACGAGGTCAAACGTAACGTCCCTCTGCGCCATCCGCTTTTATGGGTTGGGCCAATGAAGCCAGCAAAGTAGGATCCCGATTTAATCGGAACCTGTCTCCATTTTCTATTTATAAGCCACAAAAAAAGCACGCCAGTTAATTGCTGGCGTGCTTGTCTGAAAGAAGGGAAAGTAATTACTTCTTCGCCGCGTCGTAATTTTTCGTGACCTCGTTCCAGTTGACGACGTTCCAGAACGCCTTGAGATAATCCGCGCGCTTGTTCTGATACTTCAGATAATAGGCGTGTTCCCAGACGTCCACGCCCAGAAGCGGCGTGCCTTCCGCGCCGGCGAGCGCCTTGCCCATCAACGGATTGTCCTGGTTTGCGGTCGAAACAATTTCCAGTTTGCCGCCGTTCACGACCAGCCACGCCCAACCGCTGCCGAAACGGCCGAGGCCGGTGGCTTCGAATTTGGCTTTGAAATCATCGAAACTTCCAAACGCTGCCGTGATGTCGTCGGCGAGTTTTCCCGTGGGTACGCCGCCGGCGTTCGGGCCGAGCGTGCGCCAGAAGAAGGAATGGTTCCAATGACCACCGCCGTTGTTACGCACCGGTCCTTTGATCGCGTCCGGCACGGAAGCCATGTCCTTGACGAGCGCGTCAATGGATTTGGATTCGAGCGCGGCATTGCCGGCAACGGCCTTGTTCAAATTGTCCACGTAAGCTTTGTGGTGACGGTCATGATGGATTTCCATTGTGGTCGCATCGATGTGCGGTTCGAGGGCGTTATTGGGGTAGGGAAGCGGAGGTAATTCGTATGCCATAATATTTCCAGTTAATTGTTTTCTTCAGTGAATCGAGGGCAAATTGCTTCACTCTCCCCGGAAAATCAAGTGTGGACGAAATACTTTCCTTAAATCACATTTTTGTTGTGGAAAAGCCAGAAACACAAAGGCGGGAAATGAGATTGAAATCAGGCGTCATCATTTTGGTGTTGCTGGCCGTTGCACCCGGCATTGTGTTTGGCAAGTCAACCAATTGGGTCTCGGCTCTATATCCTCACATAATAAACAGCAATCACGTAGAAGTGACATTCTTGGTAAACGGTCCATCACCTCAATCCATGGCAGTGGTTGTACAAACTAACTATGACAAGGCGATCGCAGATTGGCGCGCCGAACTCATTAAAGCCCATGAAAAGTGGATGAATGAATCGAAAACGAACACCCGAGCAAAATTCACGCCGCTACGACCCGGTCAAAGTGACTTCGACAATGCCAAATGGATTCCATTCAACACGAATCTTGTCCTCGATTTGGGCCCGGGCGATGGAAGACGTGAAGTCATGTTCAGCTATCGATATGGAATCAAGGACGAGACAAACGACATTTCCTGGAACGGCAGCGAGATTTTGGTTCAAACCATGCCTCCGTCGGTGGTTTTTACGAATCCCCCTCAACGGGTGACTTCGCAGCCTGTCATTCAGCTTCAAGGCTATTCATTGAAGCCGTTGAATACGATCCGATATGAATTGATGAATGAAAATGGGGCCAAAGTCTCCGGCGGGGAAGGTATTGTGAATGATCAATATGTCGACCAGAAATCGTTTGAAGCCACCACGAATTTTTTCACGTGCTATGATGTCAGCCTGACTCCGGGAACCAATACTTTCGTGCTGCATTTCACCGATGTCGCTGAAAATACCTTGACGACGAATTTTGTGGTGGTTTTAAGCGCCGCGGGCGGCACAAACCCGCCCGTTGTTTCCACGCCCTCCCACGCATCTCAGCAACCTCGCTAGTCAACGAAAATTTTTTGAGAAACCGGTCGGCGGCGAATCGTTTCACTTGGCGCTTTCGTTGTCGTAGATTAGCTTTTGCCGGTGACTCACTTATTCCGTTCACCTTTGGCGCTGCTTTTTATTGGGTTTCTTTCTGCGGCGCGAGCTGCTGATGCGGGTGTTGATTATCTCGATCCGATCACTCTTACTGGAAAAATTTATTCTGATGCGAGCTTGAAACAAGTCCTGTTCACCTTCCACCGCACCGCCACCAATGCCGGTCCCACTATCCGCGTCGTGCGCGAGTTCAATTTGCCGGATGGCAAGCTTGCGGCGCGCGAACACGTCGTCTACGAAAACAGCCGGTTGAAATCATTCAAGCTCGAGGAATTCCAGTCGGGCGCGAGGGGCGGCATAATGGTCCAATCGGACGGCGGTGGTGGGAAAATGGATTTGAACTACACCGAAGGCGCGACGAAAAAGAACACTAACGAAAAGTTTTCGGACGAAAATCTGATCAGCGACATGGTGGGGCCGTATATCGTCGCGCATTGGGAGGCTTTGACGAAGGGTGAATCGGTGAAGTGCCGGTTGATTTCGGTGTCACGTGGAGAGACCGTCGGCTTTAAATTTTTTAAGGAATCCGATTCGACCTGGCACGGAAAGCCGGTCATGATGGTGACACTGCAACCATCCAGCATCCTGGTCGCGCAATTCGTGGCCCCGATGCATTTCGTGGTTGAGAAAAGCAGTATGCATCGCGTGCTGCAATACACCGGCCGCACGACTCCCAGCATTCAGAAAAACGGAAAATGGGACGACTTCGACGCGGTTACAGTGTTTGATTGGTAGTGGCACGGGCGTCCTCGTCCGTGCGTTTCGAAGAGTTTGGGAAAAGAATCGTATGGGCGAGAACGCCGATGCCACCAGGGTGGGGCAACCGCCCCAGAGACAAGGCGTCCGCATGTGGGTAAGCCTTTTTACAGAACATGGCCAAACCGGAGACGCGCGCTACGCCAGGGGTGTTGGATCCCCTCTGGTACAAAAGCGCAATTATTTATGAAGTGCCCGTCCGCGCGTTTTTTGATAGCAACGCGGACGGCATCGGGGATTTTCGCGGACTGACGCAGAAGCTTGATTATATTCAAGAACTCGGCGCCACCGCGCTGTGGCTGCTGCCGTTTTATCCGTCGCCACTCAAGGATGACGGATATGACATCGCGGATTATTATTCCATCAACCCCATTTACGGCACGCTGACGGATTTCAAGGCGTTCATGCGCGAGGCAAAGGCGCGCGGGTTGCGCGTGATTACCGAACTCGTGCTGAACCATACTTCCGACCAGCATCCGTGGTTTCAGCGGTCGCGCCGCGCGTCCAATGGCAGCAAAGAGCGGGATTTTTATGTGTGGAGCGACACACCGGAGAAATACAAGGAAGCGCGAATCATCTTCAAGGACTTCGAGCCGTCGAATTGGACCTGGGACCCGGTTGCGCGGTCTTATTACTGGCATCGCTTTTATTCGCATCAGCCCGATCTCAATTTCGATAACCCGGCGGTGCACCGCGAGATTTTGCGCGTGTTTGAGTTCTGGATGGACCTCGGCGTGGACGGTTTCCGCCTGGACGCCGTGCCATATCTTTATGAGCGGGAAGGGACCTCGTGCGAAAGTTTGCCCGAGACGCACGCGTACCTGAAGAAACTGCGCACGCACCTCGATACGAAGTATGGCGACCGCATGTTGCTCGCCGAGGCAAATCAGTGGCCGGAGGAAGCGGTGACTTATTTCGGCGCGGGCAAAGGCGACGAGTGCCACATGGCGTTTCATTTTCCGCTCATGCCGCGATTGTTCATGGCCGTCCGCCTCGAGGACCGCATCCCGGTGACGGATATTCTCGATCAGACGCCGCAAATTCCCGAAACGAGCCAGTGGGCGTTGTTCCTGCGCAATCACGATGAACTCACGCTCGAAATGGTCACGGACGAAGAGCGCGATTATATGTATCGCGTTTACGCCAGCGAGGTGAAGGCGCGGCTCAATCTCGGGATTCGCCGACGGTTGGCACCGTTGCTCAAGAATGACCGGAAGCGCATTGAACTGTTGAACCTGCTGTTGCTGTCGCTACCGGGCACGCCGGTGATTTACTACGGTGATGAAATCGGCATGGGTGACAATATTTTCCTCGGAGATCGCAATGGCGTGCGCACACCGATGCATTGGAGCGCCGACAAAAATGCCGGGTTCTCGCGCTGCACGCCGCAGGCCATTTATGCGCCCATCATCCTCGAACCGGAATATCACTACGAGGCAATCAATGTCGAGACGCAGCAAAACAACCAGCATTCATTGTTGTGGTGGACGCGGCGCGTGCTGGCTTTGCGGAAGCGATGGAAGGTTTTTGGATTCGGGACGCTGGAATTTTTGCAGCCGGAAAACCGCAAAGTGCTGGCGTTCATCCGGCAGCACGAGAACGAAACACTGCTGATCATCGCGAATCTTTCGCGTTTTCCGCAACCCGTGGAACTTGATCTTTCGCGTTTTCAAGGGCGCATGCCCGTGGAACTTTTCGGCCGCACGGAATTTCCGACGATCGGAACCGCGCCTTATCCTTTCACGATGAGCCCGCACAGCGCCCTCTGGTTCTCACTCGAACCGGTCGCCGACCGGCAGGCGGCGGATCTTTCCTCGCGGCTTTGCAAGACATTGAGCGCGGAGGAGAACTGGGAGGAATTGCTCACCGGCAAAGAGCGCAATGATCTGGAAACCTGCCTGCCGACTTTTCTCCAGCAGCGCCAATGGTTTGCGAATAAGGGCATGATCAAAAGTGTCCGCGTTCGCGAATTGATTCCGTTGGCGCACGATTCCGAAAAGAGCTTTTTGGCGCTGGTGACAGTTGATTATGCTCAAAGCGAGCCGGAGGAATATTTGCTGCCGCTGGCTTTTGCGTCCGGCGCCGAAGCCGACCGCCTTGAGCGCGAAGCGCCGAGCTTCGTCTTTGCCCGCGCGCACCTCACGGCGCCCAATTTAAATGGCGTCATTTATGATGCCGCGGCGGGAAAGAATCTTGGGCGGGTATTGTTCGATGTGATTGCCCGCCGCCGAACACTCAAGGGTGAGCACGCGGACGACAGCCTGACAGGCGTGACCGAATCTTTATCACGGAATGCCGCGCCGGAACCTTCTGCGGCAAAGACGGAGGCGCGAAACACCGTCATTGTCTATGGCGACAAATATATTCTGAAATTGTTCCGGCGGCTGGAATTGGGAGTGAATCCCGCCCTGGAGGCGGCGCAATTTCTCGCACAGAAAAGTTTCTCGCACGTGCCGCCATTTGCCGGCGCGCTCGAACTGGAACACGCCGACGGCCAGCGTCTGTGTCTGGGCATCCTGACCGGTTTTATTCCCAACGCGACCCGCGGTTGGGATTTCACCCAGGACGCCTTGAAGCGTTATTTCGACCGTGTCCGCACGCTTTCGAACGATGCCCCTGATGATACGAGTGTGAACTCGCTTGTGGAGTTGGCGGAAAAAGGCGTGCCGAATTCCGCGGTCGAAACCATCGGGACTTACTTCGAATCAGCGCGTCTCCTGGGCCAGCGCGTGGGTGAGTTGCACCTGGCGCTGGCGTCGGACCCGGACGACAGGGAATTCGCGCCGGAACTCTTCACGCCGTACTATCAGCGCTCCCTCTATCAATCGCTGCGAAACCATCTGGCGTTTCATTTTCGTCTCCTGCGGCGGGATTTGAAAAAGCTGCCGGAATCGGTGTGGCCGCTGGCGGAAAAAGTCATGGCGATGCAGGACGTTGTCCTTGGCCGATATCGGGCCGTTCACCAGACGGCGATTGCCGCGCAACGAATTCGTTGCCACGGCAACCTGCATTTGGGCCATGTGTTGCACACGGGCAAGGATTTTTTCATCGTCGATTTCGAGGGCGAGCCGGGCTGGACACTGAGCCAGCGGCGCATCAAGCGCAGCCCGCTCCGCGATGTTGCGGGTTTAATTCGGTCGTTCGATTACGCGGCGGATGTTACCCTGCGGCAGCATGTCGAAGGGGGAAACCTGAACCCGGAACAACATCGCGCGCTGCAACCGTGGGCGCGGTTTTGGGAACGGCAAGTCAGCGCGGATTTTCTGGGTGCTTATCTCACAGCCACGGCAAAATCGGATTTGCTGCCCAAAACAAAATCGGGTCTCGCCGCATTATTGGAGGCGTTTCTGCTCGACCAGGCGATTATCGAGATGAGCCGCGAATTGCAACGCCGGTCCGAAGTCATCCGTGTCCCGCTGGAAAGCATTCTTCAAATCGTCGCACCGGCCGAGTTGCCATGAAGCGTCTCCCGCGTGGCAGTCGGCGTCAGGAGGCTCCGCTGTTCCGCACTTCGGCTGCTACGAAAAGAAAGCGAGGTTGCGAATGAACACTTCGCAACTCTCACGCCTTCGAACCCTCGCGGAATTAAACGGTGTCCAATCGTCCTTTGTAGATGCAGCCAATCAACGCCGGAACGCTTCGCCGCAAGTGCTTTCCGCAGTGCTCACGGCACTTGGCTTGCTGGTGGGCAACGAAAAAGAGATCCGGCAAAGTCTGCGCGCCAGTCGATTGAGACCTTATCAGCAAGGCATCGAACCGGTAATCGTTGCGTGGGAAGGACGCGAGAGAAAGGTCTGCCTTCACCTTCCGGCTAAACTTGCCTCCAGGCGAGTGCAAATGCGGATTCGTTTTGAGGACGGCCAGGCTGCAGAGATAGCGCCGAATGAGCGGAAGTTGGGCGTCAATCAAATCGAAGGCGGGCGCTTTGCAACCCGGGAACTCCTCCTCCCCCCGTTGCCGTTTGGTTATCACGCATTGGAAATTTCAGTTGGCGGCAAGAGATATCGCTCTCTGATTCTCTCCGCGCCGATTCACAGCTATGCTGAACCGGACTCGAGCAAACGCTGGGGTGTGTTCATGCCGCTATATGCGGCGCACTCAAAAAAAAGCTGGGGCGCGGGAAATTTTTCCGATTGGGAAAAGTTCTCCGATTGGCTGGGTGCGCAAGGCGCGCGGGTAGCCGGCACCCTGCCGTTGCTCGCCGCGTTTCTTGATCACCCCTTTTGCGAACCAAGCCCATACTCGCCGGTCAGTCGGCAGTTTTGGAATGAGTTTTATATCGATGTCGAGCGCGTTTCGGAATTCGCGAGTTGCCGCGAAGCGCAGGCCTTGGTCCGCTCCGGCGAATTTCAGAAAAATCTCCGCGCCTTCCGCCGGAGCGAATTGATTGATTACCGGACGCAATGGGCTGCTAGGCGAAATGTGTTGGAACTTCTCGCCGAAAGTTTTTTCTCAAAGGCAACTCCGCGCCGTGCGCAATTCAATCAGTATCTGCGCGAACGTCCTGAAGCAAACGATTACGCCGCGTTTCGCGCCGTGTGCGATAATTTAAAAACTTCATGGCACAACTGGCCGCAGCGATTGCGCGATGGCAATCTTCGCAAAGGCGACTACGACGTTGCTGCAAAACAATTTCATTCGTATATCCAGTGGCTTGCGCACGAGCAGGTGAGCCAGCTTGTGCAGCGCAGTGAACAAAACAGTGTGAGACTCTATCTTGATCTCCCGCTGGGCGTGCATCCGGATGGCTACGACGTCTGGCGCGAGCGCGAGTCCTTTGCGCGGGAAGCGAGCGTGGGCGCGCCGCCGGATTTGTTCTTTTCCAAAGGCCAGGATTGGGGTTTTCCGCCGCTGCATCCCCAACGCATCCGGGAATCAGGCTATCGATATGTACTAGCGTTCCTGCGGTTTCAAATGCGCCATGCGGGCATGTTGCGCATCGACCACGTGATGGGATTGCACCGGTTATATTGGGTGCCGCGCGGAGTCGAAGCCGGGCAGGGGACTTACGTGAATTATCCAGCGGATGAACTGCACGCCATTTTCAACCTCGAGTCGCACCGGAGCCGCACCCTGCTCGTGGGTGAAAATCTTGGCACGGTTCCCCCCGTTGTGAATCAAAGCATGGAGCGGCACCGGCTCCGTGAAATGTACGTGACGCAATTCGAAGAGCGGCTGGATCCCAAAGCGGCGCTGCGTCCGCCGCCGGCGCTTTCCGTCGCGAGCCTCGACACGCACGATACGCCGACTTTTCCCGCGCATTGGCAAGGCGCGGACATTGCCGATCGCGTCCAGCTCGGATTGCTGCCACGCGACGAAATGAAAAATGAAAAAAAGCACCGCGAGAAACTGAAAGCGGCGCTCATCAGGTTTTTAAAGGCGGAAGGGTTCTTGCAAAATCGCAGGCCGAACGCGCGGGACGTTTTGCGTGCATTATTGGCGTGGCTCTGGGCGAGCCGGTCGGAAATCGTGCTGGTAACGATGGAAGATCTTTGGCTCGAGACGCGCCCACAAAATGTGCCAGGCACCTCCAGCGAGCGCCCGAATTGGCGGCGCAAAGCGCGGGTCACCCTGGAACAAATTTTCCGGGACAAACGACTGCGCAAATTGATGCCGTTTTAGTGGCACGGCGTCTCGCCCGTGCGTTTCGATTCTCCCGGGCGAAATGCCTGTGTTACTTTGAGGGTTTGCACCCATTGTCTCCCTGGCGGGCTGTTCCAAAATGTAATCGATGACGAGATATATATGCGTTCACGGACACTTTTACCAGCCGCCTCGTGAAAACCCGTGGTTGGAATCGGTCGAGCTTCAGGACTCCGCCGCGCCGTGGCACGATTGGAACGAACGCATCTCCGTGGAATGTTATGCGCCCAACGCCTCGGCGCGTATTCTAAACGGCGAGGGCAAAATAGAAAACATCATCAGCAATTATTCCAAAATCAGTTTCAATTTCGGCCCGACGCTCCTGGCGTGGATGAAGGACAAAATGCCGCGAACGCACGATGCCATCGTGGCGGCGGACAAATTAAGTCGCGAGCGCTTCTCCGGGCACGGTTCGGCCATGGCGCAGGTTTACAATCACATGATTCTGCCGCTGGCCAATGAGCGCGATAAATTTACTCAGGTTCTCTGGGGCATCCGTGATTTCGAATTCCGTTTTGGTCGCCAGCCTGAAGGAATGTGGCTCTCCGAAACTGCCGCCGATACGCCCACGTTGGAGGCGCTGGCGGAGCAAGGGATCAAGTTCACTGTCCTCTCGCCGTTTCAGGCAAGCCGCATGCGCCGGCCCGGCGGACGCCAATGGCGCGATGTAAACGGCGCAGAGATCGATCCGGCCCGCCCGTATCGGGTGAAACTCCCCTCAGGCCGTAGCATCAGCGTGTTTTTTTATGACGGCCCGCTCTCGCAGGCGGTCGCGTTCGAAAAACTGCTGGAGGGCGGTGAACGCTTCGCCGGTCGTATCCTCGGTGGGTTCAATGACAGCCGCGACTGGGAGCAACTGGTACACCTCGCGACAGATGGCGAATCCTACGGGCACCATCATCGTCACGGCGAGATGGCGCTGGCGTATGCGTTGGAACACATCGAGAAGAACAATCTGGCGACGCTGACGAATTACGGGGAATACCTGGAAAAACATCCCGCACAATTTGACGTTCAAATTCACGAGAAAAGCGCCTGGAGCTGCTCGCACGGTGTCGGCCGCTGGATGACCGATTGCGGCTGCAACAGTGGCGGGCATTCGGGTTGGAACCAGCAATGGCGCGCGCCGTTGCGGGAGGCATTGGATTGGTTGCGGGATGCAGTCACGCCGAAATTCGAGGCGAAGGCCGGAGAATTTTTGAACAATCCATGGGGCGCGCGCAACGAATACATCAACGTCATCCTGGATCGCACGCCGGAGAGCCGGGAAAAGTTTTTCGCCGCTCAAGCGAAACGTCCATTGAATGACGGCGAGAAAATCGCAGTGTTCAAACTGATGGAATTGCAGCGGCACGCCATGTTGATGTACACGAGCTGCGGCTGGTTCTTCGACGAACTTTCGGGAATCGAGACGGTCCAGGTCATCCAATATGCCGCCCGCGTGATCCAACTCGCGAAGGACATTTTCGGCGAAGACTTGGAGCCCGCGTTCCTCGAACGTCTGGAAAAAGCAAAAAGCAATATTCCGGAACACGGCGATGGGCGGGCGATTTACCAGAAATTTGTGAAGCCGGCGATGATTGACTGGCAAAGAGCGGCAGCGCATTACGCGATCAGTTCAATGTTCCAGGAATATGGGAAGGCGACGCGTGTGTTCTCGTTTACATTCGAGGACGAGCATCGTGAATTTCACGTCACCGGCAAGACCAAGCTGGCCGTCGGGCGTGTGCGCATCGTTTCGGAAATCACGCAGGAGATGGAAACGCTTTCGTACGGGATTCTCTACATGGGCGAACACAATCTCATCGGCGGCGTTCGCAAGTTTGAATCACCGGAGGCTTACGAGGCGGCAGCGAAGGAGATTGCCGCGATTTATCAAACGGCGGATTTTCCAGAGGTCATCCGGCTCATCGACCGGCACTTTGGCAGCCCGCCGTACACGTTGAAGTCGCTGTTCAAGGATGAGCAACGGCGGATTCTGGATGAGATTGTAAAATCTGCGCGCGAGGATTTGGAAGGGCGATTCCGCCTGATCACTGAACGTTACGCGCCCTTGATGAAATTCCTGGAAAGCGCCGGCGCGCCGTTGCCGGGCGGAATGCAAACCGCCTGGGACCTCACGTTGCGCGGCGATATACGCGAACAATTGTCGAACGGCCACACCGACCTCGAGCATTTGAAAGCGTTGATCGAGGAAGCAAAACCGCGCGGGACCGAAGTGCTGAATGCCGACATCAGCTACGCCGCGAAAAGCCGCATGGAGCGGCTCATGCAGAAAATCGCGGAAAAGCCCGAGGACATAAATCTGATCAAGGAACTGGAGCAAATTGCCGCGCTGGTCGCTCCTTTGCCCATCGGTTTGAATCTGGCCGAAGTCCAAAATACATATTGGAAATTAAAACAGACGGCGTTGCCGGAATTTCAGCGCCGCGCGAACGCCGGCGACAGCGCCGCGCAAGAGTCGCTGAAGGAACTGCTTGCGCTCGGCGAGAAACTCAGCTTTGCTCCGCAGGCGTTGGAGCTGGCCACGACGTGAAAAGGTCGAGGCCCGCCAGTGAGCGCCTGGGAGCGCCGTCGTCTCGACGGCGAAAATCTTCATTTGGTTGCGACCCGCTGGCGGTTACACGTTTTCGTCACACCGGCTCCCACGTTGAAGAATGAAACGGATACCTGGCGCCACATATCGTCTGCAATTTAATCGCGACTTTACATTTCGGCACGCGAGCGAAATTCTCAGTTACCTCAGCGATTTGGGAATTTCGGACGTTTACGCCTCGCCGTTGTTCCAGGCCGGCCCGGAAAGCACCCACGGCTACGACACCTGCTGTTATGGAAAACTGAATCCCAATCTCGGCACCGATGAAGATTTCGAACGCTTCACGACGGCGCTGAAAGATCACAAAATGGGGTTGTTGCTGGACGTGGTGCCGAACCATATGAGCGCAACCACGTCGAATGCCTGGTGGCTGGACGTGTTGCGCAACGGGCGGGAATCGGAATTTGCGAAATTCTTCGACATCGACTGGTCGCCGAACAATCCCACGCTGAAAAACAAGGTACTCTTGTCGGTGCTGGAAGATCATTACGGAAAAGTGCTGGAGAGCGGAAAATTGCAGTTGGCGTTCATGGATGGGGAATTTTTTATTTCTTATTACGATCGAAACTTCCCGGTCAACGGCGCAACGCTTCCAGCCGATGAAAAAAACAACCCCGCCGCAGTCCTGGTCGCATTCAAGGGCACTCCGGGAAATGCCCGCTCGTTTGATAAGCTCGATGTTTTGATTCAGCGGCAGCATTATCGGCTGGCGTATTGGAGGGTCGCGCCCGAAGAAATCAACTATCGCCGTTTTTTCGATATCGCCGAGATGGTGGCGGTCAAAATGGAGTTGCCGGAGGCTTTTCACGCTACGCACGAATTGGTTTTTGAATGGTTGAAGGCTGGCAAAATTACCGGGTTGCGCGTTGATCATCCGGACGGGTTGTGGGATCCAAAGGAATATCTTCAGCGCCTCCAGGCTGCCGAGCCGCCGCCGTACGTTGTCGTGGAAAAAATTCTCTCCGGTGATGAGCAACTTTCCAAGGATTGGCCGGCGGAAGGCACGACCGGTTATGATTTTTTGAATCGGGTGAACGGGTTGTTCGTAAACCGCCTCAACGCGCTGGCACTCGATGAGATTTATCGTGAATTCACCGGCAATAATTCAAGTTTCGCCGAGATCGTTTGCCGCAACCGGCGGCTCGTGCTGGAACAATCGTTCGCCAGCGAACTTAACGCACTGACACACCGGCTGCGGGACATCGCCGCGCACGCGCGCAGTGGACATGATTTTACCTTTGCGGAGTTGCGCCGCGCGCTGGAGGAAATAGCGGCAAGCTTTCCCGTTTACCGGACTTACCTCACTGAAACAACCGCGCGCGTATCCGAGCAAGACCGTAACGTGATCCAAAAAGCGGTGCGCGATAGTTCGGGGCGCACCGTTTCACAAGGTGAGCGCGCAGTCTTCGAATTCATCGAGCACGTCCTGCTTTTGGACCTTGGCGGCGAACTGGATGATGCGGGATTGAAAAGCGCGCGCGAGTTCGTGATGAAATTCCAGCAGCTTACCGGCCCGGCAATGGCAAAAGGCCTGGAGGACACAACATTTTATCAATTCAACCGCTTGGTCTCGTTGAACGAAGTCGGGGGCGACCCGGAAAAAGTAGGCCTGACGCTGGAGGAATTTCACGCGGCCAATAGCGCCTCCGCCCGCCAATGGCCTCATGCAATGCTCGCGTCAGCAACGCACGACACGAAACGTGGCGAAGACGCCCGTGCGCGCCTCAATGTGCTTTCGGAAATGCCTTTCGAATGGCGCGCCGCCGTCGGGCGCTGGTCGCGGATGAACCGGAATCACAAGACCACGGTTGAGAATGCGCCCGCCCCGGATGCGAACGACGAATATCTGTTTTATCAGGCGCTCATTGGTGCGTGGTTCGCCGGCGTGGAAAAAACGGAGCTGAAAGAGTTCCGCGCCCGAATCGCCGCGTTCATGTTGAAAGCGGTGAAGGAAGCGAAGGTTCACACGAGTTGGACCGACCCAAATGCGGCTTACGAAAAGGCCGTGGGAGATTTCGTCGAGCGCGTACTGAGTGACGCTGGCGATAATGTTTTTATCGATGACTGCCGTAGTTTTGCGCGAAAGGTCGCCTTTTTTGGCCGGTTCAATTCGCTGTCGCAGACGCTGCTTAAAATCGCCTCGCCAGGAATGCCGGATTTTTATCAGGGAAGCGAATTGTGGGACTTGAACCTGGTCGACCCGGACAACCGGCGTCCCGTGAATTACGCCGCGCGGCAAAAAATATTGTCGGATGTGAAAAAGAAATTCGAAGCGATCCAGGGCGATGGACGCGAATTTTTTTCCACGCTCCTGAAGGATGAAGAGCCGGGAGCGATGAAATTATTCCTAATCTGCCGGGCGCTGGATTTCCGCCGGACGCAACGGGAGCTATTTGAACGCGGCGACTATGCGCCGCTGTCTGTTGTTGGCGAGAAACAGGAACATTTGTGTGCGTTTGCGAGAGAATGGAATGGGAAGAAAGTGATCGTTGTGGTTCCGCGACTCGTGTTTGGCCTGACGCGCGGGGGGGAAGTCCCCCCGCTCGGCGAGTTTTGGAAAGACACGGTCTTGATGTTGCCACAGTCGCGCGCCGGCAGTTCCTTTCGCAACGTGCTGACAGGAGAGACGATGGTCGCAATTGAGAAAAAGGGAGATGCTGCCTTGGAAGCAGGCCGGGTCCTCAGGAATTTTCCGATAGCGTTGCTCGAGAAAATTTAGCCCGCCGTCGAAGAATGAGTCAGCACAGCCTGCTCTTTGACAACCGGTCGTGACGCAACTTCCGTGTGCTCTGAAATAGGCGCCGTTTTCACCCAGGCGCGAAGGACTTCAGCCACGCTCCAGGCCTGGGCGATGCAACCGCGCGGGGTAAACGGCGGCTCGGCATCGAAGATCTCGTTGATTGAGCCGATGCAACCTTCGTCCAGATGCGGTTCGAAGCCGGAAAGGAATTTTCGGGCGCCTGCGCGATCATCGGGATGGACTTTCAGCCAGGCGTCAATAAACGGCCCGATCAACCACGCCCATACGGTCCCCTGATGATAGGCGGCGTCGCGAGCGCGGAGGTCGCCAAAGTATTTGGGCTTGTAGTCGGCGTGATCCGGGCTGAGCGTGCGCAGGCCCAGCGGTGTCAGCAACTTTTTGCGCACGGTTTCAAGCACCGGCTTCCAGTAACGCTCCTCCAAAATCGGATGCTTCAGCGAAAACGCCAGCAGTTGATTTGGGCGGCATGCCCAATCATTTCCGCTCTCGCCATCGACGACGTCGTAGAGATAATTCCCCTCACCGTACCAGAAGCGTTCGTTGAACGATTTTTTCGCGCGTTGCGCGTGACGGGCATAGGTTTCGGCGGCCTCGCCTTTTTTTTCCGCGCGCAGCCACTCCGCCAGCAGACAGAGCGCGTTGTACCAAAGCCCGTTGATTTCCACGGCCTTTCCCCGGCGCGGGGTGACGACCCAGTTGTCGACTTTGGCGTCCATCCAGGTGAGTTGATAACCTTCCGCACCTTGCCGCAGCAGGCCGTCCTGCGGATCAACGCCGATGCCGAAGCGCGTGCCGCGAAGATGATGTTCCGCGACGTCGATTAACTTCGGCAAAATCTGGCGCAACGTGTCACGGTCATTTGTGTATTCGAGATAACGGTCCAATGCGTGGAAAAACCACAGCGTCGCATCGGCTGTGTGATAGAGCCCCTGGTTCTCGCCTTCGGGAAACAAATTCGGGATCAATCCGTAACGGATGTAATGCGCGAAGGTGCGCAAAATCCACCCGGCCTCGGCGTGACGATGGGTGACTAAAGTAAGTCCTTCAAGGCTTATCATCGTGTCACGGCCCCAATCGGTGAACCAATGGTATCCGGCGATGACGGTGCGGATCTCATCGCCCGCGGCGTGAGCGCGCGCGGAATCCTGCACGCGGCCGACCGGGTCGATGATGAATTGATCCGCCGCGAGCACCAGGTCCGCGCCGGTGGAAGCATGCGCTTTGGGGTCCGAGGTGCGAACGAGTCGCGTGCGCCGCTGCTGGTAAAAATCAATCGCCTCAGCCGGGCTGAGCGCGTGCATGGTGTTCCACGATTCACTGGAGGCAATGAGCGTGGCGTCTTTTCCGGAATTAAGATGGACGTTGAAAAAACCCGGACTCCACAGAATGCCGCGCGATTCGTAACCGCGATCGGCGTCCTTCTGATAATAAATTTCGCGCCGCGTGCCGCCGTCGTGAGTGAAGGTGCATCGGTCCCCGCGCAATATCATGTGCAGCGGTGGAAGGTCTTCACCGGCCGAAACCTCATAATGGTTGTTTTCGGCGCGAAACACATATTCACGGCTAATCGGTTCGCTGACCGAATGTTCGTGCTGGCGAAAATGCATCGACGGGCAGAGTTGCAACTGGAGCGATTCCGGACCGGAAAGCAGGCGATACGTGATATGGACGGTGTTCTGACCGTGCAGCAGAACCAGGATTTTTTCCAGGACGACATTTTCCAGCTCGTAACGCCAGACGGGCATCTGGTTTTCGAGGCGAAATTCGGCAAGGAATTCTCCGCAGGACTCGAGACTGTCGCGCGGGTTGGATTCATGCCCGCAAAATTGGATGAGCCGGCCATCCGGCAACCGCAACGATTCAGCGAGATGATTCAGCATGACCACGCGACCCAGCGGCGAGGGCAGGGCGGCGATGAGCAGGCCGTGATAGCGCCAGCTTACCGCTCCCGAAATTGTGCCGGAGGCATACCCGCCCAGTCCATTCGTGACCAGCCATTCCTGGCCGAGATGAGCGCGAGCATTCTCTCCCGCGATATCGCGGAGATTGATTCGGCGAACCAGTTTTTCCATATCGTGGCAGCCTTTCTTCGTCGTTCCGGAAAATGCAGTAACCGGGCCTGCAAACGCTCACGTTTTATCCACCGTCAAAACCAAAGCGGCATGGCCCGGAATACGCCAGCCTTCCGCGCTGAGTGGCGGCGTGCCGAGGCCACCGTAACGCGGGTCTTCACTTGACCACAAAATTTTCCATGGCCGACCTTCAACCGGCGCGAGCAATGGTTCCGGCATCTGCCGAAGCTCGAGGTCCGCTCCAAGATTCACCAGCAAAAGGCGATCGTCACCTTCATCCCCAAAAAAACGCAGAACAAACGCTTCTGTCCCCAGCACCGCGCCGTCCACGCCGTCGGGACGTGGATGACGGAAAACAACTTCCTCGCGGCGTAATTTTATCAAGTCGCGATGGAGTTCGTAATAATGCGCATGCCGTTCGCGTTCGCCAAAATCAAGTTTGCAACGCTGAAAAGTAGTTTCCAATTCCGGGTTGCACAGGCATGCCGCGGATTCGGGACGGGCGATGCTGGGAAATTGTTCGAGAAATTTCCGGCGGCCGACGGCCACGAGTTTTGCGAGCTCAGGATTATGATCGGCAAAAAATAAAAACGGCGCGGACGCGGCAAATTCCTGTCCTTGAAACAGCATGGGAGTGCCCGGACCGAGCAAGAGCAGGGCGGTCGTAGCGCGGAGGCGTCCCGGGCTGGTGAGTTCGTGCAGGCGAATGCCGCTAAGGGAATTCGCGATTTGATCGTGGTTCTGGATGCAGTTTACGAAATTCGCCGGTTGCAATCCGATCGTTGGCAGACCGCGCGTTTTTTTTTGCCAGGAATACCATTGTCCCTGGAACAAGTATCCGTATTTCATCGCGGAAATAAATTCCTGTGGATGACCCCGATGATCGGAATAATACGCCTCGTTATGGCCGGTGACCGCGACGGTGGCACTGTGATGAAAATCGTCGTTCCACAAGGCATCCAGGCCGTAGCCGCCTTGCTCGGGCGCGCGAACGAGCGCGGAATTCTGTGCTTCATTTTCCGCAACAATATACGTGGAGCGGCCATGCGCGGCTTCGCGAACGCGCCGGTTTATGGCCGCGAGGACGTGGTCTTCCGATTTGTCAAAAATCTGCTGTGTCGCATCGAGGCGCAAGCCGTCCAGGTGAAATTCGTCAATCCAGTATCCGGCATTCGCGATAAAAAACTCACGCGCCGGACCGGAGTTCGGGCCGTCGAAGTTTAGCGCCTCGCCCCATTCATTCTGATATTGGTTGGTAAAATAGTCGGGTGCGAATTCCTTCAGATAATTGCCATCCGGCCCGATGTGATTGTAAACCACATCGAGAATGACGCCCATTCCCAGCGCATGCGCGCGGTCCACGAACTCGCGGAAATCGTCCGGCGCGCCATATAAGCGCGTGGGTGCAAAAAGATCCACGCCATCGTAACCCCAGCCGAAACGTCCGGGGAAATCCGCCACCGGCATGACTTCGAGCATGGTGATTCCCAGCGCAGCCAACTCCGGCAGTTGCTCGATCGCCGAACTCCATCTGCCCTCAGGCGTGAAGGTGCCGATGTGCATCTCATAAATGATCTGCCCGTCGCGGGGGACGCCGCGCCACGCAGAATCGCTCCAACGAAAAGTGTTCGGATCAATAATTTGCGACGGGCCATGCGGACCTTCTGGCTGAAAACGCGATACCGGGTCGGGAAAAGCGCCGGAGTCGAGTTGATACTTGTAAAGCATGTTCGCTCGCGCTTCCGGAACGAGACCGGAGAAATAACCGTCCGATTCCTGTTCGAGCGGGAAATTTCTCATTTCGCCATTCCCGGGCGAAGTGAGCTGCACAGCCGCCTTTCGCGACTTTGGCGCCCACACCCGGAAATGCACGCCACCTTCCACGACTTCAGCGCCAACGGGCATTCTGCGGTCTGAAAAATTTCGGCCGTCGGCGGACATGGACTGAGCCTGCCAGCGGTGATGAACGGTATCTTGTCCGACCATATATAGACATTGTCGAGATGCGGCAGGAAGGGAAACGGGGCATTCACCCCAAGTTGCGCGCCAAAAATGTTCATGGTGTAACCTTGTCGCGAGGCGCGTGCGTCTGACGGTGCACAAATCAATGGGTCAAATGCAAGTTGTCGGGGTTGAATCCCCGAGCGCAGTTGATACAGTCCGAACCGAACAAATGAAAAACCTCCTGGCACGACCGTCTCTTCTCCTCGCTGCACTGGTTCTTGGGCAAGCGATTTTGCAATCAGCCATCGCAGCCGATACCGGAGACAAATCGTTCTACAACGTGCGCAGCTATGGCGCGACCGGCGATGGGAAAACTCTCGACAGCCCGGCCATTGATAAAGCGATTCAGGCTGCGACGGAGGCGGGCGGCGGGACGGTTTATTTGCCGCCGGGAACTTATCTCAGCGGCACCATTCATCTGGCGAGCAACATCCACCTGTTCATTGATATGGGCGCGACGATTCTTGCCGCGCCGCAGAACATGAACGCCTACGATGAGCCGAAACATTGGGAAGGCACGGCTTACCAGGATGGCGGCCACACGTATTTCCGCAACAGCCTGATCTACGGCGAGGGCCTGACCAATGTATCCATCACGGGGCAGGGGATGATCAATGGCAGCGCGCTTTCGGCAGGTGACGGGAAGCAGGATGATGTTGACGGATTCAAGGATTGGCAACACCCGGCCCCGGCGTCGGGCGACGTCAAACTCGCGCGCCTTGGCAACAAAGCCATTGCCCTCAAATTGTGCCGCAACGTCGTCTTACGTGACATCACTATTTTCCGTGGCGGCCATTTCGCAATTCTAACTACGGGTTGTGACAACATGACGGTGGACAACGTCACCATGGATACGAACCGCGACGGCATCGACATCGATTGCTGCCGCAACGTGATGGTTTCCAATTGTCGCATCAATTCACCTAACGACGACGGACTCTGCCCCAAAAGCTCGTTCGCCCTGGGGCGCAACGTCATTACCGAGAACATGACCATTGTGAACTGTATGATGTCCGGCTTTGAAATTGGCTCGTTGATTGACGGCACGCTCAAGCCCAAAGCGAACGGCAACGGCAATGGGCGTCTGAAATTTGGCACTGAAGCGAATGGCGGCTTCCGCAACGTGACCGTTGCGAACTGCGTGTTTCGTTCCTGTCGCGGTCTGGCGCTGGAAGAAGTGGACGGCGGCGTGCTGGAAAATATCAATATCAACAACATCACGATGATGGACGTGCCGTCGTATGCGATTTATGTGACCACCGGCAAACGCAATCGTGGGCCGGAAGTGAAGCAACCAAGCCGGATGCGGAACGTGCTGATTTCGAACGTGACCGCCGACGGCGTTTCGGCGAACGGCGGCATCCAGATTTTTGGCCTGCCGGAACAGCCGATTGAAGGTTTGCGATTGGAAAATATCCGCCTCGTTTGCAAGGGCGGCGGCACGAAGGAACAAGCGAAAAAAATGCCGCCGGAATTGGGCACAGGCTATCCTGAGCCGCACGGTGTCATGCCGGCGTATGGTGTTTTTGCCAGTCACGTGCGCGGCCTGGAATTAGCGAACATCAATCTTAGCGTGGAAAAAGAAGATGGACGCCCGGCCATGGTCTGCTCGGATGTGGATGGGCTGGAAATCGATAATTTCAAGGCGCAATTGCCAGCCACAAAGGACGTCACCGGAACGCAGCCTGCGGACGGCGAACGAACCGCCCGATTTGAAAACGTGAGAGGCCTGGTGGTGCGGAACTCGCCGGTGTTAAAAGATATGACCCCTATTGAGACGAGGTAAATTTCATTTTCCCTACGCGGCCAGCCCCAAGTACACCCCTGCCTCCCTCTCTCGCTCGTCGCAGCGAGGGAGGGAAAATTTTTGAGCGAGCCCTTGATGGAAAATGCCGGCAAAAGAGGCGTGCAAATCTGCAGCGCGCGAAGTGGATCACCGTTCGAGGTATACACTCAATCCAGTACCGCTTGGTAAATGGAACGGCAGACTCGCATGGCTTCCGGATGTTTGCGAATGCGCAAAGGCACGTGCTGGAGTTCGGAAAGCGCCTGCATGGGCTGTCCCAATTGCAACCATAGTTCCGCGCTTCTGAGTCGCAGGGCGTTTTGGAGGGAAATCGTTGTCGATCCTCTGCGTGTTTTCATCCTGCCCATCACATGCCATCTTTCCGCGCGTTTGCGAATAGGGATTATTCCTACTGCTATTGCGAAGCCTGCGGGGTGCGTTGGAGAATGGCCTGGTATTCGGGATACAATAATCGCACACAGTCCGGGCAGATGCCGTGAGTGAATTCCGCGTTGGACCGGCTTCGAATATAAGTCTCCACTTGCTCCCAATAACCGCTGTCATTGCGGATTTTTTTACAGGACGCACAGATCGGCAAAAGGCCGTTGAGAGTCTTCACGTGCCTTAACGCTGCCGTCAATTCCTCGATCAGGCGCAAGCGCTCTTTTTCCTGCCGCTTGCGCTCAGTGACGTCGCGCAAGATGATGGACGCTCCCTGAATGACCCCCTCGCTATTTTTGATGGGCGAAACCGTGATGGAAACGTCAATGGCCGACCCATCGCGCCGTCGGCGAACTGTTTCGATGCGTTCGACCCGGCGACCGTTCTCAATCACATCCCGGATGGCAGAAATTTCGTGGTGCTGTTCGTGCGGGACCAAATTCTCGATGGATTCCCCCACCATGTCAGCGGCGGTGTGGCCGAACATTTGTTCCGCGCCGGAATTCCAGCTCAGGATGGTGCCGCCGAGGGTCTGGCTGATGATGGCGTCATCGCAGGTCTCGACGATCGAAGCCAGATGCGCCATGGCGAGTTGTGCCTGGCGGCGAATTTTCCGTTCCCGCGCGGCGCGCAGTTCGCGATTAACGGCGGGAGCGAGCCGGGGAAGATCGTCCTTCATCACGTAATCGGACGCGCCCGCTTTCATCATGTCCACGGCGACCTCTTCGCCGATTCTTCCCGAGACAATCATGAACGGGGCGTCGAACGCTTTCTGCCGGCAAAGTTCCAGCGCCTCGGCCCCAGTGAATCCGGGCATGGAATAATCGCTAAGAATAATGTCCCACACGCGGGCATCCAGCGCGGCATTTAATTCCCCGGCGCTCTCGACGCGTTGATAGGTCAGTTTGAAATTCTCTTTTTCGAGCGCGCGCGCGATGAGCAGAGCGTCGTCTTCGGAATCGTCTATAATAAGTAAGTGAAGGTGGCTAAACATAGTGGTACGTTTCGCCGCCTGTTGTCCTCCCCAACCGGCTGCAGAATGAAGTTTTTATGGTGTGTTAATTGTCAGTTTAAGTTTTAAGCAAACCGTTCGTTGTTCCCGTAGGTCCTACTTTGGGCGGACGCCAGTGCTTCTCTTTTGTCCGGAGCAGGCAAAAAAGTGCGTTCGAAATGGCTTTTGATCCCAGAAGGAAGTTCTCCCGCGTCAACCAACTGTTGCACGATCCGGGCGTAAAACGCTTGATGCTCGAAAGGCAATGCCGAGAGGGAAGCGTGAATGCCACGCATCGCCAGCGATAGGAAATTACAGAAGCACAGGACCGAAATGACGCCTTCGTCGGGCTCTGCCCGCTTTCTTTTGAGATCCTCCTCCACCATTTTACGCTCGGCGTCTGCCGCGCGAAGCACGGCCTTTATCGGGATGCTCTCCAGCATCTCGCAAAACGATTCGAACAATCCCCAGTTCATAACATTACTCCGTTACGGCCCTTACTATCGTCCCACCCGAACACCTTCGCCATAGGGTCTTTACCCCGGGGGCAGCGGCTCCGCTGGCGTCCCGGTGAGGGACGGAGGGATAATAGCACGCATCCACGGGCTGGGATAGGCCAAAACGAGATTTTCCAGATCAGCGGCGCGGCAAGGCTTGATGAAAAATGAATTGGCACCCAGCGCATAAGCGGCCTGAATGGAGATCAGGTCTCCCGCCCCGCTCAGGACCACGATGAAAGCACCTTTCAATTCCTCGCGCGCTCGCAGCCATCGCAGAAACTCAAAACCGTCAATCCCAGGCAATTTTAAATCCACAAAAATAACCGAAGGCAGCGGATAAAGCGCGCGATTGGAATACGGAGGCAGATCGGTCAAATAGGTAACGGCTTCCTCCGCGCAAAGCGCGATTCGGGTCGGATTCACAACCCCACCGTTGGTGAGCATGAGTTGAAGCAACTTGGCGTCGTCCTCGTGGTCTTCCACGATCAGGATCATCTTTGGGTCCAAGGCGCTCATTAAATTCGGGTTATTGCGATTTCCGGATCGCTCGTTTTGAACAACGGATTTCTCAGCCCTTGGGCATAAGATAATCCTTTAGTCCATCGTCGGAAGTTCGCCCGGAAGTCTCCATAGGCTCTTACCCTACCCGAAAAAACTGGCGCGGCGGATGGCGCATCGAGCCTTTAATACCCGCCTTGCGGACGGCTCAAATTCGAGCGGGATTAATTGTCCTTCCGCTGGGCTTGCGCAACGAGGCGGTCTTCGGCGCCGTGGAGCTTTTCCTGCGTCGCCGTGTCCTCCGGCAGTGCGTGAGATTCGAAAGCCGGCAGGAGGTAATTCCAAATATCGTTTAGTTCCATTTGCATGTTGGCGTGATCTGCCGTGATGGCTACGACGGCATCCTGATCGGGCATGACCACGCAAAATTGTCCGCCCGCGCCATCGCCTCGGAATGCGTTATGTTGACAGCGCCAAAACTGAAAACCGTAGCCCTGTTTCCAATCATCACCCATTTTTGCGTGGCCCTCCTCGTCGTTGGGCACCTGCTTCCGCGTGGCCTGCTCCACCCATTCCTCCGGCACGATCTGTTTCCCTTGCCACTTTCCCTTTTGTAAGTAGAGCTGGCCGAATTTCGCGATATCTTCGGTGCGGATATATAGCCCGTAACCGCCGAGGGAATTACCCTCCGGGCTCTGGTCCCAACGCGGATTTTCGATTCCCAGCGGCTTGAATAAACGCGGCGTCAGATATTCCAAAGCAGTCTGGTGGGTGACTTTGGTGATGATGGAAGAAAGAGTGTAGGCGCCCATCGTGTTATACTGGAAGTGCGTGCCCGGCTTGTGCAGCACGGGATGCGATAGGAATTTTTTCACCGAAGGACCGGTGCTGTCCGCTTTCGGTTCCGTATCGTGACCGCACGTCATGGTGAGCAGGTCGCGCACCGTCATCGCTTTCAAGTTCTCTGAAGGGTCTGCGGGTGCATCCTCTGGGAAAAACTTCAGCACCGGGTCGTTCAAGCTCAATTTTCCTTCGTGAATCGCCAGACCGATTGCCGTGGAAGTGAAACTCTTGCTGACCGAATTCAGGATGTGCGGCTTGTCGGCTGCCTCGGGCTTCCACCATGCTTCGGCGATCACCTGGCCGTGGCGCACAATCATGACGCTGTGCATGGTATTAATGTTGGTGTCCGCCGCCTGCAGGAAAGAAAGAATCGCCTGTGAAGAAACGCCCTGGGATTCCGGAGTGCCGCGCGGCAGTGATTCCTGAGCGAGAGCCTCGCCACAAAAGCCTAATGGAAGCACGAGCAGGAGAGAGATGAGTTTCATGATTATTGCTGGGTGAATGCCGAGCTTTATGGCGGAGAGAGGGGGATTCGAACCCCCGGTACGGCTTTTGACCGTACAGCGGTTTAGCAAACCGCCGCCTTCAGCCACTCGGCCATCTCTCCAAACCCTTGGAATCGGCTTACGCCAATTCTGGAAACTGCGGCAACCGGCAAAGTTCCCTAAGTTTCGCCCAGAGAGACTGTCACATACTGCGGATGGGTCAAGCCGAAAGGCGGAAAAGAGGCGTCTTTGCGTGTGATTAAAAGTGGATGAGAGCCAGCGACAGGAAAATCGCTCCAGCCTGTGAACCGGAATGTCCGCGCTACGCTGTAGCGCAAGCTTTCAGCCGGCGGGTTCTGGGGATTTTTCAGCCCCCAGTTTCTTTTGAGATCTGCGCGGAATGAATTCCCCACTCCTTTCCTGAGTCGGCCGTTCAGGCATGGATTTGTTTGACGGATTCGACAGAATGTATTAACTATCTAGTTAGTTAAGACGATTTGAAAACGAAAGCTGTCAAACCCCAGCGCCGGGATAGTGAAAGATCCCGGGCGATTATTCTCGCAACCGCCGGGCGCATTTTTGCCCAAACCGGCCTCGCGGGCGCGCGCACTGACGAGATCGCGGATGCGGCGGGAGTGAACAAGGCGCTGTTGTATTATTATTTCAAAAGCAAGGACGCTTTGTATGAAGCCGTGGTT